>JASGDI010000082.1:0-28736 GCA_049841335.1 Niabella sp. | reverse complement strand
TGGGAAACCCGAAATGCCTCATTTTTCCGCCTCCTTCATATCGCGTTGAAAAATAACGACCATTCCCCAGGATCACGGCAATGGTGTTTGGTGAACCGCGGCGGATCTTACCGGTAATATCAAAAGTGTTGTATTTAACCGATTTTGAGTAATCGGTCAATGTGGGCGCCAGCACATAGTCACCTGTTTTTATATCGTTGATGAACGCTTCATAAAGCCCCAAACCGGAAATATATAGTGTTGCCTTTTTAATCGTTTTATCTGCGATCTTAAATTCCTTACGTAGATAGCGGGCCGACAGCCGCGAATGACCTGCCAGCGTATCGCCCGAAAACATTTTGTCTAATCCTATCCAGGCTGCGTTCCAGCTGACAGTATCCTGCGCATTTGCCCGTAGACCTGATGCCAGCAAAAACAATAAACCAAGCAGCCCTGTTCTCATAATTTGCTATTATTTATAGTTATATTTTTTTACCCTCACCGGTGTCATGCCTGTACAGCAGATAAATTTTCATCCTTAAACGGGTCAATCTTTTTTTGAACATCAAGTTCCCTAAATATTAAAAAATTATTTTCGAACAGATAGGTCACTATTTAAGACTACACTCCCTCTGGCAGGAACAATTATTTCAGCATCTTTTCCTCCATATTTTATTTTGCAGACACCTCCAGCTTTTGAGCTAACAGTTAAAATATTAAGTACTCCTTTGCTCCACTCCATATCCACCTCAAAACCTCCACGCGCGCATAAACCTTTTATTTTACCGTCTGAAAACTTTTTTGGCAAGGCTGGAAATACTTCAAGTATTCCATTTTGAGATTGCAGCAGCAATTCTGCTATGCCAGCTGCACCACCAAAGTTTCCGTCTATTTGAAAAGGAGGATGCGCATCAAAAAGATTAGAATAAGAACCTCCCCTATTTTCAGAAGGTCTTAAAAGCATGTTTACTAACAACATAGCATGCTCACTATCACGGAACCGTGCCCAAAAATTGATCTTCCAAGCAAGACTCCAACCCGTAGCTTCATCACCCCGATAAATAAGTGATTGCCTGGCAGCTTTCATTACAGTTGAATCAATGTTCCAGCTAATAAGGTTCCCAGGATAAACGCCCCAAAGATGTGATACATGCCTGTGTTTATAATTAATGTTATCCTTATCTTCCAACCACTCTTGTAGCTGTCCATGTTTGCCTATCTGATCTGGCGCCAAATTTGCCAATTTTTGCCGTATGGTGTCCAACACCAGATCATTCTTGCCCAACAATGTTCCTGCTTCAAGACAACTGCGAAAAAGAGATCTGATAATTTGGTGATCCATAGTTGGGCCGGCAACCAAACCCCCATTTTCAGGAGAATTGGAAGGCGTACTTATAAGCCATCCTTTTTGAGGGTCCTTCACCAGGAAGTCAATAAAAAACATTGCAGACTCTATCATTGCAGGATAAGCTGTTTTCTCCAGAAATGACCTATCCCTGGTAAATAGATAATGTTCCCAGAGATGATGACAGAGCCATGCGCCGCCTGTCACCCAAATACCATGATTGGATTTATTAATAGGAGCTGTGGCTCTCCAAAGATCGGTATTATGATGCAATACCCACCCACGCGCTCCATAGTAAGAACGGGCAGTATTGGCTCCCTTCTTTCGTAATTCGTTTATCATTTCTATTAAAGGCATCTCCATTTCCGACAAATTAAGCGGGTTGGCAGGCCAATAATTCATTTGCAGATTTATGTTACAGGTATATTTACTTCCCCAGGGTGGTGCAATTTTATCATTCCATATACCCTGCAGATTAGCTGGTTGCGTGCCGGGACGTGATGATGAGATTAGCAGATAACGACCATACTGAAGATATAAAGCTGCAAATTCCGGATCATGTGAGGTAGCAAAATTCTTTAACCTAACATCAGTAGGTAAATCCAAAACCTGATCTTTTTCAGTCCCTAACCTGATAAAAAGCCTGTCATAATATTTACGATAATCAGATATATGTGCAGCTCTTATATCAGTATAAGATTTATTTTTGACCTTGTTAAGGGCGGCAATGGTTCGCTCTGAAGGACTTGCTGTAACGTCATTATAATTTACAAAACTTGACGCACCAACAAGATATATGGTCGCATTATCAGCTTTCGAAACCCTCAGTTTTCCATCAACCAATCCGATTACCCCACCAGATGCCACAATGTGTAATCGGGCTTCTGCACTCAATACACCACCACGTACAGTAAGGTCCATCGTTAGTGTTTGGCTGTCTGCTCTTCTTACTTTATAACTTCTATGTGCACTATTTAATTCGGCCTCAAAACTAATTTTACCTGCTTTAGATGCAGACAAATTGATTACAATTGCCTGATCGGGACTACTGGCAAGATACTCCCTTCTATAATGTACCTCATTTGCCATAAAAGTAGTAGTAACTAAAGCATTACCCAGATCTAACTCCCTTCGATAATTTTTCACATCCCCTTCCATATTAAAAATCAAGGAAAGATCACCAAAGGGCTGATAGGAACCCTGATAACCTCTGCCAGTGGGAAGATTATCATCCAATACATAGTAACGCCACTTCCCTTTAAGCAATAAGGGTTTATACTTAGTATCTTTTACCATTAAAGCAATTGGCTTTGTGGAGTCCGCTTTCCCTATAATACCTCCTTTGTCTTTATAGTTAATGACCAAAATAGAAATTACATTTTTACCGGGAGTTACAACACCAGCCGGTATTGAATAAAGACGCTCTTTGTGGTTGTTACAATGGCCAACCAATTTACCGTTCACATAAGTAAAATCCTCATCACGTATTACACCTAAATCCAGCAGGAGACTCTTTTTTTCCCAGCCTTTGGGCAAATTAAAATAAGTACGGAGCCATACTGCCCCATCCATACCATCAAAACCTATAGCCTCCCATCCTTGATTAGCAGGAACCTCCATCTCATTCCAATCTCCATCATGAAACTTCAAATCTGCAGGATTACCTTCGGGTATTTTTTTATTCAATACTTTATCCAGCCAAGTTTTATTATCACCGGCTTCTCTCCGTAAACCCATAAAATGTTCCTGAGCAATTGCCTCTGCTTCCTTCTGTTTTCCCTCAAAAAGCAATTGCCTGATCTGAGGAAGGTATGAAACTGCATCTTTCCTATCATGATTACGCGGGCCATCTGTCCAAATTGTTTCTTCATTAAATTGTATATGATCTTTTAAAGGATCACCAAATATCATAGCTCCCATTCGGCCATTACCTATAGGCAATGCTTCTGTCCACTCAACAGCTGGCTTATTATACCAAAGCTTGTAATCCTGAGCATACAAATAAGCATTGGTAAGAAAAAACAGCAAAAAAAATACTAAATATCGCTTCATCATTTAAAGATTTATTGAAATGATTAATCCATTTCCACACTTATCTTCATAACATTGTTTATCTTGTCTTTACTAATTATTCGCCGGTATTTTCACAGGTAACCCTAAATCAATCACTGGTTGGAGCAAACGCCAACCAGGGTACGAACATTTCCCTTCGTAGCTTCGATCCCGCACAGCGGGAGAAAAGTTCCACCGAATTGCATTGCACTTCCCAGCAGTAAAGCCAGGGCATAAACCGACGGATTCTATCCCCTTGCTTAAAGTCCTCAACAGAAACCCGCCTGGGGGAAATATCCCCTATTCATCCCAATGGCTATTGGGATTTCGACTCCGTTCCGTACAGTTACGGGACTTAGCTCCGCGGGAGTCCTTGACAAGGTGACGGCAAAAACAGGCCCCTACCTCATTGACATTTGCATTGCAGATACTTTCAACAAGTTCAGACCATTATTTTACCCGTTCATAAAACTCAACCTCAATAATGCTCAAAGCACCTCTAGACTTTGCGTCATCGCGGGCTACACCATCATCTAATTTTTTACCCCCCACTTCTACTTCATTAGTACCCTTTCCACTTTCAGCACTACCGGCCAAACGGATGCGCACCTTTTTTCCTTTTACAGGTTTGCATTGAATCGTATAATAACCCAATGTGGTTTTTGTACTGCCATTAAATACTTCTTTACCATCAACCGTTATGACCAAGGGATAAGTCCTGGACCGGAAATTATTCAGTTTCAAAGCAATCTCTTCTATCAATGCTTCCCTTTCCAGTTCATATTCTATCCAGGCGGTCCCCAGCTTTCCGTCATTCACCCAGTCAGACAGCTCATTATCATCGTAGCTTTGCTTTACCCTATCAGCATTAGCACCGGCAATAGCCTGTTTTACATCAACAGCCTTGCGGCTTACGGTATAGGAAGGTGTTGCAGGTGTAGCGCCCCGGATTAAAACAGGTGGCAGCTCTGTACCAGGCAAGTATTTAGCCAACCCATTTTCAACAACCACAGCCTGGGTAGCCAACCGGATGGATGCGGGTTGCAACCCATCTGCTTTTGCCTGAACTGTAATGGTACCGGGCGTTGTAGTGGAACGCACCATAAAACGGTTCACACCGCCTTCTACCGGGAAGCTTTGGGCCAGTACATAATTTTCCGGCCCCATAGCCATACCGCCGCGCCATTCAGCAGGCCCCTCTAATGTATAGTGGATCATGTTCAGACCCGTAGGGCAACGCCTGCCTTTGGCATCCACTACTTCTACTTCCACCAGCGCAATATCATTACCATCCGCCAGGAAAGGTGAAGAACGCTTAATGGCAGTAAGCCGCAGCGCTACCGGCCTTCCCACTGTTTCCATTTTGGCGGTGCACACCTGCCTGTTTTTTGCATCATATCCAACAGCGGTTATATTACCCTCTTTAAATGCTACATTCCTGAATCTGAAAATAAACCCGTCACTTTTCTCACCAAAGCCCAATGACCTTCCGTTCACTTTCAGCTCTACTTTATCAGCAGAAGAGATCACAAACATATCTTTTGTAACACCGGGTTCATAGTTCCAATGGCCCACAATATGCGCACGGTATTTTTCAGGGTTTACCCAGCCATCCCACATTACTTCATGCGCGTAATAATTTTGCTTTTTAATACGTAAAGCATCCACTTCGCCGCTGCGGCGGTAGTTTTCCTCGCCCCGGTGGTGGGTATTGGTTTCAGACCATATAATGTTCACGCCGCCGCTGCTCACCCTTTTCCCGGTGCCGGGACGCTCGCGCCAGAACTCGTACCAGCGCTTTACGTTTTCCAGGGCATGGCTCTCCATGTTGCGGTTATAAGATGCAGCATTTTGCCCGTTATGCAGCGGCCCGTCCCCGTCCTTATGATAAGGGGGTGTCCACTCATCCCAGTATTTACGCGAGCCTTCATCTCTCGAATACTCCATAGCCCACATAGGTATATGGGCGCTTTTATTGGTGTACAGCATTTCGCCGCCGTACTCCGCTACCTTACTGTCCAGCATTTCCCGGCTGCCAATAGCCCTGCCACCTTTCGGGTCGTACTTATCCCTAATGGCCTTCATTTCACTCATATGCGCTTCGCTGATGCTTTCGTTACCACATTCGTAAAATATAATGCTGGGATTATTGCGGTTATAAATGATCGCATCACGCATTACCCTTACGCGCTGATTCCAGCGCTCCCCTTCCACATCTTTTTCCGCATCGCCTGCGGGCATGGCCTGCATCAGCCCCACCCTGTCGCAGCTTTCAACATCCTGTTTGGAAGGAGCAATATGCATCCAGCGTACCAGGTTACCCCCGCTTTCCACCATCAGGCCATTGCTGTAATCGCTCATCCACGCGGGTACAGAGGTGCCCAATGCCGGCCATTCGTTGGAGGTGCGCTGCGCATAGCCGTGCACCATCATCACGCGGTCATTTAAATAAATCATCCCTTCTTTAAAAGCCGTTTTGCGAAAACCGGTCCTGGTGGTCACCACATCCACCGGTTCATTATTTACCAGTAAGGAAGTTTTCACCTTATACAAATAACCATAGCCCCAGCTCCAGAAGTTCAGGCCGTTCACTTTAGCCTCAGCTCCTATCTGCTTTGTTTCGCCCGGCCGGATGGTTATTTTTTCCCCGGTAAAAGATTTCACTGGTTTTCCATTTATATCAATAATGTCAACGGCATAGCCTACCTGTTGCACCTTACCCGTTTCATTCTTTATTTCGGAAGAGGCATGAATGGTTGCAGACCGGCCTTTTATATCAAAGTCTTTTGCATAAATATAAACACCTGTTGTTTTAAGGTTGGAATACAAGGGCAATGTCTGGTACAGCTTTGGTGTGATATGCAAAAACACATTGCGGATAATGCCCCCGTAATTAGCATTAAAATTTCTATCCTCCCATTGAAATTTGGTATTGGTAGCTCTTTCACGGTAATCCCAGTCATTATCAATACGGGCTGCTATAATATTCTCTTCGCTGTCAAACTTTACCAGCTCTGTAATATCAAAACCAAAAGCAGTTACCCCGTTCTCGTGAAAGCCCACCAGCTGACCATTTACATAAAAATCACCTGCCTGGCGGATACCCTCGAACTCTATAAATATTTTTTGCCCCTTTGCTGATGCAGGCAGCTTAAAATGTTTGCGATACCAGACTATGCCTGTAGACAGGTCTCTTATATCCTTTTTAAAAGCATCGTCTTCATTCCAGGCAGCAGGCAGGGTTACCTGTTTCCAGCCGGCATCGTTATAAGCCGGCTCTTTAGCCTCCTCCACATCGCCCAACCTGTACAACCACTGGCTATTAAAGTTATATTTACGCTGGGGCGGCGGCTCGCCGGCAAAAACAGCACTGCACCCAATAATAAGCAAACAGATAATAGTACTCAACAAACCGGCTGACAAGCTTCCGTGATTTGACATTTGCATATAAATTATTTCAATCGTTTTATAATATAACCATAAGCATTATGGCCATATTACGAAAATAAAGGACTCCTGGTTTTTATTATCCTGTTGTGTCCTGCTCCGGGATAGTATCATAAAAAACGTACTCCAAAACAAATGATTTTCCGCCCCGGCTGGTGAAAAACCAACGAGCTTAATCGGGCTTTATTTTTAAGGGCACAATTAAGGCACCAAACCGGCCTTTTAAATCAGTTCCCTGTATAATCACCAGGTAGCTGCCCTTACTTTCAGAGGTATAGAACGAAACATGAGCTTCGCCTTTTTCACTGGTAACCACATCTGAGTTCCAGTAAACGGTTGGCCGCATATCGGGAAAAACAGTTTCCTCGCTGGGCGAAGCATACCTGGGGCTATAAAACTTACGGCCTACAAAGGGAGCATTGGGCTTCAGCAGATACATTCCCGGTTTTTTCTTCAAGAACTCGCCCACGCCGCCATGAGTAGTAATTTCAATGAAGGTGTAATCAATGGCAGGATCCATTAACTGAACAGGATCCAGAAATTTAAGTTTATACTCCCTGTTAAACCTTGCTGAGCTCATTATTTCAATACCTTTTACATCTTCCGCATTGTAATACTCCATTAGCATATTGGCATATTCAAAAACCGGGTCGCTCCCGGCGCTTTCTATTTCCTGCTCCATTTCTTTTTCAGGCATAACACCTGAACTTATACCTGCACCATTTGGCGAAGGGAAGTCGCCACCTGCCACCACCTTCCCGTCAAAAACAAAATATACCTGGCTAAAATTCACATAGTATCCCTGCTTAACGGTTGTTTTGGGAATATACCTTACCCCAAATCCTGGCAGTTTTTCTGTTAAAAGATCAAACAGCGAAGCTTTGGGCGTCTGGTCCAGAACAGTTTGTGTGATTTTTTGATCGGCACCACCATCCTCATTCAGATTTTTAGATCCCTGTATCCGGGCTTGGGCAGTAACAGTTACTTCCTCCATAAAATGCCCGTCCCTTTTCAGTTGTTCCATAACAGCTGACCGCCTGTCAATAATTCCTTTTGCCGCCGTATCAAATACAATACTGTTGGGATTATATGCTGCGGCAACTTGTGGCATGGCTGGATACTCCTTTTCAAATACTTCTACTCCTATCCCAAACGATCTATCTTTTTTATTGGCTGCTCTTATAAGCGTGCTTATACTATCATTAGTAAATACCGGGAACTCTTTAAACAGAAACTGCCCGTTTTTATCAGTAACCGTATCCCTGTAAAAAAACTTTCCGCGCCCCTGGTTACCAAACAGCAGTACTTTGGCGTTTGTTACCGGCTTATTGGCTATATTGGTAATCTTACCTCCTATTTCAAACTCTTTTTCATAGCCATATTCCCGCACCGTGTCTGCTACATCATAATTTACCCAGCCCTGGGTAAGCATCAATGCATCTACCGCCCGGCTCCGGGGGTGTTTAATATAGTAAAAAGGTTCTTCAACGGTCCCTTTCAGATCTGAGCCCAAGTACATATAACTTACAATATTATCGGCGTTACCATTTACGCTCACCTGGCTGGTATCAATTGCAGACAGGGAAAAACTTCCCCGTACTTTTTCATTATTTCCATTTTCCACTAACAGGCTTAACGAAACACTGTCTTTTTTTACATATATAGATTTATTCATAGACAGGTTCAGCTTTAAATCATCCCCGTGCCAGATGAACAGCGCCCGCTCATTTACAGGAGTGCCGTTTTCACTGTACAACGTAAAACGCGCCACACCGCCGGGGAAAACTGCTGCCGGCACTTTAACCTGGTATTGTTTCCTGCCCTTTAACGCTACTTTCAAATAATGGTAACCCCGTACCGAGCCGGTAAGAAAATAATCAGTGTTACCGGTGTTTAAGCCGGCATCAACTTTTATCACAATAGTATCAGAATCTTTCAAATAATCTGCTCTCAGTACTTGACCCAGGGGCTGCACCGGGGGTAATTTATAAACAGCACCGTTTTCCAATACCGCCGTGTAAACCTCGTTGGCCTGGGGCGTTAAGGAAACAATGCCCATTCCTTTATGAACAGCGGCAAAATCCACTATCACATCATCCTTGCTGTTTTTAATAACACCTTTTACGTTAACACCTTTGCCCAATACATTTAAAGCCTTAAAGCCCAGCCGCTGGCTATAACCCGCCACAAAGCTTCCCCCCTCCGGTAAAAACTGGAGGTCAATATCCTGCTGCCCGGTTGGAACAGGTATTTGAAGCTTAAGTTCACTGTTGGCAATTTCGAGCCTGAGATTTTTTTCGGGCGTTGCGTCTTTCAGCAGCGTGTCCAAATAAATATGACCGCCGGCATCGGCCACCATGCTCTTCCGAAACCATCTTTTATTTCCGGCCAGCAATGTTACTTCAACCCTGCTATTTGCCAATGGAACCCTGTTTTCCGATCGCAGGCCTGCTGCCATAAAAAGCCTGTTATGCTCAAACCGCAGGTCGTTTATTGTGGCTTTCCATAATGCTGCCTTAGGATCAATTATATTAAAGCTGCTTTCAAAAAAAAGCGAATCGCCAAAATTCCTCATGTAATTGGTATAAGCTCGTAATGTATAGGTTCCCTGGGGAAACAGCTGGTCGTTCAAAGTAATATTGCTATAAAACAGGCCAATCTCGCAAATGGCGCTGATCCGTTTTACCAGCTCACCGCCAGAGTTGATGAACTCAATATAAGCAATACGGCTGCTGTCGTTTACTTTATTCATGTAACCGGAAACGATATATCCCTTCAGCCATAAAGTATCGTTGATATGATATTGAGGCCGGTCGTAATGAACAAAAAGCCGTTCCCTGCTACTGGTAACGCTTATACGGTCAAGGCGATCCATTTCTTTTTCAAAGGATACCAGCTGAGCTAACCCCGCCGGGGCAACCACTAAAAAAAAACTTGCAAACAGTAATTTATATATGCCTGAACTCCGCAGCATTTTTCAAATATTTATTATAACAGCCCTGTATTAAATGCCAATGCACGAACTATTGTTTCACAATTTATTCGTGCATTAGTGGTGAATAATTCTCTCCCTGGTCAGACCGGGACGGTCAGACCATGTTATACCATTACAACTTAAACGGCAAATACCAGCCTTCCCTGTTCATCAGCTTGGCTCTTGCCGTGCTTGCATTAGGGTCCCCGTCTTTTAATAATTTCTGGTACACTTTATCTGCTATAATAGACGGATCGTTGCGCCTGCGAGCTATACGCAGCAGATCCGCCCAGCGGGTGCCTTCAAATGCATTTTCAAGGGCAGTCTCCTGTACCAGGCCATTTTCAATCTGTATCAGGCTATCGGCGGAGTTGGTAGCCGTCATTGGGTAAGGCAGTACATAAGCCCTGCTTCTTACGCCTGTATGGCGGTACCAGTCTGCACGGAAATATGGGATATCACCATTCCTTGCATCAAAATTATAGGGATAAGGATAATCGAGCGTATTCTGCCAGAGTGTTTGATTGGTAGTGCCCGATGGCCCGGCATAGACAGATCCCATTCCGCGGTCGAAAAAAGCATACGCCAGTTTATGCCATCCTTCCCTGTTGGCCGCTTCAGCAAAACGCATTATCAGATGGGTTTGCCGGAACAGGTACCAGTCGCCATTTTTTACCAGGATATCTGCCGGGGCCTTTGTATCCCAGTTCAGGTATTTGGATATAAATTTCATAGCTACCAGCTGGCCGCTCACATTACTAACACTAAACAAGCCGCGCGGGTCATAAGGTGATCCCGTACCAGGTATGGTGTTGCTGCTCATAGTTTGGCTGGCCCACATATCCATTACCTGCTGCGAGGGCTTTACCAGGTAATCGCCGCCAACCGGTGAAAACAATTTAATTAAAGGATTGGCCGGTGCAAATTTATTATCATACGGCAGCGTCCATACCCACTCGCGAATAAACCTGGCTGCAGTATAACCGGCTTCGAACATCATGCGCCAACCCATATTATACAGCAGGTTATTCATATCTCCCGCCCTTGCCCGGGTAATAAAAGCCACCCTGTTATCCGTAATGACTCTACTACCATCAGCATCAGCTTCTCCATACCATCCCATTTTATATTGAGAGTAATACGTTTCACCGGTAGTGCCGGTAGTAGCAACCTCCATAACTTCCCGGTAATACGATGCTGCTTTGTTGTAGTTCCCTTTCCAGAGGTATAAATCGCCAAGCAATACTTTCTTATTGATAAAAAACTTTTCTGTAGGGTAGCCGTCTAAAGTAATATTTAAAGAAGAGCCAGAAGAGTATTGTTCTTTAAAGGGAATAGGTTCGGTAAACGCAATTAATGAATCAAGCAAGGCATCAAAGCTTACCTTAGGGAACAAAGCAGCATTGTTAACCTCATCTAAGGTAGCCAGCGGTGATGTTACATACCGCACTTCATCGCCATAATGAATACCCAGCTGCAGGTATAAAAAGCTCCTCAAACAGGCAATATCAGAATAGCGTTCGTAGTAATTACCTTCGCTGATCTTTTTTTCGGCGTACATTTTGTTCAGGTTGTACAATACATCATTGCAATTAATGAGCACTTCATAAAAAGGCCGAGGATCTGCATAGGGGTTATCAGCTGTAACCGTATGATTACTGATCTGACGCAGCCATTTATCCGCGTTTTGCGTATAGTCCAGCAAATCGGCCCGCAGCTCATTTAAAATAATATAGCGATCGGCCAGTGCCATGAACTTGCCATACACACCCATTACCGCTGCATCTGCATCATACACGTTCTGATATGCCTGGCTATTGTCCAGCTCATGCGTTGGCATTTTATCAAACATTTTTTTACAACCTGTTAACGCTACTACTGCAAACACGCCGCTTATTAATGTTTTTATAAAAAACTTTTTCATTCCTTTCGTTTTATATTTTTCATTGTTGCTTTCCCTATAGAGTAAGGAAAGTCATTTCAATTATTTTGTTTCCCCGCTTACAATCCTAATCTTAGACCTAATATCACACTTTTAAACACTGGGTCCAGGCCGGTATCAATACCCTGTGCCAGGGGGCTGGGCGAAGCGCTGAATTCCGGATCATAACCCAAATACCTGGTAGCAGTAAACAGGTTATTGCCGGTAACAGATATCGCAATATTCTTAAATGCCGCGGTTGGCTTTAATGGTACATTGTAAGTAAGATTCAACGAACGCAGGCGCAGATAAGAGCCATCCTCTATCCAGCGGTCGCTGAAGCGATTGTTACCCATAGGGTCGCCCCAGGCAGCTTTGGGCATAGTAGTTTCCTGCCCGTCAACTCTCCAACTGTTCAGTACGCTCTGCAACTGGTTTTCTACGCCGCTCTGCGATTCGAGACGGTAGCGCAGGTAGTTGTACACATCGTTCCCTACAGAAAAAGTAAATAAAGCATTCAGCTCAAACCCTTTCCAGATAAAGCGATTGCTAAAGCCTCCAAAGAAATCAGGATTCGGATCGCCGATCACGGTGCGGTCCTTTTCATCAATTATTTTGTCGCCATTCAAATCAACAAAGCGCATATCTCCTCCTTTAAATGCTGAAAAACTGCCATCTGTATTTTCTTTTGTATACCCGGTAGCGGCAGCTTCGGCATCAGAGGCAAACACGCCCGCGGTTTTATAACCATAGAACTGGTTGGCCGGCTGGCCTACAGCTGTTACAATAGTAGCCCCGGCATAATCGGTATAAATGGCATCACCCGGAACTGCTACTATTTTGTTTTTATATGTTGCGATATTGGCGCCAAAGTCCCATTTAAACTTTCTTTTATTTACAATGCGCAGGTTCAACGTTCCTTCTATACCATTGTTTTGCAGCTCCCCACCATTCGTGAGCGTGGAGCTGAAACCGGTAATGGTTTGCAGAGGTTGGTACACCAGCATATTTGTGGTACGGTTGCTGTATACATCTACACCTAATGTTATTCTTTCTTTCCAGAAAGCCAGGTCCAGACCTGCATTTAGTTTTTTTACGGTTTCCCACTGTAATTCCGGATTGGAGATCCATTTACGTACTGAACCCTGGGCGCCCAACAGGTTCTGCGCTACATAAATATAGCGCGAAGTATAGTTGCCTATATCATCATTTCCGGCAATACTGTAAGAAGCTCTCAATTTCAACAGGTCGATGGAGGAGCCTGCCATAAATTTTTCTGATGACAATAACCATGCAGCGCTAAGTGAGGGGAACAAAGGGAACTGGTGACCGGAAATAGTAAGTCCATTGGCAGCCTTTACACCAAAACGCGAAGAGCCGTCCAATGCCATATTCAGGCTAAGGAATAATTTATCCCTGAAGCCATAGTGGGCTCCGAAGTAGGTATTCAGCCAGTTCCACTCGCCCATCTCACCACCTACACGGCGCAACGAGGCCAAACCATTTTGCACACTTACCATATCGTCAGTGGCAGAATTGGCAGTAATAACATTTACCTGGTTAGCTCTGTTATTTTGGTAGCGTATCCCAAGGCTGGCGTTCAAAGAATGTACATACCCGAATGTGCGGTTATAATCCAGCCTCGTATCATTAAATATAGAGAACAGTTGCTTCACCTGCGACCCCATCCGGTTATTGGCAATATCGTTCCATAGGGTGTCCTGCACCAAGCCTATGCTGGGGATATAGTAAGTCTCTCTTACTTTATCAAACTGCAGCCCAATTAAAGTACTGGCTGAAATGGATTTGCTGATATCATACCTGAATTTGAAAGAGCCAAAGAAGCGATAATACTTATTATACTCTTCTATTTTATCAATGATAGTAGTGGGGTTACCGATGCCCAGTATATCAACACCTTCAAGGTTGGGAGAGGCAGTTCCGTCTGCCGCGAGTTGGTGGTCAGTAAGGAAGGGCGCTTTTACCAGCCCGTTAAAAATGGGCGCCGTTTTATCGGCAATCCCCTGGTCCTTCAGATCCTGGTTATTATAGGTAAAAGAAAGATTGGCGGTACCGGTAAGTTTCTCTGTAAAGTTAAACTCGGCATTAAACCGGGTATTATAGCGCTCCAGGCTGGTATTTTTTACAATGCCCGAATTTTTCATATAACCCATTGTAAGACCGTAGGTAGCAATATTATCGCCACCGGTAATACGCAGGTAGGCATTCTGACTCAAACTATTATCCAGCACTTTTTTCTGCCAGTCAGTATTATTATGATAGGAATAGTAGTCTGCTCTTGCAGGATCGTCTATCATATAAGGCAGGGCGGCAATTTCGTTAGCGCTCATCCCTTTGCTGAAAAGCATCCGGCTTAAATGTGTGCGGTAACCGGGAGCGTCAAGCACGGGCAGGCTTTCAGGTGCCAGGTTAACACCGGTATAAATACCGGCATCAATTTGAGTGGCCTGCCTGCCTTCGGCACTTACCGTTGTAATGATAATAGCACCATTGGCTCCTTTAGCACCATAAATGCTCGCCGCATCTTTTAATATAGTTATATTGTCGATATCCTTTATATCAATAAGGCTCAGCGGATTGGTATAATTGTTGGCAATAATACTTTCGCCATAATCGTTGGCGTCAAAGGGCATTCCATCTACAATAATCAATGGTTTATTGGTAGCGTACAAGGAGTTGATACCATTTAAAAACAGGTTAGCCCCTACGCCCTGCATACCGGAACGGCGAATAGCGTTCAGGCCAGCTACACGGCCCTGTAACCAGGCATCTGCTGTTTCTGTGGGTTGCTGCCAGCTATTGGGCTGCTGCTGATCAGCAGCAGCAGTTATGAATTTTTTATGCTGATTGCGGGTAGGGGTTACCAGCACATCGTGGTAAGACTGCTGGGTTTGCGACTGCAATATAATCTCTATCTCCTCTCTGTATTTCACGGGTACCACCTGTGCATCGAAACCATCAGCCTCTACCAGTATAATGGCCGTGGATTGCGGAACATTTAATGAAAAATGGCCCGATGTATCGGTAATAGCAGCCGAAAAGCCTTTCACCTGCAGGCGGGCTCCGTTAACGCCATTACCGGTAGCAGCGTCTTTTACAATACCTTTCACTACCAGCGCCTGCACACCGGCAGCAGCTGGATTGGCATTGGTTGCCGGGGTGGTTTGTGCATACGATCCCGCAGCCAGCAAAACCGTCAACGCTACACTTAAAAAGGGTTTCAATCTATTATACATCATCTTCTTTTTAGTCTTAATAAACAGTTTAGAACACTGGTACCAGCCTTATATAATTACATACAATGGCATTGCTATTGGCAGTAGTATTATTAGCAGCGGTAAGATACAGGTTGAAGGTGGGCCTGTAAGCGGTAAGGGTAAATTCCCCTGCCGGCTGTTCTGCATACGTATTCAGCTGCACAGTAGCATAAGCCGGTAAAGGAGAGTTGAAGGAATCTACCCCTATTTTTTGTGTAAACGGAGCCGTCATACCATTAATATTATCATTCAAAGCCATCCAGTACACCTGGTATTTGACAGAAGGTATTTCAGTAAGTCTGTAACGCAGGTTGAACATGGCGACCCCGTGATTGTACACTAAAATGTCTCTGAAAACACCACTGGTTGCAGAATCTCTTTTATCCCTAATAAAAGTATTGGCAAGGCGGTTATGGCTTGCTGAATTATAATTTTCAGCTTCAATAAGGATATCCCTGAATTTGTTACGAAGCGGCACTTCCAGCCTGCTCATCACATATACCATTCCGTTGCTGGTTTTAATGGTAGATACAATGGCGCTTTTATCAATGCCCACTCTTACCCCAGACCTTGAAACCACGGTATCAGGAATTTCTGAAGCCGACTTATATAAAGCATCCACTGCCAGATCTTTTACTACTATCCATCCGGCTACTATGGCCGTACTATCCGCATTACCGGGAACATGGGCAGCAGGTTTAAATTTATCTACCTCCGATTGCCATGCAGCATCCTGCAATACAAACAGTGTAAAGTTTTTTGATTCGTCACCAAGGTTGTGCACCCGGGTACGGAACATGCTGCCCAGGGAATCAACCATCAACACTTTTTGTAAAGCAGGCATTCTTGCATCGCTGGCAGCAAATTCCCAGGTATTGTTTAAAACAGGCAGGGCCGTAGTCAATACCTGTACTACTCCATTGCGTGCAGCCAGGTCTTTGGAAGCAAAAGGCACATCATCAATTGAGGTGGTATTGAGATTGTGGTATTTGCCGTTCAATACCGGGATACGTTGTGTGCCCTCTATGACACTGGTATAATAAGCCTGAGTGGCAATATGATTGGCCACAAACCTTTTCAAGGCCTCGCTATCGCTTTCCAGCGAGGATGTGATGGACGACAAAGCCTGATTGACAGGTGCATACACTGTAAACACCTTCGATGAAGCAATAGTATCGGCATAACCTGATTTGGCCAACAGGCCTGCGAAAGTACTTAAATCCGGGTTTGCCTGTATGCGCTCCAGCAGGTTCATGCTTATGCCCTCATCAGTAATGCGGTTGTGCTCCTCCCATTTTTTACAGGCGGGCATTAGTATGCAAACACCAGCAATTACCAGGAAAAGTGTTGTAATTCTATTAAACATCTAACTATTTTTTCAGTTTCATTAATAAGTTATTATGCCTCTTATTTAACCCACGACATAGACCCATCCGTATTGAACCGGGGTACGATCTGCTCTTCATCTACCGGTATAAAATGGATCATATCTAATTGCAGTGCATTGTTTCCAGTACCACTTACCGATTCAAAACGTATGGTTTGAGAGCCGGTAGTAGCAATATCCACAATACCTACCAATCGGGCATTATGGCGGTTAGGACTGCTGGCTGTTACATAGTTCTTCCAGCCTATCGACTCCCTTTCCTCCGGCGAACCGGCAGGCATGTAGGTATTAAAATTCACCTGGCGGACCATTGGAATACCATTTACGAACACATTGGTGGTAACATTAACCTGGGCTATATAGCATATCCATACTTTATATCTGCCCTTTATTAGTGTAGGTGTTTTTATTTCCATCCAGGTAGCCCTGTTAGGCCCACCAAAATTTAACGCCATACGGTCTCTGTTTACGTTATATATATCAGGCGTGCCTGACCCTCCATAAAAATACTGGATACCGGCAGTGGCTGATTTCCATTCCCAATCTATACTGGCAATAGGTTTATCAGCAGCGGTAGGGCGGGCAAAATAGTAAGACTGTCTTCTAAAATAAGCTGGCTGATTCATCAGCTCGGGGAACATGGCTACATCCCAGTACAAAGCCTGTGGTTTACGATACCTGGCCATAGTATGTCCGCTGGCACTATGCCATACCCCATTGGTAGCCGAGTTATCACTGGCGGGGCGGATCAATGTTACCCCTTTTTCCAGCGTACCGTTGAACTCCATTTCGTTCAGCACCACTTCCTGGTTTTCGTGCTTAATCGTAATCACCTCCTCTGGCAATAAAGTAAGCTGGGCGCTATAGTTAATAATATCACCTAAAAAATACAGGCCGTTCATAATATGATAGGCCATATACATGTGCAGGCTGTCTTTGGGATCAGCCGGGTTGCCAGTTTGGCTGTATTTAGCTTTAAGCGCTGCATAAGAGGCATAGCCGCTATCTGCCAAAGCCTGGTTGCTTTCTGCAATCACGGTCATCCAGCGCTTGGAAGTATCGGCATCCACTTTATTCAGCAGGTCGTAGTAACCGGTTTCCTTCATGGCTTGAACAAAAATGGAATATTCAGGTTTGGCTTCCAACTCCTGTGCTATGGTTTTAGCTGCAGGTGTTAACATACGGTTGATTACATGCACTATTCCATTGCCTACCCGGACATTGGTACGCACTATTGAAGCCTGGCGGTTTACAGTATATGAAGATACGCCGTTAACAAAATCAACACCGGTAATTAAATACTGCCCATACATAGTGGCTGTTTTTAATTTACCATCAGTAAACTGGCTGGTATTGATGGTATCTTCCAACAGGTGGAAACGCACCAGGTTTTTCAGGGTATTTACATCAGCAGCCGCAATGGAAGCTACTCCTACAGAGTCCATCCAGTGCTTTACGCCATCGTTGGTTACCACAAAGCAGGTATAAGCACCATAAGCATCCAAAAAGGAGGCTGTTCCGGTTACATCCAGTATTTCTTTAAACAAAGAGAACGAGTCCAGCCGCTCGCTGATAAAGCCGGTGATATTTACATCGGTAGTGGTTTTCACATCGTACTGCATTTTTTTACAACCTGTAACCAGCAAACCTGCAATGACAATGATACAGGCCAGTTGTAAATTTCTTATTTGTTGTTTCATCTGCATGATTTTTATTGTTTATGATCAGATGGAATAGTCCTTTTAAAATAAAGCTTTGGGATCGGTTACCTATAAAACGGATTTTGCACTAATAACGGGTTACTGCTCAGCTCATAATAATAAATAGGCATATAATGACTGTTGGGATCCTTTAATTTATTAAAAGCAGCCTGTTGCAGACTGGGCACAATACTGATAGCCGCTGAATTAGTCAGTAAAAACGCCTGGCTATAATTATTCCTTTTAGCATTACGCAGCAGGTCGTACCAGCGCTTTCCTTCAAATGCAAATTCTTTTTGCCTTTCCTCCAGGATATAGGTAGCCATGGCCGACTGATCAGTACTATCCATAGGGTTGATATCTATAGCTCTCGCACGTTCCCTGATGGTTTTCACCAGGCGGGAAGCTTCCAATGGTTGGTTAAGCTGATTGATGGCTTCGGCTTTCATCAGCAAGGCATCTGCATAACGGTAAAAGATCCAGGGAGCAAAAGACTGGTCCAATGTCCTGAAAGAAGATCCGTCATTATCCGCGCCCACGTATTTCCAGATGCTGAAATCTCCGCCCCTGAAAGCGGCATTTTCCCCCCGGAAATCCAGTAAAGGGGTAGCGTTTACCATATCCAGGCCAAACACAGACTCTGCCAGATGCAGCGCCCCGCCCCAACGCTTTTGCGAAGGGTGGTGCATATTATAAAAAGGATTCAGCATTTGCTCATCGTACTGCAATTCAAAAATGGTTTCTTCAGAAGCCCCTGTAAGAAAAAGGTTATTAAAAAACTGATTCCCAGGCACCAGGTGAAAAGCGTTGGAGCTAATTATTTTATCGCATTCTGCTGCAGCTTCAGTGTATTTATCCATCCACAGGTACACATCGGCCAGTATGGCATTAGCGCCGTACCGGGTAACACGTCCTTTGTCGAAAGCCGCAGTGCTGCCATAACTGGCCGGCAGTTTAGTTTCGGCCGCTTTCAAATCAGATACAATCTGATTCAGGATAGTGTCCGCCCCTGTTTTTGGCATTGGCGCAATTCTTTCATCGCTTACTGTAGCATCCAGCTTCAAGGGTACTTCCTTGAAAGTCCGCACCAGGTAAAAATACATCAAAGCCCTGATGGCCAGGGCCTGGCCTACCGAACGATCAAGATGCGCCTGCGTAAAAGTATTATCCCTTTGCAACACCCCGGGTGCCAGGTCTATTACCATATTGCAATAGTTGATGGTCTTGTAAAACCCGGCCCAGTCACTAAATACATTGTTTTGCGTCATGTTGATATTAATGATATCCTGCTCATCCTGGGTGGTCCGGTTCCCGGTAGTTACCATATCGGCACGGGCTTCGCCCCATACGAACATATAGTCTGTAAGCGCCCGGCCATTATTTACAGTACTGGCCTGAATGGAAGCGTATATACCCGTAACGGCCGCATCCACCTGCTCCTTGGTTTGCCAGAACTCATCGCCCACAATACCATCGCGGGGTTTCAGGTCCAGCCATTTCTTACAACCGGCCAGGCCGGAAATAAGCACTACTGGAAATAAGAAGCGTATTAGTATATTTTTTTTCATTGCAGTATCTTTTTTTACTGTTGAACGATCGCTTTATTAAATAATTAAAAACCTACCACCATTCCCAATGTAAAATTTTTGGAAGGAGGCGTCATGGAGTTATCCGTTAATATCTTGAAGGGGTCATCACTACCCGACATGCTCACCTCCGGATCCTGCCCCGTGTAATTGGTAAAGGTGTACAGGTTTTCGGCAGTGAAATAAGCGCTCAGGGATTTAAATCCTATCCTGCTGATCTTAGCCGGAGGCACCGTGTATCTTATAGTAATAGTTCTGAAACGCAGGAAGGAAGCATCTTCTACATACCGGTCGCTGCCCAGCCAGTTGTAACCACCTCCATTGATCGCCCTGGGCATATCAGTCACATCCCCCTCATTGCGCCAGCGCCTCAATACTGCCGTACTCTGATTATCGAAATTGGTCATACGGGTAGTGCTCATTTTGGTACCATTTACCACATCTACATCGTAACGGTAACTAAAGAACGCTGACAAGCGCCACATACCGTTCTTCCAGCTCACATTCGGCCCAAACCCACCGTAAAACCTGGGGTTGTTGTTGCCGAGATACACCACATCCTTGTAATCAATATTACCATCATGGTTAATGTCTTCATATATGGCATCGCCCGGCTGGAACACATAATCCACTGTAGGATAGCTAAAGCGCATATAAACGGTTTGACCGTTGGGCCCCACAATAGCGTTGCCATTGGCATCGCGGGCGATGGTAGATTCTTTGTCTTTATACACTCCCTTATACCTGTAGCCGTAGAAAGAGCCAAAAGGGTTGTTCATTTGTAATATAGTAAGATACTGCCCATTGCCGGCCATATTTCCTTTTTCCATAGGATAATAAGGCGAAATTTCAGTAATTATGTTCTCGTTTCTCGAAATATTAAAATCGAACCCAATAGTCAGCTCTTTAGACTTATAAGGTTGGGTCCACAAAGCAAATTCCCAGCCCCTGTTTTCCATGGTACCCACGTTCATATTTACAGCGCTGTAGCCGGTATAAGAGCCTATGCGCAAATTGTTGGAGAAAAGGTCTTTGGTTTGATTGAAATACATATCAATGTCGCTGCGTATACGGCCATTGAACAAAGATACATTGAGCCCTATATTCCTGCCTACCACGGTTTCCCAGCGCAGGTTGCTCAGCTCCATCGCAGAAGGATATATGGCGCTCTGTCCCTGGTAGCTCCAGGTATAAGTACTGTAAGTATTATAAAAACTGTAATCGTTTCGGGGCGCATTACCTGACTGGGCATAGCTGGCGCGGAAGCTCAGCTCATCCAGGAACTCCATCTTCTGGAAAGGCTTTTCATTAGAGATCCTCCAGCGAAGTGAAACGCCCGGGAATAACCCATAGCGGTTGGCAGGCCCGAATTTAGAGCTGCCATCGCCCCGCAGGCTCCCATTAATCAGGTATTTGTCCTTATACCCATATTGAGCCTGCACAACTGCACCTATCGAGCGGGATTGGGTGAGCCTCGATGCGGCGAGCAATTCGGCATTTTGGGTACGGCCTCCTGCAGTTACATCTACCAGCAGGGAAGAAAATGCATTTGATTTCATTACTTCCTGCGTGTTATTGGTATACTCGCTGGTAAACAGGTTGGCAAAAGCCATAACTGTGTGGTCACTATTTTTCAACCTGGGAGTAAAATTGAGGCTGGTACGGGTAGTAACACCAAAGACATCTATATCGCCGCTATAAGAACGGTTTACCACCGTTTCGGTATTGGGCCGGCCAGTAGCTATCTGTGGCAGGAAACTGCTGTTATTGGTATTGTTGATATCGAACTGCACATCTACACTGGCGTTTAATACACTTCTAATAATATTATATTTTAACTGGAAGCGGGGTACGATCCTGTTACCCAATACTGAGTAAATAGCCTGGCTGGCCATTGCTACCGGGTTATAGATACGGGCATATGCACCCTGAATATTAGATGCAGGTGAAAGATAATTCGTAGTGAGATTGCCAAACTCATCATACTCAAACACGCTCATATTGGGCATTTTGAGGTAGGCCACGTTACGGATAGCACCTTCATTGTTGCTGGTATAGTTACGGTTACGGTCAGTATAGGTGTAAGCAATGCTGGTAAAAATCTGCAACTTGTTGGAAATATTATAGTCGAGGTTAATACGGGCATTCATTCTTTGCAGATCGTTGCCTATTACGGTACCGGTTTGCCCCAGGTACCCGATAGAGGCAAAATACCTGGCTTTTTCACCACCACCGGAAAGACTGACAGTATGATCGTGCAGGTAGCCCTGCCGGGAAATAGCATCCACCCAATTGGTATTATTGCTGTAATTATAGTACCAGTAAGGACTGTAGGGATCGTAGTTAAACTCCTGGTTAGTAACATAATCAATAGTAGTGGCGCCCGAAAGCCGGTTCATATAAGCCTCGGGAATTAAAGTTGAGTACTGATCTCCGTTGAGCATGGGAATAGCTGCCGGCCTGAAAGAGGTATTTACCTTCATGGTATATTGTACAGAAGGCTTGGCTACCCGGCCACGTTTGGTATTAATAATCAAAACCCCATTAGCGGCTCTGCTACCCCAAATTGCAGTAGCCGCAGCATCTTTCAGTACCGTAATATCCTTTATATCTGCCGGAGAAATATTTAGCAGGCTGGCGTAGCCCTGCTCATCGGCAGCGCCAAAGTTAAAGTCGCTGGGGATCTCGGTTTCGTAGGGCATTCCATCCACCACAATCAACGGGTTACCGTTGGAGCTTAATGAAGATGTACCACGGATACGGATATTCATAGCGGCACCAGGATCGCCGCTGGTAGCAGTAATATCCACCCCGGCCAAACGGCCCTGCAGGGCCTGGTCTATTGAAGTAGCTGCCATTTCCTCCATCTGCTCTGCATTTATCCGGCCTACGGCTGTAGTAAGATCGCGTTCATTAATATCGTTTAACCCGTTGTTTAACCTTCGCTGGCTGATCACAATTACTTCATCGCTGCTTTTGGCATCCTCTTCCAGTTGAACATTGAGCGTGGTGCGCCCCCTGACAGGCGCCATAAAGGTTTTATAACCAATATAGGTTATAGATATTGAATCATTGGGATTGGTAATACGCAATACAAAATTTCCCTCTACATCGGTAGAAGTAGATTTAATAATACGGCCTTCCCTATCCTGCTCCGATACCGAAGCTCCTTCGAGTGGTTGCCTGGTAGCCTTATCTGTAACCTTACCACGTAACATTAAGGCGTCATCCTGGGACATAGCCTGAAAACTCCCTATTAAAACAAAGAGAACAGGAAGGATATTTCTTAGAAACAATTTCATCAGTTTATTTTTCATTTTTTAAGTTTGGTCTGATGTAATATTGGATGACCACTACCCGGTGCCTTGCAGGGTGTATCATCGTCAATTTGCTCAATTGCTATTTAATAAACGTACTGCAGGTAATTATCTATTAAATGTATGGTAGCCCTGTTGGCCAAGTAGTTGCTGCTGGCCAGTATGGTATTGGCCTGCCTGTCATTCATATCTTTAAGATTCAAATTACCAGGTGTATTAGTAATAAATATCGTAGTGTTCTCCCCCACATTATCCTTAAGTAAGGTTGCAATAGCACCGCTTTCCACCCCATCTGTACCAATATTCCGTTTGTCCAGAATATGATACTGAACAAATTGTACCACTTGCTGTCTTTCCTGTTCAGTGGTGGGATTAAAGTTGGGCACTTTATTGGGAGCTGTGCCTGTACCGGGTAGCACTCCGTCATTCACCGCTTTCAATATGGCGGCATTATCAGGTATAAATAAAGTATAGAAACTACCATTGGCTACACCTGTGATCAATTTTGCAGTATTGTCCCACAAGGCCGTGCTGTTTCTCAAATATTGCCAGAAATAATTGAAAGGAGAAGTGGTGGGCGTACCTAATTTTTCGATATCCTGACCCACTGTTTCCTCACTGAAGTCTAAAATTTTATCAGCATAATACACGCGCCCGTTCTTTGCATTTTTAAACCTTTGCACTGTAGCTACGGTATTGGAGTCCACATTTCCTGCAGTATAGGCTGTATTATTTACATAGCGCAGGTACTCACCGCCATAAGTCATGGCAATACCCTCAGGAGTAAGGTTGTCTAGCACAATGTTAGGTACCACATGCATATTAAGAATACGCTGTAAGCGGGCTCTTGTAGTAGCGCCTGTACTTGCAGGCAGCGTTGAGCCCGGTAAAGGAGTAAAACGCCACTGATCGGCAGGGTTGGTACTTATAGATTGATCCACCGTAAAACCAGCATCATTAAACATCTTATTGCTGATCATGAAGATGGTATAGTTATTATAGATATTTGATATGGAAGAGCGTAATTCCAGGTTGAGCAAAGTAACCATCATGGAATAGTCCGGATCTAAATAAGCTTTACCGTAAACACTGTTAAATATATTGGCATCCTGTACCTTGTTGGTGCCGTAAAAAATACCGTTACTCAATAATTTTTTGTCTACAACATTAGTTGCCGGATCAAAACGTGCTTCTTCACCTACAAAATTAAATGTGGTGCGGAACTGGCTGGGCCAAACAGCCGACTGCCACATGTGCGCATTCAGAAAATCCCAGATAATAGAGGGCTGCATATCATCCAGAGAGTTGTAATGCTCCAGCAATACTGTATCAATATATGCCTGTAATACATCATTCTTAGGAGCAAAAATACTATAGCTGCTCTGCTGCCCATCATTGCTGGGAGGTGGAGTAACGTAACTTTCATTATTCAAAGAATAAGCTAAAGACGAATTGTACACTTTGGTATATACCTGGTCGTTGCTCCCCGCCATCACCTGGTAATTCCTGGTCACGGTAGGATTAGGTACATAAGACACCATATACTTCTGGAACAGACTATTGAAAAGGCTGTACTCTGAATTGTCTTTTAAATATTCTTCCACAGAGGGGAGTGCCGAAATCACCTTGTCTACTATATGGATAACCCCGTTTTCAGCGTTAATGTCTGCTTCTTTTACAATAGCATTGGCCACATTAAAACCTGTATAGGTAGTGTTAGGATAAAAATAATTATAATCAGCAGCAGCAAGCCCTTTTGCCGCCATAAAATTGTCTACGAAATAAGGGATGTACTTGTAATTATAATCATTATCTACGTAAAAGCTAGTTCCATTGTTATTACGATTGCTACCGATGGCTTTCATTTGGGTACCGTTATAACTGGTTTCATCATATACCCCCTTATAATTGGCGGTACGCCTTCTGAAAGCCTGATCTTTTACCCAACCTGTAGCAGCCTGGTAATCGCCAATACGCTCTTTCTTGTAGGCATAGTATACCAGACAGTAAGTAACAATATTGCGGCATTCTTCAACGCTAAGCTGGTCTACACTACTAATTCCTTTTTCGGCAAAATAAGCCTTAAAAGCTTCGTCATCCGGAGCAAAGAAGGTCCAGTAACCTGCGGCGTCCAGTGTTCTTTTATAATCCGCCTTGTCAATAGCAGCTAAAAGGTGATTGAAGTTACCCTTCTCTTTCAAGACTGTATAAATGGGTTTGGCCAGGTTATCTGGCTTACTGTAGAATTCATCCCATGTTGTCTTTCTGCAGGAAGTAAACAGCAAAACGAGCAGACATACAGTAACGCAGTTAAAAATCCACTTTTTCATTATTCTTATTTTTAGGCAGATGTAGTCTCATTTTGCAAAAAGCCAAAGACTTTCTGCAATTGCTACATGCAATCTTTTAATGCTTAGAAAATTGTTTCCAGTTTGTTTTGTTTAATCTTTTTTAATTACCAAATTCGCTCAATCGTTTTTCGTGCAACCGTATTCACTAATCGTTAACAATAACGAAAGTAAATAAGTTAAAAAATTCTACCGTCCTGTTGTATCCTGCTTTTTGGTATTTTTTTCCTGTATACTGTAAAAAATTACTTTTCCTAAGCTGATTACAGACAAATAATCTTATTATTCCAACAGCCTGTATTGATTTTTTGTTTTCAACAAGAAATCAATACAGAAGAAAAGAAAATCATAGCATGTCTGTTATTTATCGGTTTGATGTTTCTTTCAGCACTTGTCTTTTCCTTCTAATGTTACTTCAATACTGCAGTGTGTCTCGGGAAGACTAAGCCGTCTTGTCAAATAGTCGGATTTGTATAATAAAAAGTCTTATTCAT
This sequence comes from Niabella sp., assembly GCA_049841335.1. GTDB lineage: Bacteria > Bacteroidota > Bacteroidia > Chitinophagales > Chitinophagaceae > Niabella. The sequence continues at coordinate 2,908 of JASGDI010000082.1, read as the reverse complement.
GTAGCAAATAAAAAAACAAATAGAAGTTACTTTGTGAACAACGATTTTAATAGGAAAGTGGCTTGCCGGCATAAGACGAAATATTTTTCTACGAAAGACATTCATTGAGTATGAAATTCTCTTATAAAATATAATGCTGTTGCTCATTTCAGCTGCCAAAGCTTTTCATAAATCAAAAAATATTCAAATGATTAATAAAGCTTCCAAAAAAATATTCAATAAACAGCTTCCGGTTTTGTTATTGGCCATTCTAATACATGTAGCAGTGAGCGCTCAAAGAACATCCGGTTTTACCCAGGAGCAAATTGATAGTGTGCTAAATTCTGGCTCAGGTGTTACCGGTGCGGGTAAGCTTGTAAATGGTACGGGATGGGGTGGGTGGAGAAGTGGCTCAGTGGGTGTTAGCTATGTTGGCGACCATTTAAAACCGCATTGGTCAAGAATGCGACCAGAGCAGGTGAGCGCCTCTGTAGTAAAAAATGGATTACTGCCACCTATTAAACCCATCTGGGATGCTCATATCAGAGACGCCGTTATCATTACCGGCGGCGATGGCAATTATTATATGACAGGATCAACAGGAGATAATATCTGGGCATTTAATGATGGAGTTGAATTATGGAGATCATCTGATCTTAAAAATTGGAAGTACCTGGGCCTTATTTGGAGTATTGAAAAAGATGGAACATGGGAAAAGCAATGGCGCAACCTTCATGGTAAACCTGCAAGAGCTATATGGGCGCCTGAACTTCACTATATTCATAATAACTATTATATCTGTTTAAGTATGACACCAGGAGGTGTTTCCATTTTAAAAAGTACTACCGGGAAGCCGGAAGGCCCATATATTCACGCATTGAGTCCGGATAAACCTTTTGTAAATGGCATTGATGCAACACTGTTTGAAGATGAAGACGGTAAAGTATATTTCACCTGGTCAGGCGCCACCCGCATTGTACAGATGAAAGAAGACCTAAGCGACACAGCTGATAGTTTTCGTCAGATCCAATTACTCAACCCTGACCATAACCCGGCACACCACGCAGCAAAATGCAACAAGCGTGGCATGAATGACCTAGGCCATGAAGGTGCCGTATTGTTTAAGGCAAACGGCAAATATTATCTTGGAGCAGCTGATGATTATGAAGGCCGCTACTCTACCTGTATTGCCATTGCTGATCACATATACGGCCCCTACTCAATGCGGCATGAATCCGTTCCCTGCGGTGGTGGCACCAACTTCTTCAAAGCAAAAGACGGTTCCTGGTACAGCAGCTATTTTGGTAATGACAGCCAATCACCCTGGCGCGAAAAGCCCGGTATAGTGAAAGTAGATTTTGATGGAGATGGGAAAATCCGTGTATCGAAGCAACAGCCGGCATTTATTCTCGTATCATCGAATCAATAGTTTAGTTTATATGTTTATAAAATGCTTCTTAAAACGGGCGCTTACTTCTCTATGTATGCTGTTTACTACAATAGTATATGCACAGTCATGTTTAACACTACTAAGCCCGGATAAACAGATTGCCTTTATACTGTCAACTCAGGAAAAGGAACTAACATACTGGATTCATTTCGCTCACAAAACTATCATTGAGCCGTCAGTGCTTGGCATTACAGTAAACAAAACTCCTATTGGTAAAAATGCGATTATAGACAAAACCTCTCGCTACACAAAAAAAGAAACATATGCCTATAGGGGAGTACATAGCACAGCTTCCAATCATTACAATGGCGCAACCATCTCACTCATTTCAAACGGCATACCTTTTGTCATAGAAGTAAGAGCGTACAACGATGGCATTGCCTTTCGATACATCATCAGGAACAAACAGGCATCCGTGATACCAGATGAAGCAACATCCTTTTCTTTACCGTCTTCCTCTATTATCTGGTCCCAGAATAATATAAAATACTATGAAGGGCGCTATTCAAAAGAAAATATTGACACAATCAAAACGGGGCAGGTAATGGGCCCGCCCATTACTATTGAACTACCTGGCGGGGCAGGTTTTGCCATGATCACTGAAGGAGGCCTGACTGATTTTGCTGGATTCTCATTAAAATCGGCTGGTAATCGGCTATTGAAAGTCAATCTTAGTGGTAGTACCAGAAAAACAGGTCTGATAGAAACGCCGTGGCGTATCATTGAAATTGGCAAGGATTTGAACACTTTAGTGAACTGCGACATCATTGCAAACGTTTCTGCTCCTTATGATAAGACGCTATTTCCAAAAGGTTATGAGACAGACTGGGTAAAGCCTGGCCGCAGTGTATGGACCTGGCTTGCCAACCAAGGGCCTGTAAGCCTTAACAACCTGAAAAAATTCACCGACTTGGCTGCCCAATTGGGCTTTGAATATAATCTCGTCGACGAAGGCTGGGCCAACTGGAAAGACAGCTTAAAACATCAGGATCATTGGGATATGATGAAAGAGCTGGTTAACTACTCCGCAACAAAAGGTGTAAAAATTTGGGCCTGGAAAGCTTATCCTGACAGGAAAGGCATTCCAGGTCTGAAAGAGCCGGAGTCACGGCTCGATTTTTTCAAAAAAGCAAAAGAAACCGGCATCGTTGGATTAAAGATTGACTTTTTCGATTCGGAAGCTCAGGAAATTATTAACTTCTATCAGTCTGCTTTAAAAGACGCGGCTAAATACAAATTAATGATCAACTTTCATGGAGCCAATAAGCCTACGGGAGAAACGAAAACCTATCCTAATGAAATGACAAGAGAAGGTGTTCGGGGATTGGAGTTCCGTCCCCCATACCATCCACATAACACCATTATACCTTTTACACGTTATCTTGCAGGTCATGCGGATTATACACCCATTCATTTTGGCGACAGGCTGGGTGAAGCTACCTGGGCTTATTCTATAGCAACCGCTATTGTTTTTACATC
>JASGDI010000081.1:0-11940 GCA_049841335.1 Niabella sp. | reverse complement strand
CTCCTTTTGGAATTTTGCCGATGAGATTTCCATTTACAGGTGACCTGACTTCAATTAGTTCCCTGCCTGCTCCCGGTTCCTCTTTACCCTCTATAAAATGCCCTTTTTCACTTATGGCAGCAGTCGTTTCTGTGCTTCGCATATCTTTTTTTTAGTATGATTTAAGTGTAAAAACCTGTCCGTACAAGTAAAGATAATAAAAAACTTGTCCGTACAGGAATTTTTCTTAATTTTATTTTTAAATGACGCTTGCAGGTTCCGATAATTATCAATAAAAAGATTGCATGACAATGAATTTTAAAACTATCCTCTATCGTATTTCACTTAGTGATGAAGCCGCATTCAGAGAATTATTCGAACATTTTTTTCCTGGCTTGCTCTCATTTTGTATCTCTATTTTAAAGAATCAGCATTTAGCTGAAGAGGTGGTCGAAGATGTATTTATAAAGCTATGGGAAAACAGGAAAACTGCTACTGTAGTTCGAAATATCTCTCTTTATTTATATAAAGCTGTTCGCTATGCATCAATAAATGCGCTTGAAAAGAAAAAAAAGTATGAGAGCATATCGCTTGATGAAGTCGGAGAATCTTTTACTTTCACTTATGCCATGTCCAGGTGTGAATCATCACTGATAAGCAAAGAAAATTGTTTGAAAATAGCTGAAGCTGTCAGCCAGTTACCTCCAAAATGCAGGTTGATATTTCGTTTGATTAAAGATGAGGGCATGAAATATAAAGAGGTATCACAATTACTAAATCTCTCTGAAAAAACAGTTGAAAACCAAATGAATATTGCATTTAAAAAACTTATAGAAAAGTTTAACGTAACAATCCCGGAGCTTATGCGGACCTATTGAGATATCAATGATTGAAAGACAGCCGTTTTCAACATGACCTGAATACCAGCCGGGTTTGTTAAAAAAACCGGATAAAGTGAATGCAAGATTTCGATATATTTCTTTCTGCTGTCATCCAAAGGCTGGTTCTTTTATGCCCAAACAGTGTTTAACTATTATTCATTATTTATGGATCACTTTAAAATAGTATTTAGCAAGATGGAGAAAAAGACCGATCAAATTGCATCGGCAATAAAACTGGCCATTGATAATGGCTGTATTCCTGCCGGAGAACAGCTCCCCTCCATTAATAAGTTCAGTGTCTCTTATAAGGTAGCAAGAGATACGGTAGAAAAAGCTTATGGAATTTTAAAGAAGCAGGGAATAATCAAATCAATTCCGGGAAAAGGGTACTTTGTTGGTAATGGTAAGTTTACTTCTGATAAAGTGGTGGTTATTGTAAGTAATATCCCTATTTATGAAAAAATATTATACAATGCTTTAGTTCAATACCTGGGAGATATTGTCAATATTGATATTCGCTTGTATCATCAGGATGTTAACCTGTTGAAAAACCTGATAGAAAATAGTCAGCTCATAAATCGACATTGAGTTTTACATTAAGATTTATTCAGCCAGCTTGATTATTGATGATATATGTCTGGCGAAGATTATCAGGGATGTTGTAGCAATGAAAGCGGACATTATTCAAAGCGGTATATATACAATCAGGAAGAGGGGGGATGGTATTGAGCAACCTGGACTTTCAGAGGTTATCGGGATCTTATTTTCTGGAACTGCGCATCGCTTTCAGCTTTTTAATACCAGGGGCTGCTGCGAGCTTTTTATACGCGTCTGTTTCCCTGCCATATAAAGCGATTTTTCCTTTTTCATCTGCATGTACACCAAAACCATACCGCTTGGTCAGTGGTGAAGCCCTGAAACATGGCTGGCCTTTGGAAAAAAACATCTCCCGGGCCTTTTCGAGCTCCGCCTGGGTAAGGTCATTCTTTTCTGCATATACAAGAAATAATACATCATCAGAGGTGTACTTATAAGGATGCTTTGCTATCATTTCATATTGTAACAGCGCTGCTGTTTTTTCACTCCCTTTAGACCTGGGGACTTCAGCTATTGCTACCGGGCAGTCTTCTGCCACTTCAATAAAGGTGTTGGTATAATTGGTGGTATGTTGTTTCAAGGCCATACTGTTTTTTAAAGATACCTCAAATAGCCCAAAAAAAGAAGCTGCCCTAAAAGACAGCTTCAGTTAAAAGAGTTGTATTACTGCAAAACTAATAATCCCACTTTACAAAGGCTTCTATGGCAGCGTAATGTGTAAGGCCAAGATCTGCATAGATTTTTGCGGTAGCGGCATTACGCTCTTCTGCCCGCTGCCAGAATTCTCGGTCGTCGCTTCCCTGGAAGGGGACGCTGTCTTTTTGCGACTGGTGAATGAAAATACCAAAACGCTTTTTTAACACCTGCGATGGGCTCATAGGGATGGCCATTTCAATATCTTCAATATCCCATTCCTGCCATGCACCTTTATACAACCATAACCAGCAGTCGTTGATCCACTCATCGCCTTCAGCTTTTATGCGTTGCAATGCTTTCAATACTGCATTGAAGCAAACCAGGTGAGTTCCATGCGGATCGGCAAAATCACCGGCGCAATAAACCTGGTGTGGTTTTATTTCACGTAACAGGTCAACAGTGAGTTGTATATCTTCTTCTCCCAAAGGGTTTTTCTCAATAGTGCCTGTTTCATAAAAAGGCAGGTTTTGAAAATGTATATTTTGAGGATTAATGCCCACATAATTACAGGTAGCTTTGGCCTCACCTCTTCTTATTAGACCTTTAATAGCGCGAATGGTAGCTGTATCAACCTGCCCGGGCTTTTTATCGGCAATATATTTTTTGGCTTCGCTAAGGATCTGACCGGGTATATCGGAATTGATATTGGCTATTTCGTTGAAGCCAACAGCAAAATCTAAAAACCGGGTTACAAACTCATCCGTTACAGCAATGTTACCTGATGTTTGATAACCTACATGAACATCATGTCCCTGTTCGTGCAGACGCAGGAAAGTACCGCCCATACTTATGATATCATCATCTGGGTGAGGGGAGAAGATAATCACACGTTTAGGATAGGGCTCAGATCTTTCCGGATGTCCGGGGATTACTGAGTTTGGCTTACCCCCGGGCCACCCGGTAATACTATCGCGAAGCATATAATATACTTCGAGATTTATTTCATAAGCATCTCCTTTTTCTACCAGCAGATCACTTAAACCATTATCATTATAATCCTCGTTGGTAAGGCTTAAAACGGTTTTACCAAGCTGAAGCGCCATGTTAACTACTGCTTTCTTGACCATTTTAGGGGTCCATTCGCACTCACCTGTCAGCCAGGGCGATTTAAAGCGGGTCAATTGTGCTGCCGCTGCTTCATCAATCACAAAGCTTACATTGTCGTGGTTTTGCAGGAACGATGCAGGAACCAGTTCTGAGTCCTCATCCTCCACTGCTTTTTTCACTGCCATAGCTTTTGCGGGCCCCCACGCCATCAGTATGATCTGTTTAGATTTCATGATGGTACCAATACCCATAGTAATGGCCATACGCGGTACTTCAGATACTTTGGCAAACTCGTAAGCATTGGCCAGCCGGGTACTGTTACTAAGGTTTACCAGGCGTGTTTTGGTATAAATGCCGGAACCTGGTTCGTTAAAACCGATATGCCCGTTATTCCCTATACCTAATATTTGCAGGTCAATGCCGCCAACAGCTTCTATCTGCTTTTCGTATTCGGCGCAGGCTGCTTTAATATCATCTTTTGCTATTTCGCCATTGGGAATATGAATGTTTTCCGGATTAATATCAACATGGCTGAACAAATGCGCACTCATAAAGCTGTTATAACTCTGTGGCGCCGTTTTGCTTATGGGGTAGTATTCATCAAGATTAAAAGTAATGACATTACTAAAGCTTAATCCTTCTTCTTTATGCATGCGAACCAGTTCGGCATAAAGGGTTTTGGGACTGGAGCCTGTGGCCAAACCTAAAACGCAGGGCAGATTTTGAGCTTGTTTCTTACGAATGAGATTAGCAATGGTTTGGGCAATAGCCAGTGATCCGGCTTTTACATCGGTGAAAATATCAACACCTATTTTTTCAAGACTGTCTAACTTACCAATAGTATCCTGTTTCTTGCTCATAAGTATATAAATTGATTTTTTAAGTTTATCTGTTTAAGTAATTCAGGGAGCATTTTGTATGTCTGTACCTGCTTTTTAGCACCTACTTATTGTTTGCCATAGTAATTGGTACCCCACAAATCATATCGTTTTTTTTGTGTTTCCAGTCGTTTGCTGAAGTCGTCCCAGTCTTTTTTATCCTGTGGCGACCATAAAGACTCACAAAGTGCGGCCACACGGGGGAAGAGCATATACTCAACTTTTGACGGGTTAGTAATATATTCGGTCCATAAATTAGCCTGACCTCCCTGTATATATTGACGATATGCTTCTCCAAGCTTTTCCGGCATTAATTTCCAGCCATATACTTTTTCAATAGGCAGAAAGCCTCCGTCATTATTGGTAATTGTCAGCGAATCATCTTTTGCTACCTGCTGATGATCAAAATAAGCATATGAGTTGGGAGTCATGATCACGTTATGTTTCTCAGTAGCTGCTTCAATACCACCGCTTTCACCGCGCCAGCTCATTACCCATGCGTTAGGAGCAAGCCCGCCTTCAAGTATCTCGTCCCAGCCCAATAGTATTCTGCCTTTACCATTAAGGTATTTTTCCATTCTCTGTACAAAATAGCTTTGCAGGTAATGCTCGGCCTTATGCTTCTTGTCGCCTTTTATATTAAGCTCTTTAATTCTCTTCTGGCAATGGGGGCATTGTTCCCAATTCTTCTTTGGCGCTTCATCACCGCCTATATGTATAATTTTAGACGGGAACAGAGGCAGCACTTCATCTAATACATTTTGTAAGAACTCAAAAGTGCTTTCTTTCCCGGCGCAGAAAATATCATCATATACGCCCCAACTCTGCATTACGGTTTTACCTGTAGTTGCACCGGCCCAGTTCTCAGCTTTATTTCCTGCCCTTTTAAAAAACTCAAAAGAAGATTTTTCGGGAAAACAACTTAAGAAAGGATAAGCGGCAATAGCTGCGCTTCCATGCCCGGGCATTTCTATTTCAGGAATAACAGTGATAAACCGGTCTGCGGCATACTTAACTATTTCTTTAGCCTCCTCCTGGGTATAGAAACCACCATAACGCTGGTTGGTATTGCCAGTGCCGGGAAACTTTCCGATAATAGCACCGTTACGCCAGGCACCTACTTTTGTTAACTCTGGATATTTCTTTATTTCAATACGCCAGCCCTGGTCATCGGTGAGGTGCCAGTGGAAATAATTCATTTTATGAAGCGCTAAATAATCAATATATTTTTTTAAAAAATCAACAGGAAAATAATGGCGGCTTACATCCAGGTGCAAGCCCCGGTATTGGGTAGCAGGAGCATCGGCAATGCTTACAGCAGGAACCGTAAGCGCTGCTGACTTTTGTACCGGAAGTAGCTGTATTAAGGTTTGCACACCATAAAAAGCGCCAGGGGCGGAGCTCCCCTTTATAATAATGGCCTTTTTACCTGCATCTAAAGTATATCCGTCTTTCCCGGTATTTGCAGCGGTAATAATGATACCTTTACTGCCAGCTGATTTTACCGGAAGCTTAAAACCATAATAGCTATTCAGGTAATCGTTTAAAAAATTTGCTGATTTTATTTCATCTTTGGTACCGGCAACAATGGTAGTATTGCGTTTTATAGTAAATTTTCCTGCCTTTTCTGTAATACTTGTGGGTTTAGGGATAATATTTATTTTTTGAGCTGTTAAAAATTGCCAACATACCAGCATGGTAAATAAAAATGAAACTGATTTGAGCATAGCAAAGATTGTTTTATGAAATGCCAAGATAGGTATTTTTACAATACCGATATAACAGAAAAGCCGTGCAAACGATTGCTTTAAAAAAAGTAAATATGACAAATAAACAAATAGTTGAAAAATTTTATGAGGCATTCAGCCGCAGAGACTTTGAGACCATGAACAGCTGCTATGCAGATGATATTATTTTTAGCGACCCGGTATTTGGATTACTGGAAGGACCTGAAGTGAAGGCCATGTGGCAGATGTTGTGTACCAATGCCACAGACCTTGTTTTAACTTTTGATGATATTACGGAAATAGATCATGAATATATAACCTGCAAATGGGTGGCTTCCTACACATTCAGTGGCACAGGTAAAAGGGTGGTAAACCATATAAAAGCATTCATGAAGATCAGGGATGAGAAGATCATTGAGCATAGTGATGGCTTCAGACTTAGTACGTGGCTGGCACAGGCATTTGGGCTAAAGGGAAAGCTGCTGGGCTGGACCGGTTTTATGAAAGGAAAGGTGCAGAAAAATGCCCGGAAGCGTCTGGACCGGTTTATGGAGAAAATGCTTACTGGTGAGTAATGTTATGGTAATTGTAAGTTATCGTATAGATTAATGGCACATATTAAAGTGTCCATGGGCCATGGCCTATGGTCCATAGGCTTATTGCTTATTTTGGCCAGCACTTAAATACCTCTGTTTACTTTATACCACCAAAAGCGGCAAAGCAAAGGTTTTTGTGTAAGATTTCTACTTTACTGAATCCAACCTTTTGCATAAGGCTTAACTGATAGGTTACAGAGCGGGGAGAATCTTCTTTTTCAATGTAGTCCAGTACTTTTTCACGATACTCTTTACCACCCAGGCTTTCCAGGTAATTTCCGTACTTATGCCAGATATAATCGTTCAGTAATTCATTATCCTGGGTTACCAGGTCGCTTATCATTAAACAGCCACCTGGTTTAAGCAGGTTATATAACTTTTGAAAAACAAATGCCCAATCGGCATCATCGCGTAAATGATGCAGAACAGCCCCGGCTAAAATGATATCAAAATGATTTTCGGGTAAAGGTATTTCCCGGATATCTCCCTGGTATGCCTGCACTAAATTGCCAGCTTGCGCCGATACTCTTTCATAAGCCTTGTCCAGCATGGGCTGGCTGAGGTCTGCCAATGTACAGCTGAGTCCCGGCAGTTTATCCAGCATTTTTAAAGTATAGTTACCGGCACCACATCCTATATCTAATAATTGCGTTGCGCCCGGAGCGATACATTTTGCGGCTTCAGTTATCAGCTCCAGCGAAATGGCTGCGTCAATAGTAGATTGCTGGCCGGTTTCGAGATTAGAAAAACGTGCTACATCATTATCAAAACGTTCCCGTATTTCTTCAACGGTTGATTTCATATACTGAATATTTGTTAATGAATAAACTGATATCGGTGTGATGATGATCCCTGGTTTTAGATGTGCTACGCTCTTCCAACCGGAACAGCCTCCAGATATATCATTAAACTGTTATATATTCCGCGTAGCTTATGATATATTTACTGCTTCGCGATCCTTTCAGCCAGCCACAAATACTCGGAGGCAAAATTGTGGATACTTTTTTCAAAAGCAGGGTCTGTTAAATCCCCGTTCGCGTCAATTTTTTTATCAATAGCAGGTATTATAAGCATTTGCGGACAAACAACCGTAAATAACCCGGCGCCTAATAAAATCAATTGCTGGGCTGCTCTCATGCCCCCGAAACCGCCGTTAGAGGCTGTAACCACACCCAGGGTTTTATGTAATTGTTTAGGGAAGTGGTCTACCAGGTTTTTAAGGGAAGGAGAATAGCTGCCATTATACTCAGGTGTAACAAAAATGAAGGCATCTGCTTTAAAAACACGTTCGAATAAAGGTTTCCATTCATCCGGGGTATTATCAATAGAGTTAAATACCCTCTCTACCCAGGGTAGCTGGTATTCCCTGCAATCAATAATACCAACATGGTGTGCTGAGTTCTTCTGAAACCATTTTTGAACTGCGTAAGCAGCGCGTACTGTCAGACTTTCTTTCCTTGGGCTGCCGGATATTATTTCAATATTCATTTAATAAAGTTTAGAAAATAACAGCGAAATAAAACATTTGTTTTTAAAAGTTTTGAACTAATTGGAAATCGTGGTACATGCTTCTGTTTAAAATCTTATTTTCGATTTATAAATCCGTGACGATGAACCGTAAGCATTTTTTACAAATAGGCGCTTTAACAGGCATAGCTGCTGCTTTTACAGGAAAAGCACGTTCTCAGCGTATTGTTAAGGTAAGCGCACCTGTTGTGGTTGCTACCTGGGATGCCGGGCTAAGAGCTAACAAAGGAGCCTGGGAAGTGCTGGGCAAAGGTGGCAGCGCGCTGGATGCAGTGGAAAAAGGTGTAATGGTTACGGAAAATGAGCTCAATTGCTGTGTGGGCTTAGGTGCTAACCCTGACCGGGACGGCTTTGTTACCTTGGATGCCTGCATTATGGATCACCAGTTTAATTGCGGAAGCGTGGCATTTTTGGAGCGCATTAAACATCCTATATCTGTAGCCCGCCGGGTGATGGAAAAAACGCCGCATGTAATGCTGGTGGGAAGTGGTGCCCAGCAATTTGCCCTGGCTGAAGGATTTCCGTTAGAACCGCAGGAACTTTCTCCCGATGCAAAAAAAGAATATGAAAAATGGAAGAAAAACTCGAAATACGAACCACAAATCAACAGGGAGAATACAGAAAATAAAGGACATGGGCCTTTTGCTCCTTCCCAAATAAACGGGGAATGGAACCATGATACTATAGGTATGGTGGCTTTGGATGCCGATGGCCGCCTGGGCGGAAGCTGCACTACCAGTGGTATGGGCTTTAAAATGCGTGGTCGCCTGGGCGATTCGCCTATTATAGGTGCCGGGCTTTATGTAGACGGTGAAGTAGGTGCCTGTACCGCTACCGGGCAGGGCGAAGATGTTATAAGAGTGGCTGGTTCGCATAGCGTGGTAGAGTATATGCGCCAGGGTTTTGGGCCGGAACTGGCCTGCCAGAAAGTAATAGAGCGGATCGTGAAAATTAAAGGTGATGATGCTAAAAAGATACAGGTAGCTTTCCTGGCTATTAATAAAAGTGGTGTAGTAGGCGCCTGTGCTATTCATAAAGGATTCAGCTATGCGCTTAAAACAGCTACTACCGAAAGACTGGTGGAGGCCAAGAGCTGGTTCAGCTAAGCGGATGGATGGAATATCCGGCATCAATGTGCTATAATCATTTTCGGACTTTGGCAAAAGAAATACTCATCTATAAATCATGCATTTTGAACCATACGTTTACATTAGAAATTGCCACATCTGATTTTGAATCAACCAAAAATGCTGTTGCCGGCGGCGCAGACCGGATAGAGCTTTGCGCTAACCTGGGCGAAGGCGGCACCACACAGTCATACGGTGTTATAAAGAAATGCCGTGAAAGCTTTGATGTAAAAATATATCCTATCATTCGTGTAAGAGGAGGCGACTTTTTTTATACCGATGAGGAATATGATTGCATGTACCAGGATGCCTTGATGTGCAAGGAGCTGGGATGCGATGGGGTAGTAATTGGCTTTCTGCATAAAGATGCTACTATAGATATAGAGCGAACAGCTAAAATTGTGGAAGCAGTAAGCCCGTTGGGTGTAACTTTTCACCGTGCATTTGACAGGTGCGCAGCTCCCTTTAAGGCCCTGGAAGATTTAATCAATATTGGCTGTGAACGAATATTAACAAGCGGACAGGAGCTAACCGCTACAGATGGCGCGGGGCTGATATCTGAATTGAATTTAATAGCGAACGGGAGAATTGTAATAATGCCCGGCAGTGGAGTAAGAGGCACTAATATACTTTCACTGGCAGCACAAACCAAATGCCATGAGTTCCATACTTCATTACGTGAGCTTAAAAAAAGCGTTATGAGCTTTTTTCCACCTGCGTTTGAACAGAATGAAGAAAATCATCATTACAGTATAGATGAAGAGAAGGTGCGACAATTAAAAAATATACTGGCCCATGCGTTTTAAGAGCTCATTTTATTTCAAAAGTGGTTTCGCCGTAAAAGGGAATCCCTTCTTCTGACATGCCGTTAAATACCACTTTATATCTTCCTTTAAAGTCGGAGGAGGATGCTTCAATCACATTTTTACTGTTTCCTTTCAATATAACGTCTGGCTTCCATAACAACGTAGTTCTGTAGTCAGGAAGCCTCAGATCGCCTTTATATCCGTTTTCATAGCGGGGCATGAAAAATTCTCTGTTGAGCTGCATTCCGTCATACGCTACTGAAACAGCTGTAGGGTCGAGATCAAAAGCATCAAACTTAGAATCATAAGTTTCAAAGCTGGCAATACCTGAGAACACCGTATTCCCCAGGAGATACCGTCTTGACACAACATCCAGTTTTTTTACTTTTAAAGGGTCATAGTTGAAAATGCTGTTGTAGTCTGAAAGTGGCACTCCATCAAGCAATACCAATATATTGTTATCATAAATGTGGTTATATTTTTCGTCAAAAATGGTCATCCGGAGTTTTGAATTCCGGAGCGAAACATTAATATTGGTTACATATTCCCTCAATACTTCCTCCATGGTGGAAAAGCGCTTATAGTCATCCAAAAGGTAGCTAAACTCAGCTTTACCAAAAAAAGGCAGTGTATCTTTAAAAGCCGGTGTTTGGAATGTATTGATCTGTTCGGGATAATAGTTATTGGTTACCTGCATGGCAATGCTTCGTCTTAAGAGATCTGAACTGTCTGCTGCATTCAGCCATACCTTGTTAGAGGAAACATTGCTGGCTGTAAAACCGGCAAACGGATCTATAAGATCCACCTTATAGCTCTCAGAACTTTTTTCAGATAAAGCTTTTACAATTACATTACCTGATCCGTAGTATTTTTTTACATTAAACCTTACGATACCGGCAGTATCGCTGGTCCCCATATAAAAGCCAAAGGGAATGGCAGATGGTATAGAAAGCGCACATCTTATACCCGGTGCGGGTTGCCCGTTCCAGGAGCTGGTTACCCTGGCAGTTACTATATGCCCATCGTACTCAGGTACAAAATTATCGGTATTAAGTCCCATATTAAAATTATTTGGACCATATACCAAAAGCAAGTTTTCAATTTCAGCTGCACTATAGGAACTATTGTTTAGTAAGCTGGCCAGGTCTTCATAGGGCGCAATACCAGTTGCCGGGAAATAACTAACAGAAACGGAACCTTTAATGATTGCGGAGGTACTATTGCCGGCAATAGTGATATTCATCTTTTCGCGGGGTGAGTAAACAGTTTTATCGGTAGTAAGCTGTAACCTGGGGGTTTGGCTGTTTCCGGGTTTGAAAATTAAACGTTCGGTAACTATTTGATTGTTGTTATCTAATAATATTAGATAACTGAGCCCGTTTTCAAGCTCTGACTTATCTATATCAATACTTTGCTGACCTGAATGAATCCCGACACTGTTTGAAATGGTTAACCCGCTTGCCGATTTAACTAAAAGCGAAGCTTTGCCGGCAGCAATGTGGGCGGAGCTTATATTTATCCTGTATTTGTCTGTTTCTTCAGTTGCCGATAAGTGGTAACCTGCATTTTTAACTGCAGGAAGTGTTTGAGCTATGTCTGTTGTTCCCCGGTATTGTATGATACTTTCATATTGCCTGTCTGCCTTAGGAGTAAAAGTGAACTGCCCAAGGCCAAGCCTGCCTGTTAAAAAACTGGCAACTGTATCTTTTTTATTTTCGATAATATACCCGTTAACATTTTCAAGAGGTTTGTTTGTGCTGGTTTCAGTAACCTGTACACCTATTTTTGCCGGTACATTGTGCAGCATGGTACCGCTTTCAGGAAAGAAATTAATAATAGCTGCTTCATTTGATAAAGAATCTGCTGAAGAGTTGTTCCTGATAGTATTTATGACCGTGATTTTTTTGTAGAAGAAGTGCCCGGACCCGGCATTTTTGAGTTTTGTACTATAGGCAGTAAGTGTGTACACTCCCGTAGAAAGGTGTAAGGGTAAATAGAAGCTTCCGTTACCACAACCGTTAGTGAGATCTATTTTTGCCTGCGCAACCGGATTACCTTCATTATTTAATAACTCAACAT
>JASGDI010000080.1:0-9234 GCA_049841335.1 Niabella sp. | reverse complement strand
TTGGTAAGCATCACATTCCATAAGAAGTTACTGCCCGGTAAAAGGCCATCCAGCATGATATACCCAACGGTGGTTTGAGCAGCACCTGCGTCAGCCTGATACTTAAGTCCGTTATAGGTAATCTTGCCGGTTAAAGAAGCGCTTTGTAAGATATTGTACCGCGTTTCAGCAGTAAGCGCATTGGATACAGATTTCTCTCCTCCATATAACGGGGTATTATTCTTTGCTTCATACTTGTAGCCCGTAGTAAGCCTGAAAGAAGTGCCACGTATAAATGACAACAGGGCTTCTGCATTATTTCTGCTGATCTCGTAATTGCGGTTATCAAACTGAACATCATTAGTGGTCAAACCATTGATGCCTGTAAGTGCATTAATGTTTAAGGTTACCGAAGCTGACAAGAAATGCCGGTACTTCAGCACCCACTCGCTGTTTTGCCTGGTTTCATATCCATAGGTCAGGAAGGCTTTATTGTTGTTGCGCAGGTTGGTGATATCAAGGCCCCATTTGGTACTCTGGCGGTTAAAAGACAAAGTATTTACCAGTACAGTGCTTTGGGTAATAAGATTCGTATCGCTTAATCCATACCCAAAAGGGTTAAACTCAAAGACGCCCTTAGCCTGGGATTTTTTGGAGATCTGCAATGAGCTAACCCATATAAACCTTGATAAAAATTTCGGAAAGCCGGAAAGGTCTTTCTTTCCCCACAACTGCTTAGGTGTAACATTAAGGCTATAATTAAATGTTGTGTAATTTGCTTTAATGTATTCGTTGGTGGGCGTAAATATCCTTATAAATTTTGCCTGGTCAGTAAACATAGCCAGCTCAAACTCGTTCAGCTGCTGTATGCCATCTTCATTATAATCAATCCATGTGTACTGGCCGGTTCCGGCAGGTACTTCAAGATAAGCGTATTCCCTTTTCTGTTCCTGTCCGGAACCTACTTCATACAATACATTCCCGTTCAGAAAACCATTCCACTCATTCATCTGGTATTCGGCACGCGCCAGAACCGTATTGTCTTCAGCCTGCGGACTAACGGCATCGTTATACACTTTCAGCTTGCGAAAAGTAGTATTCAAATAGAGCTGTCGCTTTGCATTGGACAATAGTTCTGCCTGCAGGTTAAGGTTATAGCTTCTGTCTCCGCGAACCAGGTTTTTCCCTACGGGATATTTATCGCTCCGCGAATAAAAGCTAACCCCATACTTGTTCTTACTTTCCGGTCCGGACCTGAGATAGGCCGTATAAGTATCAAAAGAAAAAGAAACCGGCATCAGTGTATCCGTAAGCCTGTCCCTGCTGCTGTTTTCTTCAAGTGTGTATTTACCACCGATCATCCAGTTTTTCATCCAGGGCAGCTTCCTGCTGATTTCTATAACAGGCCGCAGGAAATATCCCTGGTAGCTGTCAGTACTATAATTAGTTAATACAAACTGGTTATTAAACCCCCAGTTCTTTACATTGGTAAACTGGGTAAGGGCATTCTGAAAACCGTTATAGTTATCACTGCGGTTATAATTAGTGAAATGATATTGCACGCTGTTGCCGTTTTCGCCCTGCAAACCAGTTGAGGCTTTAATAATATTTTCCGTAGCTCTTTGTGCAGTCAGGGGCAGCCCCCAATCTCTTGTAAACTCCACATCACGCAGGCGCTCCAGCGGCTGGAATCTTTGTTGTACATATTCATAATCTACAGCAGTCACCAGGCTTAGCTTGTTCTTTTCACGCAGCAGCTTGGTATTGCTTACATTCACCTTTGCTGCATATCCTTTATCATCGCCATCATGCAAGGTGGACAGGGTATTCACATCATAATTGCTCGCGGCCACTTCTGTTTTTAAAACAGTATTCGGCGTTATATTGTAATCAACCCCCAATGTCAGCAACTGTTGTTTCTTCGGGGCCACCAGCAGAACAACCGGTTCAAAATGGCCCTGTAATGCACCATTGACCGGCGGCACATATACAAACACTTTCCCGTTGGCATTACTGTTGTCTGGTATATAATTTCCCTGACCATAGCCCACTTCTGTAAAAGCAAGGCTGTATTTTGCCTTTTCAGGATCTATAGAATAACGATAGAAAGAGTCCACCACGTTATTCACCGTATCATACACACGCTCATACAGCACCTTACCTGCCGTTAACGTATCCTGCACTGCAGATGGATAATAAGCCTTCTGTACGCTATCGCCTATATCAAATAAAAACTGCTTTTGTCTTGCATCCAGCACCTGGTTGACAGAAGAATTTTTAGCATCACTGTTGCTGAAATAACCCACACGCAGCTTCACTTTTTTGCTAAAATCCACTTCCTGCATAGCAAATAGATTGGTGTTTAAAAAGTTCCGGTCTGCATACTCAAACTCTACCTGTATGCGGCTGTCTTTGGTGATCATTTTCCTGGGCGTAAACGTAATTTCAGCCGTATTATAATTGATCACATAGTCCTGGTCTTCGCCACGCTGCAATAATACACCATCAATAAAGACACGCTCGGTGTTGGCCAGCACAATAAAAAAAGCTTCATTATTGGCGCCTGAAAGCCTGTAAGGCCCCTGGTTGCCTTCCAGTCCCTGGAATACATTACGGGTAAACTTTCCCTTTGCAATAGAACCGCTCACTAACGTATTGGACTGTGTATTTTTTGAAATATCATTGACCGTTTGAAAAGAGATACCCTGCAGGCGCTTGTAAAATTTCAGGAAATAGCTCCGGTTTTCGTTCATATCCATATCACCAATGTTCAGCTGCCAGTTTTTCTTTTTAAAGCGGATATATACCTCATCAAACTCATTCAACTGCTGGGTATTGCCATCAGGCTGTATGGGTATATTATTATCAGTGATAGCAGCCTGCAGCTCTATGCTGTCTGCAAGCATCCCGCTCAGTTGTATGTTCAGATTTGAATTAAGCACTACATCCTGGTTATTACCAAAACCTATCTGGCGGCCAAAGCTTCCCTGCGCATTAATATTGCCAAAATTGAACAAACCTTCCCTGTCTGTACGCTCCTGCGCCCTTATAGGCGCTGTGGAATATAAAACCAGGCTATCGTACCTCATTCTCTGGATGGCTGTATTTAACCTGAAAGGGAAAACCCTGTAACTGACTGTTACCATTGAATCGGTTGGAGGCAGTTTCCAATATAAAACAGCATTGGTATAATCCAATGTATATTGAAGGCTGTCAATGCCGTTTATTTTAAATGTAGAAGGAATAATACTTAGCGAGTCCAATTGATAACCGGTACCGGCTTTTACAGGTATAGAAAACTCCCGGTAATTGCTTTTGGGTTGCACAGGCGACTGCCCATAAGTTATCAAAAAGGATGATAAACTTATAAGCAAAACAGATATGATACGGACATAACGCAAACCCAACCCATTTGTAAAAAACAAAAATCGGGTATTCAGGGGAGAATAATGTAAAATGTACGATGTTAGGTGTACGATGTACGACATGAAAGCCGGAAGCTAAAGGCTAAAAGCAGAGCACTCTTTACTACGATTGAATATTGATGTATTGAAAATTGATTATTGAATATTTTACGCCTATGTATAGAATATCCGAACACTCAATATTCAATGCCCAATGAAAGTCCTGAAAGCTAAAGGCTGAAAGCCGGAAGCTAAAGGCAGAGTACACGTTTCTTCTTTCTGAAACTTCCCGACCCCGGACTTTCGGACTTCCTGACTAGCTCAAAGCTGAAGGCAAAAGGCCAGAAACATAAACGCCGTTACCCTTACACCTGTAACCAGTATCCAGCATAATGTAAAATGTACGATGTTAGGTGTGCGATGTACGACGTGAAAACGGACAGCGAAAGGCTGAAAGCCGGAAGCTAAAAGCAGAGTACACGTTTCTTCTTTCTCAAACTTCCCGACCCCGGACTTTCGGACTTCCTGACTAACTCAAACCAGTAACCAGAAATACGAACCATGAACTATCTACTATGGGCAGCTTCATAGCTGCATCATCAACACTTCACCATTAAATCCACAAATTCATTTACACTCATGTGTGTAAGCGCATCATAATCTAATCCTACCTTCAGGATCTGTTCCTGCTGCTGCTCATCAAAAATGCGTGCAAGGTTTATTTTGAATTTTTCTATCAATAGAGGAATTCCTTCATCGCGCCTGCGCTTATGTCCGACAGGATACTCTACCACCACTTCATCCAGCACAGTTCCATCATTCAGCTCAACGGTTAATGCATTAGCGATGGAACGTTTTTCAGGATCATGATAATCATTGGTAAAATGTACATCTTCCACGCAATATATTTTATCGCGTAAAGCATCAATTCTTGGATCGACAGCAACGCTGTCCTCATAATCCGCAGCAGTCAGCCTGCCAAAGATTAAAGGCACCGCCACCATATACTGAATGCAATGGTCCCTGTCGGCAGGATTATTCAACGGGCCTTTCTTATCAATAATGCGGATAGCTGCTTCATGCGTACGGATAGTAATACGCTTTATATCATCGCTGGTCCTGCCTCTCGCTTTTAATAGTTCATGCAGGCTCATAGCAGCTTCTACTGCCGTTTGTGAGTGGAATTCAGCCGGGAAGGAAATTTTAAAAAGGATATGCTCCATTACATAAGTGCCATACTCCCGCTGAAAACTAAAAGGATTACCCCTGAAAGACACATCGTAGAAGCCCCATGTTTTTGCTGTAAGCACTGATGGGTAGCCCATCTCCCCCGTCTTTGCAATCAATGCCAGGCGCACCGCTCTTGATGTAGCATCGCCTGCTGCCCAGGATTTACGGCTACCGGTATTGGGCGCATGGCGGTAAGTTCTTAATGACTGGCCGTCTACAAAAGCAAGAGAAAGCGCATTGATCAACTCATCCCGACTTAAACCGATTAACTTCCCTACAACTGCCGTAGACGCTACTTTAACCAGGATCACGTGATCCAGCCCCACACGGTTGAACGAATTTTCCAAAGCCAAAACACCCTGGATCTCATGCGCCAATATCATAGCATGCAATACCTGCAGCATCGTTAAAGGCGGTTTGCCTTCGGTGATGTTAGTACGGCTTAACCAGTCGGCTGTGGCTAAAATACCTCCCAGGTTATCTGATGGGTGTCCCCACTCCGCTGCCAGCCAGGTATCGTTAAAGTCGAGCCAGCGTATGATAGCACCTATATCAAACGCGGCTTTTACAGGATCAAGTACATAGTTAGTTCCCGGAACTTTAGCTCCATTAGGAACGATCGTGCCTTCAACAATAGGCCCCAGTAATTTTGTACAGGCAGGATAAGTCAATGCTTCAAATCCACAGCCCAATGTATCAAGCAAACAATACTGTGCCGTTTGTAAAGCCAGCTCACTTTTTATTTCATAGTTTAATACATAATCGGCTATATCTGCCAGTACTTTGTCTGGTTGTGGTCTTGCGTTGGAAATGTGGGATGACATGGGAAGTTTAAAAGTTGAAAGGTTTAAAAGATAAAAAGATTTTAGAATGTAGACTTTAGTATTTAGTAATTAGATAGTAGATGCGTCTAGTACTTCTTGCCTTGTGCTTTCGGCCTTTAGCTATAAACTATTTGCGTTTACTTATTGGTACAAATTTCAGATTCTCGGGGCCTGTATAATTAGCGCCTGGCCTGATGATCTTGCCATCCAGCCTTTGCTCTATAATATGCGCGCTCCATCCGGTAACCCTCGCCACAACAAACAACGGCGTAAACATAGCTGTTGGCACACCCATGATATGATAGGCCACTGCAGAGAACCAGTCCAGGTTGGGGAACATTTTCTTCTCATTCCACATTACTTTTTCCAGCCTTTCGGCGATATCATACAATTGCATATCACCTGCCTCTTTAGATAAATCATAAGCCACGTTTTTGATAATAGCGCTCCTGGGATCTGAGATAGTGTAAACCGGATGGCCAAAGCCAATGATCACTTCTTTTTTTTCCAAACGTGATTTTATATCTGTTTCAGCTACATCAGCATTTATATAACGGCTTTGTATATCAAATGCCACTTCATTGGCACCACCATGTTTAGGGCCGCGTAATGCGCCAATGGCGCCGGCAACAGCAGAATAGATATCGGAGCCCGTACCTGCTATTACCCTGCTGGTAAAAGTAGAAGCATTAAACTCATGCTCTGCATACAGGTTCAAAGAAACCTGCATGGCTTTTACCCAGCTATCAGGAGGCTTTGTACCATGCAATAAATGGAGGAAGTGCCCACCCACTGTATCATCATCCGTTTCCACTTCCACCTGTTTCCCGTTATGGGAATAATGGTACCAATATAACAATGCAGAGGGGAATGAAGCCAGCAGCTTATCAGCAATATCCCTGGCACCGGCAATATTATGATCGTCTCTTTCCGGAAGTGTTGTTCCGAGCACCGATGTATAAGTTCTCAAAACATCCATGGGATGTGCAGCAGCCGGTACCTGCATCAGCACTTTTTTAATTACATCGGGCAACCCTCTTAAAGACCTGAGCTTAGCCTGGTATGCTTTCAACTGTGGCAGGGTAGGCAGCTTTTCATGGATGAGCAAATAAGCTACTTCTTCAAAAGAAGCTTTTTCTGCGAGATCGTTAATATCGTAGCCCCGGTAATGCAGGTCGTTGCCGCTTTTACCAACCGTACATAATGCGGTATTGCCTGCTGCTACGCCTGACAGCGCAACATGCTTCTTAGGCTTAAATGTGGTAGTTTCATTAGTGGCTGACATGGTCATCGTTTTTAATTATTGTTTTTTAAACAGGTCATCTATTTTTCTTTCATACTCGTAGTAATTAATACTCTCGTATAACTCCTGGCGGGTTTGCATAGTAGGTAATACGTTCTTCTGGGTACCCTCTTTCCTTATATGCTCATATACATTCTGTGCTGCCTTATTAGCAGCCCTGAATGCTGACAAGGGATATAATACCAGCCCCACACCGGCCTTACGCAATTCATCTACCGTGTACATCGGTATCATACCAAACTCGGTAATATTGGCCAGCACGGGAATGCCGGTAGCATCAACAAATTTCTGATAACTGGCAAGATCGGGCACCGCTTCGGCAAAAATAAAATCGGCTCCTGCCTCTTTATAGGCAACCGCACGTTCCAAAGTTTTTTCCAAACCTTCGCTGGCAAATGCATCAGTTCGGGCGCCAATCACAAAATGCTCATCAGAACGTGCATCAGCAGCAGCTTTCAGCCTGTCCACCATTTCTTCCTTGCTTACAACTTCTTTTCCGGGACGGTGGCCGCAGCGCTTGGCCCCTACCTGATCCTCTATATGTAAAGCGGCTGCGCCTGCTTTTATCAAAGACTTTACGGTACGCGCTATATTAAATGCTGAAGCGCCAAAACCGGTATCCACATCTACCAGCAAAGGTGTATCTGTTACGTTGGTGATACGATTGATATCTACCAGCACATCGTCCAGGTTGGTAATGCCCAGGTCAGGAATGCCTAAAGAGCCTGCTGCAACGCCTCCACCCGACAGGTAGATCGCCTTAAAACCCGCCCGAACGGCTAATAAGGCATGATTAGCATTAATGGCCCCTACAATCTGCAAAGGACTTTCGTTTTTCATGGCTTCGCGAAAGCGATAACCAGCAGAATATGAATAAGGTTGGGTCATACGTATTAAGTGATATATTATTTTGAATTGAGAAGTGTAATATAAGAAAACCTTCTGCTTTTGCCACTAAATCTTATGAAAAGAATAAAAGGGGAATACTAAATACTTCAGGAACTTGAATCGTTGAAAAAGAAAGCTCCCTGCTTTGCAGGGAGCTTAAAATTGGCTGTGATTCCGCTGGGGCTCGAACCCAGGGCCCCAACATTAAAAGTGTTGTGCTCTACCAACTGAGCTACGAAATCGACCGTTTTCCCGTTTGGGAGTGCAAATATAGAGTTATCAGCTTATTACTCCAAACTTTTAGACAAAAAAGTTTAGCTTTTTTATTGAGGCAACCGGTCAATAGCATATCCCGCTGTCTTTAACCACTTTATCAACCCATCCAATTTATTGTACAATTTATCCGTTCGCCTTGCATCGGTACCCAAATGTATTAAAAGCATATTGCCATTTAACCCGGATTTATTTTCCACTGCAAATAAACGCTCCAGAATTTCATCACCAGACCTGTAATTTGGCAGTTCCGGGTATGTATAATCTGCGTTAGTAAAAGTTCCGGGAGTGTAATTGATTACTGTTAGCCCAAGCTCACCGCTCCATTGTACGATTTTATTGTTATACCATTCGTAAGGCGGTAAAAAGTATTGTCCGCTGTTAACATCCAATTGCTCCAATTCCTTAAGTGAGTTCTTTAAATCTGTACAAAAGGAATCCCTGGTTACCAGCAAAGAATCCCTCCTGCTCCAATCTGTATATAACAAATGCTGATCTGAATGAGATCCTATATAATGTCCGCCGGCATTTAATTTTTTTATAAACTGATGATAGGCAGGGTTTCGCAGAAAGTCCCCGGTAAAAAAGAAGTTCCCTTTTACGTTGTTCTTATCGAGCGTATTCAAAATTACATTTCTGCCATCGCCAAATTCATGTGCTGAAAATAACAGGTAAACAGTCTTTTTATAAGGGTTTAATTTAATAACGGCATTTTCATTATCCAGTTCTTCAAAAATTTCTTTTTTGCCGTTCGCCAAAGAAGAAAAATAATAACTGAGGCTTGCTGTTCCATCCATAGTGGGCTCATTGGTGGAATAATCTCCAAAATCATCGTGGTACACGGCTTTATCCGACTGAAACGACGCAAACTCATCCGGGGCATAAAGCCTGATGCCAATAAGTTTGTTCCAGATACTTCCGTATACAGGACCGTCCACCAGTCCGCCCGAGATCTTATATTTATATAGATGGGTAAAAGCTGAATGCGGGTCTTTAGGTGAAACGCCATTATACGGGAGATCACAGATCATGCTGGTTCCCCAGGGATTGCAGCCCAGCAGCCAATCACGCATTGCGGCCTCTTCCACATCAAAACGGGCATCGCCTGTCAGCATCTTATACAAACGAACCTGGGTTAAAATGCCCACCAGTAAATTATTAGAACACCAGATAAACGGCACGCCATTTAAGAACGGATTGGTTTTTCCACGGTTCACAACTCTTTCGATGCCCATCCTCATAAATGAAATATATTCCTGACGGTTTGCTCTATCCAGCATAGCACCCAGGTAATGCCCCAGGTTCACAAAGGGATACCATTGGTAATGATTAG
>JASGDI010000079.1:0-7450 GCA_049841335.1 Niabella sp. | reverse complement strand
GCTCAATATGCAGGACTACTGATTGGAAAGCTCCAGTTAAACAACTCTATGTTGTAATTGTCTTTAGCTGTAACGTATAGAACATCGTAGCTGTTCCAGTTTCCGGGTAATAAAACTTTTAGCTGCCCTTTCTGCATTGGCAGAATATCCGGCGCCTGGGCAGTACCGATCTTTTCACTTTCATAGGTAATATTAAACTTTTTCAGCTTCCAGGTGAATGTGCAGGTATTCAGGTTTGTAAAATGATACCGGTTCTCAATATTGAAAACACCGTTGAATATGGATGTTATCTCTCTGCGCTCAAAATGAACAGGGCTCCATATTTCTTTAATTGTGTAGAAGCTTCCCTCTTTTTCATGGTGCGGCCCTACAATACCATCGGCACCGCGGTGTTTATCTGTATCAATGGAATCCTTCAGATCGGTTCTCACCACACCCTGGTCTGCAAAATCCCAAAGAAAGCCTCCGGCGCTTAAAGGGTTGTTCCACATTTTATTCCAGTAATCTTCCAACCCTGCTCCATGACCGCCATCAAACCAGCCATGCAGGAACTCGGTAGGCATCACTATTTCACGGCCATTGTCGTAGTTCCCAACACCATAGTTATATTGCCTGTAATGCTGTGTCTCTATACCGTTATGTAATTGCCAGGGATGGATCACTACCCTTTTTTGTAAATCATATTTGTCAAACAGTGCATCCAGCTCAGGATTGCTGCCGCCTTCATTCCCATTGGCCCAGATAACAATGGAAGGGTGATTACGATCGTGCTCTACCATTTCCTTTACGCGCAGACTTCCGGTAGGTGTATCATAATGTCCGTGCCAGCCAGCCAGCTCGTCAATCACATACAGACCTAACGAATCGCAAACATCAAGAAAATGACCATCGGGCGGATAGTGCGCCATACGTACCGCATTCATATTCATTTCTTTCATGAGCAATACGTCTTCCACGCTGTTTTTATAGCTTGTGGTTCTGCCGCTTTCAGGCCTGAAGGAATGACGGTTCACTCCCTTAAATTTCATTTTTACTCCGTTTATATAAATACCATCCCGCTGTTTCACTTCCACTGTTCTGAAGCCGAATTTCTTTGATACAGTATGTAAGAGGGTACCCTTATTATCATAAATTGTATAATCTGCACGGTACAAATCAGGCGTTTCAGCTGTCCACAACTTAGGGGTATTGATAACAGTTAAGATATTATGATGTAATGATTTTTTATTCCCCGGGATAGTCTCTTTAACAGTATGCACTAACTGATCCTGCCTGTCATAGAACGCTATTCCAAAACTACTAATATTTGCTGCTTTAAATGAAGTGCTGAAATGCCCGTTAGCTTTAGCATCTATGCTAATATCACTTATATAGTTTTGAGGTAGTACTTCCAGCCAAACCGGTCTGAATATGCCCCCAAAAATCCAGTAGTCCGCCTCACGTTCAGCAGCATTTACGCTTTTATTAGCTGAATGTTTATCCACCTTTACTTCAAGCTGGTTTTCCTTGCCATATTTCAACAGGCTGGAAATATCATATTTAAAGGCATAAAAGGCACCCTGGTGAACAGGACCGGCCAGCTTGCCATTGACCTTAACAGTAGCATCAGTCATTACCCCTTCAAAAACAATATGAATCGTTTTCCCTTTCCAGGAAGCAGGCACTGCAAAGGTTTTCTTATACAATCCACTCTCCTTACCACGTACGCTGTCCTTGGCAAAGCCATAGTCGTACTTACCAAAGCCCTGCAGTTCCCAGCAGGAAGGCACACCGATCTTTGTCCATTTATGGGCGTTCCTGCCATTAGTGCAATAAAAATCCCATTGTACCATATCATCATTGCCCCTGCCGGACAAATAGACCTTTTCTGTTTGCTGCGCCGAAACAACAACAACTGTCAGTAAATAAACTGTAAAAAATATTACTCTTTTCATTTCTATTTTGTCATCATTACTTATAATCTTCCCTGAACCCTTGTCAGGCGCTTATTTGATGTAACTTTCTTTCCATCGGCCCAAACGCTAAATCCTTTACCCTTACCATATTTCTTCCCCGTTTTATCCCAAATGATGGTAACTATTTTTCCATGATATAAAATATTATCCAGCATAAACCAATCCCACTGCTTTGCCGGCAATAAAGGATTTACCTCGATAATATTATCCGCACGTGGTCGCAAGCCTGCAAGCCCGGTGATTACAAGATCATTAAAAGTAGAATGATTATAATAGCGCCCCCGGTCATCTTTTGTTAGCCATTCACCTGTTTTTTCGTCTGCATACTCTCCAATATAAGGTCTTCCCTCTTTATGCTGCGAGGCTGCGTACTTTTTCAGCTGCAGGAAATAATCGTTCTTTGTAACTTCGGTTTGCTTATAATTATTTAAAAGATTAGCCATTGCGGTTAAGGTTTGCGCTGTTGCAAACGGCCATACAGCCCCATCCCATTCGCATTTACAGCAACCATGGGTTCTAAAGCCCGGATGGCTACGGTCGGCTGTGGTAATACCTACCGGCGCATTAAAATGCCTGGGGTTCATTAAATGTTTCCACGCTACATTGTACCTGGCATCGGGCAAATTAAAATACCAGGGAATAAATCCTATCTCCTCCATCACATTAGCCAGTGTATCGCCCTGCTCTTTCCTTACTTCAAAAAAACGGCTTTTGGCATTCCATAGTTTTTGTTGTACTTCAGTTTTAATACTGTCCGCTTTACGTATATACAACTGCTCTGTATTTGTATCACCCGCCAGGTTGGCGATTGCTGCAAGCGCTTTGGCATTACCATACATATACCCGTTGATAGAAGGCCGGGGATTCTTTTCTTTTCTGCCACCGCTGATCGTTTCTTCCATTGCATCCCTCACATCGTACTGCCAGAAAAGCGCGGTAGAAGTACGTTTTTCATGTTCCCAGGCGCTATAGTCATTAATAAAATCGGGCAGGTAATTTTTCAGCGACTCTTCATTTCCGTTGACAAGGTAGCGGTTATAAACCGCATCTATATTCCAGCTGCTGTAGGCTCTTAAGCGACTTAACGGTTTACCATTATTACCACGGTACCAGATGCGAAGATTATCATCCATGTATTGCTGGTCATGCAACCAGCGCGATTCATAAATATGATGTCCCAATGCACTACTGATCAGGTTATATTTATCCGCATAAGAGCGGTTTACTAAAAATTCAGTCAGCACATAGCCCTGGTCAGTTTTTTTAATATGCTTGCGCAAGGTCCACCAGCGAAAATAATAGATCTCTTCAAATGACTTATCAGGGCAATCAAAGAGCGGAATATTATGCCTCATCCATTGCCAGGCCTCACTATTAGGAACAGCCTGCACAATTGGCTCATTTTCCATTGTATTAAAGCGGTCTGCATAATGTTTGTAATCATCAGCTTTTAAAACCAAAGGCTGGCTATATCCACTTTTAACAATAACCAGGGTCCAGATAAATACGATAAGCTTAAGTATCCTCATCATTTAATTTTTGTTTTGAATAACATTCAGCCATTGCTGATACCAGCGGTCTGCTTTTTCGGCCTGTTCTGATGGCGCTATCACTGCTTTATCACTTTTCAGATTTCTCAACGTATCTATATTCTCAAAAATACCAGCACCCAAACCTGCCATATACGCAGCGCCTAAGGCAGAAACATCGGGCATTGAACTTTTGGATACTTCGCTATTTAAAACATCGGCCAATAGCTGTATGACAAATGCATTGGCCGTAAGTCCGCCATTAGTCATTAAACGCTTTAAGGATAAACCCGTATCCTTTTCCATTGCACCGATCACGTCTTTTATCTGGTAAGGAACAGACTCTAATGCAGCACGAACAATATGATTTTTATTAGTACCAAAAGTCATCCCGGTAATAGCAGCTTTCCGGCTCATCTGCCAGTGGGGCGATCCCAGACCACTAAATGCCGGCACCAGGTAAACACCGCCATTATCACTAACAGCAGCTACCATCTGCACGGTTTCCTGTACATCGTTAAAAAGCCCTATTTCATTTTTCAGCCATTCGATAGTAGCTCCGCATGTTACAATAACTCCTTCCAGCGCATAATCAACACGCCCCGGCACGCTCCAGCAAATAGTGGTAACCATACCGTTTTGAGAAGCCACAGGTTTTGCACCTATATTCATGATAATGCTGGAGCCTGTGCCCAGCGTGGCTTTTGCCATTCCCTGATCGAAACAGCCTTCACCAAAGGCAGCCGCATGAGAATCGCCTATCATTCCTGTAACCGGTACCGGCCGTTCTAACAGACCGCCTATTGTTGTTTCTCCAAAAAAATCAGAAGAAGATCTAACCTGTGGCAACTGAAGATGGTCCAGGCCCAGTAAGCAAATCAATTCACGGTCCCAGCTTAAAGTATGAATATTAAAAAAAAGCGTACGTGAAGCATTGGTATGATCAGTAGCAAAGCTCTGGCCATTAGTAAGCCGGTATAGCAACCAGGTATCCACAGTGCCAAATAAAACCTTTCCCCCGGCTATGGCCTCTTTAATTTCAGGCTTATGCTGAAGCAGCCATACCAGTTTTGTTGCAGAAAAATAAGGATCAATCACTAATCCAGTTTTCTCCCGGATGGTGGCCGACAAACCCTCCTGCTTAAGCTGTTCACAAACAGATACAGAACGCTTACATTGCCAGACTATTGCGGGGTGCAGCGGCCGGCCCTCCTGATCCCATATCACAAAAGTTTCCCTTTGATTAGCAATTCCTATTGCCGCAATATGAGCTTTATCAAACCCCTTTTCTTCCAGATCCCTGAGGCAGCTGGTTACTGCTGCCAGGACATTGGAAAAGATCTCTTCCGGATCCTGCTCTACAAACCCATCCCCAAAATAGCTGGTTGACAATGTAGCTGTACCACGGGCAACAGCCTGCCCTTCTGCATCAAACACCAATGCCTTGGTAGAACTGGTTCCCTGGTCTATAGAAAGAATGAATGACATGAATATTAATCCTTTTTATCAAGTTTATCAATGATCACGGCGAGAAGAATCACAGCCCCTTTAACAACCTGCTGCCAGAAAGGAGACACGTTCAGCAAAACCAGCCCGTTATTAAGAACACCTATAATGATCGCTCCCATAACGGTGCCCCATATTGTTCCCCTGCCTCCGCTTAAAGAAGTGCCGCCAATCACTACCGCTGCTATGGCGTCTAATTCGTAGCTGCTGCCGGCATTAGGCTGCGCAGAATCTAAACGGGAGGTAACAATGATACCCCCTATAGCAGCCATAGCTCCTGCCAACGCATATACTATCATTTTTACAGCAGAGATATTAATGCCAGAAAAACGTGCTGCCGTTTCATTACCGCCAATAGCATAGATATAACGCCCCAGCCTGGTTTGCCGGGTGATAAATGCGGCAATCAATACTACTGCCAGGGCAATCCAAACCGGTACAGGAATACCTAAAAATGAACCGGCGCCGATAAAAGCAAATTTTGCACCCAGATTGCTGATAGGCTGGCCCTTTGTGTACAGCATGGTAAACCCTCTTGCAATGGTAAGCATGGCCAGCGTGGCCACAAACGGGGGCACATTGAACTTTGTAATAACAAAACCATTGAACCACCCCAGAACAGCGCCAACAATTATAGCAACAAGGATAACACCCAATACAGTAAAGCCTATATAAGTGTCCGTTGACTGCAATGCAATACCGTTTTTCAGTAACCCGGCTGCAATAGCGCCACAGAGCGCCAACACAGAACCGACAGACAGATCTATACCTGCCGTTAAAACCACCAGTGTCATGCCAGTAGCAATACAAATATTTACAGCTGTTTGCCTTAATACATTAAGACCATTGTCTGCGGTAAAAAATTTATCAGTAAGAATGGTCAATACAATACATAACAGTAGCAGGGCAATGAGTGATTGCAGACTTTTAATACGTTGTTTATAATGAATAGCGGCCATGCTGAATTAATTTTTATGAATAGCGCTGGTTAACATATTGGCTTCAGTTGCGTCTGCAACAGGCATATCGGCAGTTATTTCGCCCTCGCACATGACAAGTACCCGGTTGGCCAAGGCCAATACCTCCGGAATTTCTGATGACACCACTAAAACCCCAACCCCTGTTGATGCTAATTCCCTGATAAGCTTATAAATCTCTGATTTAGCCCCCACATCTATTCCCCGTGTAGGTTCATCTAACAGTAATACTTTGGGATTTTTTGCCAGCCATTTGGCAATTACAATTTTTTGCTGGTTACCACCGCTCAGGTTCCTAGATAAAGTATTTTGCGAAGCCGTTTTAATATTCAGCTGCTGAATATAATCTTTAGCCAGCTCCGTTTCCTTACGCATGTTCAGAAAAAGACCATTCTCTTCCAGCTGTTTTAATACGGTTACACTAATATTTTTGCGTACCGCCAAACCCAGGCAAAGTCCCTGCAGTTTTCTATCTTCAGGCACCAGCATGATACCAGAAGCAATAGCACGGGCAGGAGCCGTTATTTTCTGAAGTGATCCCTCAATAATGATCTCACCTTTACCCAGCCTGGGATGCAAACCGTAAATCGTTTCAATAAGCTCTGTTCTTCCCGCTCCCATAAGGCCGTACAATCCCAGTATTTCGCCTTTGTGTAAAGTAAAAGAAACATCTTTTACAAGGTAATTGCCTGTATCCTGTGCATTCTTCAGGCTTATATTTTTTACCTGCAGCAGAGGCTCATTATAAATAGCCTCAGATATATTCTTTTCAATGACAACCTTCCTGCCTGCCATTTTTTCTACCAGTTCATCCTGCGATATAGTGCTCATATCACCGGAAGTAATATCAGCACCATCGCGTAGAACAGTGTACCTGTCTGCCTTTAAAAAAAGCTCTTTTAATTTATGAGAGATATAAACAATAATTTTTCCTTCTTCCTTCAGCTCGTCAATAATAGCAAAAAGATGATCCACTTCTTTATCGGTAATAGCTGAAGTAGGCTCATCCATGATAATCACTTCCGCGTTGGCATGTAAGGCCTTCGCTATTTCAACCAGTTGCTGCTGCCCTACTTTCAACTTTGAGATAAGTGTATCTGGCCTAAGATTCAGGTTTACTTTTTCCAGCAACTTTTTAGTATGGCTGTTCATTTTTGCTTTATCAAGCATTCCCCAGGAGTTCGTCAGCTCTTTGCCAAGAAAAATATTTTCAGCAATAGTTAAATGCGGTACCAGGTTCAGTTCCTGGTGAATAATAGCAATACCGGCATCCTCTGCTTCCCGGGTGGAACCAAACCGCACCTTATTACCTTTAAAAATAATATCACCCTCATATTGTGTATATACACCGGATAAGATCTTCATAAGGGTGGATTTACCCGCACCATTCTCACCCACAATTGCGTTTACCTTTCCCGCGTGCAACTCTAGGTTGACATTATTCAGCGCCGTAACGCCTGCAAATTTCTTAGTAATATTCCGG
>JASGDI010000078.1:0-7264 GCA_049841335.1 Niabella sp. | reverse complement strand
CACTCAATAAACTATATCTTTTTGAAGAACTATCGCGTACCTCTTACGCTACCTCACCGTTTTGGGATTGCAAAGGTAAATCCTTTTTTGCAAATCAACAAATCTTTTTTCTAAAATACCTAAAAAAAATTACCCAACCCATAAACAAAAAAAGAACTACCCATCTCTAAAAAATAGACGGCAAAGATAAAGGTTTTTTTCAAATCTTAACCAACTTCTCTTAAAAAAAATTTGAGATCACAGTATCAACTGTAACATGGAAAATAAGCGGAATGCCTTACGCAAAGGATTCATTATTAATTTAGTATAATGCCCCGAACAGAGCTTTCTAAGAACTTTTATTATCCGTCTTAACTCAAACGGGTTGCAAATATAGAACTATTTTTTATACCGCAAAATATTTTATCAACTTTCTGTAAAAAATAAGAGGTACTGCCTCATGTACATAGATACAGATATTATTTTATCTAAGTACTAACGTCTAAATACTAAAATCTCAACTAAACAAGTGGCTCATTAAAACGAAGCCCTGTCTATAAACAGGAAAGGATTTTCCCTATGTTCTTTGCTTCCACGAAGTATCATTTCAGCCATCGAAATGCCCATTTGCATAAAGTCCGGACTAATGGTAGTGATTCCCTTGGCAATGATGCTTTTTAAAGGTGTTTCATTATAGGAGATAATACCCAACTGATCGCCCAGCAGCCAACTTCTTTCTTTCGCTGTAAGAATCAGCCGGACAAGGTCATTGTCTTCCATTACCATACAAAGATCTCCCAATAACGGTTCAAAAGTTTCTGTTTCCCGCACCACAAGCGCCTGCATTGGATGTGCATCAAAAAAACGTTCAAACCCTGCTATTACATCATAATTCCTCATATTGGAAGAAAATAACAGCACCGCACGTTTATATAATTGCAGCCTCTTTTCTTCAGACTTAAAGAACTGGTATATATCACGTTCATAGTTCTGGCATACGCAGGGATATTGACTGCCAAACTGCTTCAGTCCTGTATCAAGAATATAAAGGTTTCGCAGATCTAATTGCTTTAGTATATGTTCTGTTTGTTTATGTATCTCCGGCATAACAACAAACGTATTATAATACGAAGCATGATTTTGTATCAGTGTCTCAAATACATTGATATTATGGTGATGGAAGTACAGATCAACCGTTGCCTGGTTCTTTAATTTACCTATAAAGGCATTATAAAATACTTCCCGGTACGGATTATAGGTGCTCATCAGCAAAAAAATATTTTTCTTGCCAACAGGCCGGGCGTTCGCAATAAAATATCCTTTTCCCGGGATAGAATCTATAATGCCCATACCGCGCAGTTCGTTATAGGCCTTAAAAATAGAACCCCTTGCCACAGAAAAACGGGCAGCTATAGCATTTACGGAAGGTATCTGGTCTCCCTGGGCCAGCTTACCGTTCGAGATACTCTGCTGAACCGAAGTTATAATTTGCCTGTAAATAGGAGTTGATAGCGCATTGTCTATATAAACAATCTCCTGGTTCGCTTTTTCTGTATTCATACTTTAATTACTGCCTTGCAAAGTAAATATTTCTCTTAGTATTTGGATAATTTAAAAAAAAGAAATATTATTGTACTGGTATATACTGGTACATAAATATCAATAACAGGAAAATGACAGCTCATATAAACAAAAACGACTCCCTGCATAAAAACAACTTTACCAAAGTAACTGAACAGGCATCCCTGTACAGGCACCTGGAAAAAATGACTACAGAAGAAGTGCTCATCAACATTAACAGGGAAGACAAAAGTGTACCGCACGTTATTGAAAAAGCTATTCCTACAATTACCGCCTTGGTAGATGTAATAAAGGAAAAAATACTGGCAGGCGGCAGGCTATTTTATATAGGCGCCGGCACCAGTGGCAGGCTGGGTGTACTGGATGCGAGTGAATGTCCGCCCACTTATGGCGTATCACCAGACCTGGTAGTGGGTATTATGGCAGGAGGAGATGCTGCTTTACGTTATGGCATCGAAGAAGCAGAAGACGATGAAGCGCTGGGATGGAAGGATCTGCAAACACACCATATTTCTCAAAAAGATGTTGTAATTGGAATAGCAGCCAGCGGCACAACGCCATATGTTATTGGTGCGCTGCGCCATTCGCAACAGGCAGGTATTACAACCGGCTGCATAGTATGTAATGAGGGGGCGCCTGTTGCACGTTATGCTGATTATCCTATTGAGTTAATAGTGGGCCCCGAGTTCGTAACCGGCAGCACACGCATGAAAAGCGGAACGGCCCAAAAGCTGGTGCTGAATATGATTTCCACAGCTACAATGATTGGTATTGGACTGGTGGAAGATAACCAAATGGTGAACATGCAGATCAGCAATAATAAACTGGTTGACCGCGGCGTACGGATGGTAATGAAGCAAACCGGTATCACCGATTACGAAACAGCCAAATCGGCCCTGTTGAAGCATGGCAGCGTAAAGCTGGCCCTGCGGGAGCTGATACACATTTAACTAAGCGGATATAACAATACAGTAATATAACAATGTAATAATTAAGTTTTTTTTATACTAATTGCTGATTTATTCAGCTTGCCACCAACAACATAAAATTATGAAACAACAACATGCTTACCCCTGCGTTTTTTACACGCAGATCATGAGTAGAGAAAAAAGCAAGTGGAACTATTGGGCAGCCCTTCTTCTGTCCTTCCTGTTCTTTGCAACAATCAGCACTTCAGGAGCCTTTGCAACAGAATATCATGCCACCATTCAGTTACAGGCGGATACTTCTGTTACATTAAGAGGGCGGGTAGTTACTACTGAAGAGCCTCCCCAGCCTTTAGCAGGTGCAAATGTGCAGATAAAAGGCAGCTCACAGATAGTGGAGACCGATGAGGATGGCTATTTCAACATCACAGCCAAAAGAGGCGATGTGCTGGTGTTCTCCATCATAGGTTATCAACCTTACGAGCATACTGTAACACGGTCTACTTCTACCCTGTCTATTCCGCTTAAGGAAGATGTAGGTGCATTGGGGGAAGTGGTAGTAACCGGTATGACAGAGCAGCAGCGTAAGCATATAGCCAGCTCTGTGGCTACTGTAAACATTTCCTCTAATATTGGGGGAAAGCCCATTACCCAGCTTTCTCAGGCATTGCAGGGCGGGGTTACAGGTATACAGGTTACTCAAGGATCAGGTATCCCGGGACGAGATGCTGCCCAGATACTGATCCGTGGCATTGGCACAACCGGTAATTCCAACCCGCTGATCCTGGTGGATGGTATCCCCATGGAGATGAATGATATCGACCCGCTCACCGTAGAAAGCATCACTGTGCTGAAAGATGCCGCAGCGGCAGCCAGCTATGGTTCGCGCGCAGCCAATGGTGTGATAGTGGTTACCACCAAACGCGGTATACCCGGGCGTGTTACGGTCACATATGATGGGTATTATGGTGTGCAGTCATCCACTTTTCTTCCAAATACAGCCGACGGGCCTGTTTATATGCGCATGGCCAATGAAGCAAGAGAGAACTCGGGTTTGAGCAGTGCTTTCAGCGATGATATTATTGCTAAAACAGCATCTGGTGAAGACCCCCTACGATATCCCAATACCAACTGGCTCGACCTGATGATCAACAGGGCGGCTCCAATTACCAATCATTCAGTATCTGTTAGTGGCGGTAATAACCTGGCCAGGTTTGCCGTTACCGGAAACTATATGTACCAGGAAGGGATGCTTCCTGTAACCCATAACCAGCGTTTCAACCTGCGGGCCAATACTTCCATAACACTAACAGACGATTTTGTAGTAAACCTTGACCTGCTTGCCATCCGTGGAGACAGAAAAGAACCTCAGCGCCCCAGTAACGACACTTATGGAGGAAACAGGTTGCTGGAAGATCTCTATAGGGTGCCACCGTATATTTTACCCCGCTACCCCGATCGTGATGGAAAGAAATTTTACCAGTCTTATCTAACCCTGGCCAATCCGCTGGCTGTGGTAGAACAAAACGGCTACCAGCGCTGGCGCGATGATGTAACCAGTGTCAACATCCAGCCTAAATGGCGGGTCTTTCCGGGATTTAACCTGAGAGGCCAGTTCAACTACCGGGTAAACAGCACGCATAATACCGAATTCAGTGATGGCTTTGTATTCTTCGACTATTTCAGCGGTAACCAGGTAGCTCCCACCAACTGGAACGCCAGGCGAACTTCGGGTATTGGGCGCAACACCTATTTCTTTTTAAGCGGAAGCGCAGATTATTCGTACCGGAAAAGCGGGCATAACCTGTTTGCCATACTTGGCGGTTCACAGGAACGAAGTGCCGAAGGTAACTGGAACCAGTGGTCTATCCTGTCAGCATATAGCAAAATCAATTACTCTTTCAAAGACAGGTACCTGCTGGAGCTTTCAGGAAGGGTGGATGGATCTTCCCGTTTCGGGCCGGGCAATAAGTTCGGTTTTTTCCCTTCCATTGCAGCGGGCTGGAATGTGCACAATGAAAAGTTCATGGAAAATGTAAATTTCATCAGCAACCTGAAGCTGCGTGCGTCTTACGGTACCCTGGGTAATCAGAATATAGGGCTTTACCAGTACCAAAGCCCTATCCGAACTCCTGACGGATTGGAAACACGTTTCGGAAACCCCGACATCACATGGGAATCGGTAGACATGCTGGATATAGGTATGGACTTAGGCCTTTTTGAAGGGAACAAGCTGGAAATTACAATTGATTATTACCGCAAGCTCACCCGCGACATGTTACAGAATCCTGAAGTATCATTGGTTGGAGGTATGATATCGCCCACCAGCGTAACCACACCTTCCAATCCACCCATCAATTCGGGGGATGTGCTGAACACTGGTTTTGAATTTGCAGCCAATTATTTTGAACGTCTTAATAAAAACCTGACACTGTCCTTCCGTCCTGGTTTTACTTATAATATCAATGAAATTAAATTCCTGCCCGGTATTGTAATGACAAGTCCTAACCAGACAGAATGGATGATCCGGAGCAACCAGATAGGATATCCTATCCGCAGCTATTACGGATACCGCACCGGTGGCCTGCTGCAGGCATCGGATTTTGACGGGGCAGGCAATCCTTTAGTGCCCGTGATCTCGTCTTCGGTAAAACCTGGTGATATTAAATATCTAGATTTAAGTGGTGATGGAAAGATCACCGAAGACGATATGACCATGCTGGAAAACCAGGTGCCCAAGCTGAATTATTTTGCCAATCTGGGCTTTACTTACCGCAATTTTGATTTTGAGCTTTTACTGCAGGGAACCGGCAAAAGTGCTGCCGCGCTTTCGGGAATGATGGCATTGCCATTGGATGAAAGCTTTGATGGCGGTATACCCACTGAGTATTACAGTCAGAACTACTGGACACCCGATCGCACGGATGCCCGCTTTCCACGCCTGCGGGCACAGCCTGCCGACAATAAATTGTCTTCTGATTTCTGGCTGGAAAACGGAGCCTACCTTCGTTTTAAATATATACAGGCGGGCTACACTTTCAACAGTTCCAAAATGAAGG
This sequence comes from Niabella sp., assembly GCA_049841335.1. Lineage (GTDB taxonomy): Bacteria > Bacteroidota > Bacteroidia > Chitinophagales > Chitinophagaceae > Niabella. Next base: position 1,719 of record JASGDI010000078.1, on the reverse strand, counting down.
TGCTGGGCATCAACGCCATGCGGGTTTACGTGAACACACAAAATCCGTTTACCATTACTTCCATGCGGCTGATGGATCCCGAGAGCCGGGGTAATCAGTGGTCATACCCCATTATGCGCTTCTATACAATTGGAGTGAATGTTAAATTTTAAAATGATTACGATTATGAACAAGCAACGAATATATATAGCGTCTCTCCTGCTGCTGTGCGGCTTGTACCTTGCTTCCTGCAGTAAATTTGTTACTTACGATGATCCGCAGGCTACTTCCGATGAGCAATGGTGGAGAACAGAAACCGATGCAAGGGCGGCATTAGCTACTGTGTACGCATCTGTACCTTTAGCCGCATGGAACACAACCACTGTAGCCAAGAACAATATGATGTTAACAGGCATAACCGATGATGGAGTAAGCAGGCAGGATGCGCGTGGCGCTTACGCTCAGTTTGCACTGGGTGTGCAAAATTCCACCTGGAACGTAGGTGAGCATGTATGGATTGTCAACTACCGGGACATACGCCGTGCCAACCACTTCCTGGCCAATATTGACCGTCCGTTCTTCAACGATGAAGGTATAAGAGAGCGGTTCCGTTTGGAAGCCCGTGCTTTGCGGGCGTTTTACCACATGGAGCTGCTGATGTATTTTGGTGGAGTGCCTATCGTAACAGAGGTTATCCCTGCCAATGACAACCAGCGTAAGCGGAACACAGAAGAAGAGGTTTACAATTTTGTGATAAGCGAGCTGAAAGCCTGTGCTGAAAACGAGTCTATGCCAGAGTTTTCCCTTGTAGTAGACGACGAATACAGGATCACCAAAGGAGTGTGCTGGGCTTTGATCAGCCGCCTGGCACTGTATTTCAAAAAATATGAAGAAGCTAAAGAAGCCGCATTGAAAGTGATACAACTGAACCGTTATGAGCTGCACTCCAGTTATAGCACGCTGTTTACTTACGCTGCCGAGCTCAATAAAGAGCGTATTTTCATCAGGAACAACGGTGCTGCAGATGCCTGGCGGAATTTTGCACCAGCCAGCAGGGCCGGGGAGCCGGTAATTTTCCCTACAGCAGCACTGGTTAACAGCTACGAAACCCGGCAGGGCAAAATCATTGCCGAGCTAAGCGCGGATTCTATAGCCTATTACCAGAAGAATCCTTCCTTTAACCGGGATCCGCGTTTTGGTGCAACCATACTGGTTCCTGAGCAAAATTTTGAAGGTACTATCCTGCGCCCATTCACAATGGCATCAGGCAATCCTGATCGTATTGGCGCCAACTACTCCACCGCAACCGGTTTCTGGTTAAGAAAATACCTGGATGCCCGTGACCAGCAGGGCGGCGGATCAGGAAACAGAACCCTGGATTTTATGATCATACGCTATGCTGAAGTTTTATTAAATTACGTGGAAGCGCTGGTAGAATTGAATGACTGGCAAAACCCGGATGTAGTAAAATACGTTAATGCAATAAGGGTTCGTGCAGGTATGCGCCCGGTAGATGATGCAGCTTACGAAGGCCGGTTTACTGCTTCACAGGAAGAAATGCGCCAGTTTATCCGCCGCGAGCGCCGCGTAGAGCTGGCCTTTGAAGGATTGCGCTATTTTGATATCCGCCGTTGGGGCGTGGCCAATACGGTAATGAACGGACCTGTGTACGGCGCCGTAAACCCCAACACCGGAACCCCGGAACCTGTTGAAACAAGATCCTATAACCCGAACAGGGAT
>JASGDI010000077.1:0-3248 GCA_049841335.1 Niabella sp. | reverse complement strand
CGCTGGACTCCTTGGCCTTTTGCGCCGTGTCAGCCCAGATACCGCGCCATTCGATATCGGGCGGCAGATCGTAGTATTGCCACCATTCGTCCCGGAACAGACCGCCGCCCCGAGGGGATGGGCGCTGCTGCATCTGTCCGGCGGCAGCATAAGCGCCAAGCGTTCGCTCCAATTCAGCGACCTGAGCCTCGGGGAACCTATCTGGGAACAGCAGTTCTTCCGCCTCGGCGCGAGGGTCGGTGAAGCCAACCACCGTTGAGCATCGCCGTTCCGGCTCAAAGCGCATCGGCAGCATCAGGTGCGTGTAAGGCAGTCTTTTCGACAGGATCAGCCCGCTTGTGTCCTTCTGGTGCAGGCGCTGCATGATGACCACGATGGCCGAGGACTCGTTATTCACTCGTGTCGGCAGAGCTTCAAGAAAGGTCCGCTCAGCCGCTAGAAGCGCCGCCGGGCTGTTCGCATCATCAGCGGACAGCGGGTCATCAAGGATCACCCGATCCCCGCGCGCGCCGGTCATGCTGGTAAACGCCATCGCTTCCCTAAAGCCGGTCCGGTCGTTCTCAAACTTGGTCTTTGCGTTCTGGTCGCTGGTCAGCGCCAAAGGCCAGCGCGCCTGATACCATTCCGACTGGATCAGCCGCCGACATTTCAGGTTATCGCGGACAGCCAAGTCCTGCTTGTGCGCGGTCGAGATGAACCGCTTTTCAGCCATCCCGCGCGGTCCCCACTCCCAGCTAGGCCATATGACGCTAGTAAGCAGCGACTTCATGGTGCCCGGCGGGACGTTCATCAGCAGTCGATTGATCCGACCATCTGTCACCGCCTCAAGGTGCTGGCAGATCGCGTCCAGCGCCCACCCCCATTTCAGGGGCGTGGCTGGCTCCAGAATGTGCCAAGCGCGCTTGGCGTAGGTGGCGAGGGATCGACGGCAGGCCTCTCTCTCAAGCGCCACCAAATCAATCGCCGGTATCATCACCCTTTTGTTCATCGGCCACCGCCAGCAGTTCGGCAAGCGCCGCATCCGAGAGTTTCGACAGGTCGAGTGCCTGCACCGGCCCGCCGTCCTTGCCGGTTAACTCGACCGCCTTCCGGTCGCGCCACTCGTCCGGTCGCCGGTTCTTGAGCCAGAAAATCGCGGCTGTGGTGTCCGGCGCCACTCTGGCGGTGAAGGGTGCATACACCGGAGATTCAGCCCCAGCGGGCATGAAGATCCTCACCTCTTCCTGCTCGTAACCGACGGCGCGGTGGTACAATGCGCGCTCAACGCGATTGTCCGCTTCCTCCTTGCCCGCCTTTAAGGCCTGACAAAACCCGTCGTGGGTATTCTTCCATCGGTAAAGCGTTCGAACGTCGATATCGTAGAAATCGGCTATCTCCGCATCGGTCGCACCAAGACGAGCAAGCTTTCTGGCCCCCTCGGCATAAGCTTCACGATATTCGCTCGGGCGTCCGCCTGGCCCTTTCGATCCGGGCTTGGTCATAGGATTATCTCGCCTTACAATCCTCCATCTTCAACGGAGGTAAATATGGAGTTTAAGGCCGGTGATGTGGTCACGCTGAAGTCTGGCGGCCCCAAGATGACAATCCAGGAAATCGGAAAATATGACTATGCCGATTACGAGAGTGCGAACTGCCAATGGTTTGAGAAAACCAAACTTGAGACTGGGATTTTCCCACTCACTTCACTCACCAAGGCTTGATCTAAGCCCGCCATGCGACCTCCGCCCCTAGGGTGGCATATCTGATGCCTGACAGGCTCCCGAGCTTCACGCCGGGCAGGTATGCCGCCGCAGGGGCGGGGAGCTTGGCACCGGTGCACGGAATCGAACCGTGGCCTGCGGTTTTGGAGACCGCCGCGCTAGCCATTACACCACACCGATGTGTGGTCAGCGCCAACCGCGCAGCCAGAGGCGGCCCCTATCGAGCCAGTGGAGAGCGCGATAATCCGCCTCAATCCGCGCCGCTATGAGCGCGAGTTGATAACTGGCGTTCCGGATCGGCCTGTCGGACATTTGCGGCTCCACACCCTCAATCGCATCCGGCCATTGCGATGCCCTGGAAAACGAAACGCCCGGCAGGAAACCTCCGGGCGACATAGCTTCGCTGTTAACCTCTCTGATGCTCATAGCATGGAAGAGGCGGGGCTTGCCTCCGGGTGCCCCTGCGGCGATCCGTATATCGCGGCCGCGTCCTGCTACCCGCTGTGACAGGACGCCTCCAACTTATCGGAAACCGAATCACTTGGCAACCTTTTCCAAGCGATCCGTCTCAATGCTGATCATGCGGTCGCCAAGAATCGGGACAATGAAGCTCGCGATCCCCGCATGGACATCCGACACATCCACAATCCAGCCCTCACACGCGCCGTCCCGGATCTGCACGGTATCGCCAGGACGAATTGTGCGAAGTTCGATTTCTCGCCTCCGACGCTCTGCGGCAGCCGCGGCAGCCTGGTCGCGCAGATATTGCAACCGACCTGGAACTGTAGCCATCTCTGACAGGGTCTTGTCCGTAATCGGGATCGGCATGTCGCCCCGACCAATTACCCCGGAAATCCACCGGCTCTGCCGCAGGACATCCCATTGCGGATACCCGTGGAACCGGGCGAAAACATATCGCGGCACCACGCGGGCATCATATGCCACGCGGCTGACCTTCCCCCGAGGGACGCGCCGCCACCGCTGTTCCGTGGGGAACCAGCACTCAACTCCACGCCGCTCTAGCCAGACCTTTGCAGCGGTTTCTTTTTGCGGCGGTGTCACAAACGCAAACCAGATGGGAGCGTCCATCAATTCACCCTCAATCCCCCTGCCTGGATCATGCTGGATCACCTGCCCGATGTAGTAACCGCCCTGCATGTGCTGCCCCTCGATGCTCATATCGCCCCTCGTTTTTTCGGCGTCAGATCAAATCCCATGCGATGCCGCTCGTATGGCACCCGTAGTGGCTCGCCATCCGGCCCCAGCAGCGCAGAGACGCGCCAATGCTCGGCGGGCTGGACCTCGACCGCGGGGCAGTAGCCCGGCTCGTCCAGGGTTGCCCAACCCCAGCCCGGTTGCGTGATGTTGATCATGCGCGCCCCTTGACGACTCGCGATGTTCCGCTTCTGTTCATGCCATGGGCCGCAATGACAACCTCGACCGATTTGACGTGTTTGTCCGGTGCCGGTGCGGGCACGAGGCGCATCTGGCCGCGCGCGACTGGCCCGACCTGAAGCGCGTCCGGTATCGCTGCTCGGCCTGCGGGCG
>JASGDI010000076.1:0-18377 GCA_049841335.1 Niabella sp. | reverse complement strand
CTTCTTACGGAAACACGCAATTCCGCAATGCGCCTATGTGGCATCTGGCAATTGAAATGAAGCTGAAATACCCGGAGCTGCCTATTATCAACGATCCGTCGCATATCTGCGGTAAACGTGATAACCTGATGGAAGTTTCTCAAAAGGCTATCGACTTAGACTATGATGGTTTAATGATCGAAAGTCATATTGATCCGGATAATGCATGGAGCGATGCCAAGCAGCAGGTTACCCCGGCCCGCCTTAAAGAAATGCTGGAGGAGATCATTTGGAGAAAAGAAGATATTGATAATAATGAATACCACCAGGCGCTGGAAAAACTACGTCAGCAAATCAACCACCTGGACGATGAACTGCTTCAGATACTGGGACAGCGCATGAAAATTGCAGACCAGATCGGCCAGTATAAAAAAGATAATAATATTACTATTTTACAGCCTGGGCGCTGGCAGGAAATTATCGAAAAAACTGCTGCACGCGGTGAGAAACTGGGCCTTAGCCGCGACTTCTTAAATAAATATTTAGACGCTGTGCATCTGGAAAGCATCAACCGTCAGAAGCAAGTATTAGATGCTTAAATTTTTGTACTGTCAAATCCTGTAAATTTTGGTTCAGACAATCAAATTTTCTAATGCTTCCACTAACTTTTACTTCAACAGCTCTTTAAAGGAGTTGGGTAAAATTATTGATAAGAAGTATACTGTTTTTATCACAGATCAAAACATAATTAAAGCTCACGAAAGCAAGTTCAAAGGTTTTAATACTATTATAATTCCGGCCGGAGAGGCGCATAAAAAGCAATCTACGGTTGATGAGATTATTTTAAAGCTCATTGAAAATAAGGCCGACAGGAAAACTGTTTTAGTAGGAGTAGGCGGTGGGGTTATTACTGATCTTACAGGGTATGTAGCATCGGTTTATATGCGCGGCATCTCTTTCGGATTTGTACCTACAACTATTTTAGGCCTGGTCGATGCTTCTATTGGCGGTAAAAATGGCATTGATGTAGGGTTATATAAAAATATGGTGGGCATTATCCGGCAGCCTTCTTTTATTTTGCATGATCTTTCTTTGCTGCAATCGTTACCGCAAAAAGAATGGCAGAACGGTTTTGCCGAGATTATTAAACACGCCTGTATTAAGGATGCAGCCATGTTTAAACAATTAGAGCAGCACAACCTGAAGGATTATATAAAGGATAAAAAACTGCTGGCGGATTTAATTCAGCGCAACGCCCTGATCAAAACCAGGGTAGTGCAAAAAGATGAGTTTGAAAAAGGAGAGAGGCGTTTGTTAAATTTTGGCCATACTATTGGTCACGCTATAGAAACGCAGTATAACCTCATGCACGGAGAGGCAGTAGCCATTGGAATGGTTTGTGCCAGCCGGATCTCGGAACAATTACTTGGCTTTAGCGGTAAAGAAAAAATCCGGTTACTGATAGAACAATACCAATTGCCGGTTACCATTGAGTTTGATGCAGAGAAAGTTTTTGAAGTATTGGCAATGGATAAAAAGCGTGTGCAAAAAGAAATGAATTTTGTGTTACTGGAAAAGATTGGTAAAGGCGTGGTGCACTCTATACCATTGAAACAACTGGAAAAGATCATTAATAAATTATAAAATTGCTGCGCGGGGACGATTATTAATCAAATGAAGTTATGCGGGGCGTCTTTGCCCCGCCTGGTTATATTATCGCCTCAAGCTGTGTTCGAGGCGTCCTCGGCTCAAACGCTTACTTTATCGCCCAGAGGCGATAAATACAATAAAGAAAAAATGAAAATAACCATTTCCCCATCGGAACTAAAAGGAAATATATTGGCACCTGCCTCTAAAAGCTCTATGCAGCGCGCTTGTGCTGCGGCTTTGGTAGCAGCAAAGAGATCAGTAATATATAACCCGGGCCATAGCAATGACGATAAGGCTGCAATGGGCATTATTAAAGCGTTGGGCGCAACTGTTGAAAAGGGTAATGAGGAAATTGTAATTGACAGCACGGGTTTTAATAGGACCTCACCTCCCGGCCCCCTCTCAGGAAGAGAGGATGAGTTATCCATTAACTGCGGGGAAAGTGGTTTGAGCATCCGTATGTTTACGCCTCTGGCCGCGCTTACTGGTAATAAGATCACTATTAATGGCGAGGGCAGCCTGGTTACCAGGCCTATGGATTTCTTTGATGAAATATTGCCACAGGTAGGAGTAAGCATCCGGTCTAACCAGGGAAAGTTACCGCTGGTGATCCAGGGACCCTTACAACCTAAAAATATTACCATCGACGGATCGTTAAGCTCCCAGTTCTTAACAGGGCTGTTGCTGGCTTATGCCGCTTCCTCTAACCCTTCCGGGGGAGGGGCTTTAGAAGGACCTGATAGTAACAAGGTTTCTATTAAAGTGAACAACTTAAAAAGCAAACCGTACATTGATCTTACACTGGATGTGATGCGGAAATTTGGCCTGCGTGTACCGGAAAACAGAAATTATGAAGAGTTTATATTTACTTACGATCCTTTAGAGGCCTCCCCTTCCGGGGGCGATTTGGAGGGGGCTACCTACATCGTAGAAGGGGACTGGAGTGGCGGCGCTTTTTTGCTGGTGGCGGGGGCCATCGCCGGAAATATTACCGTCCGCGGTTTAAGCATGTCCAGTACACAGGCAGATAAAAAAATTACCGAAGCATTGATATCTGCCAATGCAGGTATAGCCATAGAAGCGAAAGGTATCCGGCTGCATAAAGCTGCTATGAACGCTTTTGAGTTTGATGCAACAGATTGTCCCGACCTGTTTCCACCGTTGGTAGCGCTGGCCGCTTATTGCAATGGTATTACGAAAATAAAAGGGGTAAGCCGCCTCGCTCATAAAGAGAGCGACAGAGGTATCACCTTGCAGCAGGAATTTGATAAGATGGGTTTGCAGGTGGAGCTGGATGGCGATATGATGTATGTGCATGGTGGTAAAGGGTTGAAAGGTGCATTGGTGCATTCCAGGCATGATCATCGCATTGCAATGGCCTGTGCAGTTGCAGCGTTAAGAGCAGAAGGCGATACCGTGATTGAAGAAGCGAATGCAGTGAACAAATCCTATCCCGATTTTTACGATCATATACAATCATTGGGTGCCGGGGTGAGCGGTGGAGTTGATTGGAAAAGCGCAATAGGTAATTAAATGTACGGAGTACGATATAAGATGTACGATATGTTTCAGATTGGATACGGGTTGCTGGATACTGGTTACAGATTGTTGGTTGTGAGCTCCGGCCTTTAGCATTCATCTCGTACATCGTACGCCTGACATCGTACATTTGACACGCGCACTATTCATCATTAAGATTAAATAAGATCATTATGAACTCATTTGGCAGAATTTTCAGGATACAGATTTTTGGTGAGTCTCACGGAGATGGAGTGGGGGTTGTTATTGATGGCTGTCCTGCCGGTCTGGCCGTGCCTGTGGAAGATTTTTTACCTGATATGGAGCGCCGCAAAGGGGGCACGCAAAAAGGCGCTACGCCCCGCAAGGAAGACGATATACCTATTTTCAGAAGCGGTGTTTTTAATGGAAAGACGACAGGTTTCCCGGTTATGATATTTTTTGAAAATAAGAATACCCGCAGCGGAGATTATGAGAAGCAGCGTAGTTTTCCCCGCCCTGGCCATGCTGATTTTGTAGCGCATAAAAAATTTGGGGGTTTTGAAGACTATAGAGGTGGCGGACATTTCAGCGCCCGGCTGACAACAGGGTTAGTTGCGGCAGGGGTGATAGCTAAGAAGCTGCTCAAAAGGGTCTCTGTTGAAGCCAAAGTAATTGAAATTGCCGGAGAAACTGACCTGGAGAAAGGTTTACAAAAAGGTATTGATGCCAAAGATTCAGTGGGAGGTATTATTGAATGCCGTGTAAATGGCTTACCGCTGGGTTTAGGCGAGCCCCATTTTGATTCAGTTGAATCATTAATCGCTCATGCCATGTTCTCTATTCCCGCGGTTAAAGGGGTAGAATTTGGAAGTGGTTTTGCTGCAGCAAAAATGTTTGGTTCGCAGCATAATGACTCCATTGAAAATATGGAGGGCAAAACTGCCACTAACCATGCCGGTGGCATTGTAGGAGGTATCACCAATGGTAATGAACTGGTGTTCAGAATAGCTGTTAAACCTACTGCATCTACTCCAAAAGAACAGCACAGCCTTAACTGGGATACAGGGAAAATGGAAGATTTTTCTGTTAAAGGCCGTCATGATCTGTGTGTGGCTTTAAGGGCTCCGGTTATTGTAGAAGCCGCAGCAGCCATAGTTCTGGCAGACCTGATGATGCAGGAAAACAGGATACCACGAATAGTTTAGTTTTTTTTATGGTGCATTATTATGTGAATAAAAATATTTTACAGGATTGCTTTGGCATGTTTTTAGTATTTTAGGGTAGTGAAATATTTAAGAACTTTTAAAATTAAAAACTATGAGTATTTTATCCTGGATAATTTTCGGTTTGATTGCCGGAGCTATTGCTAAAGCCTTACACCCGGGTAAAGATCCTGGTGGCTGGATTGTTACCATCATTATTGGTATAGCAGGTGCCTTTGTGGGCGGGTGGATAGGCACACAAGTTCTGGGTATTCCTATTAGTGGTAACTGGACCTTTAAAGGCTTTGCTTTTGCAATTGGAGGTGCAGTACTTTTATTGTGGTTATATGGTATGGCCACACGAAAACGAGGATAGATATTCCATATAATGTCTTTTATACAGCCACCTTTAGCCGGGTGGTTTTTTGTTAGCCTGTAATTATTATTGTTTAAAAACTATTTCAAAATAAAAATGTTATAGTATTTTCATTTCATAAGCGAATAGCAGTATGAATTTTAAAGCAACAGGTATCCCATATTCCCAGACCCGTTTTTTCTCCGGCCTTGTTTTGGATTACCTGGATGAATGCGATGCGCTAAAGCCTTTCTATCATCATTTTCCCAGGAAAGAATTTCTGGAAGATTGTATTAAGGAGAAGGCTGCCCATACAATAAACAAAAGCTTGCTGGCCGATGCCCTGCTTGAACAATATAAAGAACTGGATAAACATGAAGCGCTGGCCACTAACCTGGCACTATTGAAAAATGCCGGAACTTATACCATAACCACTGCCCATCAGCCCAATATATTTACAGGCCCGCTCTACTTCATTTACAAAATTCTGCATGCAGTTAGGCTGGCTGCATATTGTAAAGAACAGTTTCCGCAATACAATTTTGTACCGGTATATTATATGGGGTGTGAAGATGCTGATCTGGATGAACTGGGGCATATCTGGCTAAACAAAGAAAAGCTTATCTGGCAAACAGCCCAGGAAGGAGCCGTGGGCAGAATGACGGGAGATGACGGTTTGCTGCAATTGGTTGAGCGGATAAGCTCGGAGATCAGTGTGCTACCCTTTGGTGAAGATATTATGACTCTGGTAAAGAAATACTATACCAGGGGAGCATCTGTACAAAACGCTACCTTAGGTTTTGTAAATGCGCTTTTTGGCAAATATGGCCTGGTGGTTATAATACCGGATAATGCTGCATTAAAATCTGTAGCTATTGATTTATTTAAAGATGAATTATTACATCAACGCTCTTCTGGAATTGTTGAAGATACAACGCAGCAATTAGCCGCTGCGGGATATAAAGTACAGGCTCATGGCCGGGATATTAATCTTTTTTATTTAAAAGACGATGGCACCCGCCTACGGATAGAAAAGAAGGAAGAGCGATGGCATGTAGTGGATAGTGATATCGGCTTTAATGAGGATGAGCTCATGAATGAACTGCAGTCGCATCCTGAAAGATTCAGCCCTAATGTAATTTTGCGCGGTCTTTTCCAGGAAATGATTCTGCCCAATATTGCTTTTATTGGCGGGGGAGGAGAGCTGGCCTACTGGTTGGAGCTGAAAGGTATTTTCAATTATTATAAAGTACCCTATCCAATGCTGGTTTTACGTAATTCCTTTCTTGTCATAAATAAAAAACAAGGAGAGCAACTGGCCGGGCTCGGTTTTGGGGTTTATGACGTTTTTAAAAACAAACTGCAATTGCAGAGTGAATGGGTGAGGAAAAATGCTGATAAGAATGTTTTAGTTGATGATTCATTATTGGCAATCGGAGCGTTGTTTGACAGGCTTTCTGAGCAGGCAGCTTCAATTGATACTACTTTAAAAGGACATATATATGCGCTCCGGAAGCAGTCGGAAAAGAAGATTGTTGAAGCAGGTAAAAAGCTGCTTAGGGCTGAAAAGCGTAATCACGCTGATGCCATGCGCCAGATTGAAACTTTAAAGGTGCAACTGTTCCCTAATAATAATCTGCAGGAGCGCGTAAATAATATCCTTCCGTATTATGCAGCCTGGGGGCCATCGTTTATAGACGCACTTTATCAGCACTCCTATAGTTTGGAACAGGCGTTTGCTATATTGGAGGAAGCTTAACCGAAATTGTTTTCGTAGCCTTTCTCTTTCAGGCGGGCTACTTTTTCCAGCACTTCTTTTTCAAGGTTCGCTTTGTATTCCTCTACTTTTTTACCAACAGTTTCATTAGTAGTACCAATGATTTGCGCGGCCAATATACCGGCATTTTTAGAAGCATTGAGGGCAACCGTAGCTACAGGAACGCCGTTAGGCATTTGTAAAATAGAAAGCACACTATCCCACCCGTCAATAGAGTTACTTGACTTTACTGGTACTCCAATTACCGGTAGCGGGGTAATGGAGGCTACCATGCCGGGCAAATGTGCCGCGCCGCCGGCTCCGGCAATAATCACTTTTAACCCTCTCTGTTTTGCTTTCTGGGCATACTCCACCATGCGCAGGGGGGTTCTGTGTGCCGAAACTACTGTCAGCTCGTATGTCACTCCCAGATCATTCAAAATATCTGCTGCAGCCTGCATTACGTTCAGATCGCTGTCGCTGCCCATTATGATGCCTACTTCTGTTGCCATGCTGCAAAGAACCATAAAAAACAGGTGCGTACAAAATCTATTTAATTTTCCGGAACCGGTAGATACAGCCTTCAATGCAAAAACCGGCGAGCTCAAGCGTATCTTTATTTACACGGATAGGGTGAAAAAATACGCTGTCTGTAGTTCCCTGTTTTACAAAATAAGTTGCGTTTGATCCCCAATTATTTCTTATACTTACGCCTAATTTTCCCTGATCCCCGATTGCTGTAAAAGGCCAGTACACTGCATTTACGTCACCGGCAACTTTATAGGTATAATCCACGTTTATGGTGAGCGTTGCTCCATTTTCTACTTTTTCCCAATGCCATATAGTACCGGGTGATACATAATTTTCAGTGTATTTCCATTTCCCGGTAATACGGCTATCCGGGTTGGGATCCGGTTCGTCATTTTCCAGGTTATGGTTATTCCCTTTATTACAACACAAAGCAAATACTGAAATGAACAGCATGCAAACGATTTTTCTCATATACAAAACTATTTGTTGTTATGAAGACGCAAATGCCAGTGCAATCGCAACAGTTTTTAAAGATTTTGGCAGCACAACTTTTACTTTACCGTTTACTACCGACCATTTTACATTTTGCCTTGTTTGCAACAAAACCATTTTGGATCCCTTTGCCGGGATATTCCCAGTCCATTCCACTACTGATGGGACAGGAGCATTGTCTGTTACCGGTATCAGGGCATACATTTTCTTCCCGTCCTTTGATCGGGTGAAAAAAGTATTTTCATCCTTATAAAGAGGGGGAGTACGTGTATTGTAAATAGCTTCGCCGTTCGTATTTATCCATTGGCCTATTTCGGCAAGCCTGTCAATGATCGGTTGCTGTAATGTGCCATCGGCAGAAGGCCCCACGCCCAGTAATAAGCTGCCGCCTTTAGCTACAATTTCAATGAGGCTGGCAATAACTTTTGAGGCGGGCTTAAAATTTTCTTTGGGAACATAACCCCATGCATCGCCCAGCGTCATACAGCTTTCCCAGGGGTTATCAATTTTATGATCGGGAATACGTTGTTCCGGGGTTTGATAATTTTCGTAGGTTCCGTGCACGGTTCTGTCAACAATCAATAAGCCGGGCTGGGCCTTACGTGCCATAGCTGCAATTTTGGGCATATCAATATCCTGGCTCCATTCGGGTATTGGCGCACCCCAGCTCAATACTTCGGCATTTACAGTTTCGCGGGGGCGTACCCAGCCACCGTCCAGCCAAAGAATATCCATTGCGCCATAATCGGTCATCAGTTCGTTGATCTGGTTATAAGTATATTGTTTAAACTGCTCCCACCGCCAGGGGTGTTTTTTAATATCGTAGTTGTTATTACGATTGGGAGTAGCATACTTTGGCCACCAGTAGTAAGGGCTATGCCAGTCGGGTTTGGAAAAATAAGCGCCAATCATCATGCCTTCTTTCCTGAACGCATCAAAAATATATTGGGATACATTGGCTTTGGGATTATTTTTGAACGGACCCTCAGTGATCTTAAAGTCGGTGTGCCTGGTATCGAACATACAGAACCCGTCATGGTGCTTGGTAGTGAACACGAGGTATTTCATTCCGGCGTCCTTAGCCGCTTTGGCCCATTGTTCAGGGTTAAAGTTGACGGGGTTGAACGAGTCTTTTAAACCCCAGTACCATTTTTTATAATCATCGTAATGGGCGGTGCTGTCTCGCGGTATCCAGTCTTCGTCCTCTGAACAGATAGACCAGGATTCCACAATACCCGGTACTGCATATAAGCCCCAGTGAATGATCATGCCAAATTTCTGGTCCTGCCATTTGTCTAATTTTTGTTTTACCAGAGGGTCTGTTGGCCATTCGTATTGAGCAGAGGAGGGATGAACGTTGCCCTGGGCCAGAACCTGGCCTGCCAGGAGCATTAGTAATAAGCTGTTTATTAGTTTCATCATTTGTTTGGTATTATTAGTATTTTAAACGATGTCAATATATCCTGTATCCCGTTTTAAATTACTGAACAGATAGTATTGAATTTAACCGGATATCTGCAGATGATGCTCCAACCATCAGCGTAAAATCACCCGGTTCTACAACCCACTTCATTTGACCGTTTAGCAATTGTAACATTTGGGGAGTGATTGTAAACATTATTTGTTTTTTCTCACCGGGTTGAAGCCTTATTCTTTGAAACCCTTTCAGTGAAAGTACCGGCTGTGTTACAGATGATAGATTATCCCGGATATATAATTGCACTACTTCGGTTCCTGCTTTTTGTCCTGTATTTTTTAATGTGAACTTAAGCGTTGTGGATGCTCCGTTTTTTATTATTGGATGGGTTAATAAAATATTACTATATTCAAATGTTGTATAGCTTAATCCAAAACCAAAAGGGAACAATGGAAGCCCACTAAGGTTCACATAATCATTTCCACGGCCCGTTGGTTTATGATTATACACCAATGGTAATTGTGCCTCATGCATAGGAAATGTAACAGGCAGGCGACCTGAAGGATTATAATCTCCGGTTAAAACGTCTGCAATAGCATGACCTCCTTCTTCTCCAGGATACCAGGCCATTATTATAGCCTTGACATCATGTATCCAGTTGCTCATAGTAATAGCACTTCCGCCAATTAAAATAACGGTAACCGGTTTTCCTGTTTTGGCAATTTCTTTTATTAAAGCTTCCTGTTTACCGGGTAACGACAACATGGCCCTGTCCCTGAACTCTCCTTCTTCTATTCCTGCCACTACTACCACTGCATCTGCATTTTGGGCAATAGCTTTTGCTTCGTTTATTTTTTGATCCCGTTCGTCATACTCCTCCCAGATCAACTGTATTTTACCGTTTGCAACAGGTTCGTAATATTCTACTTTGATGGGGTATTCTTTTCCTTTTTCAAAATTATAAGAAACTAAGATGTCTCTAAATGATTCTTTTTTCCAGTTATCTATCAGCAATTGATTGTTAAGGTATAGTCTGTATCCATCGTTGCCGCTCAATCCTATTTTAAATATTCCTGTTTTGTTTGTTTTTATCATTCCCTCCCACATAACAGAATAAAAATGATCATTTAATTTTTCGGTAGGTTTAGATAGCGTCCATAGTTTATTAATGTCCTCATCTACAGAGGTGTAAACCGGAGTTCCTTTTAGCTCAATATTATCGAAAACCTTAGAAATTAATCCCGCAACCAGTTTCCCGTTTTCTTTATGCCAAAGCATTTTTTTAGGTAATACCTGCCAGGCATGCTCTTCTCTCCCAGGGCCAGGCGCGTAAAGGATCTCAGTTTTGTGGCCTAATTTATTTTTCAATCCGCTTAATATGGAAATCTTTTGATTTCCGGGGCCGCTATATCCGCCTAATCTTGCTTCTTCTGCGTCTATACCAATGACAGCCAGCTTTTTGATATTTTTTAAAAGAGGTAAAACATTGTTATCATTCTTTAATAATACAAATGATTCTAATGCGGCTTGTTTGGCAATGGATTTGTGTTGATACTGTATCTGTGCTTCTTTTTCACTTACATAGGGCTGCTCAAATAAGCCTAACTCAAATTTAGCTCTTAATACCCTGGCTACGGCATCGTCAATTTTTTTTTGCCTGATCTGTCCATCGTAAAAATGGGGATCAAATAATTTATAGTGATTATAATCTGTTTGAAAAATTACATCCAATCCATTATTAATGGCATCTTTCCCGGACTCCGGGTAGTTTTTTGTGGTATGATGCAATACATAGCTGCCACCTGTTGCACTTGCATCTGAAATTACAAATCCTTTAAAATTCCATTCTCTTTTTAATTTGTCGTTCAGCAGCCATCCGTTTGCTGTTGCAGGCAGGCCGTTGACGGAATTATAAGCCGTCATTACAGAACGGCTGCCACCTTTTTCAAAGCAGGCTTTAAAAGGAAGGAAATGTGTTTCTTCTAAAAACCGCTCGCTGAAATAAATGGGATAGCTATCTCGGCCGCCATCGCCTACGTTTGCAACAAAATGCTTTGGAGTGGTTATGATATTTTTCTTTTCAAAAGCGCTTACAAATGCTACTGCCATTTCAGAAGCGAGGAAGGGATCTTCTCCATAAGTCTCTTCCGTTCTTCCCCAACGTACATCGCTTGCAAGGTTTACTACCGGCGTAAGGATTTGACGTATACCTCTTTGTTTTGTCTCATCTGCAATGGCATTGGCTACCTGGTGCATTAAAATAGTGTCAAACGTTGCTGCTAATGCAATGGCCTGAGGGAAGGATGTAGCATTATCACGTAACAAACCGTGCAGCGCTTCATCAAAAAACAGGAGCGGAATACCCAGTCTGGTTTCTTCAACGAAATATTTTTGAATGCTGTTAATTTTTTTTGCTAACTCCGGCGCATTCTCACTGCTGCTGTTGTAACTCAGCATTTGCTGAGATGCTCCCCCGGGGCCGTTTGTAACAGCGCTTACCTGGAACCCGAATAACCCGTTTTTATACTGGCCTGGCCTGGCATTGTTCAAATCTCCTGGAATCATATACAACTGCCAGAACTTTTCCTGCGGGGTCATTCGGTTTAGTAAATCCTGTACCCGCTGTTCAGTTGGGAGGGCGGAATTTTGGAAAGGCAGTAGCTGCGCGCATGCAGTTGGCGGCTGTAACAAACAGTAAAAAGTAAATAGTAAAAAAACAAAGCATCTGCTCATTGAATAAAATTTAAAAGGTTGCTACGTTAATAGCAACCTTAAATTATACATACAAAAGTTTTATTTTACATCCCAGAAAATCTTGGTGGTGACATTGTCTTTGGACTTTACTGCTTCGTAATTAGCAGTATTATATACCCGTTCATTTTCCGGATACAATAAACGTACGGGAGGTGTTGGTGCCTGGGTTGAAGAATTATCTACACTAAACACCAACGCAGGGTATTTGGTTCTCCTGTATTCTGCCCATGCGTGGGGAGACTGCAGTAATCCAAAGTTAATCCATTTCTGAATGCCTATCTTTTCTAATTTCTGCTCTGCAGAGCCGGTGTATGATACGATAGAAGAATTTAAAAATGTTGTTATTTCAGCTTCCGTAGGTTTAACTTCAGGAGTATAGCTGGTACCATCGGCATTGTCATTCAGCTCATTGATATAGTAAATGAAGTCTATAGACTGCCTGATGCCTTTCGCGTATTCTGATGCTGCAGATACGCCTGAAATGCCCCATCTTTCCGCAGCTTCTGCTTTGAGTAAACTAACTTCTGCCGCAGTTATAATTATGCCGGGATATTTGTCGTTTCTGCTATAGGTTGCAGAATCCATTCTTGAAACCAATCTATCCCTTACTTCATCTGTTTGCGCGGTAGCGGTTTTATTTATATCCATCCCTTTGTATTGTCCGTTTGCGTTGGGGGCAAACATGGCTCTAAGCCTTGGGTCGTTGGAAGGAGCCATGACAGAGTTTACCATATAACCTGGTGCAAGATTGTAATCAGAGCTTTCCAGAGAGGCTTTAATACCATCTACTCCGATTACGGAACGTAACTGGCCGCCTCTTGCATCTATTTTTACACTGTTGTCGTTGGTTGAAACAACGGGGTACTGGTTCGGATTGGTAAGGATTTCCGTAACAATAGCTTTTGCTTTGTTTTCATCTTCGTAAGAAATGCGCATCGCCAAACGTAAGCGCAGGGAGTTGGCATATATTTTCCAGTCTTCTATATTTCCCATGTTAATGAGATCTGCTGCATTAAACATGTTTTTATAAATATCTGGTGTGGTTTGAGATGAAAGATAATCAGCAATACTTTTTAAATCATCCAGCATTAGGTTGTATAATTCTTTTTGATTGTCGTATTTGCCGTTTACAATATCGCCTCCCGTATATACTAACTGGCCTGCTTCGGAGAAGGGAATATCTCCCCACATATCAATCATTTGTGCAGTTTGATCGTACAGGAAGATTTTTCCGGTTTCCATGAACAGCCTGTATCCCTCTTTTTCTTCTCCGTTAAGCGCATCATAGTACT
The DNA here is from genome assembly GCA_049841335.1 of Niabella sp. Lineage (GTDB taxonomy): Bacteria > Bacteroidota > Bacteroidia > Chitinophagales > Chitinophagaceae > Niabella. Next base: position 5,449 of record JASGDI010000076.1, on the reverse strand, counting down.
TTTGCATTTCCCTGAAAGAAGCAAGAGGTCCTGTATAATAATAGTTCCACCTTAGTTGTGTATAGGCTGTTTGCTGCTCATACCTGGCGTTGCCGTTGTAATAGCCGAAGGTTTGTGTATATGTTCCAATCATGGGTATCTGAAATGTATACAGATTCCAGTACCTTGGGAATATAGTATTGGCATTTTGTTTTTTGTGATTGTACAAAAGGCCGGAGTAAAGTTTGGGAATGTCGCCCGAAACGGAGGCTTCCGGGTTATAATAGTTGTTATCAAAATCTTTTTTGGCGCAGGAAGTGCCCAGCACTATTAAGCCCAAAAGCAAAGGTGAAACTTTCTTAATATATTTATTCATAATATTAGGTTTGTGCGTTTTAAAATAAGGCTCTGATTGATAAACCAAATGAACGTGGAACGATACCTGCATTACCAATGTTGGCTTTTGTAATCCAGTCAGTACCAACAGTTGCTTCAGGATCTAAGTGCGGCAGGGTTTTGTGAAAGAAAAACAGGTTGCGCCCATGAGCTGATATAACCAGGTTGCCTGCTCTTATTTTTTGCGCTATTGATCTCGGCAAAGTATAGGATAATGAAATTTCTCTCATCCTTATAAAATCGTTATCGAAAACAGCGGTTTCGTAAGTACCGGGCCTGTTAGAACCGGGGTATTGTCCCCAATAGTAAGATAAACGATAGTATTCCTTAGATTCGATGATTCTGGTATTGGGATTGCCGTTTGCATCCACACCTTTCAAAATCATACCATCATGATATACGGTTTTGCCTGAGGGGACTGTACCGGAAGCGCTTACGAAGCTGCCATCATCAGCAACATAATAGGCTACACCTCCAGTTGCTTCATCTCGTCCAAACAGTGTTTCCTTATACATACCTGCACTGCGGCCGTATTGGATGGATGGTGAGTACACCTGCCCGCCAAAGCGGAAATCTAAAACAGTGTTTAAAGAAAAGTCCTTGTAAGTAAAGCTGTTTACAAAACCTCCAACTGTTTTAGGTTGAATGTTACCTACTTTGTGCAGGTTGTTATAATCTGGTACATAATACCCACTTTCATCTACCAGCAGTTCGCCGTTGGAGTGTGTTGTAAGCGTATAGGTATAGATATTTCCGGCAGCTTCTCCGGGGAATGAGCGTACATATAACGACCCGTTATCAATATTACTATGCTGTAGCATAGGAAGCGTACTGGTAAGTTTGGTAAGTGTATTCCTGTTAAATGCAAAATTTATACGGGTATTCCACGTAAAATTGCTGGTTTGCACCGGTGTGCCTGAAAGACCCAGTTCTAAACCGTAGTTACGCATATTACCTACATTTTGCAGAATTTTAGACACCCCGGTAGAAGAGGCTACATCAAGGTCTACTATCATGTCAATGATATGATTATTGTAGTAAGTGATGTCAATTCCTGCACGGCTTTTTAAGAAACGGTTTTCCCAGCCAATTTCAAATTCCTTTTTGGTTTCATTTTTAAGTGCATTGTTGCCATATCTGTCTGGCAACACTAATGTAGGCGTACCACTTGCAGACTGAGCTTCATATACAATATTAGCAACATACATACTGGGCGGATTACCTACTATACCATACGATGTTCTTATTTTACTATAGGTAAAGAAGTTAGGTAAGTTTACAGCGTTGCTTAGCTCGAAAGCAGCACTTGCTGAAGGGTAGTAGAAAACATTATTTCCGGGATAAAGGGTAGATGTCCTTTCCTGACGCAAAGATCCCTCAATAAAGAGATAGTTATTAATATCGAGTGATAGTATTCCAAACAAACCATCTTTTAAGAGCTTTTGTCTTGAAGAATATCCTCGGGTAACATTATTGGAAGCGCTTAGGCTAAACCAGTCACGCTGCGATAGTCCTCCGTCTGTATTTTGGGATGTACGTATATAGGATTCTTCTCTACCCTGGTATCCGGCCTGTAAAGAAACACCAAAGTTCTCAGTAATTTTTTTGGTATAACTCATCAAAAGGTCGCCATATAGAAAATTGTATTTGTTCATTGCGGTGCTATAATACCCTGAAGTACCAACAGAAAGCGGAAACTCGTTGGGTTCTTTATTTTCCGATTGGTAGCCGGTATAATCGGTTCCTAAGCGGCCTCGAACGCTTAAATCTTTTAGAATTTGATAATTGATAGTTGTAGATGCTATGATACGATTGGTGTATTCATCGTATTGTCTTTTGCGTTGTGTCCAGTAATAGTCCAAATAATCAACGCCTGCTGTACCAAAAATAAATGCTTCTTCCGGATCTCTGCTCCTGTTGCCCGATGTTACGTATTTATAACCTTTAGAGGTTTGGTATTTATCCATAAACCATTCTATGTTTTGAGCAGGGCTAAGAAAGCCAGTGTAGTTATTGGTCATCCGGTCTATCATATAAGGCCTGTTGTTTATATGCTCGGTAACATAGTTGGCAATAACAGATACATCTAATTTAGATGTTATCTTAAAATTGGCATTCAGGTTAAATGTATTCTTACTTTGAGGGCCGCTTTCCATTATACTGCGATAGTCGTTTCTTGTATAAGAAAAGCGGTAATTGAACTTTTCGCCGCTGTTAAATATAGCAGCGCTGTAGATACCGCTATGCCCATTGCGGTAGAATTTTTTGTAGTTATCTTCATACGCAACAAAAGGCCTGATCTCTCCGTCCCAATAAATGGCGTCCTGCCCGTCAAACCGGGGGCCGAATTGTCCCCACCCGCTAAGTATAGGTTGCCTTACAACGTCTCCGTTATTGTATCCGGCAGGAGCAGGAATGTTGAAGGTAGTGGATACGTTGGGTGTGCCAAACCAGATTCGTCCGTTAGAAACCTGTCTTTCGATAAAACCCTCGTCATTAGCTCCAAAATTACTTTGGTTAATGGTACGTGCATATCCTGGTCCAAATTCAAACTGATAATCGGGCAATACCCCCACTTTTTCGATACCATAAGATGCGTTTACTTCAACTCCCAAACCTTTTGCACCTTTACCACTTTTAGTAGTGATTACAACCACGCCCGAAGCAGCATCAGAACCATACAAAGCCGAAGCAGCAGCGCCTTTCAGAATATTGATGGATTCAATATTTTCCGGATTAATATCCAGGATGCCGTTGCCGCGGATGCGCTGGTCGTCCCAGAATCCGCCGTTGTTCACAGCTTCGTTCCTGGTAATTACCCCGTCCACTACAATTAGTGGCTGCTTCTGAAATCCTATGGAATTCATATTACCCCGAATGTCGATGGTAACTGCGGCGTTACCACCACCTGCGCTGGTGTTGATAGATACACCTGGCGCTTTACCATATAGAGCCGAAGCAAAGTTGGTAGGTGAAGATTTAATGATATCCTGGTTGTTCAAAGTAGTGGTAGCATAACCTAATTTTCTCTGTTCTCTTTTTATACCCATTGCCGTAACTACTACTCCTTCCAGCTCTTCTCCGCTTTTTTTCATTATTACGTTTAAGGTAGTATTGGACCCAACAGTAATGGTTTGAGTGGCATAGCCAACTGAAGAGAATTCAATAGCATCCGCATTACTGCTAATGGTTGCAGCGAAGGCACCATCCTCATTGGTTACGCCTCCTGCGGAAGTGCTTTTTACGATATAAGACACATTGGGCAGTGCAGCACCCTGTTCATCCATAACTGTGCCGGTAACAGTTCTTTGCTGTGCATGGGAGAGCATGGCCATGCAGCTCAACAGAAAAGTCAACAGCATTTTTTGCATTGTTTTCTTCATACTTGTTGTTTTTGATTTAAAAAAAATAACAGATGTTTCAATAGTTTCCTATTGCAAGTAGTTCTTTATGATGATTGAGTTATAAGTTTTTCAGCTTTTTCCTTTATTACAGGAAGCTTTTCATAATTATCCATGATCAATGCTGCAGCGCCTACTATCTCCGCGTTATATCCGAGCGATGAAATTTTTACTTCTGTATGTTCCGCAATTTTGGGGATGCAATGTTCATTGATCGCCTGCTGTATAGGGGCCATCCAAACCTTACCCGCAAGAGAGCCTATCCCGCTGATAATGATTTCTTCCGGATTTAATAAGTGGATCAGGATTGCCACACCTCTCCCAATATGATAGGCGGCTTCCGAAAGCAGCTCTATGGCAAACTTGTCGCCCTTACTGGCTGCCTCAATGATCTTTTTGGCAGACTCTTCAATGCGTTCAGCATTAAGACTCTTTATAAGAGAAGGCTGATGCAGCTTTTTTAGCTGACTGGCGCCTTTCTGGGCTACAACCACCAACGAAGTCTCGGTTTCAAGGCAGCCCAGCTTACCACAGCTGCATATTTTATTGTTATCAAACAGCGGTATATGGCTAAACTCTCCTGCAAACCCGTCTTTACCCCTGAACAGCTTACCATTTGAAATGATTCCCAGCCCTATTCCCCAGCCAACATTTACTACCATTACATGCTCCTTGTTTTTGGCGGCGCCCCATTTTAGCTCGGCTAGCCCTACCAGGCTCGAATCGTTATCTATAAGGGTAGGAATTTGTAAGGCATCCTGTATATGACTGACAATGGAGCCATCCGTACAAGGTAAAAAAGTGTAATTAGTGCCTTTTTTAGAATCTACAAACCCTGGCATTCCAATCCCGATGCCTGCAATTTTAGATTCGGGCAGCTTAGTATTGCTGATAAAAGTCTTAAGGTGTGCAATCAGCTCATTTAAACTGTTAGGGTTGTTAGCTAAAGCCAGGTCAAATTTTTCTACCTCGCCCACAATGGTGTTATCATTTGATATTAAGGCAATGCGTGTAACTAACTGGTCCATGGCCACTGCCACAACATAAAAAACGCCACTCCGGATACTGTAAGTCTGCGGTCTCCGGCCTCCTGTAGATACTGCATACCCTTTTTCCATCACCATTTTCATGCTCATCAGTTCCGTTAAATACTGGGTAGTTAATGGAATACTTTTACCAATAAGGCTGCTCAGGTCAGCACAAGACAGCTGTTTATTAAAAAACAGGTGCTTTAAAATTTCCTTATAAAACTTTTGTTTTTTAGAAACAATACTGGCAATCATGCACTACATTTTTATTACAAAATATAACTAAACATAAAAGTAAGGTTAATTTTTAATTAAATAAAAAACTTTTTAAAAATTTTATTAAGTGTGGTTTTAACAATTATTTTAGAAAAGCTGCGTAATGCAAAAAGCTAAAGGCTGGAAGCTGGATAGAGGATACTGGTTGCTAGTTTCTGATTTCAAGTTACCAGTTACAGGTTTCAAGTTGTTCACTGTGCGTGCCTGAAATAGGTTGACATTTTTTAATAATTATTCAAACAGATCGAGCTGTGTGTCCAGCCTGTCATTATTGTCAGTTTTTACTGTAAATATCTTCATTTTCTTTCTTTTGTCGTTCTGTATTGTTTTTAAATATTTTTCATATTCAATAGGGCTCATGCCATTAAG
>JASGDI010000075.1:0-7708 GCA_049841335.1 Niabella sp. | reverse complement strand
ATGGTAAGCGCACGGCTGTTGATGAGTATCGCTTCACCAACAGGGGAGGTAAAGGTGTAAAAACAATCAGTGTGACTGAGAAAACCGGCAAATTAGTGGGTTTACTGGATGTTACAGAAAAGCACGACCTTATGATAACCTGTAAAAGCGGTATTACCATCAGGATGGCTGTAAGCGGTATCAGTGAATTAGGCCGTGCTACACAGGGGGTTAAGCTGATCAGGGTGGATGAAGGAGATGAAATTGCTGCAATTACCCGGATGGATGAGCAGGAAGAGATCGAAGATGGCGAAGCACAGGATGGGGCAGATGCAACCCCCAACGGTGATTCGGAATCTAATACATCGGAAAACGGAGAGGGAGAAGCTTCTGAGATATAGTTTAAAAATAATAAAAAAATAAACAGATGAAAAAGGTTATTTTACTCGCAGGCATTGCAGTCTTTTCTACTGCAGCAGCATTTGCGCAGAGATATGATGACATTAAAACCGCGTTGACAATCGGGCAGATTGCAAAAGCAAAAGAAATGTATGATAAAAACTCGGCTAACGAAAAGTTCTTTAATAAGCCTGAAGGCTACCTGTTAAAGGCAGCGCTTTATTCAAATCTCGCCGTAGATAGCAGCAGGGCTGCAGAAGCTGAGCAGAACAGGGCTGAGGCCGATGCCGCTTTGAAAAAGTATAAGGAACTGGATGCCGAAATGAAATTATTAGAGGAGCCGTTGTACCGGAATACGCCGTTCAACCTGTACGCCGCTTATTTTAACGCAGGTATTGCCGATATCAATAACAAGAATTATGACGGCGCTTATGAAAAATTTAAGCAAACAGTTGATTATTCGGAGCTATTAATAGCTAAAAAGATAATGGATAAGCAAATGGATACTGCCGCGGTGTACTATGCCGGTTTGCTGGCCGAAAATACCAAACGCCCTGAAGAGGCTTTAAAGTATTACACACGTTTGTCCGATGCCAGGATTAAAGAATACAATGATGCTTCTTACGAGAGTGTTTACCAGGGCCTGGTAAGACACTATGCCACCAAGAACGATAATGCCAATTTTGAAAAGTACAGGGCTTTGGGAAAAGAATTATACCCTCAAAGTGAGTTCTTTACCTACTCAATGCTTGATTTTGCTGTAGGCAGCAGCTCTGATTTTAATGAAAGGATTGCAAGTCTCGAAAAGCTTATCGCTTCTAACCCGGATGATTATAAAAGCAATATCACTTTGGCAGAGATCATTTATGATACCCTGGACTCAAGGAAGGAGGGAGCAGTGCCTCCTGGCAATGCCGAAGAGCTTGAAGCAAAAATGCTGGCTGCTTTAAGTAAAGCATCGAGCCTGAAACCGGAAGAAATGCAGCCATACCTGTTATTAGGAGACCACTACCAACTGAAATCAGGAAAACTGAGAGATGCGATGGTAGAAGCAGAAACAAATGTTTCCAAAAAAGGAGCAAAAGCAACAGCAGAGGAGAAAGCTAAATTTGCAGAGGCTAAAAAAGTATATGGGGAAGCCTATGATAAAGCCCGTTTAAATTATGAGAAGGCAGCAGAGCTGTTTGCTAAGATTCCTGTTGCTGATCTTAATACTACCCAAAAGCGCAGTTACCGTGCCATTGCGGGTAATCTTGCAGAGTATTATTCTTACAAGATTGAGGATGCCAAAGGTGCGGACAGGGATAAATTTGTTGCGCTTGAGAAAAAATGGGACGATCTGTTTACCAAGCTGAGATAATATAACAGTATTTCTGCATACAAAAAGCCTCACAGCTATCATCTGTGAGGTTTTTTGATTGTCCTTCTTGCTCCGTATTAAAAATAAGCAAAAACCAAGCCTAAAGGACTATTTTTTCAATTTATCTTTAAATACTGCACGAAATTTATCCACTTTTGGCCTGATAACTGCCTGGCAGTAAGGATTTTTGTTCTCATTATTATTAAAATAGGATTGATGATAATTTTCTGCCGGATAAAATACGGTGAAAGGTTTGATCTCAGTTACTATAGGATTATTAAATGCTCCGCTTTTATCTAAAGCATTTTTATAGAACTCTGATTTTTCTCTTTGATTGTCATTGTGATAGTAAATCCCACTCCTGTATTGAGTACCAATGTCATTTCCCTGCCTGTTAAGCGTGGTAGGATCGTGGGTTTTCCAGAAAATTTCCAGGAGCTCATCAAAGGAAATCACAGCCGGATCGTAAACAATTTGTAAGGCTTCAGCAAACCCGGTATTGCCGGTACAAACTTCCTCATAAGTAGGATTTTTGGTTTTTCCGTCGGTATAGCCGCTGGTTACGCTTTTTACCCCTTTTACATCCTGGAAAATGGCCTCCGTGCACCAAAAGCATCCGTTGGCAAAAGTGGCGGTATCTGTTTTTTGTTCCATGGTTGATGATTTATGCTCTGGCCCGGCAAATGTTACCTCGCCTGTTTTTTTCGGCTTTTTTTGCGCACAGGCGCTCAAGGCCGACAAAATAACAAAAAATGCAGGGAGTAGAAATTTATACATGCTTTTATTATTAAATAACAATAGCCTCCTGGTAAAGTTGAAGTAATTCATAATTAACATTAGCCGGAAAAATTGAATAACATTAATTTTGCAGGTTTTTACAGAGGAGCATTACGCATGAAGTTATACCCCGAATCAGCAGCAGTACAGCTGGAGTTTAATAAGATCAAAGAGCTTTTGGTAGCCCATTGCCAAAGCCATTATGCGCAGGAAAAAGCGAAGGAATTGCGTATTCATACTCATAAAAAATTTGTAGATACCGATTTGCGGCAATCGCACGAGTTCAGGCAATTATTGCTGAATAGCATTTATTTTCCTAACGATCATGTGCTGAACCTTGCCAAAGAGCTAAAGCTTTTATCCATTGACGGTGCTGTTTTGCAGGGAGAAGACCTGGTGCAGATCCGCAGGCTGGCAGAAAGCATTGAAAAAATTTTTCGCTGGTTCAACGAGGAAAGGAGAGCGGCCTATCCCGGTCTGCTGGAAATTATTCAGCATACCTATTATGAGAAAGCTATCAAAGCGCTTATTGATGAAATTGTAGATGAGCTGGGTGCTGTTAAAGACTCGGCTTCTGAAGAACTGAAAGAGATCAGGCTGGGCCTTTACCGCAAAAGAACAGAGCTCAGGCGCATATTTGATCGCATCATTTCCAAACTGAACAAGCAGGGGTACCTGGCCGAAATAGAAGAAAGCTTTATGAACGGCAGGAGAGTGGTGGCTGTGTTTGCCGAGCATAAACGCGCGGTAAAAGGTATCCTGCATGGGGAAAGCGACAGCCGCAAAACTACTTTTATCGAGCCGGAAGAAACTATGCATTTGAATAACGAGATCAGCGATCTTGAAAACCAGGAGCGTAAAGAAGTGTATAGGATATTAAGGCTGCTGACCTCCAGGTTGTCTCAGCATGCTGCGCTGCTGAACGTTTATCATGCTGTTGTGGGCGAATATGATTTTGCAAGGGCTAAAGCAAAGTTTGCTATAGATATTAACGGGGAATACCCTGTTGTGCATGATAAAGCTTTTGTACACTTGGTAAACGCTTACCATCCGCTTTTATATTTATATAATAAAAATACTGATAAACCAACCATCCCTGTTTCCATTAGCCTGGACGACAGCCGCAGGATCCTGGTCATCAGCGGCCCCAACGCCGGGGGTAAAACGGTTACCATGAAAACCATTGGACTCCTGCAAATGATGTTGCAAAGCGGGCTGCTGGTGCCGGTGCATCCGTCCAGCGAATTTGGTATTTTTAAACAGTTGATGATCCATATTGGTGATACCCAAAGCCTGGAGTTTGAGTTAAGCACTTACAGCAGCCACCTGATACACATGAAGCATTTCATGGAAAATGCCAATGGGAAAACGTTGTTTTTTATAGATGAGCTGGGTAGCGGCAGCGATCCCAACCTGGGTGGCGCTTTTGCCGAGGTAATACTGCTGGAGCTGCTCAGGAAACATTCTTATGGCGTGGTGACTACCCATTATCTTAACCTGAAAGTAATGGCAGGGAAAACTGCCGGTATTATTAATGGTGCTATGGCTTTTGATGAAAAACGATTACAGCCCCAATACCAGTTAATAGTGGGCAAGCCCGGAAGCTCTTATACCTTTTCAATTGCAGAAAGAATAGGGCTTGACAAAAGGCTGATTGAAAAAGCCCGCAGCCTGGTGGAGGAAGACCAATATCGCCTGGATAAGCTGCTGAACCGGACGGAGCAGGACCTGAGGGATATTGCAAAAAAAGATAAAGAGCTGCAGCACCTGATAAAAGAGAACGAGCGCCTGCAAAAAGAAATGAACCAGGTTATGGACAGGGAGCGTCATAAACAACAGGTAGCAGTGCTGAAAGAGCAGAACAGGATAAGCGAACAACGCATTGCCTATCTGAAAGATATGGAGCGCAAGCTAAAGCAGATCACCATTGAATGGAAAAAGGAAGACGACAAGCCTAAGCTCATAAGGCAAATAACTGCATTGCTTTTTAACCAGGGTGAAACCAAAAAAGCAAGTAAAATGCAGAAAAAAATTGAAAACAAATACAGCGAGGTGGGTGGAGAGATAAAAGTAGGGGATAAGGTAAAAATGAAACGTAACCACCAGGTAGGCGAAGTGCTAGAAATAAAAAGCAAAAGAGCTGTTGTGAAGATAGGCCTGCTGCCTATGCAGGTAGAGCTGAGCGACCTGGTAGTGGTAAAGGAAAATACCCCGGCATAAAGTGCTATGCGTGGCGTCCTCGCCGCGCGTTATCCTTGCTGTACAAGGCGTCCTCACTTCACACTGATATATTGCCATTGTCGCCTCCAGGCGACCTATACAATGTTATTGTAAGGAGACAGGCTATAACGGTGCTGCAAAATTAAGCGTCCAGTAAGCCCCGCTTTTTGCTGCTCCCATTTCTGTGGCGTTTTTATTCATGATATTTTTGCAGTGGCCGGGGCTCTTTAGCCAGCTTTGCATCACTTCTTCCACAGTGCTTTGACCCATTGCAATATTTTCTGCAAAAAAGCTCCATTTATAACCAGCTGCGCTGATCCTGCTGCCGGGCGTAGACCCTTTAGATCCGGTATGATTTAAGGTTTTATTGCGGTTCATATAATCGCTATGGCTCCGTGCGGCTATTTCCAGTTTGTTGTTCCATTGAAGAGCTTTTACCGGCGCTATATAGGTACCTCCACATTTGCAGCCTTTAGTTCTTACCTTGTTAACAGCGCTTAATAAATCTTTCGGGCTTGTTAATGCAGAGGCCCCTGTAACCCGCGTTGTTGTACAAGCGGTTATAGTGGTGGTTGTAAAAAATATCAATGCCAGCAGTGCTTTCATATAATTTTATTTAACACCTATTTTAAAAGAATATTATATAAGCCCTAATGCGCAAAATCCATCTCATAATTTCCTGAGATCCTTTCCATTGGCGGATTGTAATAGCCAAATTTAAGATGGGGGAATTCGGCTCTTATTTCCTGTAAAAGCTGCTTTACTCCCATACATTCGCCCGTATCAGCAACGCCGATTTTTCCCAGGTACCAATCCGGATCAATATTAAAATTGCGCCATTGTATCATTTTAAGATGGGTATCCCTGATCAGTTTGCGTAAGGCTTCATATTCGGCAATGCTGTCTGTCATGCCGGGAAAAACGAAATAGTTAATAGAGGTCCAGCCACCAAAACTATCTACTACTTTCAGGCTTTCAATAATATCTTCAAATTCGTAGTTGTTAGGGCGATAATAAGGCATGTAAATTTCCCGTCTTGCGCTATTGGTGCTTACGCGGATAGAATTAAGGCCAGCCTCGCACAGGCGTTTTACTGCATCGGGTTTAGAGCCATTGGTATTAATATTAATGCTGCCTTTATCTGTGTGCTTCCTTATTTCAATGATGGCTTTTTCGATGGTTTCCCACATCAGCAGAGGTTCTCCTTCACATCCCTGGCCAAAGCTGACCAATGGGAAAGGCGCTGTTTCTAAATGAGGAACAGTGAACTCCACTATTTCTTCTACCGAAGGTTTGAATTTTAACCGGTCCTGCGTGGATACAATCGTTTCTTCATCGGGCTGAAGGGAAATACATCCTACACAATTGGCATTACAGGCTGGTGAGGCGGGTACAGGACATTCCCATCGGCCCATAAAATAGTTACGTGCGGCAGGACAGTGGTAAGTAAGTGCACAATTTTCTGCCAGGTGCTTTACCAGCCGGTTGTGCGGATATGCTCCCACTAAGTAATCTACACCATGCGTTACCTTGTTAGCATCAAATCCGTGGCATTCCTGCCTGATATCCTGCTCAATTCTTGTAGCAGGTACATAAAATTTTTCATTATGCCAGCCAACTGCTGTATAACAGAATAATGGCAGGGTGGGTGCATCCGGTGCAGTTTCATAAGCCGACAGGTAAAAGCCTGTGTGAGCTGGCGGAATAAAAGCCGCTACCGCCCAACCTTTTTCACAAAGACGCATTTCACCTGTTTGTACGTCTATACCAATACCGCGGCGGCCAGGCAGTTCATACAAAGAGCCGCCCTCGGGTAATTCTATCCACTCATCTTCAGGTATAGGCATAGCATCCCAGCCGGTACGGCCGGTTACATAAAGGGAAGTATCTTCAAAAATATTTCCTTTCCCATCAGAATACAGAATATATGGAGATGATAGTAGTGACATGAGAGTAATTTATTTGTGAATAGTGAATGGTGAGTAGTGAATTGACTATTAACTATTGACCATTCACCATCAGCTGTTTCCTGCAAAAGTCGTTAAATTCGGCTTCATTTATCTCTTTATCTGCATATTCAATCAAATGCTGGTAAATTTTGTTGTTTTTCAGGTCGATAGTTAAAACATCGTCTTTCAGGACTATATTGCTGATATCCTGCCATGCTACTTTTTTTTCAGGAAAAGAAGGGTACACTACCTGGGATGCGTCTGCAGCTATTACGAGCTTCCTCTTGGATATCATATACAGTGCCCATAAAAAAATGTTGAGTAATAATAAATAGGTATAGCCCATGCTCATCCAGAATATACCGCATAATAATATGAGCATACCTATGGATTGCAGGGTGCCTTTCTTTTTGTACCGGTACACGTCCCATATAATAATAAGGACAACGGCTATACCGGCGGGCGCTATATTAAAATTTTTTGTTCCTGTAACCGGCTGCGCAAGAAAAAGGCCGAGGAGATTTAGTATAATAATACCATAAGCAAATACCTGGTAGGTTACTATTTTTTTATTGGGAATAATAAATTGGTACATGCCTAAAATTAATGAACTAAAATTTTATATAAATTATTGTAATTAATTTATCATTAACATATTTTAAATGTTATTTTAAATTTTTATTTATAATTTAACTCTTGACTATTACTACCTGCCAATATATTGCACAGCTTAAACAATACTCTTGCGCCAACATTGGCATTCCACTCTGTGTCGCCAAAGCCTACTTCCACAAGATCAAAACCTATGATCTGCCGGCCGGTTTTTAATATTTCATGGAACAGGTAAAAAACCATTTCCAGCTCAAGTCCCCCGGGAACAGGAGTGCCTGTGTTGGGACAAAGCTTAGGATCGAGCCCGTCAATGTCAAAGCTGATATGTACTTTTTGAGGTAACCGGCTAATCAGTTCATCGGCAATATTTTTGAAAGTAGGCTTTGGCGACACAGAGTGGAATGCCAATGTT
>JASGDI010000074.1:0-22138 GCA_049841335.1 Niabella sp. | reverse complement strand
TCGCCACCAATTGATACACGAACTACCTGCCTGATAGTGTTGTTGGCTAAGCCAGGTTGGGGAGGCATATTACCCGGTTCTACCAGTTGTGGCGCAGTAGCCCAGGTACCCACCCATTTTCCAGGTTTTGCGCTGTTTGTATTTTTGCTGCTATTGCAGGAAAGCAATATAGCTAATACAAATACAACGCTTGCTTTAATCATATTGCTAAAGGACTTCATCATTTTCTTATTCTGCTATAATATTTTTACCCATCAGTTCCAGCATCACAGCAGCATATCGTTTACCTAACTTTCTGTATCCTGCTGCACTAAAATGTAACCGGTCTTCTATTCCTTCGCAACCTGCCGAAGGCACGATACAGGAATTAGGAATAGTTTGAGGAAGTGTACGAATAATCCGGTTCATACTTGCGCAAGCTCCGTTCTGATCTTCAGGTACCAGTTCTCCGGCTAGGAGGGGCACGTTCTTTGCTTCCAGGTCCAGGTCTTTCAACAGTCGCTCATACACTTTCTTTACTTTTTGCGGCCATAATATATCACCGGTATTCGATTCACCCTGGTGTAATAAAATGCCTTTTATAATACCGTCTTTCTGCGCCAGCTTTGCCATTTCCACTAACCTCCGATATGGATTGTCACCATACTCTTTAATCATATTTTTCATCCAGGCTGGCTGTTTTGCCGTGTACGATGCGCAGCTATCTTCATCAAACAACTCTATTTTACATCCGCCAACAGAAACATTAATGATGCCCACTTTCACTTTTTCAGGAAGATTTTCTACCATGGTTCTTCCAAAATAATCTGCCGGGCTAAGACCAGTGTAGCAGCGTGTCAGCGGCGGTACAGCCGTGTACCAGTTGCCTTTCTTTCGTCCACGATTATCACAATCAACTGAAGCCAATACCTTAAACCTGTCACTGACACCTACACTATCCTGAGCCTGCGGCTTGGAATGGCCCTCCATATTGGACTGTCCCAGGCATAAGTAAATATGAAAGTTTTTATCCTGTGCCATACTATCAAATGCAAAAGCAAGCATTAATGCCATCATTAAAAAGTATAGCGTCATTTTTTTCATCCTGATCATTTTATTTTTTATTTAATTAGTAAGCAACAACACGCTCCATGGCCCATTCTGGATTGTATGTTGTATTAATTATTAATACCCTTACGTTCATACTGCAGCATTTTATTAGCCCAGGGAATAAAATATTTATAGTTTGGCGCATCGGTGTGCCCGCCATCATGCTGCCTCCATGCAAGTTGCCCGTCCAGTAAACCTGTATTTACGGGCGGCATTTTTTCCTTCATGTAATTGTTGGAAACGCCCAGGTCTTTTGCGCCCAATAATTTAAAAACAGGGCCTGCAGCCACTGTAGCCATGTAGCTGCCGCGCTGATCAAGCCAGTTAGCATCTCCTTTTTCCGGGATACCATAGCTGATAAAAGCAGGCCGTGGTGCGCACAATGCAATCAACTGATGCGCATCTACAGGAATATCGCAACCGTTTTTTTTCCCAAATGAACCATCTTCCGCCGCATACTTTATAAAGTTGCCTGCCATCCAGTAAAAGGCCCCTCCGGCAAGGTTCTCAACCGCTTCACCAAAATTCCTGCGCAGTAAAGTAGTACCGCCTTTTCCTGAGGAACCGATCAGCCCGATAGCAAAGCGAGGCTCAAAAGCCAGTGTAACCAAAGCAGCTTTCCCGTAGCGTGATACACCTTCTATACCAACTCTTTTGGCATCTATCAAAGGTTCTGTTTCCAGATAGTCCAGCGCTCTTGCTGCACCCCAGCTCCATGCTCTCAACGCGCCCCAGTCTTCAGGCTTGCGAGGCTGGCCTTTATTTACCAGCCCTATAATTCCTTTGGTTATTTCTTCGCCTCTATCTGCCTGGATACTGTTAGGGTCCAATATTACATACCCCCATCCGGCGCGCAGCAATTGCTCGGTTGCCGGAACCTCTTCCTGTTGTTGCCTAAAGGATGACGCAGTCATCCTTGTTACAGGAGTATAAGCCGGATATTTATCAAAAATTTCTTTAACTGAAGGATCAGCCGCTATCATCATCTTTTTAAAGGCCACGTTCAGCTTTTCCATATCATCAGTTGCAGGCTGAGCCGGGGCCGGGAATGTTGGCGGCATCCAGCTAAACATGATAAGTACCGGTACCGGCCCTTTTACATTGGCAGGTAGCACCAGCATCATTTTAATATCTACATTTATTAAAGGATAGGCACTGTTATCTACATGGCCAATTATCTGCTTTGCAATAACCGGTGTAAAACCTATCATCTCTCTGTCTGTAATTTTTACTTCCCAGTTTACTTTGGGTACATTTTCAGGTATACGGCCATACACTTCACGTTCGTAATCTTCTATTATTTCTGCACGTCTTGTGTTCCACCATATTTCGGGCGTGGTAACTTTTTTGCCGTTTTTAGTAACCAGCAGTTCGGGTAATTCAGGGCAGGGATCAGCCAGCGTAGTATCATAATTGGCATGATTGGGCGTTTTTTCATCGCCGCTAAAACCCGGGCGCATTTGTTTAATACCTAATTGCTGCATCATATGCTGCTGTGCCTGCTGAAAAGTAAAACTGACCGGGGGTGAAAACTTTGTTGAATCAGCAGGCGTTTGAGCCAGAACTGTTGATACAATTAAACCGGACCATATTAAAAAAACTGCTTTTTTCATATTAAACGTTTATTGTTTCGAACCGTTCTTTTTTGTTTATAATTTTCTTCATTGTGTTTTACTGAAGTGTTACTTATTCATCACTCTTGTTTCGGGCGGTCCCAGGTAACTTTGCTTTAATCCGCCTAAATCCAACACTAATTTTTGCAATACCACGCCCGGGCTTACCATCCAATACTTCACCGTATGTTTGCCCTTTTTATCAATTTTATGGTTGGTATGAGTAATGTTTATATTATCCGATACGGTTTGCGCCCATGGGCGGCTATCTACTTTAAATTTATTGATGGACACTACTTCGGGCTCGCCATCATCAATAGAAACAGCATACTGTAATCCGTTTTCGCTGTCAGTGTAGTTAAGTGTGGGAGAAGTATAAATATTCAATTTAACATTACCCGAATCGGATGTATAAAAATCGTATTGAAGATGGGGTGTTGTTTTTGATAATTTCATGGAACCTGTGGTAACAGGGAAAGTAGTAATACCGTTCCCTTCGCGGCCAATACCCGGAATTACTTTCCAGTGAATATCCTTTTGATCTGCTTTTCTTGTAAAGTTTGAGGCTGCGATAGAAACATAGCCATCCTTTTCATAAAAAACAGGTTCCTTGATATTTTGAGGAATATCCGGCTTTACAGATGGCGTTGATAAAGCAGGGTTTTCAGGGGCTGCAGTGCTATCCACTGGCACGTACTTTACTTCAGGCATCTTTTGTACTCTGGGTTCCTGCCAGGAGGTATAACCTATATGTTTTTGAGACATCATGTGGTTCCACTTGCCATTGTTTAACTGGTGATATGCTACTCCTGTTAATGAGTCTTTTATATAAAAATGCTGGGCATCCCGGGCAAATTTGTTAGCCAGCACATTATTTTGCTTAGCATAGTATTCATTCCAGGCCAAAGCTGTGTACATATTCTGAAGCGTTCCATAGGCTTTTACCGGGTGTAAAACCAGTTGAAAAAACGCATCCCGTTGCTCAGCCGGAATTTTATTAAATAATACTTCAGCCTCTTCCAGCAGCTTATCCCAGTTCTCTGTTACCCGGTTGGCTTCATTATAGTTTAGAATGCTGTAACTATTTGCATTTAACAGTTCCGGTTTTCTACGGGAGGCATACTGGGCATAGGCAGATAGTATTCCGGCAATTTCTTTTGCATAAGTATCACCGAACTGCGCTGTTGCCCATTTAGTATAATACTCCGAAAGATTGTCTTCGTTCCACAAGTTAACATTCCAGGCATAGTCCAGGAAAAAACTGGTGGGCAGTTCCATCGGTTTTAAGTCGCCTACATTTACAATCCATATCTGGCGGGCATTATGCTCGTAAGCCAGGTGCATTTGTTCCCATACCCTTGCAATATTATTGGTATTGATCCACTTGTAATTTCTGGGACCACCCACATAATCAAAATGATAATAAATACCATAGCCTCCTTTTCGTGGCTTCTCCTTTAAATCTGGCAACCGGCGGATATTGCCCCAGTTATCATCACACAATAAAAGCGTAACATCGTCAGGAACTCTCATTCCATTGTCATAGTAATCCTGCACTTCTTTATATAAGGCCCATAATTGCGGTATTTCGGAAGCAGGTTTCCCGGTCACCTCCTCCAATATTTTACGCTGATCTTTTACTATTCTTTCTAACAGGCTGATTGCGGTTCCTTCTGTCATGGGCTCGTCACCATCACCGCGCATACCAATAGTAATTATGCTTTCATGATCACTCATATTTTCTATACCCTTTCTCCAAAAAGATTTCAACCCTTCCTCGTTTTTTTCATAGTCCCATTCACCTTTGCCATAGCGTTTCCACTCTGCTTGTGCCCTCAACATAGGCTCATGATGAGAGGTGCCCATTACAATACCCCATTTATGAGCCAGTACAGGATTAAGCGTATCATCATCATTAAAAGCATTTCCCCACATAGCCGGCCATAAATAATTGGCTTTGAGCCTGAGGAGCAGCTCAAACAGATGCTCATACATTTTATGATTAAATCCACCGAACTTTTCTCTTGTCCAGCCGCTAAATGCAGGAGCTTCATCATTAATGAAAATACCGCGGTATTTTACGGAAGGAGAAGGATAGTTATACACTCCGTTTTTGAAATACACTTCTTTTTTCTTTTTAACAGGCACATCTGCCCACCAATACCAGGGAGAAACCCCCATTTGAGCAGAAAGCTCTGTAACGCCGTAAGCCGCACCTCGCCTGTCGCTTCCTAAAATGACCAATGCATGCTGCACGCCGCTTAAAGGTTTGCTTATATTTTGCAGCTTAAACGCCTCCCACTTGCCTTTCAGAGTGCTTACATTAATGCTGTTATTCTTTATCAGTTGACTTACTTCCCCTGTTCCGTCAACCGTACCAATGATGATCACATTTCCGGATGAATTAATTTTGTCAACAATGCGAGGTGTTTTTCCTGTCACTCTTTCTATATCTTTTTGTAGCAATACAGCCATTTTATGGATCAGCTCATCTTCAGAGGCATCCACAAATATTGAGGCTACACCTGCAGCGGTAACAATGGGAAAGCTGTTATTTTCAGTATTTTCAGTTATAAAATGCTGAGCACTGACATTAAAAAAAAGGAGTATCAGAAAACACAGAACAGAATTTCTTTTCATAAGGTACTTATAATTTCTCTATCAAATTTTTTAAAGTATCATGCAATACACTTTAAATACCACTACATTACCATTTTTACAGATACAATACTCTCACCGGAAATACGTATTCTTACCGACTTTTTATCACTACTGATGGTATTGTCGATAGCGCTCATGTTCTTCCCGGAAGTGGTTTCCACTGCCGTTACAGATGTTATACTGGAAGGGATTGCAAAGTCCATTATTCTGGCTTTATTCGTTCTATTAATGAGCACAACTGTTATATCATTAGTACCTGAATACGCTGTAGTAAGAAAATCGGTAGCCGAAATGTTACTGCCTAATCCCACATCAATCCTAGTTCTGCCGGTTGCATATTTGGCGTAGTGTGAAATAATATAACCGCGTTTTGTAATTTCCCCGTTGGCATTGATATAATAACCTACAGGACTGGCCGGATCCGGGCTTTCGCCCATAAAGCCATAATAACGTTTCAAATACCAGTAAACATACGCGTTGAAATTATTAATCATACAATCGTGTATTTCTTCGGCCAGTGTTGTTTTTAAAGACGGAAGCCACAGCCAGTCATATCCGTTTGCAGTTTCGTTAAACAGATGCTCAGTCATCCACACTTCCTTGTTGTGCTGTCTTGCCAATGGATAATCGGCTACTGTGGTCCTGAAATTAAATCCGTACAGGTGAGTAGCCACAATATCAAAATTGTTTACTGCTACAGGATCGTTTAATAATGCATCCGTATAAGACTTATTGAACTGAACTGTTTCGCCGGCCATTAACTTTGTACCTACCGCCTTTCCCTGCGTTTTAACAAAGCTCAGCATTTGCTGTGGTGTGTAAGAGCAGCCGTCGTAGGTTACTTTAAAGTCTGGTTCGTTTTGAACAGATACGGCATAAATATTTATACCCTGACTTTTATAGTAATCTACGTAAGATTTCATGTGAGCAGCAAACGCTCCATAATTTTCAGGCAACAGGTACTCGCCATTTGCATTGCTATTTGTATTAACCGATTTAAGACTAGCCGGAGGAGTCCACGGAGAAGCAAATAAGATTGCCCCTAACTCCTGTGCCCTTTTTGCAACAGCTACTTCGCGGCTCCAACTGGAAGCGTTGGGGTAAAGCATGAGTCGCCCGATATTAAGCCCTAATCCATCAGGTCCGTAAAGCTTTTCAATATCCTGAACCGATAGCTGCGTATTGCCCGTCCAGGAAGCATTGATCATACCTCCAAAGCCGGTTACTTTCTGGTATGTTACAGCAGGATTTATTGTAATTCTATCATTTCCCGAAAGAGCCGACTGTGTGATCGTCATTTTATCTTCCTTCCCGGTGGTGAGGTCTTTGATAATGATATCCTGGCTACGCGGCTGTTCGCCAAGGTTAGGTTTCAATCGAACATACACTGCTCCCGATATAGACGCCTGATCTTCACGCCCGCCACTTTCTGCTGAAAATCCGCTGACAAAACCATTAGCTGCTGTAGAAAGGCTCCATTTGGTACGGGACCAACGGATTCCCACAGAAATGCTGTCTGTATCTGCATTTGCGGTGGCAATAACCGATGAGAAAGCTGCATAAGTCTGACTCTCATTAAGTGTATCTGCTTTGCTACACCCAACGATAAAAATCATAACAGCTGCAAAAAAGCAAATACTTAACCGGCCAGGCCAAAATTGATCTCTAATCATCACTGAATATAAAAAGTGTGTTTATGAACTAACTAATTCCCGGCTTTTGCTGCAAGCGCTTCGGCAACGGCTTTATAAGAAACCTTCCTTACAAAATTTATATTCCAGATCCCTACCGGATCATCAGGTCTCCAGCTTGATCCTGCAGGACTATCTAACGGACTCCAGATAGTAATACCATATCGCTGTGCGGCAGGAATCAGCTCAAAATATTTTTCGATCACATATTTATACATATCTGCCTGCGCCTGGTATTGCGCCGGAGTAGCATCAGCAGTTTTTACTCCACCTAAGCCAATATCCAGTTCAGATATTTTTATGAGCTTACCAGTGGCAGCCAGCAAGCGGAAGTGCTCAGTAATATTGTCTTTGCTGGTATTGATATTGATATGCATTTGTGTTCCAATACCATCCACTTTAGCACCTTTGCTTTCAATATAGTTTACGTATGCTATCAGACCACGGCATTTATCCAGGTTATGCTCCAGGTTGTAATCGTTGATGAATAATTTATCTGTAGGATTACCATGCTGGCGCGCCAGATTGAATGCGATAACGGCATAATCTTTACCCATATAATCCTGCCAGTAAAATTCGTCGGCGGCTAAGGTTTTGCCCACACCTGTTTTTAATTGTGTTGGATTCCCGTCATCCATTGGTTCGTTTACTACATCCCATGCTTTAACAACAGACTTACAGGTATCTACCATGCCTCCAATGAATGCAGTAAGCGCATTAGTAATAAGCGTCTTTTTTTCTTCAGGTGTTTTTTCAATCACTTTGTCCTGGAGTTTCCAGTTAAGCGTTAGATTATCTATATAATAATTACCAGCTCCTGTACCAGAGCCAATCGTAAGCGTAAAAGTGGAAAGAAGCTTTTGCGCATTTGTTAATTTCAGATCCGCCACAGGAAGAATAATTTTTCCAATAGCCCAGGCATTATCCGTAGCACCTAAAGCTGAAGGGCTGCCATATACAACCAGGGGTTCATTATTAATACCCATACGCATACCAGACCCATATAGCCCTGTAGTTCCTGTTGCTAAAAAGTCTATTTGAAAGGACTGGCAATCACCTAACGTTAATCCGTTAGGTAAGCTGATCTCAAATTTCGGATGAGATTGATTGGAAGGCGTTGCCGCAGTACCGATATGCAATACTTTACTTCCGCTACCCTTAGGATCGAGCTCAACCACAGCAGTACTGTTGCCGCTCATAGCATAGGTTTTGCCTGTATTATCACTTTCAAAATTATTCAACACCATTTTGCCGGATACAGAGCCTCCATCAGGATTTTCACGCTGAAGCGTTACATCGTCTAAATATATAGTTCCGTCATAAGCACCTACATTGAATAAAAAGCGTTTAGCGTTCTCCCCTGTAATAGAAGTAGAAACCACCTGTTCTGCCCAGGCAGTAGTAACTGGTATGGCAGGGAAATCACCACGGCCGGCATAGTTGCTGGGATCTTGCATACCTGCGCCAATAGAGCCAGCCTTTGAGCCCTTTATTTTAAGCGTTAATACATATTTTGCACCTACTTCCAGGCCAGCTGCAAAGTCGTAGGCAACCTGTGCACTCCAGGAACTGGCTACAGTGGGATTTACTATTTTTAAGGAGTAGCCGGTATTATTATAGCCCTCACCATTTGCCGACTGCTCCCTGGTAGAACCGTTCCCCCATCCTATCCATCCATTTATACCACTTTCAAAATCAGTGTTAGTAATAACGCTTGGATCCAGACCCGGGCCTTCGCCAGGTTCAGCGGGTATTATAATTGGCGCTATAAGGCTGTTCAAATAAGCAGCATTTTGATTAGCGTGCCAGGTAAGCGTATGTCCATACACCGACATGTCAGCCTCCCTTGCAGCATCAAGTAGTTTTTTTACATTATCCAAAAAAAGACTACCGTTTGATTGTACCACAGCGCCATGTTTCATTTCATAGCCCAATACAATCTCATCAAAATTCCTGTTAGCCAGGCGATACTTAACGCCGCCATTTACATAGTCGTTCAAAGACAAAGCCACTCCAAATTTAAAATCCGGGTGCGCTGCGTTATTGATATAGGATTTCAATGCAGGATAAGAGTCTATATCCTCCTGCACCAATACGTTTTCCGGTTTATCGGCTGCAAAGTCGAGCGTTTCAAATTTAGCGCAAGAAGAAAACAAAGCGAGAGCAAAAGAGAAGAACGCAACTTTTTTATACAGTTTATTAATCATGATATTTCATATATAGGGTCAAACAAACTATTTACTTACAGGTGTGAAGGTTTCCATTTTTACAGCACGGTCGCGCATTACCAATGTATCTTTAGTAGCAATATTTCCACTTATAATTTTTGCATTGGTTCCTGTGCCTACCGTAATACCACTGTAATTAACCTGGTAATCCAGATAAAGTGCATCCCGGTCTTTATTGCCCCAGCTTTTTTTCTCTCCTTTTGAAACAAAAGCACCCGTGCCCGTAGCAGTATAACCTGTAGTAGCCGATGAAATAGTACAGTTACCCGACCCATCAAATTTTAAAAGGAGTGTGCAGGTAAAATTATTACCAGCATTGTCTTTGAAGGTTACGGGAAAAGAAAGGTCAGTGAATGATCTTGTACTAAGCATATTTACTTCATCATACTCTACATATTGAGCATGCCTGCTTACATTCCTGTTTACATCGCCTGTCATTGCATCGGTTCCACGACGCAGATAGTTCCCGTGCCATGGATTTATAAATTTTACTGCATACAGCGTGAAGTTTTTTTCAGAAAGAATAGAATCTGCACCATTTACAGCAGTCATTTTTACAGGCAATACATACGTGTTGGTAACAGATTTAGGATCGTTGAAAAATGCATCAGTAAGCTGTACCGTAACTGCCCCTGCACTTGTACCTTTAGGAATGATGATATTATTTTCTTTCAAAGTATAGTAGCTGGAGGGTAATGGAACAATTTCATTACCACCTGACGAAAACAG
This sequence comes from Niabella sp., assembly GCA_049841335.1. Classification (GTDB taxonomy): domain Bacteria; phylum Bacteroidota; class Bacteroidia; order Chitinophagales; family Chitinophagaceae; genus Niabella. The sequence goes on along the minus strand of JASGDI010000074.1, from coordinate 12,127 downwards.
CATGCCATTACCCAGCAGGGAATTATCGATCGAAAAACCAATGCTGACATCCTGTCTTGCTTTGTATCCGCCGCCAAATGCAGCATATACCTGGAATTTATGTTCGTTATCCAGTGTATTATCTACTGTAATATCCTCTCCTAATGTAATGGTTCTTACAGGATACTGGTAAGCGAAATATACCGTTTGATATTCGAAGTCAGGAAAATCCCGGTCCCGGTTGCAAGATGCCAGTACAGCAAGGATAATTATTGATATTAATAGTTTCTTATTCATGAGTTCTTTTTTTATTATTCTGAGATGCATAAACCTCTTTTTAGCTTCGTTTTATTTTCAGGGATTACCAACCTTTATTTTGAATCAGTGCATTAAACTTGAGCACCTCGCTATTGGGAATAGGGTTGGTAACCATATAGCTTTCAAAATCCCTGGCTTCCACCTGGATATAATTATAGCTGGTGTTATTGGTAATACTTACTCCCCTGGCTGCCTCTGTAAGATTTGACTGCCAACGGCGCAGATCCCAGAAGCGGATATCTTCAAAGCAAAGCTCCAGACGACGCTCGTTCCTGATCAGCTTGCGCATTTCATCTTTATTGCTTTTAATGGATTCGAGATAAGCGTCTTCATTTGTAAGGCCTATTCCTGCTCTTCTACGAATAGCTTTTATAACATCGTAAGCTGAATATGCATGTCCGCCATTACCCATAGGCCCCCAGGCTTCATTGGCAGCTTCAGCGTAATTAAGAAATATTTCCGTGTACCTGATAATAGGTTTTATATGGCGCTGGCCACTGGTTGTAGTAGAGGTAAAGGTTACATTTCTGTGTAAAAGTTTGCGTAAATAATAACCGGTACGGGTAGATGTTGCCACTTTATTCAGTCCATCGTTAGTGGTAGCATCAGCTGCCGTATTAATAGCAGTGGTGCTGGATGCCAGGGCGCCGCCATTCACAACAATAAATGTTTTAAGACGGGGATCACGATTGTTATAAGGATTAGCAGCACTATAACCACTAGCCGGATCAGTAATAGGATACCCGTTTAATGCGGGAAATGCGTCTACCAGGTTTTGTGTAGGATTGATCCGTCCATTGCCAAACATTGTAGGAGGATAATTGTCCCTTTCCAAACTGGCATCATTATCCACCCAACTTCCTCTCCAAAGTATCTCGGGAGGGTTAACACCTACCGATAAACCTGCTATCTGGTTAGCTGTGGTTGTGTTGCCTCCATACCATTCCAGGCCATTAGGATCGAGCCCACTCACACCGTTGATCAGATCAAGAATGGCAGCAGCATCATTGGCAGCATCGGCCCAGGTAGTAGTGTTACCACTGCTAAAAGCAGGGCTGGCAGCAATAATAGAAGTTTTGGCTTTAACAGCCATTGCCATTCTTCCGCTGAAAAGGCCCCCGCGAAAGTTATTGCCATAAACACGGTTGTAATCTGTTCTTGCTATGGTGCCAAATTTAGCGGGTACCGTTCCTCCTTCTGCTATATCGCCATAATCAAAAGGCAAAAGGATAGAGGCAGAATCGAGATCTTTATAGATCTGATCCAAACATTCCTGGTAAGTGGCCCGGGGCACATTGAAATCAGACAGAGGGCTCTGGAAGGTTACAAACAACGGTACACCTAACATCTGGCCATTGGCCGCCTCGCCACCAAACAGTCGTAGCAGATCAGAATAAAACACAGCACGCAAACCATAAGCCTCACCGGTTATTCTTCTTTTAAACAGCGCTGCTATATTTTCATCCGTGGCCCACTGCACTTCATTCACTTTTTCCAATATCTGATTGATATACTGGATAGCATGATAGCCATTGGTCCAGCGATTAAAGCCGAACGGAATGAATAGCGGAGACCATTGCCCCTGTGCTATGCGTAAATATTCGTTGTTAAAATCGTTGGATACGGCGTTATCGGTGGCTACATCCGAATGATACCAGCCTGTATTGGGAATACGCGTATATGCGTTTCCTAAAAGACCATACATAAACCTGGCCTGGCTGGGCATCAGGTTATTAGGATCTTCTATCTGGCGGTTGTTTTCAATTGCCGGTTCAAACAAATCCTTTTTACATCCTGTAGCCAGGAAAAGGGCAGCTATAGCGGCTATTAACAATATTTTATTCATATTAAATTCCTTTTAACTATTATTGGTAACATTAAAATCTCTTAAAACAGTGCTTTAATACCTAAGTTATAAAACCTGGTCTGCGGTGCACTTCCTATGCTCATTTCCATTATTTCACGTTCTTTTGATATCGTAAGCAAGTTTGCGCCACTTACATACAGTCCCAGCTCTTTTACAAAATTGCCATGCTTTACAACGCTTGTTAAATCATACGTGAGCTGCACTTTGGCGAGATCGTAGCGGTTGGCTTTATACATCCAAAAGTCGGAGGTAACGAAGTTATTTGCCTTGCTTTGGGTTGTTAACCTGGGATAAGTGGCTGTGGCCGCTGTTTCAGGCGTCCAGCGGTCTCTTACTACCACAGAATATTTATCCTCTCCTCCTATCCAGAAATAAGAACTATTCTTTACCGCATCGGCACCAAAGCGCCCGATACCCAACGCAAACAAGGTGAGTTTTTTCCACTGTACAGTTAAATGTGTACCTAAAGTTAAAGGAGCGCCATACCACCCTCCTTTGCCAAGCAGCACCTGGTCATCAGTATTAATAATTCCATCGCCGTTCTGGTCTTTATATCTAATGTCGCCAGGTTTTAAAGCACCGATAAATTGTTGCGGAGCATTATTGATCTCATCCTGACTTTGGAAGAAGCCAAGACTTTCATATCCCCAGATGCCATCCAGAATACCTCCTTGCCTATACAGGTAGCTTTCGTTCCATATTTCCGTTCTTTTTATAGCTTTTGTAGTGTAATAAGTACCTGTAATACCTAATGCTACATTAGCCTGAGAAATCTTTTTATTGATCGTGGCACCAAAATCAATACCAGTGCGGCCTTCTATATCACGGTTAACATTGGCTCCAAATATCGAGTTCCCTGCTACAAACCAGTTGGGATCTACTACAGCCGCCAGACTTTGGGCGCTTACCAACATATCTGTCATACGGTTGGTAAAATAACCAGCCTGCAATTGTAAAGCTCTTTTAAAGAAAGATCCTTCAAAACCTATTGTCAGGTTTTCACGTTTAGGGTACGTCATCTCAGGATTGGAACCACCTCTGGCTTCTGTAATACGGCCAGAGTATCCGCCACCGTCCCATCCCCACCATGGACCATTATCATCTAACCTGTAATAGCCCATGTACATATAATAGTTGGCTATATCCAGATCAGTATTCAGGTAGCCTGCACTTGCATAAAACTTAAGATCATCTATTACTGATGATGCAGATTGCATAAAGTTCTCTTTGCTGATACGCCATCCTAAAGACACTGTAGGTGAAAAGGCTTTTCTTTTACCTTCGGGAAGTTTAGCCGAATGTGGTAATGCTCCGGTGAAATCAAACATATACTTGTCCCTGTAGATATATCCTAACTGCAGACCCAGGTTTACACTTCCCAAAGCATGGTATACACCCGATGTGGTTTGCTGAAAACCATTAGCTACCAATAACCCGGTAAGATGATGGTCGCCAGCGAATATGTTGTCATAGCTGAAATAGCTGGATAATGCAAGTGTTTGCCTGTAGGTAGTACCACTTACGTTTTGCACACCGCTTGCAGCATCCTCTCCATATTTGGTGAGCATGGTAATATAGTCTTTCCCCTCATAAGTGTACCAGCCGGGAACACCGGTGGCGCCGGGTGCAAATACTGCATAAGTGTTGTTATAAGACTGGCTATAGGAAGTGCGGTAGTCAATTCCAAAATCTGTTTGAAACTTCAGGCCTTTCAATACACTTCTCAGATCGGCGCCTACTGAAGTATTGAACTGAAACTGCCGGCTAACAAACGAGCTGTATCCACCCGCATACATGGCTGCAATGGGGTTGGTTTGTTCTAACTGAGTACCTCCTAAAAAGTATTTACCATCTATAATATAATTACTGTTATTAAGCAGTGTCCGGGAAGGTATATCATTCTCTTCGATATAGCTAAGCGGAATTAAAGGCGCTACCCTGTTGGGCCGCAGTGTGGCAGCGCTCGACCAAAAATTGGAATTAGGGCTGCGGTCGTCATAAAAAGTGGCCTGTGCATCAATTTTACTATAAATAAAAGGATTAATGGTAATATCTATATTACCGCGCACACTAAAACGATCGGTACGGTCATTTTTCAAACCTTCTCCAAAATTTAATAAAGAGCCTCCGGTGTAATAGTTAATATTGGTATAATAGCGTGCTCTTTCATTACCACCCGAAATTTCTGCCGTAACATCGTGCCTGCTATTGGTTTTCTTAATGTATTCCGATGCATAAAAATCAAGGTTGGGATAGCGATAAGGGTTTTGGCCCGATGCATAATTATAAATCTCAGTAGCACTATACAATTCTGCAATACCATCGTTTCGTCTTGCTTCGTTATACAATGTCATATATTCGGCAGAGCCAAGATATTTTGGAAAACTTTTAGCAACATTGATACCCGAGTTTACGGTCACATTGGTCTGACGATTGTTTGCTTCTCCTCTTTTGGTAGTGATCAATACTACACCTTTAGCAGCCTGTGTACCATATAATGCTACGGCTGCAGCACTCTTTAAGAAGGTAACCTGGTCTATCTCTGTTGGCAATACATTATTAGCATCGCGGGGAATACCGTCAATTAACGTAAGATAACTGCCCATACCCCACATGCTGTTTCCGTTGTAGCCCGGTACCATTGCGTCCAAACCATCTAAACTATAAGTGTTATAATTCTTCTTCATCAGCTCTTTTATATCCACAGCCTCAACACCTTCAATGATATCTTTCTTCTCCCGCTTGCGGAACAGAATGTTTATTGTATTTGCTTCGTTATGTGGTGTTAGTATAATTTCGGTTAAGTCGGCTGAAGCAGTTACATACCTGGTTTTATAACCTACCGCTGTAATTCCCAGTTCTGAATTGAAAGGAACAACAATTGAGAACTCGCCCAAATCATTGGTGGCTACTTCATTATCCTCATCTTCCACACTGCTTACCAGGGCTCCTGATACCGGAGCTCTGTCCACTCCATATACTACAGCCTTAACAGTAACTTCAGTGGCTTGCTGTGCCTTTAATACACACGGGCAAACTGCTAATGCCATTAATAGTATCCATCCTATTTTTAAATATTTCATTAGTTACACTTTTATTAAATTACTTGAATCGTCTTTATCGCATTGGCTATTACCAGCCGGGGTTCTGAGGAAACTCAGCATATAACATTACATCCACATTCCTTAATGGCAACCAGTAATGTTTTTCGGAGAAATTGCGCTCCAATATTACCTGTTCCCTTAGGTTGGCAACCCTGTTCTCTTTAGAATTGGTGGTTGAAAATGTACCTGTGCGATTGAACTCAAGAGAAGTTTTTATAGTATAAGGCTTTTCGATAAGCAGGCGCCAGCGGCGCAGATCATTGAACCGGTGTCCTTCGAAAGACAATTCTACCGCCCGTTCGCGTCTGTATTCGTTTCTGAAAACATCCTGAGATGCCGTAAACTTAGCAGCTACATGCCCTACGCCCGCTCTGTCGCGAACGACATTGATAGCATCTACCGCAGTTTTTTCATAACCAGGATCTTTACCCATTGGTGAATTATATCCTTCTGATGCCGCCTCGGCATACATAATATAAATATCCGCCAGGCGCATATAAGGCAAGTGCACGTTTAATGATTTATTGTAGCTGGTGCCCAAATCATATTTATTACCGGTATGTGGAATAAACTTAAAGTTTAAGTAACCTGTACGGCTGCTGGTAGTAATAGGCACCCTGTAATCGCCACCGCTATATAAAGTAGCATAACGATATTTTTCTTCGTTAGTGTTAGGAATACTGGCTTCTACCATTTTCACACCATCATAAATAATATCGTTATAGAACCGGGGATCGCGCCCTTTCCAGGGTTGAGCCGGATCATATCCGGATTCGGCATCGGCTACTGAAGCACTGTTGGCAGCGTTAATAGGCAATCCGTTGGCCATACCATAATAGTTTACATAATTAGCTGTAGGGAAAAACTTCACTTCACCCTCACCAATCAGGAACTGTGGCTGGTATTGACGGCTGGTACCATAGTTAGAGTTGTTTGCTGCCCAGTAAGGCCCGCGGAAAATAGCCTCTGTACCTCCTTCCGGTCCACCTACCCTGCCACCAGGCATAGCCCAGTTTTCGAAGTTTGTATAGAAGTTTTTGTAGTAATATTGAAAAGGCAATAATTTGTACTTGGTGCCGCCACCTTCAACTATTTTTAATAATTCAGCAAAAGCGGCTGCAGCTTTTTTACAATAATCAGCATTATAAGTCTGGCTACCTGTAGACTCGCCGTTCATCAACGGGCTTCCGGCCCATAAATAGTTCTTGCCTAAATACCCCAGTGCCATAATTTTATTGATACGCAGCTCATTCTTACCAACGGTTCGGCTGCCGGCTACAGTTTGATCCCATTCTACCGGTAAAAGATTAGCAGCCTCCCTGAAATCAGCAGCAGCCTTGTCTGCACATTCATGGTATTTCAGGCGGGGTAATGTAAGTTTTTCATCGCTTGGTAATACTTCATCAATATATGGCAGACCGCCAAAGTATTGTATCAGCATAAAATGGAACCAACCCCTGAAAAATAATAACTGGCCTTTGATCAGATTTTTTTCTTCCGGGGTGGCATCGGTCAGTTTGTCCATATTTTCCAGTCCCATATTGCATTTACGAATTCCGTACCATGCCATTGGCCATAGCTTTTTTTGCATACGATCGTTGTTGGTACTCCAGGTATAGCCATCCATAAAACCTGCACCCCAACCGTCAAACCCTCTTTGCCATCCCCAAAAATCACCGTTATCTACTTTTACAATAAAATGAAACGCCTGAGCTGTAGACTGTATTTCGTCTTCGCCCCAGTTCCAGGAGTTGGTCCAGTAGGCATTGGTAAAATCAGGTATACACTGATATAATTCTTCGGTAAATCCCTGAAAATTAGCAAAGTTCTTAAATGCCTCATCACTTGAGATAATAGAACCAGGTTCCCGGTCTAAATACTTTTTACAAGATCCCAGCCCGGCAAGCAATGCTATTGCTCCAATACAAAATATTTTATTTATATACTTTTTCATAACGATAATGAATTAAAAGGTAATGTTTGCACCTAAGTTGAAACGCTTCATGGTAGGATAAGCCCCCTGGTAAGAAGCTCCCCCGATATTCTGCTCCCGGTCATCCGGCATTTTAGTCCATGTAATGAGGTTGTTACCATTCAGGTAAAGCCTTATATTATCCAGCCTGGCTTTTCTTACAAAACCCCATTTGTTATTCCTAAAAGTGTATGCGATCTCGGCATTTTTCAAACGTAAATAAGAAGCATCATAGCGGTTAAAATTGCCTTTATAATAGCCTACCGGAACAGTAGCCCAACGGGGCATTGGTTGTGTAGGATCCTGGTTAGTAGGAGACCAGAAATTGCCGTCATCATATACAGTAAGGTTCTTATTATTTAAACTATTGAATGCTACATCACGGTTCACATTATTTACCGCGTAGAACTGTACAAATAATGTCAGGTCCTTAAAGTCTACTCCGAAGTTGGCATTATAGCTATTCAAAGGCCAATCCCCATAGCCCCATGGCGCGTTATCATTATCGTCTATGATGCCATCTCCATTGTAGTCAACAATGTAAAGGTTACCGGGCAGCTTGGCATTATCATTAGTATTATGAACAGTGCTGCCATACAGGGCGTCCCATGTGCTGTAATACCCATTGCTTACCTTTCCTCTCCACGTGCCCACTTCATAGCCAGCCTGCTTTTGGTAAGCGGGTCTTAAAGCAGGATCATCAGCTTCTATCACTCTATTTTTGGCGTGAGTCATGATCAGATCAGACCATACGCGCACATGCCGATTTAAATTTTTCCTGACATGAAGTTCTAATTCGTATCCTTTGTTTTTTACTTCGCCCTGGTTTACTACCGGTGCAGAAGCTCCAAAATAAGATGGAACAGCACGAGCTCCTCCCTGCAAAAGAATGTTGGTGCGGTGATCCCAGAAAAAGTCGAACTTACCGGTAATAAAGCCTTTTAAAAGTTCAAAATCCAGGCCCACGTTATACTTCAATGCTTCTTCCCATTGTACATTAGGATTACCCACCCTTGTTTCCCTGTACCAGGTATAAGTACTATTTTCTGCAGTTTCATTTACGGTTCCCATCACTGCATTGCCCCCACGGCTCCACTCAGTAATGTACAGGAACCGTCCCACGTTATCATTACCGGTTTTACCTAAAGAGGTGCGGATCTTAAGGACATCTAAAAACTTAACATTTTCCAGGAACTTTTCTTTGGAAATGATCCAGTTCAAACCTCCGGAAGAGAAAAAAGCAAAACGTTTATCAGGCGCAAATTGCTCGGAACCATTGTAAGCACCGTTATATTCAACAGCATATTTATTACGGTAGTTATAAGTAGTACGGAATACCCAGTCTTCCCGATAGTGAGGTATTTCACTTCCTGTGGCATACTGGTTACGGTTCATCAACCCCATCAAGGTAAAGTTGTGGTCTTTGATCTGCTTAGCATAGTTCAACTGAAGGCTATAGAAGATCCTGCGATAAGCACCACCGGTACCACCACCTGTGGCAGCCCATTTATCAAAAGACTGGAAGTCGAAGTTAGTAGAGTTGTCGTTCGCAAACCTGTATTGTACGGCACCTGTCAGCGGGTTGATCCATTTACGCTGTACATCATCTGCATCCTGCAAACCACGGCCACCTTCGGAGAAGGTGTTATCAAATGACAAAGTTCCGTTGAACTTAAGTCCTTTAATAAGCATATCTAAATTTTGCTCCAACGTAAAGTCGGTTGCGATCCTTGCATTGGTATTGTACTGAATACCGCTCCTGCTCAATGCCATAGCAGAGTTCATATAAGTGGCTTCGTTAGGTGCATAATAGCCCCAGGAACCATCAGAATACACTGGTAAAAACACCGCAGGAGAAGCAAAATAAGCCGCACTCCACACACTGGTCTCATTCACACCGGCCCAGGGACTTTTTCTTACACCATACGTACCGGCCAGGTTTACTTTAAATACTGTAGAAGAAGTAAGCTGAAAATCGAGGTTGCTACGCACATTAATCCTGTTAAAGCCAAAGCCTGGGGTATACCCTCTCCTATTATCGTATGTCTTAAATATATCTCCTTCATGTGCAAAGTCGGCACTGGAGAAATATTTTACAAAACGGGTACCACCCTGTATATTAAGGCTGGCATTTTGAGACCAGGTATGATCTTTAAATAAAGCATCTATCCAGTCTACGTTAGGATAGCGTTCTGCATCTTCCAGACTGGCCGGATTGCGGTATTTCAGCATGATAGCTTCAGGCATAATATCAGCCCAGGCTTCGGGCGCAGTTCCTAACTCATATTCAATAACTTCGTTCCTGATACGAAAAGCATCATAAGCATCCAGTTTTCCAGGCAACTTGGACGGCCTTTTCATAATAGTATTAATAGTGCCCCTGATGGCTGCCTTTCCTGTTCTTCCCCTTTTAGTGGTTACCAATATTACCCCATTGGCTCCACGCGAACCAAATACCGCGGTGGCCGACGCATCTTTCAAGACAGTTACAGTTTCTACCGAGCTAATATCAAGGTTGGCAATAGTACGCTCTACTCCATCCACCAATATCAATGGGTCTGAACCATTTAAGCTGCTTACCCCACGTATAATAAAACGGGGGTCTTCCTCGCCAGGCGTACCGGACCCCTGGGCCGTAATTAAGCCGGGCAAATTACCTGTCATGGCCGCGCCAAGGCTGGTTACACCACCCGTGCGCTCCAGTTCTTTAACAGTTGTTTGCGAAACAGCGGCAACCATCCCTTCTCTTTTTTGCTTACCGTACCCAATAACCACTACATCTTCCATAGACTGGGTATTTTGGGCAAGCTTGATTGTAATATTAACCCAACCATCCGCAAGCGATACACTTTTGGTTACGAATCCCACAGAGGAAACTACAAGGCTTGCTTTTACATCTTTTACATCTATTTTGAAGGCTCCATTTTCACCCGAGGTGGTATAAATATTTGTACCATCCTGGTTGATGCTGGCACCCACTACAGGCTCATCTTTTTCATTTACAACCCTACCTGTAACTGTTGCCGGAGTTTGAGCCTGTATAAAGAGACTCAAAAACAATATGCAAGCCGTCACAATAAACCGCCTGGGAACATTACTAAAGTTTAAAACCACAATTGTTTTAAACCAATCAGAATTATTTTTTTTCATATCTTATTTTGTAATTGAAACTTGTCTTACTTATGGTTCTTACGGAAAAAGTCATGCTCAGGTGGAAACAAACAAGCCCAGTTCAGAAATAGTCTTAATCGCAATCATTTTCTCATTTTTAAAAGTAAAGCAGCACTTAGACAAAAGCCTACCCTGTACTATCTTATCACATTATAGTACTGAGTCAACAGATGTTCCCTCCGCTTTTATACCCGCTTCTCCCAGCAGTTCATCGGTACCGCCCGAAAAAGCTTTTCGATAACAATAACCCGTTCCTGTGCCACTGCCTTATGTGACAAAAAGAAAAACAATAAAAATCAAACAAAAATGTAGGAGCTACATTATGGCTTCGCATTCGTTTTAGATTAAGCATATACTATTATATTATTGGTTCAAAATTTTTATATGTGACAGCTTATATTTAATCGGTTACAATCGTTAACAGCTTCGTTCAGTATATATATTAGTCTTTATCTCAAAAGACTGGGAGTATTATTTCAGCAAGCGTTTTATCCCGTTCAGAATCTCAAATTACAATTGATCATATATGTAATCGGTTACAATTTTTGATCAAAAAAATACTCCTTAAGAGGGAGTTTAGCTTTTTTAATTCTTTACAGTCCTTGTTTTCCTACTTCACTTTTTTGAATTATGCAAGCATTTCAAAGATAGCGTGACGAACAAAAATATTCTTTAACTCATGTTGAAACAATTGTAACGAATGTTGAAATATGCATGGCAGAAATGTTGAATAAAAAATTTATACTTGATTATCAATAAATTAAATATTTTATTTTTCTGCAAACCTAAAATCCTTACAACAGACCATTTCATATGATCAGCTTTTACAGAGGCTTGAACCGATTAAACCAATTATGCCACCTCATTTCCCAATAAAACATATTAATAATTTTATGAATGAAATTTTTAGCAGAAAGATTCCCTGCACATAAGCTCAGCTTGCGAACTCATTTTTTTCAAAGTGTTTTTCTATGTAATTTCCTGCGATATACCCTTTCTGTCTTCGGGCCAATTTCCGCCCAAATAAGTTAATAACACTTATAACGGATAGAGGTCATTATTAAATTCCTGTCTGGTACTAAACAGTTACTATATCTTTACCTATTACAGAGTATATCTTATATTTATAAGTTACTCTGCATATTGGGTGGGAGTTTTTCCAAATTTTTCATGAAAGCATTTGGAAAAGTAAGATACACTGTTAAAACCTACTTCGTCAGCAATTTCTGAAACAGAAAGCCGCTTTTCCTGGAGTAGCTCAGCCGCTTTATTCAGCCTTATGGTTCTGATAAAGTTGGTGGGTGACTGCCCGGTAAGCGCCATTAGTTTTCGATAAAGCCCGGTGCGATCCATGAGCATATCGGCACTAAACTTTTCAACGGAATAGTCTGGATTATCCAGGTTTTCGTTTACACATTGCAGCGCACGCTCCAATAACTCTTTATCCAGCGGGTTGGTTGTAATTGACTCTACTTTTACTTCTCTTTCAGTAACAAAAGAACGACGGCGGGTCTCAACCATCTGCAGCAGTTTACGGATGCGCAAACGCAGCAGTTCCATATCAAATGGTTTTACAAGGTAAGCGTCTGCGCCTGATTCGTAACCTTCAAAACGCGCCTGATCAGAGGTCCTGGCTGTCAGCATTATTATAGGGGTATGCGAAACTGAAATATCATTTCTTATGCTTCTGCTTAGTTCATCGCCGTTCATTTCAGG
>JASGDI010000073.1:0-39293 GCA_049841335.1 Niabella sp. | reverse complement strand
GAAAGCGACATTATTTTATATAGGCCCTTTGTTTCTATAGATGCCTCCTTGTTTTTGCCCTTTTTCACCAGGTTTAAAAAATCTGACTCGTTCTGTAAGGGTACTATGGTTACAAAGCTGTTTGAACTGTCTTCCGTTAAAGCGTATTGAAGCGATTCTTTAGTAAAGTCAATACCCGTTTGTTCTATGGAGGATACACTATCGAATCCTAATTCAAAAAACAGCCTGTCTTTTATAAAGCTGTAAGAGTTGATTTTTGAAACAGGAACATTTTCTGTAAGCTTCGCCCCGTTATATTTAATGACCAATGTTGCGTTAGCAGGCGCGATGGGCGGTGCATATTGGGCCATAGCGGTAAACACTAAGCAGCAGCTAAGGATGGTAATGGTAGTTTTTTTCATGTGTATATATTAAACAGATTAATAACGCTTGCTTTATTTAGCAAGTGAAATGGTATTGGTGATTGATTTTTTATTGGTAACAATATCTAATACATTTTCATTCAGCATCACAGCCTTTTTATCGGACGACAATTTGCTTCCCTTGTTACTGGCTGATAGGATAGGCCTTTCAAATCTCACAATACCGGTATAAGTAGCCCCGTTGAACACTTCTTTGTCGGCGCTGCTGAGTTTGTTATACTCAGCTTTTAAAGAAAAGTTGGCCAGCCTTGAGAAAATTTTAGCACCGGACTGGTAAGCGTAGTTATCTTTAACGTCTGACGGTTTTATTTTCTGTATGGCGGCTATTTTCCGGGCGGCCTGGTTCAGGCTTTCAATTTTGTCGAAAGAGCATTTTATGGTAGCGATATAGTTGTCCATATCCAGGTTACTTGCAACATGGCTGATACCTGTGCATGATTTCAACGAGGATTCTATTTCTTTTACTTTCTGTGTTATTTCTGCTTTTGTTGGCACGGGTCTTCCATTAACGGTTTTCATTTTAAGAATGGACGCGATCTTTGTTTTGCTTTTGCTCATGTTCACGGTAAACTGGAACGTCCCTGCGCCATTATCTTTTAAGTCAACTTTCTCTACTATTTCAAAACATCCCGTCAGCAGCGCCGCAACAACCACCAAAGCAGCCATATATATAGATCTTATCATAAATCAGCCTGTACTTTAAAGTTAAGGATTCTCACTTTCAAAACCGCAAAAGTATCTCCTGGTCTGGAATAGCCGGTAATAAAAACTATTCAGGTTTATCAACGCTCATGTCAACATACACAATTTTGTACCGGTTACCTTTTTTGCCACGGCTATATTTCCTGTTGAGGAGAAAACCGGTGCCACCTATCCCGGTAGCTATAGCTACATTACGGGCATTGCGGTCATCCAGCAGCGGTTTTGCTTTTTCCACAAAAAGACCGTTAAAAAGGTTGAGAAAGGTGTAGCCCAGTCCGCCAATAGCTGCATACCGGCCCAAAGTGCCGAGATAATGGTTCCTGTAGCTGCTTTTGGGCGTATATATGTACTTGATATTTTTGTAGTGGAGCTGTAAAATATAGGTAGTTACGGTGTCGTAGCTCACCGTTCCGAAAATATTGGTATAGGGTGCCGTTGTAAAATATCTTAAATAAATACTGTCATTGGCTATTTTATGGATCAGTGCATCGTAGCGTCTGCCATCGGTTGCCATGAAGGAAATATTTAATCCTGCATAATAACTTTTTACGGAAACGCCATTGGGCTTTTTTACGGAAATAAAATCCGGTACCTGAGCATGGGCTAGCAGGGTAACAGTAAAAAAGAAGCAGATCAACAGCAGCCTTAACATTGCGCTAAAGGTAAAGTATATATATAATTAGGATAAATGAAATTTGTTAAAGCATTAAGAAATTTTACAGTTTCATCCTTTTTGCAAACTCCGGGTTGAGATAGGGTTTTAGTTCAGAAAAGGGTATCCAGATATTTATTTCACCACTGGCATAGGGCGCTATTTCGTAAGGCACATACACAAAGCCAAGCCCTGCCGGGCCAAAATAAAAATTATTATTGGGAGCCAGGCGCTTTACAAATAAGCTTTGATCGAGTGGCGTAGGTAACGGTATATTGTATTGCTCCCGGTAATATTTTTCTAAAAGTTCAGCTGCTTTCAGGGAGTCAATAATTACTATGTCCTGTAGTGACAGGTGCTTTTGAGTACCTGTATCAAAACAGTACATAGACGTGCCATGGTTGCCATGAGCGCCGCCGGTATAGGCATAGTTAAAAACACTAAGCGTTACATAGCCGTTCTGGTTGTAAATAATATTGCTTAAAGTTTGATATTCCCGGTTCAGGAAATAGTGAGGTGCTTTTTTATCAATGCCCACGATGCTGCTGTCTACTTCGGCATTATAGCCCTCAACCATATCTTTAACCAATGCCGCAGCTGTTTGCGGCAGCGAAAGCCCGTCAAATTTTTTATTACCATTTGTAATGATCTGCTTTAGCCGGCTGTTTAGCCAGGTGGCACCGGTATTGTCATCAGTTGCAGTAACTACCGTTACAGAGGACTTTAAGGTTGGTGTATCTGTTTTGAACTTTAAGTATTGGGCCGAGTCCATGTAAGATGCGGCATTAAAATGCAACGTTGGCTGGCTCGTGCTTTCCTTTAATTCAAAAGGGTAGGTGGTTTTTCCATCGCCACTGCTCCATATACCTTTTACGCCATCTTTATGAATGGCCATCGCCAGGGTAGGTGATTGTTCAGATGTACGGTTGCTTACTTCAAAAAGATAAATACTATCGCCCGGAGTTTTGCTCCAGTCTTTATCCAGGAAAATGGTTTGCCCCTGGTCTGTATAGTAATAATTGGCATCCACTCCCTGATGAGTTTTTAAAAAGTGCATTATTATGGGCTTGCCTGCAATAGATCCTTCCAGTGTTTTAAAAAAATAATCGTCAGAAAAGCTTTGTGTAGCCGGAATTTCAGGAGTATTATCATTGTCTGCAGCTTTTTTGTCATTATTCTTGCAGGCTACAATGCATATAAGTAATAGGGACGCCAGAAAAATCCTGTTGTTCATAATGATAAGGGTTGTAAGGTGCTTTATAATACGGGTAATCAGATAATTCCTAAATAAAAATCCATGCCACAATACTAAAGGCGCTCACGATCTAAAAAACCTGTAATATTTGCCTGGCCAAAAATAATAATAAATATACAAGAGAAGCGTACATGAGGTTTTTCATTTATAAAATACACAAAGAATGAATGAATCCAGGATGCTTTCGGGATATGGAAGTTCCCCATGGCTAAAAACAATAATAAATATTCATGGGAAAATTACAGGGTGCCCCTTAATTTTAGAAATTGAAATGACTTTTTTGTTGACCAGGTTTAGCATACATATCAGTAAGATCGCATTACAGCCGGCAGCTGCCGGTTTCTCACCCTTCCGGTTGTTTTATCTTACCCGGTTTTCGGCTTTATTGTTTTCAGCCATATTTTCAATAGCCGGCCAGGCGCAGCTTCCGGTTACAGATACGGTACAGGCTCTTGATGAGGTAACGATAAAGGCCTTTGGGCAACGTGCCAATATGGCTACGGCCATTGTAGCCAAAGCGGGCTATTTGACATATTCCAATAAAATGTCGCTGCTTACGGATATGAATACCATACCGGGGGTAAGAATGGAAGAGCGTTCACCGGGAAGCTACCGGATCAATATCCGGGGCAGCTCGCTTCGGTCCCCGTTTGGTGTAAGAAACGTAAAAGTGTACTGGAACGATATTCCTCTCACAGACCCGGGGGGCAGCACTTATTTTAACCAGCTTGCATTTAATAATTTTTCAACCCTGGAAGTGGTGAAAGGACCGGTGTCGAGCATGTACGGTGCTGGCACTGGCGGACTGATATTAGCAGAGAATGCTGTAGATAACAAAACCGGCGCCTCGTTAGAGTATATTACCGGGAGCTATAACCTGCAAACGCTGTTGGCGTCAGCAAACTGGCACGGGGAAAAGCTGGGATCCAAAGTAACCTATGCCCATAACCAAAGTAACGGGTACCGGCAGCAGTCTGCCATGAGGCGTGATAACTTTTCCTGGACAGCTGATATGAAGCTGTCAGTACACCGGCATTTATCCATATCGGTTTTGTATACTGATATGAATTATGAAACACCCGGGGCGCTTACCCTTGCTGAGTATAAAAAAGATCCCAAAGCGGCCAGACCTTCTGCCGGCATTTATCCATCGGCTGTTGATGCCAAAGCGGCTATCTTTCAGAAAAATTTAACTGGTGGCGTCACTTATAAAGATGCTTTCAGTACTGTATTTTCCAATACTACAACGGTCTACGGCTCTTATAACAGGATTGAGAATAGCGCTGTCAGGAACTATGAAACCCGCAATGAGCCACATTTCGGGGGCAGGTCTGTTTTTACGTTCGATAAAAAGCTGCCTGCCGGGAATACCATCAACTGGAATACCGGAGTGGAAGCACAATCGGGTCATTTTAATATTCGTGTGAACGGGAATAAATCAGGAGTGCCGGATACTTTACAGACTAATGATGACGTAACAACTGTTTTGTACAGCCTCTTTACGCAGGCAGCCTTTACCACGTGGTCTGGTTGGGTTTACACTGCCGGGGTGAGCTATAATAAAAGCAAAATAGATTTCAACAGGTTAAGCGATGAACCGCCTCTTAACCAGCCGCTTGCGTTTAGCAACCAGGTGGCTCCGCGCTTTTCTGTTTCAAAAGCTTTCAAAGGAAACTTTTCTTTACTGGCGTCGGCAGCAAAAGGATATGCCCCGCCTACTATTGCTGAGCTGTTGCCCTCTACAGGTATTATCAATACATCTTTAAAAGCGGAAACCGGCTGGAACTATGAGCTTACGCTGAAGAAACAAATATTCGGCCCGGTTTGGCTGGAGGCCACGGGTTTTCATTTTGACTTAAAGAATGCCCTTGTGCAACGCAGGGACGAGTCGGGCGCTGACTATTTCGCAAATGCAGGGAATATGAAACAAAAAGGAGCAGAGTTATTTGCTTCCTGTAATTTCAGAGACCGGTCTGCGGGCTTTCTTAATTACGGGTATGTAAGAGCCGGGTATACCTATAACCATTTCCGTTACGGAAATTTTATTAAAGAAGAAAACGATTTTTCCGGTAAATGGCTGCCAGGCGTTCCATCAAATACCATCTCCCTACTGGCCGATTTTCGTTTTAAGAAAGGCTTTTATTTAAACAGCACTTACTATGGAGCTTCTTCCGTTTTCCTGGATGATGCTAATACCGCCGAGGCAAAGGCTTATCATTTGCTAACGGCAAAACTGGGCTATCACTTTTTTGTTAATAAGATAAAGCTGAATATATATACCGGCGCTGACAACCTGCTGAATGAAAATTACAGCCTAGGCAACGACATCAATGCAGCCGCGGGCAGGTATTACAATGCCGCCCCGGCAAGAAATTATTACGTTGGAGCGGCAATGAGCTTATAAAGAAGCGTATAGGATGTCTCTGTTATCTGAAGACAGCAGTAGCCATATTAGCCGATTCGTAAGCCATCTTCAAATTATACTCGGTAGCTATTTTTTTGATATTGATCAGGTCTACAATGGTTCCTACAAAACACAAACCTGCTGTAAAAAAGTATAATATGCCCAACCCAATGTCACCCACAATAAGCCTGTGTATGCCGGCAAATCCCACAAATCCTAAAAGCGCCAGCACCAATATTAAAGTACGGTCTTTTCTTTTGCCCTGGTAAATAGACAAAAAAGTGTGTTGCTGTTGTTCGCTCATGTCTTTGGTAAGATTTATAATGGTTGCCATTTCATCATACTCCATATCAGGGAACATTCTTAAAAGTTGTTGCTGGTCCATAACTGTTTGTTTTGTTGATAGTATAAATTGCTTTGCAGCTTTGATAAAATAGGATCAATGTAGCCGGTATGCCTAAAATATGTTCCTGTACCGATTTCCCGAATTCAAAATGAAGCGCATAATGGATGGCATGCCCTAAGCCACATCCGGGGCACCACTCAATGCCCAGGTTTTTTAAGATGCAAAGAGAAGTAGTGCTCTTTGTGTTCATTAATCCTAAAGCTATTAAAGCCCCGTTCCAGAGTATCACTTCACTATATTTTCTTAAAAAGCGGAGCATTGCTTTATTTTTTAATTGATAGTGTAAAGTTAGCCCCTGCATCGGTACCGGCATAGCGCTCATCGGTAAAGCGGGTGGAAATGGCGGTGAAATGGCGGGTAGGTGATAGTGAATAGTAAGTAGGTAGTAGGATTCAACCACCTTCAGCCTGTCATCCGTCATCTGTCCTCCGTTCACTTAAATCAATGCTCCTTTTTCATTTGCCAAAAGCTTTGTGCCTTATGCTTTCGGCTTCTTATCCTTACTTCCTCATAGCCCATTTGATCATTTCTTTCCAGGTAGGTTTTTTACCATACATTAAGATACCGGTACGGTATATTTTCCCGGCAAACCAAACCATGAATAAAAAACCAGCGATTAACGAGATCATACTTAGCGCCAGCTCCCAGTATGGAACAGTGCCGGGTACCCCGTAAGCTACGCGGGCCATCATTACAATAGGAGAGGTAAAAGGTATAATACTGGTCCATACTGCAACAGGGCTAGTAGGGTCTTTCATGGCAATGGTAAGCATAAAGATGGCGAATATGATAATGAGCGTAATAGGAAAAGAAAGCGATTGTGCTTCGCGAACGTCTTCGTTTACCGCACTTCCCACTGCTGCATAAATAGAGGAATAAAAAAAGAACCCGCCTAAAAAGTAAAAAGCAAACAGCGTTAGCAGCAAGCCCATATTTACACTGGTAAAGATCTTTTGCGCGCCGCCTACCATCTGTGCCATAGAAGGATTGGCATCTACAGCTGCTTTACTTACATTGTATATGATAAATACAAAAGCAATCCACAATAAAAACTGGGTCAATGCCACCAGGGCAATACCTACTATTTTCCCAAGCATCAGCTGAAAGGGTTTCACCGATGATACCATGACTTCGGCAATACGGTTGGTTTTTTCTTCCATCACGCCCATCATCACCTGCGATCCGTAAATAAGCAGGATAAAGTAAACAAGGAATCCTGCAGCATAACCAATGATCATGGCATTGGTACCATCAGCATTTTTATCCTGCATATTTTCTGCCGATACGCTCAGGTGGCTGTCGGCAAGGGTTTCACGCTTTTCAGTATCAATACCCAGTTCTTCATATTTAATATCGTTCCAGATGCCGTTCAGCTTGGCCTGTACCGCCGGTATGGCACCTAAAGTGCGGTTAGACTTTATGGAAACAGCGCCGGGAGATTTTGAAACCATCATGCCTGTAGGTATTACGGTATAACCATCATATCCTTTGCTTTCAAAACTTTGAGACAGGACTTTAGGATCGTCTTTTACCAATGTGAGTATGCTGGACGGATCTTCTGTATTCGCTTTTTCTATTTTTTCAGCAGTGAACTTGCCTGAAGAATCCACCACAGCTATTTTAAGCACGGTAGAAGATCTGGCGCCAATGTACCCTGTACCGAAAATCAACCCCAGGTACAATAAAGGAAAAAGCAGGGTAGAGATGATAAAAGTTTTCTTTCTTACACGGGTAAGAAATTCGCGTTGTATAATTAAGAATGTTTTATTCATTTTTTGTGTTTGGGTGGTGATTAATGTACTTCCTGGAACCTGCGTGCCAGCGGTGTTCCTTCTACCTGGCGGATAAAAATGTCGTTAAGGCTGGGCAGTATTTCGTTGAAAGATTCTATAGAAGCGCCGTTACTCAGCAGGTATTGTAAAATTTCATTATTGCTTTTACCTTCCTGCTTTTGGATAATAAGGCTGTTATCGCTTCTGTCTTTTATAACAAATACCTCGTTGTCTGTGATATCATTACCGGTACCTGCCAGGGAGATCCGGTAAAGGTCTTCTTTAAAGTCCTGCTTTACCTGGTGCACAGTACCATCCAGTATTTTTTGGCCCCGGTTCACCAGTATAATATGGTCGCATATTTCTTCCACCTGCTCCATACGGTGTGTGCTGAAGATAATGGTAGCACCTTTTTGGGCAAGATTGAATATTTCATCCTTTATCAGGTTGCTGTTTACAGGATCGAGGCCACTGAAAGGCTCATCCAGTATAATCAGTTTAGGGTTGTGGAGCACAGTAGTTACAAATTGCAGTTTTTGCTGCATCCCTTTGGAAAGGTCCTCCACTTTTTTATTCCACCAGCTTTCCATTTCAAATTTGGCAAACCACTCTTTGATTTTCCCCGTAGCTTCTTTTTTGCTGATACCCTTTAGCTGGGCCAGGTAAAGGGTTTGCTCTCCTATCTTCATTTTTTTATAAAGGCCGCGCTCTTCAGGCATATAGCCAATTTTGGCAATGTCATTAGCGGGATTAAAAGGCTGACCGTCAAAAATGATAGAGCCATTATCCGGGTAAAATATTCCGGTGATCATGCGTATCAGGGTAGTCTTGCCGGCACCATTGGGGCCCAGCAAACCAAATATCTGCCCCTGCTCAATGCTCAGGCTAATATCATCTACAGCCTTTTGAGTGGCAAAATATTTTTTCAGATTTTTTACTTCAAGTATCGGCATTATAACTGTGTTTATATATTAGAGTCAGGCAAAGATAAAATGTTACAGCTTCCTGCAGTTTTAATTTTACATACGGATAAACCGGTCCTTAATTCACTTTTCGTTATTATCATTACTTTAATAATAGGACTATTGTTAAAATAGTTATTCATTTCCTGCAACTTTGCACATTATCTTAGCGCGTATGAACAGAAAATTATTTACTCTTTCAGTTATTTTAATAGCAGTTGTTGTAGTATCAGGTTGGGGATTTCTGGTACACCGTACCATAGCCCAACTGGCTATTTATGAGCTGCCCAAACCTATGCAGTCTTTTTTTTATGCAAATAAAGATTCTTTGGTGTATGGTGCTCCCAGACCCGATGTCAGGCGTACGCAGGACGAAAGTGAGGGAAGTAAGCATTATATGGATATGGAGCGTTTTGGTGAGAATCCTTTTAAAGAAGTGCCGCGTGATTTTAATGGAGCGGTTGCCAAATATTCTTTGGACACATTAAATAAATATGGTACGCTTCCTTATGTGGTAGTGGAGTATATGGACCGGCTTACCAATGCGTTCCGTTCTCAAAACGCCGACAGCATTGTATTTTATGCGGCCGATTTAAGCCATTATATTGCTGATGCACATGTGCCTTTGCATACCTCTATTAATTATGATGGACAGCTTACCGGGCAGCATGGCCTTCATGATCTTTGGGAAACCACTGTTCCTGAAGTAGAGATCACCAACTACAATCTCAGCAGCCGTCATAAGGCTAAATACATTGAGTCTCCGTCTGACGAAATATGGAAGATCATCGAACATACTTTTTCGTTGCTGCCCGAAATGTTAGCCAAAGAGATCGAGGTTTCCAGGAACTTTACAGACTCTGCCAAATATCGCTGGGAGGTGCGCTGGGGAAAGAACAGGCGTTTTTATACCGATGCCTTTGCGAAGCAATATTCAAAGGCTTTAAAGTCTTCGATCAACGATCAACTGGTAGCTTCTTCCAATGCGCTGGCCGACTTTTGGTATACAGCCTGGGTAAATGCCGGTAAGCCCGATCTGGATCAATTACTGGCAAAGCCCCACAATAAGCGGGCATTCAAAGCAGAACGAAAGGCCTTTTTAAAGAATGAACTGGTTAAGAAACGTATATTGATCGCAACACAAAGAATGACGAAGGATTAAAGGAGTCGGAAGTCTGAAGACAGAGGTCTGAAGTAACTGTCATCGGACCTCCGACCTCGGACTTCCCGACTTTAAACATTATGACCCGCATCGGACTTATATCAGATACACATGGTTTTTTAGATGAGAATGTATTTAAGCATTTTGAACAATGCGATGAGATATGGCATTGCGGGGATTTCGGGAACGCGGTCCTGGCTGACCAGTTACAGGCTTTTAAACCTTTACGGGGCGTATATGGTAATATAGATGGGATGGATATCCGCAGCCGTTTTGGAGAAGTGCTGACGTTTCATATAGAGCAGGTAAAGGTGATGATGAAACATATTGGCGGCTACCCGCCTAAATACAATCCCGAAACCAAAAAGCAGGTGATGGCTGAAAAACCGCAGCTTTTTATCAGCGGGCATTCTCATATTTTAAAGATCATGTACGATGATGCTTTGCAGTGCCTGCACATGAACCCCGGTGCTGCCGGAAAGCAGGGCTGGCAAAAAGTAAGGACCCTCATCCGCTTTGTGATAGACGGAGCTGAGTTTAAAAACTGTGAAGTGATTGAATTGGGCAGTTAAGTAAAATGTTGAATGCAGAGTATTACATTCTAAATTTTACATTTAATATTTAATATTATCCTGGCATCAATCATCTGTCATCTTTCTTAAAACCATCCTCTTCCTTGTCCTACTTCTCTGAAAGGCCATGGAATAGTGGCCAGCATTATAATGAGCGCAATAACATAGTATAAAACCGTTTTACGGTGCTTGGTGCTGTCAGGAATATTCTTTTTGGCAAAAGAGCGGCCAATATGTACCAAAATAATAGCAACGATCATCCCCAAAATATGCTCAACCGCAAAAAAACGGTAAACAGGGGCTTTCATAATATCGCCCATTGGCATTTGCTGAAACAGCTTCAGGCCAAAAGTGCCGGTAAACCATTGTATCAGGCCAATCAGCAGGTTGATATCGCAAAAGATCATTAACAGCAGTCCTGCGGTAGCATGGCCTTTGGTAAAAGGTTTGTTGCCGGCGCCCAGACTTTTAAAAATAGCAATTAAAAACATCAGCAATATCGCCCAGCGCAAAAAACTGTGTAAATGTAACAGACCTGTTTGCATAGTTTCCGAAATTTTATTATTTGCGAAAATAGGCATTTGTTCGGGATTTTAATTTTTACTTTGCAACACTTAAATGATCCTGATTATGGCTTTAATAGCTCCTTCTTTACTGGCGGCTGATTTTTTAAAACTTCAGCAGGAAGTTGAAATAGTAAACAACAGCGCTGCGGCCTGGCTGCACCTTGATGTAATGGACGGAATGTTTGTTCCCAATATCAGCTTTGGACCGATGGTGATAGAGTTTGTAAAAAAAATAGTAAGAAAACCCTGTGATGTGCACCTGATGATAGAACAGCCCGCCCGTTATGCGGAGACCTTTAGAAACGCGGGAGCCGATCATTTAACGGTCCATATTGAAGCCTGCCCTATGCTGCACCAGGATATTACTCAAATAAAATCGTTGGGTATGAAGGCGGGTGTAGCGGTTAACCCGCATACTCCTGTTTCTTTGTTGAGCGATATTTTACATGAGGTAAGTATTGTGAACCTTATGAGCGTTAACCCCGGTTTTGGCGGACAGAAGTTTATTCCATACACATTGGAAAAAATAAAACAGCTGAAGCAAATGATCTCCGAACGCGACCTTGATGTATTGATTGAGATTGACGGTGGTGTAACCATTGATAATGCCAGGGAGATCATTGATGCTGGAGCAGATGTACTGGTAGCCGGGAGTACGGTGTTCGGGGCAAAAGACCCTATAGATGCAGTAGCAAAGCTGAAAGCTATATAAACCAAAGGTTGTATTAAAAGCTTTTAACAGGCTCTCAATACAACCTCTCTTTAGTTAAAATCCCTGTAATTATTAGGGTTTTTCAAAATCAAATGTATTCTTATCACCATAGGAGAGAAAGGCTTCCCTATCACCATAAGGACCTAAATATTTTGCATCGCCAAAGGCTAATATGGGAATGAAAATAAAAGATAGCAGTAAAAGTCCTACTGTAAAAGCCTCTGTTTTACCAAAGCTTTTTGAAAGCATGTTGTAGGTCCAGATAGCATAAATAATATTAACGCCCGGGATCAGCATCAGCAGCAGCCACCACCAGGGTTTACCCACTATCTTTAGAAGAATATAAGTACTATAAATCGGAATGATAGCCTCCCAGCCCTGGTAACCTGCTTTGCGGTATATTTTCCACATACAGTAGATATAAAATACACACACAGCTATAAGAAAGAGAATGGAGCCGGTTGGAAAAGAAGGAGTTGTTTCGTACATGAGTTTTAGTTTTATGGATGTTATGGATAACCGAATTTATGAAATTATCTCCACTTATTGCCAAAGGTATCCCAGGTAGTGAGGCCTATTTTAAACTGGAAAGGTGTCTGGAACTGGTTAGCAAAGGCGCTTGAAGCATATACGCCCAGTTTTATTTTCTGAAAATTCTGGAAGGGCAGCTTAAATACCCTTTCAATTCCCGCAAGGGCTTCCACATATTGAAGATTTCTTTCTGGGGCAATTAAAAATCCTGCTCCGGCTACTTCCCGTAACCCTATTTTTTTAAGTAACGGTACTTTATTGAGGATAGCCCCGTTAAATTCATGGAAGTAATGCCCTTCATAAAATCTTTTGAATACGGGGAAAGTAGAGTCCATCGACTGGAACGCTTCGTTAGGGTTCATAAAGAAAACAGGATCTCCGCGACGCTGCCATTTGTAATCCACCAGCCGCAGGTCTTTTGTGTTTAAAAAGCTTCCTGATTTAAGAGTGTATTGGGCATTGCCCATAAGCCCCATCCGCAGGTGTTGCCTGATGCCCAGCTCCGTATAATCGAAGTTTACTTCACTTCCCAGCAGGCGCGGTATGCCCTTGCGCCATTGCATATAAAATGTAGGCCAGGTGGGTTCAAGTATTACTTTCTCCAACGGTTCACGCATATAAGGCTGAAAGGGAGTATAGCTGATCTCCAGATCTCCGTACAACGCATTGTAAGCATTAAAGACCGGCGCTGTTCCTGCTTGTTCTCCGGCTACATTGTTAAAAATACTGTCTACAAAGTTATAGGTCTTATATCCCGCGAGACTTCGTCTTAAAGCAATGCTGAAATTTGTTTTTACATATAACCCGTTGATGATTTCCCTGCTCCATCCGGCACCTATTGAATTGTCCAGATAATAATTAGTGCGCTTGAGCTGGTTGATCCATGCATCGCCCGAATAAATAGCCGCAAAATCTCTTGAGATGCTGACATGATAGGCAGCCTGGTTAAAAGCATTATACCTCCGGGATAAATTAATGCGGCCATTCACATCTTTATTCAGGTGGCCATAGCTGATATTGCTGTAAAGTCTTATTGTTTTTCTCAGGCTATCGGTTTTATAAAAAGAAAAAGGCAGCTGCGTCCTGTACCCGCCAAAGCTGAAGGAAATGGTGGATGCAATAGAGGGTAAAATATACTGAGTGCCTTTTTCATGATAACTTAGTGTCTGGCCTTTATACAAAATATTTTTCCAGTTAGCCTTGTTGTTCTTCCTGTCTATGGAGTCAAGGTATGCCTTGCTATTGACTACTGCATATACGCTGTCGGTATATTGTATTAACCTGATTTCTTTTTCTGTCAGGGGCACCGTTCTTACAGATGCCCAGAAGGTGCTGTCCCGGCGATAGGCATCCCTTGTGGCCGCGCTTATTTCGGGACCGAAGTATTTTTTGTCGAACTTTTTATTCAGCTCAAAATTTTTGTAGGTAACCGTTGTGGTTCCCGATGCTGTAAGTCGCTTGGTGTTGGAGCGATAAGTGAAGGTCTGCCTGGTGATCATCCATGCCTGGTTATCCACCCAATCATAGTGTTGTTCCACTTCAAAAAAATCATATTCGGGCAGGTGATATTTGGGAAAAGAGAGCTTCGATCTTAAAATGACCCATGCGCTGTCATCAATAACCATTTCTCCGCTAACTGTAGCGTTGCTAAGTACGCCGGGCTTAATACCGATGGTATAAATATGATGGTTCCCCCTTTTTTCAACTTTCAGTGTTTTGTATTTGTATGCGATTAGACCGCTATAGCTTACCGGCGACAGGAATGGTGTTACTGATAATGCAGGCACCTTTAAAAGGTTATCATAAAAATCAAACCGGCCCTGCGTAACAGATAAATAAAACAGGTTTCGAGTATTTCCCCTGCGTGTAATGCCTTTGCGTTCTTCTTTAAACCTGGCGGGGCTTTCATAATCCAGTCTTAAATATATTTCGCTCATGGATAACGGCGGTACAGCCCGGAGGCTTGCACTGTCCTTGACTGCTTTTTTCTTCTTTGAAGAAGAAGCCGTTGCTGAATCTTCACGAACGGCTTTAATATAAACATCGCAGCTGTAAGGGCCTGATGCGGCCTGTATGGCTTCTTTGTGCCGGATAACCTGCCGGATGTATTCTTCTGCCCTGTCACGTGCTTTACCCCTCACCGTTACGGCTGATAAGCTTTGAGCATCTTCTTCCAGTATAATAGATTGTTCAACGCTCTGCTTATTAATTACAACCTTTATAGAGCGCGGATGGTAACCAATCATTGATATGATAACCTCATAAACACCGCTACTTAGCTCAAAGCTAAAGCTGCCATCCTCTTTGCTCAATACGCCGGTACGGCTGCCTTTAAGCTGAACGCTGGCAAATGCCAGAGGCTCCAGCCGGGTATTGGTAATTTTGCCATGCAGCTTATATTGTGCTGTAACCGAATGGTATATAAAGCAGCATAACAAAAGCAGTAAAGTTTTCATGGCGCAAAGCTGTGCTGTTTGTTCAATCCTTATTTATAAGCATTTCTTAATTAAAAAACATTTAACAGAATCCACATTTTGTTAATAAGTTAATTTCTGTTCTTTTGAATAGAAAAAATATATTTGGAAAAGAAGGGCAGGCATCATGTAACATGCATGATGACGCAGAATAAACCGGTTGCCCTTTGCCGGGAGCTTTAATCGTAAACTACAAAGCATTGACAGAAACAATTATTAACCTTGAAACCGTTAACCCGCTTGATTTTTTTGGGGTTAACAATGCTAAGCTCGACATCCTTAAAAAGAAATTCCCGTTACTTAAGATTCTTTCGCGCGGCACCCAGCTTAAGCTGAGCGGTTCTCCCGAACAGATACAGGCTGCTACTGAAAAAATC
The DNA here is from genome assembly GCA_049841335.1 of Niabella sp. Classification (GTDB taxonomy): domain Bacteria; phylum Bacteroidota; class Bacteroidia; order Chitinophagales; family Chitinophagaceae; genus Niabella. Next base: position 24,324 of record JASGDI010000073.1, on the reverse strand, counting down.
AAGCTGGCTATTTCTTATTTAGAAAGAAATGGCAGTATGAGTAATAATTATTTCGACCAGATACTGGGAGGAGACGATGCAGAAGTGATTGACAATTTTATGGAGCGCAACCCTAATGAGGTGCTGGTGTTTGGCCCTAATGGTAAAAGTGTAAGAGCCCGTACAGCGAACCAGAAACGGCTCGTGCAGGAAGCGGAGAAGAATGATATCGTTTTTGCACTTGGCCCTGCGGGTACGGGTAAAACCTATACGGCTGTAGCGCTTGCTGTAAGGGCTTTAAAGAACAAGCAGGTAAAAAAGATCATTCTTACAAGGCCGGCAGTAGAAGCAGGCGAAAGCCTGGGCTTTTTACCCGGCGACCTTAAAGAAAAAATTGATCCGTATTTAAGACCCCTGTATGATGCGCTGGATGATATGATACCAGCGGATAAGCTGGGTTATTTTATGACAACAAGGGCTATTGAAATTGCGCCGCTGGCCTATATGCGCGGTCGTACTTTAGATAATGCCTTTATTATCCTGGATGAAGCGCAGAACGCTACTGACCTGCAGTTGAAAATGTTCCTTACGCGTATTGGCGCCAATGCAAAAGCCATTATCACCGGAGATATGACGCAGGTAGACCTACCTAAGAACCAGCGTAGCGGCTTAAAAACCGCTGCCCGCATATTACGTAATATACCTGGTATTGGTTATATTGAGCTGGATGAAGAAGATGTGGTAAGGCACCGTTTGGTGAAAGCCATCATTAAGGCCTATAATGCCGAGCATGAAAGAACAGCAGAAAGAGAAGGGCATAACTCATAAAGGTAAAGCCCATTTTACCTTCAAAGGTATCCGTTTAGGCGGATGCCTTTTTCTTTTTTGGATAGCAGCCTGTACCGGGAAAAATCATGATGATGCTTACACTAAGATAAATAACTTAAAATCCTTGCTTAAGAATGGAGATGTGATTGTAAGAAACGGAACAGATGAAGTGAGTCGTACAGCGCGCAGCTTTAACCGGAAGGACAAAACCTACTCCCATTGTGGCATCATCCAGGTAGAAAACGATACGGTGTTTGTGTATCATGCTTTAGGAGGCAGCTATAATCCTTCTCAGAAACTGCTGAGGCAGGAACTGGAAATATTTTGCGATCCGGGGGCAGTGGACAGGATTGCTGTATTCAGGTATTCCCTGGACTCCCAAGAAGCGGGTATACTTACTGCATGGTTGCGCAACCGTTATACAGCAGGTTTGCCGTTTGATATGTTCTTTAATTTCTATACTGATGATAAGATGTATTGCAGTGAGTTGGTGTTTAAAGCCCTGAATATTGCCAAAAGTGGCGGCTTGTTTCGGCTTTTGCCCGAAGATACAGATCCGGTCTATGTTTCAATAGATGACCTGTATTTGAATGAAGAAGCAAAAGAAGTGGCAAAAATGGTATTGTAGACCGGGGCTGACCCAAAAGTATTGTCAGCCTGTCCAAGGGACTCCTTCGGAGAGCTTGTCGAAGGCTAACTCCTTGATTGTCTATATTTCGTCAGGCTCAATATGACAATCAAGGAACCTTTTTGGTCAATCCCAGTCTTGCTGTTTTATTTGGATTCAAAAAATGCAATTGTGTAACTTTCTGGTGTTAATTTCCCGGTATGATAAATAAATTCCTCATTCTTTTTCTATTTCCTGCATCGTTTATGTTGAAAGCACAAAATACTTCGGCCATAGACCAACTGATGCTGCCTTACAAAGAGGGGCCGGGAGCCGCTTTGGCTATAGTAAAGAATGGGAAGATTATCTATAAAAAAAATTATGGAATGGCAGCGCTTGAAAAAGACAGGCGGGTAACATCTGCTACCAATTTCAGGCTGGCTTCTGTTTCAAAAGCCTTTACTGCCGCTGCTGTATTACAGTTAAAAGAGCGGGGCAAGCTGAGCCTCGACATAAAGCTGACAGATATTTTTGAGGGCTTTCCTGAATTTGGTATAACCGTGAAGCATTTGCTGAGCCATACTTCCGGCCTTCAGGATTACGAAAACTTTGTGAGTGATACTGCACTTACTAACCAGGTAAAAGATAAAGACGTACTAGAGATTGTAAAAAGATTGGATAGCACCTATTTTCCTGCGGGCACGCAATTCAGGTACAGTAATACCGGCTATGCGCTCCTGGCCCTGGTGGTGGAGAAGTTCTCAGCCATGAGCTTTGCAAGCTACCTGTCGGAAAATATATTCAGGCCTTTAAGGATGAACAATACGGTGGCCTATGAAAAAGGTATTTCGGATGTAAAGAATCGTGCTTATGGATATGCCCGGGATAAAGAGGGGCATTGGTTCATGAAGGATCAAAACCCCTACAGTGCCGTATTGGGCGATGGCGGTATCTATTCCAGCATAAATGATATGCTAAAGTGGGACCAAAGCCTCTATTCGGGTAAAGTGCTGTCCCTTCCGGTTATAGAAGAAGCGTTTACACCTAATTACACCAGCTCGGGGGAAATTATTGGTTACGGCTTTGGCTGGCGGCTGAAAACGAATTCTGCGGGAGAAAAGGTTACGTATCACCCGGGCAGCACCAGCGGGTTCTTAAATGTTTTTTACAGAGTTCCTGCCAAAAAATTCAGCCTCATCCTGCTTACCAACAGAAGTGCGGGAAATCCAATGCCTATGGCAGATCTTGCCGAAAAGATCATGGAGGCATGCGGATGCCTGGAATAGGGAATGGTTAATAATAAGCCGATATCAATTTTATTGAAGGAGATACTACTTCAAAATCAAGTAAATTTTGTCGTGGTGAGGCATAAATAATAAAGAAATTAAGTTCATTGAAATGACAAGCAGCGTTGTCAGGCAGTCCCGATGGTTATCGGGATGACGAGGCCTCGAGCGATGGGTTATTAATGTCCTTCGTCTTCCACTAGCTATCGGAACAGGACGATATTGATTTTCAGTTATTTAAACTACTTGTCATTAACAGCTTGACGAACCACCCTTGGACATTCCGATAATTATCGGAACAGGGCAACAGACATTATTTAATTGATACGATACTACATGGTTTGTGCTGATCGGCTACAAAATAAAAATGGCCATCGTTACCGATAGCCATCCATGCTTTATGATGAATACGATAGTTAAAGGATCAGCAGGGCATCACCATAGCTAAAGAACCTGTACTTATCCTTGATCGCTTTTTTGTAAGCTTCAATCGCCAGGTCGTAGCCCGCAAACGCGCTGGTCATGATCATCAGGCTGGTTTTGGGCAGGTGGAAATTGGTAACCAGGGCGTCAGCAATATTGAACTCGTAAGGCGGATGGATGAACATATTGGTCCAGCCTTCCGATGGTTTTAATAATTTCTGGGCAGTAAAAGAAGATTCCATGGCACGCATGGTAGTGGTGCCGATAGAGCAGATGCGATGGCCTGTTTCTTTAACTTTGTTAACAATTTTACATGCTTGCTCGTCAATACGGAAGTATTCGGCATCCATTTTATGCTTGCTCAGGTCTTCTACTTCAATAGGGCGGAAAGTACCCAGTCCGGTATGCAGGGTTATTTCTGCAAAGCGGATTCCTTTGATCTCAAGGCGTTTGATCAGCTCACGGCTAAAGTGGAGGCCGGCTGTAGGGGCAGCTACTGCACCCTCGTACTTGGCATAAACGGTCTGGTACCGTTCTTTATCATCCTCATCAGGCTTGCGCTTGATATATTTAGGCAGCGGGGTTTCTCCCAGGGCCTCTAACTGCGCACGGAAGCCTTCTTCATCTCCTTCCCATAAAAATTTAATGGTACGGCCACGGCTGGTAGTATTATCAATCACTTCCGCTACCAGCTCTTCGTTATCGCCGAAATATAATTTATTACCTACCCTGATCTTTCTTGCAGGGTCAACGATCACATCCCAAAGGCGGTTCGGCTTATTCAGCTCACGCAGCAAAAACACTTCTATTTTAGCACCGGTCTTTTCCTTGCGTCCATACATACGGGCAGGAAACACTTTTGTATTGTTTACCACAAAAGCATCCTTGTCTTCAAAATAGTCCAGTATATCACGGAAATGCTTGTTTTCTATTTCCCCTGTATGGCGATGCACCACCATCATGCGGGCATCCTCTCTTTTTTTAGCTGGGTGTTGGGCAATAAGGTTAAGCGGGAGATCGAATTGAAATTGTGAAAGCTTCATGTAAAGTAATCTTTATTTTATGTTTCAAAACCTTACACCAGTTATGGTAGGGAAGCTGAGGTTGGTAGTAAAAAGCCTTTAAATCAGGCATTTTATCTTGCCGAGCCCCGGTCTTACGGCACCGGTTTTCGATTTTGTGGCTGCAAAGGTAATACTTTTTAGTGTTTTCACACAAAATATTTTATAAATTGAAAGTGAATATTAGCCTAAAATTTAAACAGGCTCCGGTAAAAAGGCAGGAGATATGGACTCCCCGGTAAGTGCAATTCAAATTGTCGCATCTGGAAATCCCTGAGGAGTTTTTGGACCGTACCTCCCCGCCAAAGGAAGGAGGCTTACTTTTTCTGCCAAAAACAAGCTCCTTGAGATTGGTGTATACAACTTATCTCTTTTGTTCGGGAGAACTCTGTTGGAGGTATGAGATCTGTTCCCGAATACTTAAAGCTCGAAAAGATGGCCATGATATGCCCCCCAGGGCAACTCAATCATATTAACCAGTGCTTCGACTAATTACTTTCTAACAAAATAGGACAAAAATTTGGAGGTTTGGGTGTTGTCTCTTTATTTTTGCTTAAACGAATAAGCAAAAAACGATAAAATTGCTGCCGCAAATATTAAATACAGGAATGCGCTTGCTGTTTTCCCGGATATTTCATCTGCAGGTATCAAAAACATACAGTATATAATTATTAAATAATGATGAAAAAGATTTTTGTTATAGCGGCAGCGTTGGTTGCAGCAGTGTCAGGAACGGCACAGAAAGTGGTGAATTTTGAAACAGAGCTGAACCGTCTGTATCATATTAATGGGTTACCCGCATATATGGAAGGTACCCGTGTGAAGCAAATTTCTTCGTACGACCGCACCGGCGGCAATGATGACGGCTTCAGTGGCAAATACTCGTTTATAAAAAAAGAGAAAGATGGCCTTGTCCTGTTCGATGTACAGGGCAGTGGCGTTATTGAGCGGATATGGACGCCAACGCCTACGGACGATATCCTCGATTTTTATTTTGACGGAAGCTCAAAACCAGGCCTGTCTCTAAAGTTCAGTGATTTGTTCTCAGGAAAGCAGGAGCCGTTTGTAAAACCGTTGGTAGAAGCCTATATGGTAGGCGGTTATTACAGCTATGTTCCCATTCCATACGCTAAAAGCTGCAAAATAGTTTTCCGGGGAGAAAAGATCATGTTTCACCAGATACAGTACCGGGAGTATAATCAATCCTATAAAGTGGAAACATTCAACGCTGTAAAAGCTGCCGAACAAAAGAACCTTTTAAGCAAGGTAACCGGTTTGTGGAGCAACGAGAACAGGACCATTGATAATTTTAAATATCCCGGTATTAAATCAATAGAAAGTGATATTGAATTGTTGCCCGGCAACTCAAAGACAATTGCCCGCATCTCTTCCGGCGGCAGGATAGCCGGTATTGAGTTGCATTCTTCAAAAGTTTTTAGCGGCTTGTATAAACAGGCAGATATAAAAATAACCTGGGATAATGAGACGGTCCCTGCTGTATATATTCCTGTAGCCGACTTTTTCGGTTTTGCATTTGGACAACGGGCTATGGAGAGCTTATTAATGGGTGCCACTAACGGGAAATTATACTGTTATATTCCCATGCCTTTTGATAAAAGCGCAACTATAGAGCTGGTGTACAGGAAGGCGGATAGTGTGTCGCAGGAACCGTTGCGCCTGAAAACGCTTATTTACTATACTGGCCAGAAACGTACGGCAAATGAAGGAAAGTTTTACGCAAAATGGAATAATGATGAGCCGGCCAACGGGCAATCACATATTTTCCTGGAAGGACAGGGCAGGGGGCATTATATAGGTACCCTGTTGCAGGCCCAGGGCAGGGATTATAATAATTTTACCGAATTCTTTGAGGGAGATGACCAAACCTATGTTGATGGGGAACTAAGGCTGCACGGAACCGGCAGTGAAGATTATTTCAACGGTGGCTGGTATGCGGTACCAGGTGGCTGGACAGAGAGACGTGGTGCGGCTTTAAGCGGTTGTACCGATTATTCTATTCCTTTAAGCAGAACGGGCGGATACCGTTTTTTCCTTAGCGATAAAATGCCTTTTTCTAGGAGTATTAAACATACCATTGAGCATGGCCCTGTGAATAACCGCCCCGTAAATTATACCTCTGTAGCTATGTATTACGCTGATAAGGCAATAGCTGTTAGCGACGAGCCTTCCAATAAGCTGACAAAGGTATTTGTACCGGATACGGCTACTTTTTATACCGGCTTTTTAAAACATCTTACCTATAACGGGGATATAGATTTTAAGGACGGGAATGCTATCGTAAAAGATAAGGCCAATGCAAATGTATCTGTCAATGTGAGCGAGGTACCTGATGGAAAATATCAACTTTACCTGAACAAAGTGGATGCCGGTGTTGATAAAATAGATATTCGTGTGGCGGATGTAACAAAAATATACGATTGGCATACCGTGGATTTACAGCGGGGTAAAAAAGAGGTGGCCATTTATCTGGGAGAGGTAGAAGTTGCCGGTAATACTGTACCGCGGGTACCTGTAAACATTATGTTCCGGTCTGCTAAAGCAACCGGCCTTGTTTTCAACCGCATTATATTAATAAAAAAATGAGGGAGCTATTCATCCGGATAACCGGCCTTTTGCTGATGCCGGCCATACTGCAGGCCTGTGCTGCAAAGATGCACCAGGGCGGTGAAATTGAATTAAGCAATGTAAAGAGCGTTGCCCGGGTTACAGGGAAAACATTGGAGGGGGAGAACCTCCCCGATCCTAATAATACCAGCGAAAAATACGATGTAGGGGGAACCGACCTGGGTATTATGTGGGACATGGGCAATAATAAGATCGGCATTTTTTTCGGTGATACAAACGGAAAAGATTTTAAACCCCAAAAGGGTGGTGGTAATGGCAGTAATTGGCGGTCGAATGTATTGGGTTTTTCAAGTGATAATGATCTGGAGGATGGGCTTACGCTGGACAGTATGAACCTGGATGAACAGGGCAGGGCCCGGGAAATATGTGCCGGGGCTGCAGCAAACCCTTCCCCATCTGATTATTACACTTCCATCCCTACGGGAGCCATTCATGCCGGAGGTGCCGATTATGTGCATTATATGAATATTTATAAATGGGAAGCTCCCAAAGGCCGGTGGCCCACCCATTTTTCATCCCTGTATGCTTCTTACGATGGTGGCGTAAACTGGGTTAGAGAAGCTGGCGTAACCTTTAAGTCCGATAGCAAATTCTCACAGGTTTGTTACACCAAAAAGGACGGCTATGTTTATATGTTAGGTACGCTTTCGGGCAGGGGCAGCGGCGCATGGCTGGCCCGTTTCAGGGAAAAAGATATTTTAAACATGGCAAATTATGAATACTGGAATGGTAACCTGGATAAATGGATAAAGGGTGATGAAAATACAGCTACAGAAGTGATCCCTGCCCCGGTGGGAGAAGCTTCATTATTGTATCACGAAAAATATAAAAGATGGATCATCACCTATATCTATGACTTTCATCATGATGCCAACCCGGTGATAAAAAGACATGCCCTGGTATACAGGAGTGCAAAAACATTAACAGGACCCTGGAGTAATATAAAGCTGATCACTACAGCTAAAGAGTACCCGGGTTTGTATAGCCCGTACATGCACCCGTTGAAAAATAAGGGAGACAAGATCTATTTTACGATGTCTTTATGGCAACCGTATAATGTTTTTTTAATGAGCGCAGACATTAATATCAAATAAAAATCAGGTCATGAAAATCAGCTTTGCCGTTAGCTTATTATTGGCATTTAGCTATACAGTTATAGCACAGAACAAAATAACTTCATGGGTCAACCCTTTCATCGGTACCGGTGCAGTAGATGGCAAAAGTCTCTCTGGCAGTAATTTCCCCGGGGCCTGTGTTCCGTTTGGGGCTGTTCAATTAAGCCCCGATACAGATAATGAAATCTTCAGCCCTGCTTCGGGGTATAACTATGGACATAACACCATTGTGGGCTTCAGCCATACTCATTTAAGCGGAACAGGTGTAGCAGATCTTTTTGATGTGCTTTTAATGCCGGCTACCGGCGATGTGCAATGGTTTCCTGGTGATAAGAATAAGCCCCGATCGGGCTACCGTTCTGCTTTTTCGCACGACAGGGAAATAGCCCGTCCTGGTTATTACCAGGTAGACCTGCTGGACTATAATATCAGGGCCGAGCTGACGGCAACTGAACATGCAGGGTTTCACCGGTACACTTTCAATGATGATAAGCCAGCTTATATTATGGTAGACCTGGATCATTCGCTTAGTAAAAAGCGCGACTACTGGGTTTGCCGGATATTAGGTGCAGAGATCAGGAAAATTGATGATTACACCATAGAGGGATACAGGATCATCACCGGGTGGGCAAGAATGAGAAAAGTTTATTTTCATGCCCGCTTCTCTAAGCCCATTGTAAGCCATGAAATGGCCTGGGGGCTTCATTCGCTTACAAACCAACCGGTAATTAACGGCACTACGGATGTAAGAGCCGCGCTTAATTTTGATGTGAAGAAAGGGGAACAGGTATTAGTAAAAGTGGGTATTTCGCCTGTAAGCGTAAAAAACGCCAGGGAAAATGTGGAAACAGAGATCAGGGACTGGAACTTTGATGCCATAGCTATGCAGGCAGATAACCTGTGGGAAAAAGAGCTGTCAAACATAAGGATTGAAGCAGCAGATTCGGTGAAGGCGATTTTTTATACAGGGCTGTATCATGCTTACATACATCCTAATAATACTGCTGATGTAAACGGTGAATACCAGGCTACAGACATGACGGTTCGCAAAGCTGCGGGAGGAAAACATTACTCTACTTTCTCGTTATGGGATACCTACCGTGCTGCACATCCTCTTTATACTTTACTGAAACCGCAACGGGATGCCGCGTTTATAGAAAGCCTGGTAAGGCAATATGAAACTTATGGATATCTGCCCGTATGGCAATTATGGAACGATGAGAACTATTGTATGATCGGTAACCACTCTATTCCTGTTATTGTAGATGCCGTTGAAAAAGGGTTGAAAGGGCTTGATCTTGAAAAAGCCTACGAGGCAGTTAAAAACTCTTCATTGCGGGACCACCCGGGCGCTCCGTTCAAATACCTGGATCAGTATGAGTATTTCCCCGAGGATCTGGAATCACAGTCTGTTTCAAAAGGTTTGGAAATTGCTTTTAACGACTGGTGCGTGGCGCAGTTGGCGAAGAAGCTGGGGAAAACAGATGATTATGATTATTTCATAAAAAGATCGCAATACATCAAAAATATTTTTGATGCGGAAACGGGCTTCTTCAGGGGAAAAGATAAGAATGGCAAATGGCTGCAGCCTTTCAATCCTTTTCAGTATGGCAATAACGGTGGTAATCCTTATACTGAAGCAAATGCCTGGCAATATGTTTGGTATGTGCCGCAGGATGTACCGGGTTTGATACAATTATTGGGCGGACGCGAAAAGTTTATTAAAAAGCTGGACGAATTTTTTGTATTGGAAGGCGGCGAAGATGAAAAGAACGAAAATGCTTCAGGATTTATAGGGCAGTATGCACATGGTAACGAACCCAGTCATCACGTAGCTTTTTTATATAATTATGTAAATGAGCCATGGAAAACACAAAAACGTGTGGATGAGATCATGAATAAATTTTATTCTACCGATGCTGCCGGGTATGCAGGTAATGAAGACTGTGGTCAAATGTCTGCATGGTATATCTTTAATGCTTTGGGTTTTTACCCGGTTAACCCTGCAAGTGGCGTGTACAATTTTGGTTCGCCCAGGATAGCACATGCTGAGGTAGACCTGGATAACGGGAAGACCTTTATTATAAAAACAAAGAACGGCAAGCCCGGAAATATTTATATACAGTCTGTGAAGCTGAATAATAAGGTGCACGCTAAAAATACCATTTTACATAGTGATATTTTAAAAGGAGGTGTGCTGGAATATGAAATGGGGCCAAGGCCCAATTTGAAATGGGCAAAGCTATGTGCGGATAAATAAGCAACCTGGCCAGGTTAACGAAAAATTTTATAAAAAAAATTTGGAAGTTCAGGCAAGGAATATTTACCTTTGCTTAAACGAATAAGCCCATAAGATTGTTGCCTTTAATTATCAGCGGTATTGGTGTTTAGATTGTGAATAAAAATATTAGTTGGATCAACTTGTCTTTTTGTCATGCTTAAACGATTAAGTGATCTTCCTGTATTACATTGCCGGGGCAGGGATTTTTTATTGTATATAAACCATTTTTAAAACGAAAATAAAATTAGCTATGCTTAGTGAAAATTGCAGCCATAGGAATGGCGCTGTTGTTTCCCTGACACACAAGGTAATAAGGCTTCTTCTGTTCTGTAGCTTATTGCTTACAGTGGTTTTCTCCTGTAAAAAAATTGACGACCCTACTTTTGGTTCCAAAGATGTGCGTGCTGTATCCTTAGGAGCAGCATCACTGGAACTGATGGAAGGTGATACATTGCCTTTGAACCTTATCTTTAACAGCCGCGCAACACAGGCGCAGTATAAAGATTTTGCCTGGACGGTAGCTGACCCCTCCATAGTGAAGCTGGAAACATCATCGGGAGTAGGGATACGTTTGGTAGGACTGGATTCGGGCGTTACTACTATTACAGCTGTGAGCGCAGACCAGAAATTACAGGCCGTGAAAACAGTAGTTGTTTCAAAGGCGTTTTTCCTTTTGGATCCGGTTTATATAAATTTCGGGGTTACAGCTCCCGGTCCGCCTTTCAATACAATAAGCTCCCCTCAAACCGGCAGATTAGCTAATCTTGCTGATAGCAAAGGTGTTGCTACCGGTATCAACCTCGATATTACCGATAATTTTGAAGGTGAAAATACACTGGGTGTCAACAACAACCTTCTCGGGCTCCCGCCGGAGGTTTCCGGCAGCGCATTCTGGGGTAGCACTAATAATCCAACGGCTGTTGTGAAGCTGTCAAATCTTAATCGCAATACTTATTATAACCTGAGCTTTTACGGCTCCAGGAGAGATGTGAACGATAACCGCGAAACGCAATATACTGTAACAGGCCGGTCTGCCCCTGTTATCGTTACTCAAAATTCCTCGGGGAACGGTGCTGCTATATCAACAGTAAATAATATTCGCCCTACGGCCGGAGGAGAAATCACTATTGAGATTAAAGCAGGTCCTAATAACAATAACGGCCTGAAATACTTCTATCTCAATGCCATGATGATAGAGCCCTCAAATTAGGCACTTCCCTTAAAATCCAATTGTTTCTTTTTAAAACACATATATTATGTATAATCATTTCAGCGCTTTTAAGAAAAGAAAAAGAGCTGTAGTATCATTACTGCTTATTGTTGTTTCATTTTTTATGCCGGATACAGTATTGCTGGCGCAGGTAGACACTACGGTAACACAACCGGAGCATTTTCAACAGCGAACCACGGGACTGAAAGTTGCTGGCCGGGTTTCGGGACAAAGTGGAAATAGGCTGGCAGGTGCTACTATAATGGAAGTAGGTACCCAAAATGCGGTGATCACAGATGAAACCGGCAGTTACCAGATATTTGTTTTAGGAAAAGATGCCCTGTTAAGATATTCTTATACAGGTTATAAGCCCCAGGAAGTAAAGGTGGGTGATCAGCAATTGCTGGATATTTCCCTGGAGGAAAATGTTTCAAACCTGAACGAAGTAGTTGTGGTGGGCTATGGTCAGCAAAAGAAAGCTTCCGTAGTGGGGGCCATCAGTACCATAAAGCCTCAGGATTTATATATGGCGCCCAGCCGTTCCCTTACCAATAATCTTGCAGGCCTGGTAGGCGGTTTGGTAGCAGTTACACGTACCGGCGATCCCTATGCCAGTAACTCAGAATTTTGGGTGCGTGGGGTGAGCACTTTAGGGAACAGCGCTGCGTTAGTACTGATAGATGGTGTAGAAAGAAATATTAATGATATTGATGTAGAAGAAATAGAGAGTTTTTCTGTATTGAAAGACGCATCAGCAAGCGCTGTATATGGTGTGCGGGGCGCAAACGGCGTATTAATGATCACTACAAAAAGAGGAAAGGCCGGTAAGCCTAAAGTAAACTTCCGGATTGAAAAATCATACCTGAAGCCAGGCCAAACCCCTGAATATGTAGGTGCGGTAAAATATCTTGAAATAATGAATGAAGCCTACAAGCTATCCGGTGAAACGCTGCCTTTTATGCAGCAGGAAGATATTGATAAATATAAAAATAAAGTGGACCCGGATTTATACCCGGATATTAACTGGTGGGATGTTATCAGTAAAGATCACAGTGATAATATTCATGCAAGCGCCAATATAAATGGAGGTACTGATTTTCTGAGGTATGCGCTTACCACTGGTTATTTTGAAGAAAATGGTTTGTTGGAAAGAGATAAAACACAGGCATGGAATTCTGGCTATAAGGTTAGACGGTTTACCATGCGTTCCAATGTAGACGTAAATCTTAGTAAAACCACGTTGATGCGCTTTGATGTAGGCGGATTTTTTCAATGGCGGCGAAGACCCCCCATGTCTGCAATGGATTTTGATCCCTTTTATGAAGCAGCCATGTCTCCTCCTTATCTTATTCCTCCCATATACTCCAATGGTAAGCTGGCTAAAATACCTTACAGGAGTAACCCCTGGGCATTGCTTACTCAAAGAGGTTTTACAAGAAGCTCTATGTTAGGCCTGCAGACTACCCTGAGCCTTGAGGAAGATCTTAAGTACATTACGCCGGGCCTTAAAGCAAGAGTAATGGTTGCTTTTGACAAGTGGAGCCAGATTTGGGTGGATCGTCATAAAAACCCAGATTATTATAAACGGGCTACTGCAAGAGATGCGGATGGCAACCTGATCATGGAAATAGAATCAGACGGGGAGCAATGGCTGGGATGGAGCAGGAACTCTGAATTTGGCCAGCAAAAAATATATGTAGAATCTGCCATTAATTATAATAAGGTAATTAACAATGTGCACGATGTGGGCGCTATGGTGCTCTATAACCAGGATCACAAAGATCTGGGAGAAACATTACCTTACAGAACCCAGGGTATGGCCGGAAGGTTAACTTATGGGTATGACAAAAAATACCTTGCAGAGGCTAACTTCGGATATAATGGCTCGGAAAACTTCGCACCCGGCAAACGGTATGGCTTTTTCCCTTCGGCAGCGTTAGGATGGGTAATATCGGAAGAAAAGTTTATGCAGGATCTGAAACCGGTGCTTTCCAGGCTGAAGCTAAGAGCTTCTTATGGTAAAGTAGGTAACGCTAATATTGGCGGCAGAAGATTTGCCTATCTGCCCACGATCGCCGATTTTGGCGGCTGGTACCGCTGGGGTATTGATAACGCTACTGGAAGATGGGGCAGAGGGGAAGGCGAGATAGCCGTAAATAACCTTACCTGGGAAACAGGAATCAAGAAAAACATAGGTTTGGATGTGAGTTTATGGGGTGCCTTTGAGCTTATGTTTGATTTGTTTGAAGAAAACCGGAAAGACATTTTTATTATTCGCGAGAATCTTGCAGGATCAGCAGGCTTTATCCGTGCGCCATGGGCCAATTATGGAAAAGTAAATAACAAAGGGTTTGAAGTACAGGCGAATGGTGGAAGACAGCTGTCAAAAGACTGGTTCCTTTCTGTGCTCGGAAGCTTTACATACAATAACAATACGGTTATTGAAAGAGATGAGCCCGCTTCCATAATAGGTACAACAAGGGCCAGAACAGGGCACATGGTAGGACAGCAATTCGGCCTGATTGCAGATGGGCTTTATAATTTTGAAGATTTTGATGCCAACGGTAATCTCAACGCCAATTTACCTAAACCCACTTATGGAAGTGGCATGCCTAAGCCGGGTGATATTAAATACATTGATCTGGATGGAGATGGAGTGATCTCCGATAACGATAAAACAGCAATCGGGGGATCGTTCAGGCCACAGGTGCAATATGGCTTTGGTATCAATACCCGTTATCGCTCATTAGGTTTTGGTATTTTCTTCCAGGGAAATGGCAGGGTATGGCAGATATTAGGCGGCCAAAACTGGATACCCGGCTCTTCCGGTGGCGCAGCAGGAAACATATTAACTAATATTGACGACAGGTGGACAGAAGAAAACCCGAGCCAGGACGTTTTCTGGCCCAGGCTTTCCAAAGCTTTAAATGAGATCAACACACAGGCTTCTACCTGGTGGCTCAGGGATATGAGCTTTCTGAAGTTGCGTAATATTGAGTTGTCTTATGATCTGCCAAATAAATTAATCGGAGGTATAGGTATGCAAAAAGTTCAGATTTTTATCAGGGGTAATAACCTGGTTACGTTCTCCAAATTCAAATTATGGGATCCCGAGTTAGGTACAACCGATGGGCTTAAATATCCTTTAATGAAGTCTTTCACAGCAGGCTTTAATATCAATCTGAAATAATTGTAACAACAGAAAATGAATTTTATGAAAAAGTATATACATATATGGTTATTGTTATTAACAATAAGCGCTGCATTCTCCGGTTGCAAAAAGTTCCTGGATTACCGGCCTGATGATATGCTGACAATGGAAATGATCTTCAATGACAGGATCAGGACCGAAGACTGGCTTTCCGGCGTTTACTCGGGGGTGCCGCAGCCAATGTGGGGAATGTATAAGGCCGATGATCCTTTAAGGAACGGGTATGCGGTAATGGGCGATGATCTTACTATCCCGGCCCCCTGGCAGCAATTTGGATGGCGCGAATCGTATGCTTACACCATGGGTAACTGGTCTGCCCCTTCTGCATGGGGCGCCAACTATTGGGTACAACTGCCCAGAAGGATCAGGGAAGCGCTCATATTTATTGAAAATGTAAAAACACTTCCTGATAAAGATATGGAGCAGGCGTATGTTGACCTGATGAAAGGTGAGGCACGTTTTCTTATGGCCTATTATTACTGGCTGATGGTAGAGGTTTACGGACCCATACCCTTTGCTCCGAATAAAATCTGGTCAACAGAAACACCACAGGCAGAACTGAATATACCTCAAACGCCGGTAGACTCTATCGTTAATTATCTGGATAAAGAATTCCTGGATGTTGCAGAAGTATTACCTCCTGTATGGGACCCTAAATATCTTAGTCTGAAAAGGCAGCAGGATGATCAGAGTGCATGGGGGCGTGCTACTTCCATAATGGCATTGGCTATGCGGGCAAGAATGTTGATGCACTATGCAAGTCCCCTGCTGAACGGGAATCCTGATTATGCTAATGTTGTAAGAAAAGACGGGGTACATTTATTTCCCACAGCATACGATGCCCAAAAATGGAGAAGAGCGGCAGATGCCTGTAAATTGCTGATCGATAAAGCACATGCTGCTGGATATAAGTTGTATTATGAATACAATGACGATGGCTCTATTGATCCTTTTATGTCCTATTATAACATGTCCCTGAAAAAATGGAACGAGGGAAACAAGGAAATAATATTTGGCCGGCCTGATAATCCCGACTTTGGAAACTGGCAAAATCATCACCTGCCCATTGGTATTGGCGGTAACGGAGGTTTAGGGGTTACCCAGGAACTGGTAGATGCCTTTTTCATGAAGAACGGGCTGCCGATAACAGATCCGGCTTCGGGGTATTCAGAACAGGGGTTTTCAGCAACAGCGGAAGTAAGGAATACCAAGTGGAGAGGAGCAGAGGGACCGGAAAGGAAAGTAGGGCAAGTAACCCAGGAAGGAACGTTTAATATGTATTGCAACAGGGAAGCGCGCTTTTATGTGTCTGTGATTTACAATGAGGCCTGGTTAGGTGTTGCGAACAGAAGAGCAAATTTCTTTTTGAGGGGAAGTGACGGTGGTCCTTCTTTTGATGCGCCTCAGAACGGTTATAACGTAAGAAAAAGAATAAGTCTTGAAGTGAACCCACGCGGTAATGTACATCCCTATCAGCCGGGCATACTTCATAGGCTGGCTGAGTTTTACCTTGACTATGCCGAGGCTCTGAACGAATCAGATCCCGGTAACCCTGAAATCTTAACTTATATAAATAAAGTAAGGGAAAGAGCAGGTCTTCCGGGACTAACAGCAATGTCTCAGCCCGATATGCGCGAAGCTATCATAAGAGAAAGAAGAGTTGAGTTTAATTGTGAAGGAATAAGAATCCACGATCTTCGCCGCTGGAAGCTCGCCGATAAATATTTGGGTAATAAAATGTATGGTATGAACTTTCTCGGAACAAAGAAAAGTGATAACCTGAATGATCCTGAAGCCTATTACAAAAGGACTTTCAGTGTACAAAGATCTTTTTACAAAAAACAATATTTATGGCCCGTTCCGCAGGCACAAATGGATATTAATCCTAATTTAGTGCAAATGCCGGGATATTAACAGGTAAAACAAGTGTCTTTTATCATTGTTATATAGCCTGGAACGCTCAGCCGGTAACAATTTACTTTGTTGCCGGCTGAAAATAAGGCGGTTGTTTATAAAATAAAATCAGGGAATTTGTATGCGGAAACGCGTGTCCATAAAAGATATTGCAGAAAAAGTAGGTGTTTCCACGGCGCTGGTATCCTATGTATTAAATGGTAAGGAAAGGGAGGCACGCGTTGGGGAAGAGATTGCCAAAAAGGTAAGAAAAGTAGCCGCTGATATGAACTATCAACCCAACCTGATAGCCCGGGGGCTGAAGTTTGGCAGAACCAAGACCTTAGGGTTGATTGTTGCCGATATCTCCAACCCGTTTTTTGCAATGCTGGCCCGTAATATTGAGCTGGAAGCGCAAAAAAACGGTTATACAGTATTATTTGGCAGTAGTGATGAACAGTTAGATAAATCTCAGAACCTGATCAATACATTTTTGAACCGGCAGGTGGATGGCCTTATTATAACGCCGGTTGCAGGTTCCCAGTCACAGATTGAAGAGTTAAAAACAAAGAATGTTCCGTTTGTTTTAATGGACAGGGGTTTTAAGGATGTTGAAACCAACGTAGTGGTTACGGATAATCATGATGCCATGTACAGTGCAGTAAGACTGCTTACAAAAAACGGCTACAGGAAAATAGGTATCATTGCGTATGATACACCGCTTACACACATGCAGGATCGCATTCAGGGGTATAAAGATGCGCTTAAAGATGCAGGCATCCGCTTTCAGTCCAAGTGGTTGGTAAAAGTGCCATTCCAGGACTATAAGAAGCATGTAGCTGCAGCAATAACACAGCTGCTGGATACGGCTTCAAATGCAGTAGATGCCCTTGTTTTTGCTACCAACAGCATTTCTGTGCAGGCGCTGAAAGTAATTCATGCAAAAAATGTCAGGGTTCCTGACGATTTAGGTATGATTAGCTTTGATGAAAGCGATACATTCGAATTTTTTTATACATCCATAACCTATATAAAACAGAACCTGAATGAGATTAGTGAAAAAGCGGTGCAATCGCTCATTAAAAGTATAAACAGTACGCACCCCAAAATGTTAAAAGTAGTGGTCCCTTCCAAAATAGTGGTGGGGCAAAGCAGCAGTAAAAAAAAGTAAAATAAAAATTGGTGAATATATATTTATGCCGTACGTTTGCTTAAACGTATAAGCAATTGTCAATTATAAAAAAAAGCCACATGAAGAAAATTTTATTCCTGTTTACTATCTTAATAGCTATTGGCGTTAACGCGCAACAGGGTAAGTTTAACGGCCTTGATATGAGTCTCGGTAACCTTTCCCGCCTTTCTGATGCTAAAACCCGCTCTATCAGCCCCGAAAACTTTACCGGCGAAAAAGGTAAAGGCGCTATGGCCGATCCTGTAAAGGACAAGGGAAAACGCAATGTAGCCAATGCTGCCAATGAAGCACGTGATTTAGGAAAAGGATGGAAAGTAAACCCATTCATCATTATAGAGCCGGGTGAAACCTTTACAATGGCTGATATTACAGGCCCTGGGGCTATTCAGCACATCTGGATGACACCAACAGGCAACAACAATTTCTCCATACTCAGGATATATTACGATGATGAAACCGATCCATCGGTTGAAAGCCCAATAGGTCCTTTCTTTGCAACGCCCTGGAATGAGTTTTCTCCGCTGAACTCACTGGCAATAACCGTTAATCCCGGCAGTGCTTTTAACAGCTACTGGAAAATGCCTTTCAGGAAAAGAATTAAAATGACCATGCAGAATATAGACAGCCAGCCCATGCGTTTATATTACCAGATAGATTATACACTTACAGAAGTAGGAGATGATGAAGCGTATTTTCATGCGCAATACCGCCGCAGCAAACCCAATATTGGTTCTCTGCACACCATTGTAGATGGCATAAAAGGTAAAGGACATTATGTAGGCACTTATATGGGCGTAGGCGTTACTAACAACGGCTGGTGGGGAGAAGGAGAAATAAAATTCTTTATGGACGGCGACAAGGAAAATGCTACCATTGTAGGCACCGGTACCGAGGATTATTTCTGCGGCTCCTATAATTTCGAGAACAAACGCACCCGGCAATACCAGGAATTTTCAACTGCTTATGCGGGTTTACACCAGGTATTGCGGCCCGATGGTTTATATGGTTCACAAATGCGTTTTGGCATGTACCGCTGGCATATTATGGACCCCATTCGTTTTGATAAGGATCTGAAAGTAACTATACAGGACCTGGGCTGGCGCAGTGGCGGAAGATATTTACCGCAGCATTCGGATATTATTACAGTGGCGTATTGGTACCAGGCAGAGCCTCATGCAAAATTCCCGAAACTGCCCGCTGAGGATATTTTAGAAGTGAACTAATTTAAATATATACGGATGAGATCACCCCTATTAACAATACTACTTGCAGGAGGCTTTCTGGCAGCCTGTAATAATGAAACGAAGACAAATGCCCCGTCCTCCGATACAACAAATACAGCTATGCAAAATCATGTACAGGGAAGCTTTGGATATGATGTTAATTTTCTGCAACAGAAAGATAGCGCACTGATTGTATTAAAAAGCGAGGACGGGCTGAGTCAGGTTATTGTATCGCCGAAATACCAGGCAAAAGTTTTTACTTCATCAGCAGATGGGTTAAACGGAAAAAGCTTCGGATGGGTGAATTACAAAGCTTTTGAAGGCCCGGTAGACGAGCACATGAACGCCTATGGCGGAGAAGACAGGTTGTGGCTGGGCCCTGAAGGCGGTGTGTTCTCCCTGTATTTTAAGCCCGGCGCTACAATGGAATTTGCCAACTGGAAAACACCGGCTCCTATTGATACGGAAGCATGGTCGCTGGTATCTTCCGATGCTTCTTCTGTTGCGATGACCAAAGACATGGATATTATCAATTATGCCGGCACTTCTCTGAAAATCAAAGCCGATCGTTCCGTAACATTAATTGGCCAGAATGATGTTAATGCAGATCTTGGGATTACGCTTAGCGCTGCTGTAAAATCTGTTGCTTTCAGAACGGTGAACAGTCTTACCAATGCAGGACAAAATGCCTGGGATGAAAAAACAGGAGCGCCCTGTATGTGGAACCTTGATATGTTTACGCCCTCAGAGGCCTGCACCATAGTGATCCCTTACAACAATAACGCCACCGGAAAGGTAGCTACTACTGATTATTTCGGTGAAATTGCAAAAGACCGTATCAATTATAAGGATGGGATTTTGTTTTTTAAAGCCGATGGAAAATCAAGGGGTAAGCTGGGCATACCACCGGCCCGTGTTAAAAACGTTGCCGGCAGTTATGATGCTGCTGATAATGTGCTCACTGTTGTGAAGTATGATATTAACCCATCAGGTAAGTACCTGAACCAGGAATGGCGTACAGACAGGGAACCGTTCAGTGGCGATGCCATGAATGCCTATAACGATGGGCCTTTGGAAGATGGAAGCCAGATGGGGCCTTTTTATGAAATAGAAAGTGTTTCTCCGGCTGCTTTTTTAAAACCAGGAGAAAAACTAACGCATAATCATAACGTCTATCACTTTACAGGTGATAAAGCATCACTTAGCTCTATAGCAGAGAAAGTTTTAGGCGTATCTTTAGACGATATTGAAAAAGCATTTTGAAAGACAGACGGAAAGTCCGGAAGTCAATTTATCTAATATCTAACGTCTAATATCTAACATCTTCATAATGGCAACAAAACAAAAATCACAAAAAGATAAATACCCTAAGATTGGTATTCGCCCTATCATTGACGGGCGTTGGGGTGGCATAAGGGAATCACTCGAAACCACTACCATGAATATGGCAAAAGCAGTAGCAGCGCTGTACACAAAAGAGTTAAAGTATCCCGATGGCACGCCTGTGCAATGTGTAATTGCAGATACTACCATTGGTGGTGTAAAAGAAGCGGCGGCCTGTGCCGAAAAGTTTGCTGTAAATAATGTGGGCGTATCACTTTCTGTTACGCCTTGCTGGTGTTATGGCTCAGAAACAATGGACATGGATACCTCCATTCCTAAAGCGATCTGGGGCTTTAACGGTACTGAGCGCCCGGGAGCGGTGTACCTGGCAGCTACGCTGGCTGCCCATAATCAGAAAGGACTGCCCTGCTTTGGTATTTACGGAAGGGAAGTGCAGGATATGGGCGACACGTCGGTACCGGCTGACGTGCGTGAGAAACTATTGAATTTTGCAAAAGCAGGTATGGCCGTTGCTATCATGAAAGGGCAGTCCTATCTGGCCATCGGTTCAGTATCTATGGGTATTGCAGGTTCCATTGTAGATCCGCAATTCTTCCAGGAGTATCTGGGCATGCGCAATGAATATGTTGATTCTTCAGAGATATTGAGGCGCATTCAGCTCAATATTTTTGACCAGGACGAGTTTAAGAAGGCCATGGTATGGGTAAAGAAAAACTGTAAAGAAGGAAAGGATTATAACCGAAAGGAGAAAATAAAATCCCGCAGGGAAAAAGATAAAGACTGGGAGTTTGTGGTGAAAATGACCATGATCATCCGCGACCTGATGATTGGTAACCCTAAGCTGGAGAAGATGGGGCATTCCGAAGAAGCAATGGGCCATAATGCTATTGTCTCCGGCTTCCAGGGACAACGCCAGTGGACTGACTTTTTACCGGATGGGGATTTTTCAGAAGCAATGCTTAACTCCTCATTTGACTGGAACGGTATCCGCAACCCGTATATGGTAGCAACAGAAAATGATTGTTACAATGGGGTATCCATGTTGTTTAATCATTTACTAACAAACACTGCGCAGATATTTGCCGATGTGCGTACGTATTGGAGCCCGCAGGCTACTGAACGCGTATCCGGCTGGAAACCGGAAGGACGTGCTGCCGAAGGCTTTATTCATCTGATCAACTCCGGTTCTGCTACATTGGACGGTACCGGCCGGCAATCAAAAGACGGGAAACCCGTTATGAAGCCTTTCTGGGAAATAACTCAAAAAGATGTAAATGCCTGCCTTGATGCTACGGTATGGAGCCCTTCCAACAGGGATTATATGCGTGGGGGTGGTTACTCTTCTACCTTCTTAACCAAAGGAGATATGCCTGTAACCATGTGCCGCCTGAACCTGGTAAAAGGAATAGGGCCGGTATTGCAGATTGCGGAAGGCTATACAGTTGATCTACCCGGAAATGTGCATGATATTTTAAATGAACGCACTGACCGTATCTGGCCTACAACCTGGTTTGTGCCTAATCTTACAGGCGAAGGACCGTTTAAAGATGTATATTCAGTAATGGCCAGCTGGGGCTCCAATCACGGCGCCATCAGCTACGGGCATATCGGCGATCAGTTAATTACCCTGGCCTCCATGCTAAGAATACCGGTGGCTATGCATAACGTATCTGCCGATAAAATATTCAGGCCATCTGCCTGGGGCGCTTTTGGTATGGATACAGAAGGATCGGATTACAGGGCCTGCACAGTGTATGGGCCGCTGTATAAGTAGTCCGAAAGTCGGAAAAATCAGAAAAGACGGGAAGTTGGTAAGGCTGTAAGGCTGAAAGACATGTTGGATGTACGGTGTACAATGTATGTGCAGGATGGCAGAAGTTGGAGATCGTTTAATGGTGGTCAGGATAAGGGAAGTTTGAACAGGGAATCTTACATCGGATATCAGACTTCAGACATCCGACATAAATAATGTTCTTTACCTAAAAAGCTGTATTTTACCGCTGATTACTTTTAAAAAAATTTTAAACGATTGACAAATATTGCCAATGGAAAAAAAATCACTCTTTGTTAAGGATGGCATTAACTATGTGGCTCCGTTCGCAGCTATCAGCTCTTTATTTTTTCTTTGGGGCGTAGCGCATGGTATGCTGGATACATTAGACAAGAATTTCCAGACGATGCTGCATTTGAAAAAATGGCAATCAAGTTTGATACAGACTGCATTGTACGGCGCGTATTTGGGTATGGCCATACCCGCCGGTCTGTTCATGAAAAAGTACGGGTATAAAAAAGGCGTGATATTCGGGTTGTTGCTTTTTGCTTCGGGGGCCTTGCTGGCGGCGGTCACAGCCCCGGCCCAATCGTTTATACTATTCTTATTATGCCTGCTGGTGATTGGTTCCGGCCTTACCACGCTCGAAACGGCAGCCAATCCTTACACTACAAAACTGGGTCCGCCCGAAACCGCAGAGCGCAGGATCAACTTTTCCCAGTCTTTCAATGGCCTTGCCTGGGTAGTTGGGCCATTAATTGCATTATATGTGTACGGCAACCAAAGCCATGTGGAAGGTGAAAAAATGATGTCCATTGTTTTACCGTTTGCTATAATCGGACTGTCTGTGCTTGCCGTGGCATTTGTTTTTATGCGCCTGAAGCTCCCTGAAATAACTGAAGAAGACGAAAATGCTGCCCACGGTGGTGGCCATGGTATGTCGGCAACGCCCGGCGCTGATATGGAAGTTACCGACCCTGCTGATCCAAGGTATATCACTAAAAAGCCATTATGGAAAAACGGTCACTTTAAATTAGGGTTCATAGCACAGCTTTTTTATGTGGCAGCACAAACAGGGGTATTCAGCTACCTCATCAATTTTGTTACTGATCACGATATGCACCCCCGTTTTGATGAACGATATGCACCTTACTTTTTGTCTATCGGGTTTGCGTTGTTTATGATCGGGCGTATTTCCGGCAGTGCCCTCATGAAGTATTTTAAACCTGCTAAGCTGCTGGCTTTTTATACGCTGGCAGTGTGTCTATTATTACCTGTGGTATCGTCAAAATTAGGATGGACTTCTTTGATCGCACTTTATGGGGTATTCTTTTTTATGTCGATTATGTTTCCCACCATATTTGCATTGGCTATTAAAGGCCTGGGCTCCAAAACCAAGCAGGGCGCCTCATACCTGGTGATGGCTGTAGCCGGGGGTGCTATATTTCCACCCATAATGGGTCTTGTTGCAGATACCTATGGCATGGCCACAGGATTTCTTGTTCCCATACCGCTGTTCCTTTTTATACTTTATTATGCCGCTAAAGGGTATAAAATAAAAGCCTGAGGGGACATATCAAAATAGAGGAGGTATTACCGTACTGGTTAATTTTTTTGCCAGGACATGGAATAATTTCAGATAACGGTTTGTTTGTCGATATTTCGGTTCCCGATCTATCGGAACAATATGACAAGCAAACTGGCTTAGTATAAAGGATGAAAAAAAAGATTGCAGGAGGCTTATGTGCTTTATTGCTGCTTTTAAGTAGCCCTTTGTACGGGCAAAAAATAAAAGATTGTAGTATATATGTCAATCCTTTTATTGGAACTGCTTATCATGGACATACCTTCCCTGGTGCCTGTGCTTCCTTTGGAATGATGCAGGCAGGTCCTGAAACCGGCAATGGCTCCTGGCGTTATTGCTCTGGTTATAATTATGAGGATGACTATGTAACCGGGTTCTCCCAAACACGCCTGAACGGTACGGGTGTTCCTGAACTGGGGGATATTATGCGGTAAGCCTTCCCGATTTAGGAGTAGGGGTTGAAATTACTGCAATGGAGAGGGTAGCGTATCACAAGTATACTTTTAAGAACAATTAATCAATTTTGCTTAAACGATTAAGATGGAAAACAGAAGATCTTTTATAAAACAAATGGGTTTAGGCAGTGTGGCTGCAGTCATTACACCGGCAATGCCTTCTGCTGAGAAAACAGGTGCTGACAAAGCAAAACCGTTTATTGAAGATGCTGTG
>JASGDI010000072.1:0-7345 GCA_049841335.1 Niabella sp. | reverse complement strand
GGCGAGATCTCTGCGGAAAGGGCTAACTGCCTGATAGAAACCATGAAAGCATACAGGAACCTGCTTACCGCTTATAACGTAAAGCATCTTAAAGCCTGTGCTACATCTGCCATGCGCGATGCCAGGAACTCCAAAGACCTTATTAAGCGGGTAAAGAAAGAAACCAATATAGAAATAGAGATCATATCTGGCGACCGTGAAGCCTCAATGATATATGAAACACATATAGCCGAGGCCCTGGAAAAAGATATTTTATACTTATATATTGATGTGGGGGGAGGCAGTACAGAACTTACTTTTTTCCTGAATGGCAAAGTTATCTTTAAACAGTCTTTTAATATCGGCACCATCAGGCTTTTAAAACAGCAGGTAAAAGAAGAGCTGTGGGAAGAAATGAAGGAAGTGATCAAAGCACAGGTTAAAGGCGCTAAAAAAGTGATGACTATTGGCAGTGGCGGTAACATTAACAAGGTTTTTTCTTTATCCAAAAGAAAAGAAGGGAAGCCCCTGCCCTTAAGTTTGCTGCGCGATTATTATAAGGAAATGAGCAGCCTTAGCTTACAGGAAAGGATGAGCCTGTATAAAATGCGCGAAGACCGGGCAGATGTGATCGTTCCTGCTCTCCTGATTTATGTGAACGTATTGAAATGGGCCGGCGCCGATGAAATATTAATCCCTAAAATAGGATTGGCGGATGGCCTGATCCATGCCTTATATGATGAACTGTTAAGCGGGTTGTAAGATGACAGGTGACAGGTTAAAAAATATCAAACTTTAAATTTCAAATCTCAAAACAGAATAGTGTCAATAAATAAAGAAGTAAAACGTGTTACTACCAACACGCTGATGATGATGAAGCAGGCAGGGGAAAAGATTGCCATGCTTACAGCCTACGATTATTCTTTCGCAAAAATAATTGACGGTGCGGGTATTGATGTAATACTGGTGGGCGATTCTGCCTCCAATGTAATGGCTGGCCATGAAACTACCCTGCCTATTACGCTTGACCAGATGATCTATCACGCAGCATCAGTGATACGTGGTATTCACAGGTGCCTGGTAGTAGTGGATCTGCCTTTTGGAGCCTACCAGTCCAACTCCGAAATAGCGCTGGCATCAGCCATCCGTATTATGAAAGAAACCGGTGCGCACGCTATCAAGCTGGAAGGTGGTGAAGAAGTGGTGGAATCTATCAGGAAAATTGTTTCGGCAGGTATCCCGGTAATGGGGCACCTCGGTTTAACGCCTCAATCTATTTATAAGTTCGGCACTTATGCTGTTCGCGCCAAAGAAGAAGCCGAAGCTGCCAAACTAAAATCAGATGTTCAACTTTTGCAGGAAGCAGGCTGCTTTGCAACAGTGCTTGAAAAAATACCGGCACTGCTGGCAAAAGAGGTTACCGAAAGTGTGCATATTCCTGTAATTGGAATCGGCGCCGGCAAGTATTGCGATGGCCAGGTACTGGTAATGCATGATATGCTGGGCATTAATATTGAATTTAAGCCCAAATTCTTAAGGCAATACCTGAACATTTTTGAACAGGCAACAGAAGCTGTAAAAAATTACGTTGATGATGTAAAAAGTGCAGATTTTCCTAACGATAAAGAGCAGTATTAAGGGCTGCTGTTAAAATTATTTTTCGTACAAACCCTTATAGGTCACTCCCAATCCTGGTTTGTCGCTGTATAATATTTTACCATTATCGTAACCAATGCCGGTGGCAACATCTTCCTGCAAAAGCAAAGGACCATCCATATCCAGGTAATCTACCTGCGGGGCTAAATGAGCCATGGCCGCAGAACCCACAGTGCTTTCGTTCATACATCCCAGCATTACTTTCAGGCCGCGCTTACGGGCATCGGGTATCATACGCAATGCCGGCGTAATACCGCTGCATTTGGTCAGCTTTATATTAATCCCATGAAAATGGCCTTCGCACAGGGCCACATCCTTTTCAGACACACAACTTTCATCAGCAAATAAAGGCAGGGACGATGCTTTATATAAAACCTTCATACCTTCCCAGTTATCTTTGGCCAATGGCTGTTCTACCAGTTCAACCCCTAAGTCTTTCAGTTGAGGAATAAGCTGTAAAGCGGTTTCAAGATCCCAGCCAGCATTGGCATCTACCCTCAATACCGCATCTGTTACTGCACGCAGGGCCTTTACAATAGCAATGTCATCAGCAGTACCCACTTTAATTTTATAAACAGGCCAGGGTTTCTCCTTCAGCTTTACTACCATTTTTTCCACGCTGTCAATACCGATAGTATAATCGGTTAACGGGCTTTTAGCTATATCGCTGCGCCATACCTGGTGCAAAGGCTTTAACGCCATCTTGCCAGAGATATCCCAGGCCGCTATATCCAAAGCACAAACGAGGAAAGGATTCCGGGGTAATAAATGATGAAGAAAATGCCAGTATCGTTCAGGTTCTGTAAAGGCAAATTTTTCAATTATACTTCTTTTTGCCTCCAGGTCGGCAATCATATCATCCACGGTAATATTATAATAAGTGATGGCAGGCGCTTCGCCATAGCCTTTTATGCCAAAATGCTCCAGCTCTACGATCAACGTAGGCTGATGTGTTTTGCTGCCTTTGGAAATAGTAAAAGGATGACGGAATTTTAAATGAAAAGGGTAATAATTAAGCTTCACTGGAGTTTATTTATATAATAAAGTTCCAAAATTATTGAAAACAAAAATATTATCCCGGCCTCAGGATACATCAGGATGGAATAATTGAAAACCTTACCTATTTTAGCCGCAAAGATGAATAGCAATAACGATTGTTTGTAAATCTGGTGAATATCAGCTGTTATTAAAAACACAATGCCCTTCCTTACATTCAAAGATTTTGCTACATTATTAATTTTAAACTTCGTGTATATGAATAAAGGGTTAGGTATCCTGCTTTGCAGTCTCCTGTTTTTTTATGGCCAACAGACTGCTGCACAACAAAAGCAAATTCAATACCTTTCAGGAACAGGTAATGATCATACCGTAACCTGGGATTTTTACTGCACAGGGGGCCGTAACAGCGGTTACTGGACCCGTATACAGGTTCCCTCTCATTGGGAACAGCAGGGATTTGGCACTTATAATTATGGCCGTGATTATAAAACCTACGGCAAAAACTTTCGCTTTGCAGATGAGAAAGGGCTGTATCGTTATCAATTCAACGTTCCTGCTGCCTGGAAAGGCAAAGATGTATTTATAGTGTTTGAAGGCAGCATGACAGACACTGAAGTAAAGATTAACGGTAAAGTAGCGGGCGCCAGGCACCAGGGAGCTTTTTACAGGTTTAAATATAATATTTCAGATAAGCTTAACTACGGCAGCTCCAATTTACTGGAAGCAGAAGTAAGTAAAATGTCTTCCAACACGTCTGTAAACAATGCAGAGCGTCTTGCAGATTACTGGGTATTGGGTGGTATTTTTAGGCCGGTGTACCTGGAAGCTGTAAATAAAGAATATATTGATTATGTAGCTATAGACGCTAAGGCAGACGGAAGTTTCAAAATGATGGCTTTTCCTAAAAACCTGCAACAGTCCAAAACCATAGTGGCCGAAATTAAAGATGCCTTGGGAAAAACAGTAAGCACCCTATCTGTTAAAGCCAATAAAGGCGACTCAGCCGTTAACCTGCAATCGCTGATAAAATCGCCCCAATGCTGGACAAGCGAAACACCCCATCTTTATTCTGTTGATGTTTATTTAAAGGAAAACGGGAAAACCGTTTATCAGCTCCGGGAAAAGTTTGGCTTCAGAACAATAGGAATAAAACATGGCGAAGGCATTTTCATTAATAATGTACAGGTAAAAATGAAAGGGGTGAACCGTCATTGCTGGTGGCCTGAAACAGGGCGTACTCTGAACGACAGTTTACAGTTGCTGGATGTGAAGCTGATAAAAGAGATGAATATGAACGCTGTTCGCTGTTCCCATTACCCTCCTGATAAAAGGTTTTTAGAACTATGCGATTCTTTGGGTCTATATGTAATAAACGAGCTGGCCGGCTGGCAAAAAGCATACAGAACAGACGCAGGAACACCTCTTGTTAAAGAAATGGTGATCAGGGACCTGAACCATCCCTCCATCATCTTCTGGGCCAATGGTAACGAAGGAGGCACTAATAAAGAACTCGACGCATTATTCACCAAATGGGATTACTCTGCACGACCGGTCATTCACCCGCATCACAGACCGGGCAATGATTTTAACGGGATTGACTGTAATCACTACGAAGATTATTACAGTACACAAAAAATACTCAATGACAGCCTTATTTATATGCCTACAGAATTCCTTCACTCGCAGGACGATGGCGGAGCCGGGGCGGCTATGTACGATTTCTGGAACCTGCACTGGAAAGCTAAAAGAAGTGGGGGCGGCTTTATATGGGCTTTTGTGGATGAAGCTATTGTTCGTACAGACATGAACAATGTGATGGATGCCAACGGTCTGAACGCAAACGACGGTATTTTAGGTCCGCACAGGGAAAAAGAAGGCAGCTTTTATGCACTGCGGGAAATATTTTCTCCTGTAAGAATTGAAACCACTGTCCTGCCTCAAAATTTTACCGGTGCTATAGAGCTGGAAAACCGTTACCATTTTACCAACCTGGACGAATGCACTTATGAATGGGCGCTGATCAATTTTCGTGGCACTTTTGATATGTTATTTGCCGGCCATACCATTGCAAAAACCGGTACAGCCGCGGCGCCTTCTATAAAACCTCTTGAAAAAGGCACACTGCAACTCGCATTGCCTGCAGATTACCGGAGTTATGATGCACTGCAACTAAAAGCAACCGATAAATCCGGCAATGAAATCTACCAGTGGACATGGAAACTGAAGCATAACAAAGCCTTGCTTGCAAATACCTGGGGAGCAGCGTCGGCCAATACCCTTGTTTCCGAAACAGATTCGATAATTACTTTATCCCATAATGATCTGAAAGTTTCTGTTAACAGGAACACTGGTCTGTTAGCAGAAGTTAAAAACCCCGCCATAGGACTGGACAATCTTTCGTTTAAAAACGGTCCGTTGCTCCTAAACGGTGATGCTAGAGTTACCGATGTGGAAGTTACTAAAAACAATGGCGCTTCATCAGTCCTTTTTAAGTATGACGGCAATATGAAGTATGTAAAATGGACCATGCAGCAAAACGGTTGGGTAGCGCTGGATTACGAGTATGACATCCGTGGCGCCTACCCTTTTGCCGGTGTTACCTTCAGCTATCCTGAGAACTTTATACTGGCAGCGAAATGGCTGGGGAAAGGGCCTTACAGGCAATGGAAGAACAGAACACACGGAACTCCTGTAAACGTATGGCAAAATCTCTATAACAATACGCATACCGGCTACTCGCCTGTTGTTTATCCTGAATTTAAAGGATACTACACTGATATCACCTGGATGGAACTTAATACGGTTGAAGGGAAATTTTATGTAGCCAGCGAAGAAGAGAACCTATCTGTAAGACTATTTAATTTCTACGGTCTTACAGGCGCCAGGCCTTTTCCCGGCCTGCCACAGGGCGATATTTCATTTTTAGATGCTATACCTGCAATGGGTACCAAGTTGGCGCTGAATATAAGTCCTAATACAAAAGCATTAGGTCCTCAAAGCGAACCGGTCACTTTCGATGCGCCGGTAAAAAGACGGTTATATTTCTATTTCGGTCTGCCTAAAATAAGCAATGCACAGGAACAATACAGCCGGCCTGAAGTGGATAATGTATTTTAAAGAAGAAATATTTAGTATTTATTTCCCATTTGACGCAGGTCTTGCAGCATAGCAATAAGCATAGCCAGACCTGTGTCAACGTATTACCTGGCCTGTCCTTTAGTACTGCCCAATGAATAGAATTTAAAGATGCAGATCAACAAGTTAAATAACGGTGAAGCACAGGCCAGGAGGCCTGCGCCAGTATGCGAGAGATATTCGGTTTTCAAAAAATGCCAGGCGTGAAAACAATATCTGGCCTGGGAGGCGGGTTCATTCCTGCACCCATGAAAAAGCTGGTATGCGGAGGCTGATTATAAGCCACATTTTGCCAGGCAATGCTCAGGCGGTATTGAGGATCGTGCATTAAAGTATAAAACCGGTGCTCTGTAGGGACAGGCGTAGAAAAAATACGCAGTTCTTTATCGTCGGTTGTTCTGTAAATTACTTCCTCTCGCCAGTCGCCCAAAATATCTGCCGACAGAACCGGGTTCATTTTGGTGCCATTATTACTACGACACTGGAATTTTGCGGTATTCAGCAATTCAACAGTAACACTGTTCTCATAATCCCATTTACCAATAAGCGTTCCGTTTAAAATTTCCCGCAGCAGATCTCCATCCCAGTAAATACCCATATTACATGGCGGGGTACGGTCAGCAATTTTATTTCCTTTACAATCAAATAGTCCTTTGATTCCGGCACCTGCTACCCAGCATTCAAAACCCGGGTACCTGGGGTCTATATCCAGGGCCAGCCCACGTCCTGGCCCCTCCCCGTCTGCTCCAGCCTGTACCGATGGTTTTTTCCAGTAAACGGCTCCTGTAGCCGCAGAACGAAAGCTGCAACCTGCATCATCAAACCGCTCCTGGATATCAAACACCTCAAGGCCCGGGATAGAAGGATCCAGGTCAGAAACATGCATCGCATCTCCATGTCCTAACCCCGTACTGTACAAACCCTTTCCATCATCATCAATACACATAGCTCCAAATACAATTTCATCTTTTCCATCGCCATCTACATCCGCAACGGTAAGATTATGGTTACCCTGGCCTGCATACCTGCTATTGCCCGGCGAATCGCTGTCAAAGGTCCAGCGTTTTTGCAGCTTACCTTCTTTCAAATCCCAGGCAGTAATAACGGTTCTTGTATAATATCCCCTCGACATAATGAGGCTCGGACGTTTGCCATCCAGGTAAGCCACTGCCCCTAAAAACCGGTCCATGCGGTTGCCATAACCATCACCCCATATCTGCCTTAACTCCTGGAAAGAGGGAGTAAGGGAAGCAGCCCTCGGCGGTATAAAGTCTGTTGTATGGATAACAGCACCCGTAGCGCCGTTAAATACAGACAAATATTCCGGCCCCGATAGTATATATCCTCTTTCGTTGCGCCAGTCTTTGGTGGAGTCGCCAATAACAGTTCCCCTGCCATCTATTGAACCATCAGCCGTTTTCATAGCCACTTCGGCCTTGCCATCGCCATCAAGATCATAAACCAGGAATTGGGTATAATGGGCGCCCTCACGAATGTTCTTTCCCAGGTTGATGGTCCATAACAACTGCCCGTTTAGCTTGTATGCCTGTATTAACGGGGGATCGGTAAACCCGGC
>JASGDI010000071.1:0-3468 GCA_049841335.1 Niabella sp. | reverse complement strand
TGGGAAAGATACTGCAATTGCTGTACATATGGGTAATAGGGCTGCAAAAACAGGCGTATTGCAAAAATGGCAACATCTATATACTAACACATAAATTAAGTTTAAAAACTATGACATGCATAGAAAGAATTTGTAAAAATGATCTCCATGGCATTTGTAACCGGAGTTCTGGGGAGATAATCTGAAACCAATAGCATAAGTTGGATGATAAATGGGGTTGGGGAAAATCAGAATTATTCTTTTTTTAAACGAGCGTTCCTCCTATTAAAGAATAAGGTATTCTGGAATAATGGCTTTTATAACAACTGCAGACTTGAGTAAAAGTAATCCCGGAAGAGTTGTGGATATGGCTTCACTATTAAAATAGTTTAGCAGATAGCTAATAATAAATATGTGCCGGCAGCATAAAAAATATTTTATGGATAAACAAACAATTAATTCAAGAAGGTCTTTTGTAAAAAAAGCCATTTTAAGTTCAGCAGCATTTACAGTTGGTGGTATATTACCTGGTTTTAGTGCCCGGAGTTATCGAAATATTATTGGTGCCAATGAAAAATTTAATGTAGGTGTGATGGGTGTGAACAGCCGTGGATTAGCATTGGCCAGCAACTTCGCCAAACAATCTAACTGTCTGGTACGGTATGTAAGCGATGTAGACCAGCGAGTTGCCGAAAAATGTATTATGCGGATAGAAAAGATCCAGAATTTTAAGGCTTTAACCCAACCTGATTTCAGGAGAGCCTTAGAGAAAAAAGATTTGGATGTAATGGTAATTGCTACACCTGATCACTGGCATGCTCCTGCAGCCTTACTGGCTATGCAGGCGGGGAAGCATGTGTACCTCGAAAAACCCTGTAGTCATAACCCCAAAGAAGGAGAAATGTTGGTTGCCGCGCAGAAGAAATACGGTAAAATTTTGCAGATGGGAAATCAGCGCCGTTCCTGGCCCAATATCGTACAGGCAATTAAGGAAATTCATGAAGGCGTTATCGGCAGGCCTTATTATGCAAAAACCTGGTATGCTAATAGTCGTAAACCAATTGGGACAGGGAAAATTACGGCTGCTCCAACCTGGCTGAATTATGATTTATGGCAGGGGCCTGCACCCAGGAAGCCCTACAAGGATAATCTTATTCATTATAACTGGCATTGGTTCTGGCATTGGGGAACTGGGGAAGCACTAAACAATGGAACACATATGGTAGATCTGGCCAGGTGGGGGCTTCAGGTAGATTACCCTGTTAAAGTACAATCAAGCGGTGGACGTTTTGCGTTCACGGATGATTGGGAAACACCAGATACACAAATGATCTCTTTAGAATTCGGAAACAAAAGCCTGATTACCTGGGAAGGAAGGAGCGAAAATGGAAAAACAAGTGAAGGGTCTTCAACGGGGATTATTTTTTACGGAGATAAGGGGTCGCTCCAGATCAATTCAGGTAATGATTATAGTGTTTATGGTTTAGATAATAAATTAATTAAAGAAGTAAAAGATACTGTAAAAGTTAACGCTACCGATTTATCGAACCCGGCAGAAGCGCTGGATGGATTTCACTTTCAAAATATGTTTGATGCTATGAAAGGTAGTGCAACCCTTCATTCTGATATTAAGGAAGGCCATATAAGCACTTTATTGGTTCAGTTGGGTAATATAGCCCAACGAACGTCAGGATCGCTGATTACTGATTCTAAAAACGGACATATCCTTTCCAACCCTGATGCTATGAAATTGTGGGAACGCAGTTATGAAAAAGGTTGGGAGCCGCATATTTAAAAACAGGTACAACAAATATTTTTAGGCTGTCATTGATAAATATCAATAATGATAAACAGCAAGACTGAGCCCGTTAGGATCGGTAATGAGATATTATATTTTAACTGGTAAAAGTTCTTTACTCCGGAGAAGCAAAGTGCAGAAAATAAAAAGAATTTATTGTTGAATTTAAAGAAGGGTAAATATGGATGAAATACAGGAAGTAATTAAAGTTACAAAGTATGCAACAAGAGCCGATATGGGAGCGGCAGCAGCCGTTGTAGTAGCTCAAAAGATCAGGCAATTGTTAAAGGAGCAGGAAAGTGTAAATATTGTGTTTGCCGCAGCACCTTCGCAAAATGAGTTTCTGGCGTCATTTCAATTACATAATATTGAATGGGATCGTATCAATGCTTTTCATATGGATGAGTATGTTGGCTTGTCTGCAAATGCACCACAGGGATTTGGTACTTTTTTAAAGGAAAGATTATTTAGTAAGGTTCCCTTCCGTTCGGTTCATTACTTAAATGGCAATGCTCCTGATTTGGATGCCGAGTGCAGTCGATATACCCAATTACTGAATAAGTATCCTGTTGACATAGTGTGTTTAGGGATTGGCGAGAACGGTCATCTTGCCTTTAATGACCCTCCCGTAGCAGATTTTGAAGACCCCAAAACAGTGAAAGTAGTCGAGCTGGATAATATTTGCCGTCAGCAGCAGGTAAATGATGGGTGTTTCAAATTA
The DNA here is from genome assembly GCA_049841335.1 of Niabella sp. Classification (GTDB taxonomy): domain Bacteria; phylum Bacteroidota; class Bacteroidia; order Chitinophagales; family Chitinophagaceae; genus Niabella. The sequence goes on along the minus strand of JASGDI010000071.1, from coordinate 970 downwards.
TTAGAGCAAGTGCCGGAAAAAGCACTTACGCTTACCATCCCTGCATTAATAAGAGGTAAATATTTGTATTGTATTGTTCCGTCAGCTTTAAAAGCACAGGCGATTTACAATACTTTTTATAAAGAAGTGGGGGTATTGTATCCCTCAACAATTTTAAGGACACATCCTAATGTTTCTTTGTTTTTGGATTGGCAAAGTTCAAAAATGTTGAAAGGAGCTCCTTTCTTATAAAGCTTATATTTTTTAAATGTATTTCAGGTATTATGGGGAAATTAAATAAGAAATCTTAACTAAAACAATTTTTGTATGAAGAAAACTAAAACATCTACTTTTCTCTTATTGTATTTGTTTTTGAACATGGCGGGATTTCAATTAAACGCGCAAACAATAACAGTAACAGGTAAAGTTACACAGGGTGATATAACAATACCATTAGAAGGCGTTATAGTAAACGTTGATGGTACTTCTATAAAAGCTGTTTCGGGTAAGGACGGAATGTATTCTATTATTGCAAAACCAACTGACCGGTTGATATTTACCCACATTAGCATGAACACTTTGGAAATGGCGATTGGTGGTAAAAAGGTTTTAAATGTCACTATGGAGCCATTAGAAAAATTTATGGACGAAGTGGTTAGTATTGGCTATGCTTCTGTTAACAAAAAAGACGTTATGGGAGCTATATCTTCTATTTCCAGAAGGTCACTCAAAGATATACCTATCAGTTCTGTAGAGCAGGCGCTTACCGGCAGGTTGGCAGGCGTACAGGTAACCACATCAGAGGGAACTCCGGATGCAGAAGTTAAAATCAAGGTAAGAGGAGGAAATTCTATTACACAGGACAATTCGCCCATATACATTGTAGATGGGATACAGATGGAAGAAGGGTTGAAAGGATTGGCTATACAGGATATTGAATCTATAGATGTGTTAAAAGATGCTTCCAGTACGGCTATATATGGAGCCAGAG
>JASGDI010000070.1:0-13322 GCA_049841335.1 Niabella sp. | reverse complement strand
TCTCGTCCGATGGGCCGATCGTGTTTCTCGGCAACGATAGCTCGTCGGGCTCATAACCCGAAGGTCGCAGGTTCGATCCCTGCCTTCGCAACTTAGTAAACCCGCCGATTTTGGCGGGTTTTGTTTTTTTATAAATCTCTCCGGTTTGGGATTTATTTTGCCGACCGGAGGCGACAGAATAAAAGTTCGAGGCGAGGACGCCTCGAACAGCAGAAAACAACAGAGCGTCCCAAACAGCAATGAAGTAATGTAAGAGCAAGCTACTGTCAACCGTCAACTAAAAAATGAAATCAGGTTTTGTAAACATATTCGGCAGGCCCAATGCAGGGAAAAGCACATTGCTCAATGCGTTGATGGGAGAGAAACTGGCCATTGTATCCCACAAAGTGCAAACAACCCGGCATCGTATCAAGGCCATTCTTACTGAAAAAGATTACCAGATCATTTTCAGCGATACGCCCGGCATTATTAAGCCGGAATATAAGCTGCACGAAAAAATGATGCAGTCTGTAAAAGGGGCTCTGGAAGATGCGGACGTGGCTTTGTTGATTGTAGATGTAAACGATAATCTGGAAGAATGTGATGCTATCTTTGCTGCCCTGAAGCTTAGAGTGCCGGCGGTAGTGGTGCTGAATAAAGTAGACAGGGCCAATAAGGAGCGGATAGAGGAAGCAAAGGAGTTTTTTTCTAAGAGGCCGTATTGTAAAAATATAGCCGCCATATCTGCATTAACAGGTATCGACTTTAAAAAGTTTCTCCGCCCGATACTGGAGCTGTTGCCTGAAGGTGAGCCATTTTATGAAGATGACAGCATCAGCGACCTTCCGGAAAAGTTTTTTGTGAGCGAGCTGATAAGAGAAAAAATATATGAGCTGGCACAGGATGAAATTCCTTATCATACAGCTGTTCTGATAAGGGAGTTTAAAGAAAAACAAACGCTGACTAAAATTGTGGCAGATATCATCGTTCACCGTGAAACGCAGAAGATGATACTGATTGGCGAAAAGGGAAGTATGATCAAGAAGCTGGGCACAATGGCACGTAAAGATATTGAGGCTTTCCTGCAACAGAAGGTATTTCTGGAGCTGTTTGTAAAAGTGAAGCCTAAATGGAGGGATAATGATCTGCAACTGAAGGAGTATGGGTATGGAATTTAGTTAATGGTGAATGGTAAATAGGGAGTAGGTGTGTTGTTGAATGAGGCTGTCTTATTTGCCACGAAGGCACGAAGCTTTAGTATAATGCAGCATCTTTGTAATGAAGCTGACTTGCAATACTTTTGAGACAATAATTTGGAATGCGCCTGACTCTGGAAGGGTCAAATGTTTATAGAAAATATATACACGAAGTTTGTGCAACCCCAACAGGCAATGTCATAAAGTTTAGATGTTGGTGATAACACGAACATAGGCGGAGGAGTATGGATGTGAGGTAGGGTAGTGAATGGTTGATAAGTTTATAAGTTGAAAGGTTTGAAGTGAACGGGGACACATGACCCCAGGGCTCGTGTGATTGACAGGGTTACTGGGAAATGTTTGGACACCGGTTCGATTCCGGTCGCCTCCACATTTATCTTATAAATAAGTTAATCCTGAAAATTCTGGTTCAAACGGGTTGTGAACGTTTAGGCTTGGAGATGTAGTGGGTAGAAGTGTGCGACGCAAGGAGGATGAGCAATATTCATTTGCTGATACAATAATTAAAAATATTCAATAGAAAATATTTAATACAATGGGTTTTACATTAGCAATAGTTGGAAGGCCAAACGTGGGTAAGAGCACACTGTTCAATCGCTTGCTGGAACAGCGCAAAGCAATTGTGGATGATGTGAGCGGTGTTACGCGCGACAGGCAGTATGGGATAAGTGACTGGAATGGTAAGCCTTTTAACGTAATTGATACCGGCGGGTTTGTGCATGGCAGCGAAGATGTGTTTGAACGGGAAATTGCTAAACAGGTGCTGATTGCTGTGGATGAGGCGGATGCCATTTTGTTTATGGTGGATGCCGGTTCGGGCATTACCCATCTGGATGAAGAGATGGCTAATGTGCTTCGTAAAAGCGTAAAGCCTGTGCTTCTCACGGTGAATAAGGTGGATAATAACGACAGGATGCTGGATGCTACTGAATTTTACAGCATGGGCTTTGAGGAGGTTTATTTTATTGCATCGGCAAGTGGCAGTGGTACCGGCGAACTGCTGGATGCTGTTGCCGCATTGATCCCGGATGATAAAAAGGAAGAGGAAGGAAAAGAGGAGCTGCCAAAATTTGCGATCATTGGTCAGCCAAACGTGGGTAAATCTTCTTTGCTGAACGCACTGGTAGGGCAGGAGCGCACTATTGTGAGCGATATTGCCGGCACTACGCGCGATACCATTCATACGCACTATAATCTTTTCCAGAAAGAGTTTATCCTGATTGATACAGCGGGCATCCGCCGTAAAGCGCGTGTGCATGAGGACCTGGAGTTTTATTCAGTGATCCGCGCTATTAAAGCAGTGGATGAGGCAGATGTTTGTTTGTTGCTGATTGATGCTGAAAAAGGTATTACAGCGCAGGACTTAAACATATTCAGCCTTGCGGCAAGAAAGGGGAAAGGCATATTGCTGCTGGTGAATAAATGGGACCTGGTAAAAAAAGAAACCAACACGGCAAGGGACTATGAAAATGAGCTGAAGAAAAGATTGGCGCCGTTTAGTGATGTGCCGGTGATCTTTATTTCGGCTTTAGAAAAAACAAGAATCTTTAAGGCAATGGAGACCGCACTTGAAGTATATGAAAACCGCAGGCGTAAAGTACCCACAGCTAAACTGAATGATGTAATGCTGAAAGCGGTACAGGCGCACCATGCACCTGTAGTGAGAGGGCATGCAATTAAGATCAAGTTTGTAACGCAACTCCCTACTTATGTTCCGTCGTTCGCATTTTTCTGTAATTTTCCTGATGATATAAAAACGCCGTATAGAAATTACCTGGAGAACCAGTTACGTAAACATTTTGATTTCAGTGGGGTACCGGTTAGGTTGTTTTTCAGGAAGAAGTAATTAAGGAATCTTTAAGGTTGCCATTTTCAATTTTTTGAATGAAAAAGAAAAGATAAACGAATGAAGAAATTTTTACCAGGATTGCTGATAGTAAGCACTATCCTGTTTTTCTCTTGTGAAACCGCATCTACTGCAAAAGAGGCAGAAGAAGATGCTATTGAGGCAACAGATACGATAATTAAAGATGCTACGGCTACAATTGATACCACTTTGTCGTCATTTGGAGATTCTTTAAAGGCAGATATTGATAGTGCTACCCATAAAATCAAAGAGCGCACCAAAGCGCTGGGGGATGCTGCCAAGCAAAAGGCAAACGAAGGTGTGGAAAAGATAAAGGAAGGGGCACAGAAAATTAAAGATGCCGCCAAAGCCGGTGTGGATGCGGCTAAGGATGAGCTGAAAAAATAAGTTGAAGTATTCCCAGGTACTACCCGCTTAGCCAGGTTAAGAAATGACTCATTTTTGCTTTGTTTATTTCAAAAACAGGCGCATTGATTGTTTTTAACTGAACCAGTAATTTCCGTGTATGTGTTTGCGATACTTCATCAATAGCGTTCCTGTTTATAAGAACCTGCCGGTTTACCCTGTAGAATAAGTCGCCACAGAGCTTTTCTATTTCTTCAAGTGGCTTGTTGTAGGAGAATTTTTCATTTTTCAGGGTTACCAGATACACTCCTTTGTTTTCTGTTATAAAAAATGCGATGCCGGCAATTTTTACAGGCCTGATCTTTTCTCCGAACTTTATCAGCAACGATGAAGGATCTTTGATTTTTTTCTTTTCTTCTATATCTTTTATCACTCTTTCATAATTTAACCACTGCTGCATTCTTGATCCATACATCAGCCTGAATTTGTTCAGGGATTCCAGGATAGCGTTCTCATTGAAAGGTTTTAAAATATAATCTATGCCATTGGCTTTGAACGCCTGCAGGGCATATTGGTCGTATGCCGTTACAAATATTACCGGCGCTTTGATTTTTACTTTGTGAAATATCTCAAAGCTGGAACCGTCAGCAAGATGTATATCGCAAAAAATAAGATCAGGAAAGGAGTGGCTACTAAAATAAGCAATGGCCTCATTGACTCCCGAGAGCATTACCGGAATCTCAACATCAGGGGCCAACGCTGTCAGTAACTCTTTTAAGTATTCGGCAGTATAACTTTCATCTTCAATTATCGCTACGTTCATAACCCAGTATCTTTAGTGAAACAATAAATTTTTTTTCTGTTTTAGTAATAATTAATGTTTCTCCTCCAAGCAGTTTGTAACGCTCTGTCAGATTTTTCAGGCCTAATCCGCTTTGTGGCTGCGGTATAGTTTGCAGGTTGTTTTCAACTCTTATTGTACCAGATGCAGCATCGCCGGTTACCCTGATATATAGTGGTTGCGTTTCTGTAAGTATATTGTGTTTTTGTGCATTTTCTGCTAATAACTGTATGGAATGTACAGGTATCAGGCCGTTTAATAGTTCTGACGGAATATCAAACGAAAAAATAAGAGAATCCCGAAACCGTATTTTTTGCATTTCGAGATAGGTTTTTACATATTTCAGCTCTTCTTCTACTGTAACCGCATAGTTGTTATTGGAATAAACAGAATACCTGAGCAATTCTGAAAGCATATCAACATAACTGTTTGCTTTCTCAGGATCCTTTTTGATCAAAGCTTTTACAATGGTCAGAGAGTTAAATAAAAAATGCGGTTGTAATTGTTGCTTTAGCAAGTTGTGCTTCGCCTCAAGATTAGACATACGCAACATATCGTTCTCTTTTTCAATAGTGTTTTTCCGGCTTCGCAGCAGTATTACTTCTAACACAACAAGGATGAGTATATTAGTGGATTGTCCTGGTATAAGCCGGAACAGGTGAAAGAAAGGCCTGGCCTCTGAATTAAAGGGGACCGGACCAGGAAAACGGCTTTTTTGCGGAGGTTGGGGCAGTCTTGATAAAAAAGATTGCCTCCAACCGCCCTGGGGCTCAATTTTTAAAGATCTTATTGCATACATTAATAAAAATGCAGTTCCTGCGCATAATATAATACTGGCAGTATAACGCAGCCAGTGATAGCGCACATTAATGTACCTGGAGAAAATATAAATGAGTATGGCATTAATTATCCAGAACCCCGTTACGTTTATTAATACGGTTAAAAAGCCAAACCGTGCTTCGTGCCAGGTGAAATTTCCGGAAAGCAGCAGCGGCATAGGAATGGCGGCGGAAATACTAAACAGCGGAATGGTAATCAGCGCTATTATAATAATATTCCGATAAGGAATAGGGTATTGAAAAGTAGTAGAATCTGTCATCTCAGCACTCTGTAAAATTATTGTTTCTGGAAGTGTTCCGGAAACCAGGCAAAATATTTAAGACAGTATTATATTTTAATCATAATCCATTCTGCTAAGCCTGTACCACATATTTCGGACAGTAACTCCCAGCGTAAATTGGGTGTAGCGCTCTTTGATCTGCCGGACTTTATGGCTACCCTTATAACCCAGTTCCATGCCTGCATGAATATACATACTCCCGGAAATATTATAGCCTCCGCCAAAGGACACGGCATAATCCCATATTTTATTCCCATTCAAATGATAATAGCTGTTTTGAGCCGTAAATCCCATACCAAGATAATATTTTTCGTAAGTAGAGCTATTAAGATAGTATTGAGTTATTTTGGCATATTCCCACCCTGCTGAAAGCTGTGCAGCAGGCGAAGTATAGGTATTGGTATAACTAAGTGATTGCTTAGGCCAATAGTAATAATTACCCTCAATGGACATACTTAAACCCTGTTTGTTGGATGCAGTATATCCCAAACCGGCGCTGGCAGGCGCTTTAAATGAAACAGAACCGTTACTTTTCTCTAAAAAGGTAGTATCGCTGCTTATATATTCGGTTTTGGCGTATCCTTTTAAATCGGTTCCTGCAGAAGCCGTGAGCCCAATAGTATGCTGCCATGGTTTATCAGCGTTTGTATAGTATTGCAGGCCGGTCAAAAGCTTAGCGCCGCTATAAAATTTGTATTCTTCTTTCTGTATATCCAGGTATAAAGATTCGTCATAATAAGCTGTATTTTTTTGAGCGCTCCCAAACAGGTAGGAACCTGTAATACCGGCAGAAAAATTTTTACTTATGGCGTAGCCATACGAGCCATATACCTGGTTAATGCCGCCGGTACCTTCCACACTTCGGCTGTATCCGTTGAGTTGTGTATTATAAGCTGCATCAGGCAGTGGATATTTATAGTTTACAGAACTGTAGGGCTTTAATCCAAAGGCGAAGGCGCTACGCAAATGAGGTCTGAAGGAAAGAGAAATATTTCTTAGCACAAAATCTTTACTTACAGCAGATAAAGTATCGGCCCGGCTAGCCTGAAAAGTACTGGCACGGCCTCTTCCGGAAAGATCGAAATTTATCAGCTTGAACCCCAAAGACGTAAGGGAAGCAGGATTGGCATCGTTGTAAGTATTACTGTTCCTTCTTGAGGTGGAAACTCCGCTTATGGAGTACCTCCCGGCATTTTTGGTATCGATATCCCCTATGCCCAGGGTTGAGTAAGGAGATGTGACATTTTGCGATGTTGCTTTTCCGTAAACTAATATGCAAACAAAAAGAAGCAGTATTGCTGCCAGCTGCATCCTGTATAATTTATAAACCAAGAACGTATAATTTTAATCTTACATCAGGATCTGCAGATTGGGCGCTGAGCACCAACCTGGAAGTTTCACTGTTATAAGTATTTGTATAGGGGCTTAAGAAAAGAGATTTTTTGGAAAACCGTCCTTCACTGATAATGGTATTGATATAATTGGTAATGTCATATATGTACCTAGTACCGTTTTCAACAAGAGGATTGCTGACAAGATCTCCAGTTTGGGGGTATCCTGTAGCCGATGATAGCATATAGGAGCTGAGCTCATTGTTTTGGTTGCTGATATATAAAAGCATGTTTAGAGGGGGAATGTATGGATAACTATTGAGAGACAGGGTTACCCGTATCTCCAACTCTGCTTTCATTATCTTTACGTACGGATAGGTTTCTGTCACATTAAGAATATCAGGAAACTCTATTTTTACAAGTGATGGAGTATAATTATTAAGCAGCGCTTTATTATTTAATTTGGAGCTTTCTATTAATTGTGATTTTTCGGGTAAAAATGAACCGTAAGTGGAGCCGTTATAATTGAACTTAATACGGTTGTACTGTTTGGAAGGGATATAGGTAAGGTCATAATACCTATTTTCATTATACAGGCCTTTTATGGTATAGTACATTCGTATAATACCGGCACTACCCGTTGTTGAAAATTGGTAAACTGCAGTGTTGTTTATACTGTCAGGTTCAATACAAATACCTTTCAAATATGACCTGAAGCCTGCCTGGTCTGTCATAGCACTGGTACCATTTTTCATTTGATTATATAAGTCTCTTGCAAAGCTGTCATTAAGCTTAATAAACACAGAATCTTTTTGTAAGGGCCTGACCAATGTGTTTAATGTGCCAATGACGGTGTTATTATGGGCAGTTGAATTAATATTGTAATAAGTTTTGTATGATGCGGTATCTGTGCCAAAATTTTCAGCCAGTGTATATACATTTAGCCGATAAGCTTTTGTAGTGTCGCCGTAATAACTTCCGTTGGGAATCAGCATTATTACTGCTGAGTCGAATACAATATCAGGATCTGTAAAGGGATGGGTTTGAGGCCGGCTGATCTCTGCAAAAGATGTAGCTGTTATTTTACCAAACTCCGGATCGGCGTGTGTGCCAAGAACCCAAACACTATCATTACTGGTTATAAATGTGTCTAGCTTATAAGTACTTAAGGATACAGAATAGTTATCCCAAAAAGTGATATTCGGATCTTCAGATATCGAATTATCCTTGAAATATATACTCGTTTTCTGGCAGGAAAATAGTACTGCCACCAGTATAAGTAAAATGTAGCTATTTGTTATCTTCATAAAATACCGTTTGCAGTGATGCAAACCATTTGCATTTTTTGGCTTTTTAAACAAGGGCGGTCAATAGGAATATTAACCGCCCATTCCCTGAATTATGCTTCTATGCTATTAGTGAAAAAATGAAGCATAAAAAGTTTTTATTTTTTTATTAATAATTATCAGTAGATGTCTGTTCTTCGTTTGGATAAAATTCCCAAAGGTCATCAAAATAGGAGCTACCGCTGGTTCCTGTTGTAATATAGCCCACACCGCTTTGCGCAAAGCCTACGGCGCCTTCTCTTGATTTTCCTTCAAAAGATGTTTTCTGACTCCATAAATCGGTATCAATATTATATTCCCAAACTGTGTTGGTGACTCCGCTGGTTTTCCCGCAACATAGATAGGCTTTGTTCCCCAAAATAAAAACGGAAGCGTTACTTCTCATAATATTGGAACCATAGTCATCATCATAATCCTCATCATCATTCGAGGAATTAATATTACGTAGTCTTGTCCAGGCATTGCTTGCCTGGTCATAATAATAGAAGTCGGAGAGCAGACTCTCATTGTTCATTCCGCTAACTACATAAGCCCTGTTATTATATACAAATGCTACTGCATCCTGCCGTTTAGATCCTGCCAGACTTGCTTTTTGAAGCCAGGTGTTGGACGCAGGATCGTATTCCCACAAGTCTTTTAGGTAATTGCCATCGTATCCTGTAGCTATATACCCCTTATTTCCTAAAGAAAAAGCTACAGCTCCATAACGGGCAGTACCTCCGAAATCGGCCAGGTTCGCAACTTCTGCCCAGGTATCCATAGTAGGGTTGTAAGACCAAAAGTCACTAAGCCTGTTGGTTCCATCGTAACCTGTACCTACATATGCAATCCCATTTACTACAAATGCTACGGCATTATTCCTGGCTTTTCCTGGAAATGGAGCTACTCTTTTCCAGGTACCGGAGCTTTTTTGAAAGGCCCAAAAGTCATTGGGCCTTTCTGCGCCTGTGGTTCCCAGGGCTTTGTTATAGCCCAAGCCAATATATACCTGGTCTCCAATGGTGAAGGATACAGCTTCTGTCCGACCTACGCCTTCAAATTCTGAGGAGACCTTCCAGTTGCCGGTTATATCACTATCAGAAGAAGTGTCTTTAGAGCAGCTGCTGATAAAGAATAAAAGTGAGCCCGCAATTAGAAAAAATGCTATACCGGAAATTTTTAACCTGCTAAATATCATCATGTTTATGTTGTATTTGCCAGCAAAATCCCGTTATTTTTTCATAAAAGAAAAGTTAATACAACCCGATTGGGCAAAAAGGTGGCTAAGATGGACATTTTGTATATTGGAGCGGTCCGGAAGGGTTGGGATAGTCTCATGTTTTTAAGGGACAACTGCTATTGACAGTGACAGGATAAAAAAACTCCGGCCTTCTGGACCGGAGAAAAAATAAAAAAAGAAAAAATAGTTTATTTCACTTCAATGCTTGAATGCAATTCTTCGTCTACTAATATACGGCCGCAGTTTTCGCAGGCAATGATCTTTTTGTGCTGCTTGATCTCACTTTGCTTTTGAGGGGGAATAGCGTAAAAGCATCCGCCGCAGGCATCTCTTACTACGGGTACCACAGCCAGGCCATTTCTGAAGTTACCGCGGATCTTTTCGTAGCTGGCCAGTAATCTTGGCTCTACTTCATGCTTTGCAGCCTCCGATAATTTAGAAAATTCTTTTTCCTCTTTTTCATTTGCTGTTATGATTTTTTCCAGCTCGGATTTCTTTAACTCCAGGGAGCCTTCTTTTGTAGCAATGTTCTTTTTAGCTTTTTCAAGAAGAATTACTTTTTCTGCAATCTCTTCGTTAGCATCTTTGATATGCTTTTCAGCCAGCTTAATTTCAAGCTGCTGCATTTCGGTTTCTTTGTTGATGGCTTCAAACTCGCGGTTATTCTTTACGTTCTCACTGTCTTTCTCATATTTCTTAATAAGCGCTTCGCTTTCTTTAATGGCTGATTTACGTTCTTCTATAAATTCTGTAACACCATTGATCTCTTCTTCAATACGTGTTTGCCTTGCGCGTAAACCCTGCAGTTCGTCTTCAAGGTCTGCTACCTCCATAGGAAGCTCACCCTTTAGAATTTTAATTTCATCCAGTTTGCTGTCAATTTTTTGCAAATGGATCAACGAACCTAATTTTTCTTCAATGGAAAATTCTTTTAATTGTGCCATATTTTTCTATATTAATCTTTTTAAAACCTTGCTTAAAGGTCTTAAAAATAATGGACAGGATTTGTATTTACACCTGTTTTAAGGACGGCAAAGTTAGGGAATTTTTGTTCTAAAAGATTCGCCAGCAGTTCAATCGTAAATTGCTCACTTTCGTAATGCCCGATATCTGCCAGCAGAATGTGCCCGTCTGCATCAAAATATTCATGGTATTTTACATCTCCTGTAATGTAAACGTCTGATTTTGATCTTATTGCGTCTTTTAATAAGAAGATGCCTGCACCTCCGCAAATGCTTATTTTTTTCACGGGTCTGCCGGTTCTGGCAGTATGTTTTATTACGGTCAGCCTGAAAATATCCTTCAGCTTTTGCAGAAAATGGTCTTCCGTTATGGCTTCTGCCCATTCGCCGGTGATACCGGCACCAATTTGCTGATGCTGGTTGTTGAGCCGGATCACTTCATAGGCCACTTCCTCGTAAGGGTGGTAGGCTTTCAGCGCAGTAATGATTCTGACCTCCAGCCAGGATGGGAAAAGAATCTCTATTTTGAGCTCTTCATCCTCATGCCTTTTGCCAATTTCTCCCGTAAACGGATTAGCCTGTTCGTTAGGTCTGAAGGTTCCGGTACCGTTTACACGAAAGCTGCACTCGCTGTAATTACCTATGTTGCCGGCTCCGGCTTCAAAAAGCGCATTCATAACAGCAGCAGCATGACCGGCAGGTACATAAAAATAAAGTTTACAGAGCTGCCCGGTTTTGGGAGCAAGTATTTGAAGGTTTTGCAAGCCGAGCTTTTCGGCTATTTTACCATTTACGCCATTCCCTATATTATCAAGATTGGTATGGATAGCATAAATGGCGATATCGTTTTTTATAGCTTTGATAATAGTGCGCTCGATATAGTTTTTACCTGTAATTTTTTTCAGACCGCTAAAGATAATGGGGTGGTGCGCAACAATGAGATTGCATTGCTTTTGGATGGCTTCATCCACTACTGCTTCAATAGCATCGAGGCAGCAAAGGGCACCGGTGCATTCCCAATCCGGATAGCCTGTAAGCAGGCCGGCATTGTCATAGCTTTCCTGTAAGGCAGGGGGCGCTATATTTTCTAAATACGATATGATTTGATGGATCTTCATGTTTTTTTAGTTCATGGTTGATGGTTCATAGTTCATGGATGCTGGTTACAAGTTTCTAATCAAAGAAATGTTGTTTGCCGAAATACGTTTATATAAATACATTGTGTCTTTATGTTGCTTGTAGTTTTGTTAGGTCTTGTTATGCCTGCCTGCAATACAAATATATCTGTTGTTTACTGTCTATCTAACATCTCCCTGCTAACTTAACTCCGGATGGCTACCACAGGATCCATTTTGGCTGCCTGCATGGCCGGAATGATGCCTGCTATAATGCCCACCAATATACAAATAATAAATGTCCAGACCATGTTGGAAACCGAGACGTAAATAGGAAATTCGAGGGCTTTGGTAAGTATTACAGCAAGTCCTGCTACAAGCGCCAGGCCTATAAGTCCGCCAATGATGCAAAGGAAAGCGGCTTCCAGCAAAAACTCGGTGAGAATGATATGCTTTTTAGCGCCAATCGCTTTTTTTAATCCTATTTGTGAGGTACGTTCTTTTACTGTTACAAACATGATATTAGCTACACCAAAAAGTCCTACAATCAGGCTGATGCCGCCTATAATGGCCCCGCCGATATTTAAGCCTACAAATGCAGCTTCTACTTCTTTGCTGATATCATTAAGATCGTTCAGCGCAAAATCTGATTCCTTTGTGGGGCTTAACCGGTGAATACTGCGCATAACGCCTTCCAGCTCATCTTTTAACGCGGTGCTGCTTATGCGGTCATAGCCTTTGATCATTATTTTAGGATCGGAGTAGCGCTCTAAATAGATCGTTTTGGCAAACTGGTAAGGTATAATAATGCTCTTGTCAAAATTCCAGCCGCCTGTAATCTGCTTACCCTGCTTTTTAATAGTGCCTATTACCTTCACTAGCCGGCCTTTTAGTTTTATCTGTTTGTTAACAGCCGCTTCGGGTATCGTAAAAAGCTTGGTTGCCACTTCATCGCCAATTACGGCTACATTGGTTCCGTAGCTGAACTCTGCATCAGAAATATATCTTCCGTTGGCGAAAGTAAGCTTTTGAATATTATTGTATTCTTCGCTTACGCCATACACTTTTACCCCGTTTAATAAGGAACCCTCAAATTCTATATTATCCGAAACATCATAAAAAAAAGCGGCATATTGGGTACCGGGTGATCTTTCCCTGATTTGCTTCAGCTCATAATATTTAGGGTAAGGGCGGTTTACAAATTTCCACCAGGGATAATCGGGCCCGCCACTCCATACCCATTTGTCGATAAAGATGATATTCTCTCCCATGGCCTTTATCTCGTTCTGGATATTGCGCTGCAGGCTGTTTACTGTGGCCAGTACGCCTATAATGCAAAAAATACCAATAGTAACACCGAACAGGCTTAAAAAGGTCCGGAGTTTGTTTTTCAGCAGCTCCTGCAGAGCCATCTTGAAACTGTTGCCTATTATTTCTAAAGTACGGCGGATAATATTTATTGTTTTAGAACGGCAATTTAATATTTAATTGATATTTAAACCAACCTATTCAAATAATTCGTACTTGGTTTTGGGCCGCATCGCTTCTTTCCACATAAAGCCTTCAAGTTTCATTTCGGAGGGGGATTTCTGGCTGATAGGGTAAATAGTTCCTTCCACCATGCTCCGGAAAGCTACTTTATATAATTCTTTATTCCGGAAATAAGAGTCTATAATATCACAGGAAGACTGGTTGACGCCTGTAAAAGCGCTGTCGTCATCCTGCAGGTAATAAATACACTTAGCGGTACCTTTGGCCCGCATGGAGTCGAGCCCCCCGTCTATAAAGAAAGCATCAATGCGGGTAGCGCTGATCTGGTTGAAAGCCTGTCCGCCAATATGATTGACCATAAAACCATTTTTGAAGGCTTCCATCCAATGCGGTTTTTTATTTTTGGTGTGCAGCAGGATAGTGTCGCCGGTGATCTGGTTTTCCTTACCCCATACTACGGGCTGTTTAAAAAGTCTGAAGGTAGAGTCT
>JASGDI010000069.1:0-33442 GCA_049841335.1 Niabella sp. | reverse complement strand
CTTGCCTGCAGGGATTTCTTGGCCGCCTATAATTACATCGTCTCCAAAACTAAGCGTAGTAGCGCCATTGGCTCCTGTACGCCATACTGCATTGTAAGGAACAAGATCTCCGAATATTTTACGGCCTTTTACTGCCGGGCGGCTGTAAGAAAGCTCAATACTGGATAATCCAAACTCCTGCTTTACTGTTTGGGCAGGGCTGGGGGCTGGCATTTTTATCTGGGCATTTCCATAAGATAGTGCGCTTAGCAATACAATTGATAGAAGTAATTTTTTCATGTGTATATTATTTATATATTTTTTGCTGGTAAAAATAGCGAATAAAAATGATGTCGTATATTTTTCACAAGCCGGGCAGCCGGCAAAAAATTATTTAAACGATGGGTGAAATTGCTCCAGGGTTTTACGCAGAAACTCCTTATCGAGATGTGTGTAGATCTCTGTGGTGGTAATGCTTTCATGGCCCAGCATTTCCTGCACGGCACGCAGGTGGGCGCCGCCTTCTATTAAATGCGTAGCAAACGAATGTCGGAACGTGTGTGGAGAAACGGTTTTATGAATGCCCGCTTTTTGTACAAGATCTTTGATGATCAGGAAGATCATCACACGGGTGAGTTTTTGCCCGCGCTTGTTTAAAAATAGAATGTCCTCATTGCCGGGCTTTACGGCAATATGGTTGCGGATGTTTTTCCGGTAAATATCAATGTACTTTATAGCTGAGCTGCCTATGGGTACCAGTCTTTCCTTATTGCCCTTACCAGTAACTCTTATATAGCCTACGTCCAGGTATAGCTGTGAAATACGCAGATTTACTATTTCGCTTACACGAAGCCCGCAACTATAAAGTGTTTCTAATATAGCTTTATTACGGGTACCTTCGGGCTTGCTAAGGTCAACGTGGGCAATGATATTTTCTATTTCTTCAAAACTTAAAATGTCTGGCAGCGCCCGTTTGGTTTTTGGTGCTTCCAGCAGGAGCGTTGGATCCTCTGTGACTATCTCTTCCAGTGCGCAGTATTTGTAAAAGGCACGAATACCGGAAATAATGCGGGCCTGCGAGGTTGCTGTCATTTCCAGTTCACCAATCCATTGTATAAAAAACTGTAAATCCTGCAGCGTAACAGCTGCAGGATTCTTTTTAATATTTTTTATTTCAAGAAATTGGGTCAGCTTATCTAAATCGTGCAGGTAGGCCCCGGTTGAATTTTCAGAAAGAGATTTTTCTAACTGAAGATATGCTTTAAACCCTTTTTTGTATGGTTCCCACATGGGTTACTTGAAAGTGAGCGGTTTGTTATGCACTATTTCTTTGCCTTTCACATTCAGCTTAGCGTAAATATCGCTTTTGGTAATATTTACAGAATCAATAAGACTGTGGATATTGTCATAATCTATTTCTGTAACACCTGTATCTGTAAGTAATTGTTTGGCAATTTGCCCGGTAGCCATATCTTCTACATAAATAAAAGTATTGTCATAATACGCCACAAGCCCATTCTCCAATTTGAATTTAGGATCAAAATTGTTGATAGCGCTGGTAAACTTGGCGGTGGTACCACCCTGATCAAAAGGCAGCTTCAATAAATAGCCCCGGCCTGTAGCACAATCGTTGAATTTTACCCAGGCATATTTGCCTTCTATAATATCTGCAGTGAGGAACTGTTTGGAAGGGACAACCGGTTTTTCTATGAACTCATTAAAAATAATGTCCTTAATTACGCCCATTCCGCCCTTTTCCCAATGTATGGAATCTATCCGGCAGTCTTTAAAACTTATTCTGACAAAAGGTTTGCCGGGCGCTTCAGCGTTAACAACAATAGGCTCGGTTAAGCAGGTAGTGTCGCTGCAAAATGGCTGAGATGCGGTTCCTTTGCCACCGTCTGAACAGCTGGCGAAGGCTAGAGTGGCAATAACAAACGTAATGCTTAATAATTTCATGTGTTGAATTTTTTGTTCTGCAATAATATATGTCAGGTTACTGAAGCAACAAACCTACATAAAAAAATTGTTTGGCAGGGTGATTTATATCAGCTAATTATATTTACAGGAATACATCTTCCAGTAAAAAATATTCCGGTGGCCCGGCTTTCTGAAAAGTGATGGAAACAATATCATATTGTATCCATTTATACCCGGGGTTGAGAAAAAGGTATTCATCGGCTGCGTTCTGAAGAAATCTGAACTTCTTTTTTGTTACACTTTCTTCCGGGTGGCCATAAAAAGAAGAACTTCGCGTTTTTACTTCAATAAAGTGTATTTTTTTACCTTTAGTGGCAATAATGTCTATTTCATAATGAGCATGACGCCAGTTGCGGCAAATAATAGTGTAGCCTTTGACTTCAAGGAACCTTACTGCCAGCAGCTCGCCGTTTTTACCCAGCTCATTATGATCTGCCATTGTTTATCTTTACCTGAATTTACTATAAAAAATTAATATGCAGCAGTTAGCACCTTTAAGCGGAAGTATCAAACATTATGATTGGGGCGGAACCTCTTATATACCTTCCCTGTTACAGATAGAGAACCCCAATATGCAGCCTTATGCAGAGTATTGGCTGGGAGTACATCCGCAGGCCGGATGCAAGCTTATCCTGGCCGGTGGGGAAGAAGTATTGCTAAGGGATTATATAGCGGCCAACGGCTTAAAGGCACTCGGGGATAATGTACTGAAAGGTTTTGGTAATATGCCTTACCTGCTAAAGGTTTTAGATGTGAAAGATATGTTGTCTATACAGGTGCACCCTTCTAAAAAGCAGGCGGCTATTGACTTTGAACAGGAGAACAAGGCCGGCGTTCCTATTGATGCGCCTAACAGGAATTATAAGGATGCCAACCATAAGCCGGAGTTGATGGTTGCCATGAGCGAGTTTTACCTGTTACATGGTTTTAAACCGGAAGACGAACTGGAAGCTATCCTTGCCAAAACAAAAGAGCTGAAAATATTTAAGCCGGTTTTTAAAAAGAAAGGATATGCCGGGTTATACAAAATGGCAATGGAAATGCCGCAAGAGCAGGTAAATGAAGTGCTGCAGCCGCTTTTAAGCCGGATCCTACCACTGTATCAAAACGGAACGCTGCAAAAAGATGATGAAAATTTTTGGGCAGCCCGCGCCGCGCTTACTTTTGACAGGCCTGGTGTTATTGACAGGGGTATATTTTCTGTTTACTTTTTTAACCTAGTGCGGTTGACAACAGGACAGGCTATTTTCCAGGATGCCGGTGTGCCCCATGCCTACCTTGAAGGGCAGAACGTGGAAATTATGGCCAGCAGCGATAATGTTTTACGGGGAGGGCTTACAACAAAACATATAGATGCCGTTGAGCTTTTAAAGCATACCAAATGTGAGGCTACTCATCCTAAAATAATTAAAAAAGCCAGGGCGACCAGTCAGCACTATAAAGCTCCGGTGAAAGACTTTTCATTAAGCTCCTATAGACTTCAGAAAGGAGAAAGCATTACATTAGATATAGCTACCGCTGAAATTTTCCTGTTAATGGAAGGAAAAGTATCATTACAGTCAAAACGGCTCAAAGTGGTTTTGGTGCGGCCCGATATTACTGCGGCTGCTTTTGCAGGGGCTAAAGTTATAGTTAAAGCGCTGGAAGATGCCTGGCTGTTTAAGGCAGCGGCCAGGTAGGAGGAAGTCCGAAAGTCGGAAAGTCTAAGGTCGGAGGTCAGAAGACCGGCACAACCCCTGCTAGCTACTTCCCATTTCCTATTTGCATGGTTTTGCTGTGATAGCGCTCCGGACCCTGATAGCGGGACTTTAAATAATTATTTTTAAACTCAAGTATATCATCATACGTATACCAATTATCCCTGAGGACCAGCTTTGCATACACTAATGTTTCAAATAAAGTTCCGTCATCTTCTTCATAAAAAGTAGTGTGCGTGGGCCTTCCTAATAGTTTGATCACTTCTTCTTTACTCATGCCAGGCTTTATGTTGTCTGATTTGGATGAAGCTGATTTTAAGGAAGAACAGGAAACAATAGTCAATAAACCAAGGATAATAAATGGAGTAAATAGCCGGTGCATAAAAATGATTTTGAGTGTAGGATTAATTTTTTTTGTGTTCTGTATACAGGTGTTTTTCCCGCCCCTGCTCTAATGATTCCAGTTTTCCGTTTTTGAAGCGGAGCATGTTGTTAACTTCGAACCAATTGCTTTTCCAGATAGGTTCTTTATAATAATAGGTCTCGTACAATGAGCTGTCTGCTCCATAATGAAAAGTTTGTTTGTAAGGCTTACCTGCC
The DNA here is from genome assembly GCA_049841335.1 of Niabella sp. Classification (GTDB taxonomy): domain Bacteria; phylum Bacteroidota; class Bacteroidia; order Chitinophagales; family Chitinophagaceae; genus Niabella. Next base: position 29,186 of record JASGDI010000069.1, on the reverse strand, counting down.
ACAGCTATTACTTCCTCCTTGCTTATGCAAGAATTTATGGTATCAAGCGTAAATTTACTGGTACGCTGTATGGCACATCCTGCAAGGATACAGCCAATGCTAATAACTATCAGCAGCCTTATCGCTTTCATAAAAGAGGGATTTAACCGTCAGACGAACATTTAATTCTTTAGGTTGTAAGCAACGAATCTGATTTTCAGCATGTACCTTAGCATTTTCTGAATTCGTATGACAAAAAAAGAACGCTATCAGTTTGTAATAGATTATTTTTCGGTGCACATGCCAGAGCCTGAAACGGAGCTGGTGTACGATAACCCTTACCAGTTATTAGTGGCCGTGATATTATCGGCACAATGCACCGATAAAAGAGTGAATTTAACCACGCCTTTTATATTTGAAAAATATCCTGATGTGGCCAGTCTCAGCAAAGCTTCTGCTGAAGATGTTTTTCCGTTAATTAAAAGCATTTCCTATCCTAACAATAAAAGTAAGCACCTGGTAGGAATGGCAAAAAAACTTGTTGAAGATTTTAACGGCGAAATCCCCATGACTGTAAACGAGCTGGTAACGCTGCCCGGTGTGGGGCGTAAAACAGCTAATGTAATCACTTCTGTTATAGAAGGGCAGCCGAATATGGCAGTAGACACGCATGTGAACAGGGTAAGCAAACGAATTGGTTTAGTGCCGCAATCTGCCACAACGCCTTTGGCAGTAGAAAAAGAGCTGGTAAAAAATATACCTGCAGCTCTGATTCATAAAGCACATCACTGGTTAATTTTGCATGGCCGCTATATCTGCGTGGCACGCAACCCTAAATGCCGAGAATGTGGTCTGCAGCAGGCTTGCCTGTGGTTTTTGAAAAATGGCTCCGGCCAGCAATAAACCAGGATACTACATCTCCTTTTGCTTTATCAGTTATACAAACACCAGATTTAAAAACTATACCTGAGCCCGCCTATACCTTCAATTCTTGACAGGCTTTCCTTATTTTTTGGATCAAGTTTAACAGAAGAGCCATTATGATTGATCCTGGATAAATATCCTGCATACAGGTTAACATTTACCCCGGCAGATAATCCTTTCACAATTTTATAATCAACGCCAACTTCTATTAAAGATCCTAGTGAAGCACCTTTGATAGTGCTGCTGCCGGGCATGCCAAAATTTACCCAGCCTTTGTCGGTATAACTCATATACCCCAGACCTATGCCGGAAACTGCCTGCCATTTTTCGTTGGCGCTTATGCTTTGTACCCGGTAAACAGGGCCAATGAAATGAATGTTAATATTGCTGTTTACTCCCAGGTTATTAGACGTTCCGGATGTGGTAAAGTAGGAATAGTGAATACCAGCTCCGTTTTTCTGATTCCAGAACCAGGTAAGATCTGAGGTAAATACGGGGCCCTGGCTAATGTCCTTGTAGTATTGATCCCCGGAGGGTTTTTTCCCAATCCGGTAAGCGTACCCGCCCGAAACAGCAATCTTTAATGCAGAAAAGTCATTGTTCTGGGCCTGGCACCAGATAGTGCATAATATAAAAATAAGCAGCAGGTTTGATTGTTTTTTCATCTGATAAGGATTACAACTATAGTTGTAAAAGTATGTCATCAAAGCTTTACTTTTACTACACAAATGGGTAGTGCATATATAAAGAGCATACTATGGAAGTTGATATTGAAGATTTTTTTAAGCCGGTATCCGCAAGCAAAAAGATATCTGTCTACGATAGTCAAAGACTGGCAGCATATATTGAAACAGCCGAAGCCTTTGCCAGGGCTTCCTATCAAAGCGTTTATATAGTTGATTACAGGAAAAAAGGTTTTGCATACGTTTCGGATCATCCGTTTTTCTTATGCGGATATACTGCTGGTGAAGTGAAAAATATGGGATATGGTTTTTATTTAAACCAGGTGCCTGCAAGTGATATTGACATGCTTTTAAAAGCGAATGCGGCGGCGTTCGCTTTTTTTGAAAGTGTTGCTGTAGAAGACAGAAAATTTCTAAGCATGTCCTGCGATTTTCACTTATTACAACCCGGTAAAAATACGATACTGATCAATAACAAGGCAACGCCGCTTGCTTGTGATGATGAGGGCAGAATATGGCTTGTCCTGTGTGTTAACTCACTGTCTTCGCAAAAAAAATCAGGAAATGTTATTATGCAAAAGACTGGCGATCCAGGAAAGTGGTCTTTTGATTTAGGCACATCCGTATGGAAAAGGGGCAACGATGAATTACTTACTGAAAAAGAAAAGGGAATCCTTTATTCTTCCGTAAGGGGGTTTACAATGAAAGAGATCGCTTCCCGGCTTTCCCTATCACCGGAAACGATCAAGTATCACAAAAAAAATATTTTCAGAAAGCTGAATGTAAAAAGTATAACCGAAGCAGTTGCCTGTGCCGCCAATTACGGTTTAATTTAGCGTATTCATTATTGAAACGGATGAAAGAGATTTGCTTTCACCGTGTAAGCCTTACTGTTGGTTAAAAAAATGATTATCGTCATAACCGCTTGTTTCTTATGCGGAATGGCTTGCTTTTTGTTTTTATAAAAATATGAGCAGCCCCTCATTTTTTACAATTGACGACAAAGCAACTCCTGTAATCGCTTTTGCGCTCCACGACGGGCATTTCATTGACGGTAGCCTGCACGGTTACCTCCTGCTGGATGAACAGGGGCGCTCCCGTGAAGAAGATCCTTATACAGGATACATGATCGCTGATCTTCCCGTCAGTAAAGTGGTGGTACATGCTTCGCGCTTTCAGCTTGATCTGAACAGAACAAAGGATAACGCTGTTTATTTAAAACCGGAAGATGCCTGGGGACTAAATGTCTGGAATGGCTTACCTCCGCGCATTATCAGGAAGCTCCATAAAGATTATGATTTATTTTACGATTCTGTTGCTGTTGTAATTGAAGCCGCAATAAAAAAATATGGCTGTTTTTTTATTCTTGATGTGCATTCCTATAACCATCGCCGGGAAAGCCCTTTCACAGGAGCCGATACCTTAGCCCATCCTGAAATAAATATGGGCACTGCCTATAACAGGAAAAAGTGGAAAGGGCTATGTAACCGTTTAACAAATTTTTTTGCAAAAGCAGATGTGCTGGATCATAAAATAGATGCCAGGCAAAACATTATTTTTAAAGGCGGTGCATTTGCCCGGTGGGTCATTGAACATTATGGTGAATATGGTGCCGTATTTTCAGTTGAATTCAAAAAAACATTCATGGATGAATGGACTGGCATCGCTAATATACCGCATATAAACGGGCTGAAACAGCTGCTCACGTTATCGGTAGGCTTTTTGTACAAAGAAATAAAGAGAAACCCAATAATAAAATAATGACGGATGCAGGACAAAAAATATTGAACAGGTTACAGGACAAGCTGAAAAAGGGAGAACCTATACATATCAGTTTGCCGGGTAATGGTATTTTAAAAATTGAAAAGCCGGTTCCTTTTTTATTAGTATATCGCTTAACAGGAGGGAAGGATTATTTCCCCGGTCGTTTGGGTAAAACAGAATCTGCTTACCTTATTGCAGAGGACAGCTCTGATGGCTTATTACGGGAAATAATTCAATTAGTGAGCCGTGTGTTTTTTGATAAGTTCAAAGGATTCCTGCTGGTAGAAGCCTGGCAGGTCTCGCAGGCTTACCGCTCGCCGTTCACCATATATATAAGCCAAAAAAGTGCCGTTGCCACCGCGCGTAAATTAGATACAGAGCTTTGTAAAACCCATGTGCCATCGTGGGGCAAGACATCTGTATTAAAAAAACAGGAAGCGCCTGCAGCGCCGCCGGGAATGAAGGCTTTGCTGGAGAAAGAACAACTGGAAAAAGAGTGTATTACTTTGATGGGGATAGAAATTGCTCCGGTATATATAAACGAGGCTACCGGAAAAGCGTATCCTTTGTTCCTGCGTGAATTAAGAGCCGGTTACAGCAAGGCTTTGCGTAAAAGCTTTTTTGAATTTATCCGGTTACAAACTACCTTTATTGCGTCCCATTTTCAAATGCTGGGTACTACCATCATTGATGATAAGGCAAGGGAGATAGACAGAGAGCTTGCGGCTTACACCAAGCTGTTCGACTTTTTAATGCTGGTGACACCTGTTAATGTAAACGAGGCATGGCAGCAATTTAAACAGACCCATTATTCAAAAGACCCTGTATTTCATTACAGGCCCATGCCGGTAGATCCGGAGATCATTAAGCGGAAGATATACAACCTGCCTGTTGAGGACATTACCGATCCTACCATTGCGTTCCTGTTCAGGGATAAGCGGAAAGAGATTGATCGTATGCTGAACATGATGCAGGAAAGAGAAAAACATGATTTTATGTTAAGCAGCCTGCAGTTGTTTGGCCCTGTAAGTGAGCAACTTTTAGATATGGCTAAAGCGCTGCTGGTTGCTATAGATGTAGTCAGGGAGCCGGCAACGGGATCAAAAAGGTTAAATGCTGCCGGGTTCGCGCAGCTTGCCCGGAAAGAGCTGAAATGTCTGCGCACGCAGGATAAAAGCATCTCAACCAATATCCGTATTGCCGATGATGTGGAAGGTGTATTAGTATCAAAAGGAGTGCTTAATATTAATTCAGGCTTTGAGGTATCTCCAAAAAGAGCGGTGTCTTTGTTGCAGCATGAAGTAGGAACGCATGTGGTAACCTATTACAACGGTAAAGCGCAGCCGCTGGAGCTGTTCTCTATAGGTGTTCCGGGGTACGAGGAATTACAGGAAGGTCTGGCGGTGTTAGCCGAATATCTTACCGGCGGGCTTACCGGCAGCCGTATGAGAACACTTGCGGCTCGTGTGGTTGCTACGCATGAGATGGTCAGCGGCAAATCTTTTGTAGAAACTTTCGACCTGCTTACGGATAAATATGCTTTTGAACATCGCTCTGCATTTAATATTTGTATGAGGGTGTACAGGGGTGGCGGGCTTACGAAAGATGCAGTGTACCTGAAGGGTTTTCTCAATATTATCGACTATATTAAAAGGGGCAAAGAACTGAAGCATTTATTGATCGGTAAGATCCGTGAAGATTATTTACCCGTAGTGCAGGAATTGATACACAGGAATATTTTATTTGAAGCTCCTGTAACACCACGTTTTCTGACAGGAGCATTTATAGAAAAGCTGGAAGGCATAAAAAAGGAGGGGAATATTTTTAAAATGATCCAACATTAAAACAACATATATGCGAATAGCTTTCGTTATTAATGATTATGACAGGGAAGAGCCCGGTTTTACTACCACCCGTCTGGCTTTACAGGCTTTGCAAATGGGGCATAAGGTCTACTACATAGCTGTGGAAGACTTTAGCTATACTGCCTCTGAGCAAATGGGCGCTCATGCTAAAAAAGCGCCCGCAAAAAAGTTCAGAAGCCCTAAAGTTTTTATGGAGGCTGTCTTTAAGGAAGAGAAAAAACTGATTGAGTCAAAAGACCTGGATGTGCTCATGCTGCGTAATGATCCCTCTATTGATCTTGAGGAAAGGCCCTGGGCTCAATATGCAGGCATTGTATTTGGCCAGCTGGCAAAAAAGAACGGAGTGCTGGTGCTGAACAACCCCGACATACTGGCAAGGGCTGCCAACAAGATGTATTTTCAATACTTTCCTGAAAGTGTACGCCCCGAAACGATTATAACAAGAAACGTCGCGGAAATAAAAGCCTTTTATGCCGCGCATAAAAAGAATATTATCTTAAAACCTTTACAAGGCTCGGGCGGAAAGAATGTTTTCCTGGTGAACGAAAGGAACCAGAATTTCAACCAGATTGTTGACGCCATCGGACGCGATGGTTATATTGTTGCACAGGAATACCTGCCTAAAGCCAGTAAAGGCGATATACGCTTATTCTTACTGAATGGAAAGCCAATTGAGATAGATGGAAAAATAGCGGCCATACACCGTTCGCAGGCAAGCGGGGATATACGAAGTAATTTGCACCAGGGAGGAACCGTTTCTGCAGCCAGAATAACCAAAGAGGTGCTGGACATTGTAGAGGCTGTAAGCTATAAGCTGGTTAAAGATGGTATGTTCCTGGTAGGGCTGGATATTGTAGGAAATAAGCTCATGGAGGTAAATCTATTTAGCCCCGGAGGGATGGGACATGCCTGCCGCCTGAATAATGTAAATTATTTTGAGGAAGTAATAAACGCCATAGAGCAGGAACTGGAATAGCTGATCTAAACCGATTCTAATCTTGTCAGCTTGAATTTTGACAGGTCCTCCGGCTTTTGAGATTTGCAGGTAAGCCGGTGCGGATATGGAATCCGCTCCCTCAGTAATTCCATTATATAATGTCCATTGTTGCTGGTTGTTACGTCTACCTTATATATATCTCCTTCGTGATACAATAAATGCGTGTGGATCTCGAAGTCTATATCATAGTTCTGCAGGTGTTCGCGCAGGTGGCATTCAATAGCCTGCTCGTAAAAAGAGCGGCGCGATAAACCACGGAATTTGTTTTTATAAATTTTCCGCAAGAGCGTCCTTACCATAATATGGCCCACGTCTTCTACTGCAACATGACCATAATAAATGCCAAAAGGCATAGCTACTGCATTGGCAGCGAAGCGGTCACCACCTACGTGTGAACATTCCCATACATTCACATCAGCATTGAACGATTCAAAAAATTTATATACAGGAAAACCGAACTTGGCGCAACATTTATCTTTTTTTCCATTGGTACAAACCACAAAAAAAGGATCTGTTTGCCACGCTGTGCGGGGATCTGTTATATAGTCGGCTAATTGAACAGAAGGTGTATTTTCTATGGCTGTTTCTATAGTAAAATAGCGACAGGCATTGCAGTCAACAAACGATATTTTACAGTCTTTAAAATTTGTTTTTTTATTTCTGATAAGCAGCACCTTGCCTTTGTACGATTTGGCAAGCCGCTGAATGTTACGCAGCCACTCTTTATCAAACTGGGCCTCCATTACTTTTTCAGGAAAAGGGTTGCAATGTTCCAGGAGGATAAACACCTCCGAATTAGCCGCCGTTCCACTCAGCTGCTCCTTAAAATATCTTGAAGCGGCGCTGCAAAAAAATACCTCTTTATTGATGTTATGCTCCAAACAATGCTGTTTTATAGTTCTTCAATATAAACAACGCCTTCCCTGATAAGTTGAACGGCCAGCTCTTTTGCTGCATCAGCTTCTGCCGGCAGGTCTTGTAAAGTGAATTTTTTATTGTTGAAAATGTAATCCAGTGCAGGTTTCGCTGTATCCGGAAACCGGATTGCTTTTCCTAAAAGCTGCAACTCATTACCCTCCTCTTTTTTAACAAAGTTGTAAATAACGCCTTCATTTAAAGCCAGCCCGGTACCGGGAGAAAGTTTGCTTATTGTACGGATGCTTTCAAAATAATGATGTACCGGCTGAGGCTGTGCCGCCCTGTAACTTTTATTCAGCCTTTCAATTCCTTTATCAAAGTCGAGTTCTGAAAGTTTTTGTTTGAGCGCTTCTGTTTTTTCTTTTATTAAGGAAGATAGGTTTTCTTTCCAGAACGGAACTGCTTCCCTGAACGTCTTAAATTCTTCCAGCTGTGGAAAAATTTCATTAAAATATCTCGCCCATGTAAAGGACAGAACGCCAATAGTGATATGCGATGAAATGCCATCATCAGCAATGGCATCATGCACATAGCCGCGGGGCACATAAAGAAAGTCGCCGGGGCATAGCTGAATAGTCTGGATAGGGTCTTTTTCATAGCCCTTGCTTACAAAGGTTTGGTTCTTGGTGGGCAGCTCTTTTTCAAATCCATATAAATGCCATGTTTTAGTACCTGAGATCTGCAGCACAAAAACATCGTGTGTGTCCCAATGAGGATTAAAACCCTGGGATTTATCAGGAGTAATGTATAAATTGGCCTGAACAGGTGAATTGAATTTTTGTGAGAGTTGTAAGCAGCAGTGAGAAAGGTTGTTAAAATATCTTTGTCCCGCCTGTATCACAAAGGTTGCACCATTATTAAAAAGGGCAAATGCTTTATCTGTATTGATGATACCATCTTTGCGGTGATGTCCTATAGGGGTGCTTTTAAGTGTGTACTCTGCGTGGGGTATTTCCTTGCCGTTTTTTACGATCCTCACAGAGGGATAGAAAATATCCTGCCGTTCCAGGTAGTTGGAAATCTCTTGTGAGGTCAGGATATTTTTATAATAAGCTTCATCGTTTCTTTTTATATGCAGGATATCTTTTTCATGATACTGGTTAAAAAAATCTTCAACAGAACTGGGGGCTACAATACTTTTAAAAAAATTATTCATGATTGGTTATTATGAAGTATGCAAAATGCAAAAAAAGCCGCAGAAAATAAATGTTCACTGCGGCTTTTTAAAGTTTTGTTTAAATAGCAGGAAGATCAGGCTCCGGTACCGTCGCCATCAGCACCGCCATCCCCGTCAGCGCCACCATCTCCATCGGCTCCACCATCTCCGTCAGCACCACCATCTCCATCGGCGCCACCATCTCCATCGGCGCCATCCCCGCCATCAGCACCACCGTCTCCATCGCCATCACCGTCTCCGTCGTAAGCTCCGGCAGTTTCTGAAAGGTCATCTAACCTGGTTACCTGTAATTCATCCTGGGAAAATTCGATATTAGTTGTTTCCATAAATAATTCTTTGAAGTTAAAAAAAGCTTGTTTGCATTTCTAAAGTAAACAATCTTTTTCATTTATAAAAATCTAAAAATGAGTGAGCAATTCTTTATAAATTGGTTAACAAATTTCACGTAAGTTTGGGGAACATCTAAACGTATAATGATGAAAAGAAAAATGTTTTTAAAACAGCTGTCTGTTTTTGCAGCAGGTACCGTAGTACTGCCTGTGTTTGGTAAAGAGGCCCTCTCTTCTAACGTGGCAAAACCATTTTTTGAAATATCGCTTGCTGAATGGTCATTGCATAAAGCGCTTTTTGCGAAGGAGATGGAAAACCTTGATTTTCCTGTAGTAGCAAAAAAGGAATTTGGGATCAGTGTTGTAGAATATGTGAATTCCTTTTTTAAAGACAAAGCTGATGATACAAAGTACTTAAACGAGCTGTTAAAACGTTGCAAAGACAACGGTGTAAAAAATCACTTAATTATGTGCGATGGAGAAGGAGAGCTTGGAAACCTGGACGACAACAAAAGATTACAGGCTGTAGAAAATCATTATAAATGGGTAAATGCAGCCAAATACCTGGGTTGTAAAACGATCCGGGTAAATGCCGCTGGCAATGGAAGCAGGGAAGATGTAGCTAAAGCTGCGGCAGACGGGCTTTCCCGCCTGGGGGAATATGCTGCAAAAGAAAAGATCAACGTGATCGTGGAAAACCATGGTGGCTATTCTTCCGATGGAAGCTGGCTGAGCGGCCTGATGAAAAGTGTGAACAGATCCAATGTAGGAACCTTGCCTGATTTCGGGAACTTTTGTATAAAACGTGATGCAAAGGACTGGAAGATATGTACTGAAGAATATGACCGTTATAAGGGTACTCAGGAGCTGATGCCTTATGCAAAAGGTGTAAGCGCCAAGTCTTATGATTTTGATGAAAAAGGTAATTGTGTGGAAACAGATTATTATAAGATGCTCAGGATTGTGAAGGATTCGGGCTTTAAAGGCTATGTGGGTATCGAGTATGAGGGTAGCAAATTTTCGGAAAAAGAGGGTATCCTTAAAACAAAGGCATTGCTGGAACTTGTGCAAAAACAATTAGGGTAATGAGTGGAAACCTGGTTGACAGTTGACAGTATTCATATAGTTCATGGCTTCACATTATAAGCCATGAACTATACGAATACCTGTATACTCACTATTCAATTACCTGTTTCCTCTGTGATCTTACCAGTTATTCCCCTGCTCTTTATTGATTCTTTCTGATACATCAACAGGGCCTGTTTTATGCCAGTACGGATCATATTTTACAAACCAGGAAAGCCAAAGACTGCGCGATAAGCGCATCAGCCAGGGCTGTAAGCAGGTAAGCAATATGGCATTAAAAATGATCCAGTAAAAAATACGGTTATCGTTCACCGAAAATCCTATAATCACCCACCATGCAATAAGGCTGGCTACACTGGCAGCTATAGCAAGCATATAGCTCACATAGCTGGTACCATAGTAAAAACCTACTTCTATTTCGGTTGGTTGTCCGCATACGGGACAATTTTTATTCATTTTGGTAATTTCACTGAACTTTAAGCTGAGTGGTTTCTCAAATAATTTTCCTTCCCTGCAGCGGGGGCAGTAAAATCCCAGCACCGTACCCAGGTAGCTTCTCTTTGCTTTTCTATGATCATGTTCCATTCGATATGATTATTTCGTGATTGCAGTAAGTATTTTTTCCATTTGCGAGCTGCGACTTCCTTTTACCAGCAAATAACTATGGTCAAAAGCCTGCTGTCCGGCCCATTCGGCAGCCGCAGCCGAATCGTCAAAATATATAAACCCGTTTTTAAAAGGCAGAAAAGGTTTTCCTACCAATACTACCTGGTCCCAATTGTATTGCTTTATTTGATTAACCAGCGCCTGATGTTCTGCTTCGGTTGCGGCTCCCATCTCGGCCATAGCTCCCAGCATTAGTATTTTTTTGCGGCTATCAATCCTTGAAAAATTTTCGATGGCCAGCTTCATACTGCTGGGATTGGCGTTGTAGGCATCCAGTATAATTTTATTGGTTCCATGTTCTATTAACTGCGACCGGCTGTTGGATGGCTTATAGCTTTCAATAGCTGATTTGATTTTGTGAATGTCTGCTCCAAATTCATTGCCCACGGCAACAGCAGCCAGTACATTAGGTAAATTATAATCGCCTACCAACTGTGTTTGTATGGAGGTTGCAGAGCCATTGATGCATGTGTCAACTTTTAATAAGGTGCCGCCCTTCTCTGCTTTACCTGTAATATCTGCACCGGAACTGCCATAGCTGATAACTTTTCCAATACCCTGGCTCATCGTTTGCAGGTACTCATAATCTTTCATGATAAAAGCTGTTGCATGGCGCTGCGATCTTAAATAATCAAACAGCTCGCCTTTTCCTTTCCTGATACCCTCAATGCTGCCAAACCCCTCCAGGTGCGCTTTACCGCAATTGGTGATCAGGCCATGTGTGGGGGCTGCTATCTTACAATATCCTTCAATTTCATGCAGATGATTGGCGCCCATTTCCACTACCGCAATTTCAGCATCGTTCTTTATTTTAAGAATAGTGAGTGGCACCCCGATATGGTTATTCAGGTTCCCTTCGGTAGTATAAACCTTGTACTTTTTGCTTAATACAGCATGGATCAGCTCTTTGGTAGTTGTTTTCCCGTTACTTCCTGTAATAGCAATAAAAGGGATGGAAAACTGCCTGCGATGGTGATGGGCCAGTTGCTGCAGGGTAGCCAATACATCGTTTACCAAAATGGTTTTTCCCGGGACCTCAAACTCTTTTTCATCTATGATCGCATATACCGCGCCAGTTTCCAACGCACTTTTTACGAAAGCATTACCATTGAAATTGGGGCCTTTCAGTGCAAAAAAAATATCTCCTGCTTTTAATTTCCTCGTATCTGTCTGCACATTTGGATATTGTAAATAAACCTCGTAGAGCTCTTCAATGTTCATAGCTGCAAAAATAACTAAACCTTGCGGTTTAAAGTATTTTGGGCTTACCTTAGCCGCAAATCGTTTATTATGAGTTTCAGAATTGGCAGTGGTATTGATTTTCATCAGTTAGTGGAAGGTCGTGACTTATGGATCGGGGGTGTTTTAATCCCTCATACAAAAGGGGCACTGGGCCATAGCGATGCTGATGTTTTATTACACGCGATCTGTGATGCCTTGCTGGGTGCACTGGCTTTAGGCGATATTGGTCTTCATTTTCCCAATACCGATGAAAAGTATCGGGATATTGACAGCAAAATTTTATTAAAACATTGTATGGATCTTATTAAAGAAAAAGGGTATGACGTTGTAAATATTGACTCCACTCTTACTTTACAGGAACCGAAAATAAAACCTTATGTTGCAAAAATGCAGGAAACAATTGCCGGTATTTGTGCCATTACAGTTGATGATGTTTCTGTTAAAGCAACCACTACTGAGCACATGGGCTTTGTAGGCCGGGAAGAGGGGCTGGTGGCTTATGCTTCGGTGTTATTGAAAAAGGTATAAATGTAATTGCCCGGCCTTTTCCTGAGGGAGATTTTTGATAGCACTTTTTGTATGTGGAAAATTTAACGGACCGTTAATTTTTTTAAATGCCTGTAATTTGATAAAAGTGCAGCGATAATGCATTATTTACATCCCTGTCAACTTGTTAACATTTCAACTTATCACCCGGCATTTTACCTCAACAGGCTATCTTTGCCGCTATGGCACAATTAGAAGTTAAAATTGTAAATCAATCGCAGCACGCTTTACCATCTTACGCTACTTCCGGTGCATCCGGAATGGATTTAAGAGCGTCTATTACAGAAAATATAGTATTACAACCCCTGGAGAGGACCCTGGTTTCGACAGGTTTATTCATTGAATTACCCAGTGGATTTGAGGCTCAGATCAGACCGCGTAGCGGGCTTGCTATTAAACAGGGTTTAACCTGCCTTAATACGCCCGGCACAATTGATGCGGATTACAGGGGAGAAATAAAAGTTATTTTAATTAATTTATCCAGTGAGCCCCAAACTATTCACAACGGCGATCGTATTGCTCAAATGGTTATTCAAAAGGTGGAGATGATAACCTGGGTACCTGTTGATACGCTTGAAGAAACAGCGCGCGCGGCAGGAGGTTTTGGGCATACGGGGAAGCAATAAAAAGTAGGGAAGACATGAAAAAATTAGTATTTATAATTACGGTAGTGGTGCTCGCATCGTGCAGTGCCAGTAAAAAAGCAAGGAAGCAGCCTCCTGTAGTTGATACAGCCGCTGCGCCTGCCGCGGAAGAAGAAACGGCGGCATCTGTACTTTCTAAAGTGAACGATATTGATTTCAAAACTTTTTCAGGGAAGGTAGATGTGGACTTTGATGATGGAAAAGGTAATGGGAAAAGCGTAAGCGCCAAGCTGGTGATGAAAAAAGATGAAGCCATCTGGTTATCTGCAGGTCTTTTGGGTTTTGAAGGGGTGCGTGCGTTAGTTACGAAAGATTCTGTAAAGATCCTGAATAAGCTCCAAAAAGAGTATATAGCTACCAGCCTGGTTTACCTGCAGGATAAAATTGGCCTGCCTGTAGATTTTACTACATTGCAGAACCTGCTGATTGGTAATGCCGTATTCGTAAATAAAGACGATGCCAGCTTTACTAAAGAAGGAACTAATTATATTGTTACTTCCCAAGATGCAAATTTCAAAAATCTGCTCACCGTTTTAATGCCAGGTTATTTACCTTCGGTAAGTAAGCTGAGTGATACAGATCCTTCTAAAAACAGGAGCGCACTGCTGGCGTATAATAATTATATAAATGTTGCGGGACGTAATTTTTCTACACGCAGGGATATTGGCGTAAACTATAAAACCAATATTACCATAAAGCTTGATTTCAGATCTTATGAATTTGACGGGCAGGTAAGCACTCCGTTTTCAGTACCATCAGGATATACTCAAAAGTAATAACACAGGCTAAAATATGATATACCCGGCTTCAGTACTACTATCATTTTTGTTGGCCGCCAGGCAGAAACGTTTTGGCTCCCATCCTTTAGCTATGGCTGTATTGTTGGGCTTATTGTTTGCCGGATCAGCAGTATCGGCCCAAAAAACCAGCGATAAAACAGCAATGGAAGAAGAGCGCAGGAAGCTGCAGCTAGAGCTCAGGCAAATACAGGAAGCTTATGATGCTGTAAAAGGGCAAAGTACCAACAACCTGCACCAGTTGGCGGCGCTTAATAAAAAAATAGAAGTGCAGGAAAGGTATATTAATAATATAGGGAAAGAGATCAGGCTTATAGATGATGATATTTATTACAGTGCTATCGAAATAAAGCGCCTTAAAAACCAAATGGATACATTAAAGGCACACTATGCAAGAACAGTAGTGTACGCCTATAAGAACCGGAGCAACTACGATTATCTCAATTTTATATTTTCGGCTAATAGCTTTAACGATGCTGTAAAGCGCGTAGCTTACTTAAAGAGCTACCGGGGGTATCGTGAAAAACAGATGGATGATATTGTTAAAACACGCAATCTTATTGACAAACGTTACTCGCAACAGGTTGTAAGTAAAGAACAGAAAAAAGGAGCGCTAGAATCCAGGACCAATGAGTACAATGTGCTGGAGCAGCAAAAGACGGAGAAGGATTCAGTAGCAAAGATATTGCTGTCCCAGGCAGGTTCTTTACAAAAACAGATCGTCAAAAAGCAGCAGGAAGATAAGCAGCTTAAGGCCGGTATTGCTGCTGTGGTTAGAAAGGAGATTGCAGAGGCGAAAAAGATAGCACAGGAAGAGGCCCGGCAGCGGGCAGTGGCAGAAGCCAAGGCTCGGCAGGAAGCATGGGCCCGTGAAAGGGCACTGGAAGCAGAAAAAGCCCTGGCCGGGGCAAAAGCAGTTACACCTTCTGCGGCACCGGTGCCGCAGGCAGAAGAAGCAGCTCCTACTGTACCTTCCAGAGAACTGAAATTTGCCCCGGTGGATGCAGGTAAAACGGGCACTGTTCGTAATGTGCCTACATCCGGTAATCCTATTATCGCAAATGCAGACCCCATTGTCATAGCAAGAGCTAAAGAGCCACCACCACCGGCAGCTGCGGCGCCTAATAAACCTCCTGAAGGAGGCTACCTGAATTATAAGGCAGACGATATTGCACTTAACAGCGACTTTTCTCAAAACCGTGGTAAATTACCTTCGCCTGTTGATGGTGTGATCACCTTGGGCTTTGGCCGTTATAAAATTGAAGGGGTGGGTCCGGATATTGTTGGTGATAACCCGGGGGTGACTTACACTGCACAGGTAGGCGCGGCTGTCAGGGCTGTATTTAATGGAGAAGTGGTGAGCGTTTCAAAGGTTGGCGGAACGTCTTTTGTTGTAGTAAGGCATGGTAAGTATTTTACCGCCTATAGTAATCTTGCTTCCGTTAGTGTGAGCAGGGGCGCAGTTGTAACACGCGGGCAAACGATCGGCACTGTTGCGGCCGATGAGGAAACCGGCAGCGGTAAGCTTGACTTTATTTTAATGATCGAAGAGCGTAATATAGATCCCAGGGCGTGGCTCAGGCAATAACATTTGCATTTTAACGTATCTTCCTGCAATGGATACCAATATTATCAGGAGAGTGGAAGTGACTAAGGTGAGTGTAGAAACACCTGATGCCCGTACTTTAATATTAAAACCTTTAGACGATTGGCAGCCGCGCTATAAACCAGGCCAGTTTATTACATTTATATTTCATACAAAGAGCGGGGAACAGCGTCGCTCTTATTCCATTACCTCGTCGCCTGCTGCGGGCGAACCCTTGGCTGTTACAGTAAAAAAGCTGGATAACGGGGAGTTCTCCCGGTGGCTGGTTTATAAAGCAAAGCCAGGCGATATATTATATACATCCGGTATCAGTGGTTTTTTTGTCCTTCCTGAAAAAACGGAAGGAAAAATATTTTGCTTTCTTGCAGCAGGAAGTGGCATTACGCCTTGTTTTTCCATGATCAAAACCCTTTTGCTTACCACGGAGCAGAAGATATTCCTGTTTTACAGTAACCGCAACGAATCTGAAGCCATTTTTCTTGAAGTAGTGAAACACTTACAGGACGTATATAGCCATCGGTTCCATATCCATTTTATGTATAGTTATAAACTGGATGTATATCGAAGCCGGCTCAGTCACTGGCTGTTAACGCATCTTATTGATAAAAATTTTAGTGGTATAGACAAGAGCAATATCCTGTTTTATATTTGCGGCCCGTTCGATTATATGCTGATGGCCACCATTTCTTTGCGAAACAATGGTATTGATAATGCGCAGATATTTAAGGAAGATTTCAACCCATTGCCTCCTGCCAGGTTACTGGCACCTCCCGATAAGGACCCGCATTGGGTTACATTGCATGTGGGCAGCCAAATACATACGGTGAAGGTGCAATATCCCCAAAGTATTACAGCATCGGCAAAAGCAGCAAAAATTGCGGTACCTTATAGCTGCGAAGCAGGCCGTTGTGGAAGTTGTGTAGCTACCTGCATCTCCGGTAAAATATGGATGGCTTATAACGAAGTGCTGACCGATGATGAAATTGCTAAAGGCCGGGTGCTCACCTGCCAGGGTTTCCCGGTTGGAGGGGATGCGGAAATTGTGTATGAATAAGTTTGGGATTTAATATTTCGATGATGGATGCTAGTTACTGGTTGCTGATAACGTTGTTTGAGCCTTCTGCTTCCAGCTTTTGGCTTTACGCTTTCATGTCGTACATCGTATATCGTACATTATGCTGAATACTTGATACTGGTCGCTGGTTACTGTCTAACGTCCAAGTACTATTATATAAGGACTAAGATCTAGTGTCTTGAATAACGCAAATTTTGAACTTGGAACCTGAAACTTTTAACTCTATGAGCATTGATTGTTGAGCATTGAATATTGAGTGTTCGGATATTCTATACAACAAGCGCGAAATATTCAATAATCAATTTTCAATAAATCAATATTCAAGAGTCTACACAATCTAGAAACCAGCATCCAGTAACCTGAAACTAGCATCCAGTAACCTGAAACCAATATGGGGAAAACTGCTTTCAAAAAATATTTTTTTGTTTTTTTCAGGCTGTTACATTTGCATCCCGGTAATTTACCGGTATTTAAAATTTAAAGATGGATTTAAAATATATACAGCAAATAGCTACCGATTTATCGCTGCCTGTAAAGAACGTAACCAATGTGCAACAATTGCACGAAGAAGGGGCCACTATTCCTTTTATCAGCCGGTACAGAAAAGAGGCCACCGGCAATATGGATGAAGTGCAGGTAGGTAATGTAATTGATAAGATCAAGTATTACGATGAGCTGATCAAGCGTAAGGACACTGTGGTAAAGACTATAGAAGCTGCGGGTAAACTTACGCCTGAATTAAAGCTGCGCATCGAAAATTGTATCTCTGCCACAGAGCTGGAAGATATTTACCTGCCCTATAAGCCCAAGCGTAAAACCAGGGCTACTGTGGCTATTGAAAAGGGGCTGGAGCCGTTGGCACAATTAATTTTTTCGCAGGATAAAAATATTGCTGAAGAAGAAATAGCAACCTTTATCAATGAGCAGGTAAAAGACAAAGCAGAAGCTTTGCAGGGCGCCAGGGATATTATTGCCGAATGGATATCTGAAAGCGAGCAGGCCAGAACGCTGGTACGCTCTATGTTCCAGGAAAATGCTGTTATTGCCGCGCGCGTGCTGACTACAAAAAAGGAAACTGAAGAGGCACAGAAGTACCGTGATTACTTCGACTTTAAAGAGCCCCTGGCTGATTGTCCCTCGCACCGGCTCTTAGCGATCAGGCGTGGAGAAAAAGAGGGTTTCCTGATCATGGATATTGCTATCGAAAAAGATTCGGCTATTGGCGAATTGAAAAATGTATTTGTAAAATCTTCTGGCGAAACAGGCCAGGAAGTGGCTTTGGCAACAGAAGACGCGTACAGCCGCTTACTTAAACCTGCAATAGAAACAGAGTTTCGTATGAGCAGTAAAACCGCTGCCGATGAGGAGGCGATCCGTGTGTTTGCTGAGAACCTGCGCCAGCTATTACTGGCCTCACCTTTGGGAAGCAAAAGGGTACTGGCTATAGACCCGGGTTTCAGAACGGGTTGTAAAGTGGTTTGCCTGGATGAAAACGGAACTTTCCTGAAGTACGTAACCATTTATCCTCATGCACCTCAAAATGAGTGGGATGGTGCTATTGCTACTATTAAAGACCTGGTGGCTAAATATAATATCGAAGCCATTGGCTATGGTAATGGTACCGCTAGCAAGGAAACAGAGAAGCTGGCACGAGGTATAGACTTTGGCAAACCTGTTTCCATTTTTATGGTAAACGAAAGCGGCGCTTCTATTTATTCTGCAAGCGAAGTAGCGCGAGAAGAGTTTCCTGATGAAGATGTTACCGTGCGTGGCGCCATCAGCATTGGCCGCCGTTTGTTAGACCCGTTAAGTGAGCTGGTAAAAATAGATGCCAAGAGTATTGGTGTAGGCCAGTACCAGCACGATGTAAATCAAAACCGCCTGAAAGATAGTCTGGACAACGTAGTGCAAAGCTGTGTAAACTATGTGGGCGTTGATGTAAATACCGCAAGTAAACATTTACTGACATATGTATCCGGCCTTACATCAACAACAGCAAAAAATATTGTAGAATACCGTAATAAGAACGGTGGATTTACATCGCGCAATGAATTGCTTAAAGTATCAATGCTTGGGCCCAAAGCCTATGAGCAATGTGCCGGCTTTTTGCGCATACCTAATGCAGAGAACCCCCTGGATAATTCTGCGGTGCACCCGGAAAGCTACGGGATCGTGGAAGAAATGGCAAAAAAGCTGCATTGCACTGTAAACGATATTATTGCAAAGCCCGATGTGAGGAAACAGATAAACCCGCGCGATTTTATCAGTGAAACGGCTGGGACTTACACTATTGAAGATATTTTGAAGGAGCTGGAAAAGCCGGGCCGTGATCCGCGTGATACGATTGAAGAGTTTCGCTTTGCCGAAGGTTTAGCCACTATGGATGATCTGAAGCCGGGGATGAAAGTGCCGGGTATTGTTACCAACATTACCAATTTTGGCGCTTTTGTGGATGTGGGTGTAAAGCAGGATGGCCTGGTGCATGTTTCCCATTTAGCCAATAAATATGTAAGCGATCCCAATGAAGTGGTAAAACTGAATCAGAAAGTAATGGTAACAGTGCTGGAAGTGGATGCTTCCCGTAAACGTATTGCATTAAGCATGAAAGAGGAGAATAAGGCAGAGCAAAGGTCAAAGACTTCTATACCTAAAGGCACTGCTGTAAACCATAAGTCAAAGAATAGCTTCCAGTCGAGTTTGGATGCACTGAGGAAGAAGTTTGATAAATGACCTGGTCTGACCAGTGTAATTACCATCGTTACTGGCTGTATATTTGTTACATGTTAAAAAAAGCAGGGAGCGCTATTGTAGTTTTAATAGCACTCCTCATTTTATCTTATTTTTTGCAGCCTGTTAAAAAAGGAGTGGGAAGTATTCCGGCCATCAAGTATAAGCTTGTAAAAGATTGGCTCCATTTACCTGATAATATTCATCTGGGTAATCCTGTAGGTATTGGGATTGATACAGGTCAGAACATTATTATTTTTCAAAGGGGGGAAAGAGAATGGCCTTTACTTGGCCCGATACCCCGTAACCCAATTGCCTCCAATACTGTTTTAATTATTAACAAATACAATGGCGCCCTGATAAATAGCTGGGGCAGCAATTTGTTTGTTATGCCACATGGGTTAACAGTAGATCGGGAAAATAATATTTGGGTAACCGATGTAGGGCTTCATCAGGTTTTTAAATTTACTCATGATGGAAAACTTGTAATGAAGCTCGGAGTTGCGGGTATTGCGGGTAACGACAGTGTGCATTTTAATAAGCCCACAGACATTGCCATTGCAAAAGACAGCTCTTTTTATGTAAGCGATGGGTATGGTAATAGCAGGGTTGTAAAATTTTCTCCACAAGGCAAATATTTGTTTGAGTGGGGCATAAGAGGCAGTGAGCCAGGAGCATTTACTATTCCACATGCGGTTAGTTTGGATGATAAAGAAAATATTTACGTAGCAGACAGGGAAAATAACGGGATACAGATATTTGACTCAAACGGGAAACTTATCAAAATAATAACAGACAAATCTTTTGGTGCCATTTGCTCTGTATTTTTTGATGCAAAGCATCAAAAGCTGATTGCTGCTGACGATTTTAGTTTTTTGAAAATCAAACATCGTGGCTCTGATGTATTGGTTATGGATAGTGAGGGAAAAATTGAAGCAAGGTTTGGAAGAAGCGGCAGCTATGATGGCTCTGATACCTGGTATCATGACCTGGCTATTGACAATGAGGAAAATATTTACTTATGCGACATATTGGAAAACCGCATACAAAAGTTTGAGAAAGTGCAATGATATGACATGGTCTGACCAGGTTACTGAACGATGACATAATAATAGATTCGTTTTAATTAATTTTGCATTATGGAAACTACTATAGCCAACAGCCCGGTTACATTAACAGCCGGAGCTGTAAAAGAAATAAAAAGACTGATGAATGAACCTGGCTTTGATAAAGCACAGTACCTACGTGTAGGAGTAAAGGGTGGTGGCTGTAGCGGCATGAGTTATATTTTAGGTTTTGATGCCAAAGAGGGTAATGATAAGGAGTTTGAAATAGAGGGTATCCCCTGTATTATTAACAAATCTCATGAGCTGTATTTAGCCGGAATGGAAATAGACTGGAGCGAAGGCCTGGATAACCGTGGGTTTACCTTTTCCAATCCCAATGCCAGCAGCACCTGCGGCTGTGGAACCAGTTTTGCCGTTTAACCTCACCCCGTCCGTACTGTCGTCCTGAGCCTGGTGAAGGATCGCTGTACGGATATTAAGTATTTAACTAATGCCAGTTATTCATTATACGCATTGTCCTGTTTGTAAGTCAGACAACCTGCAGCCTGTTTTCAATGTAAAAGATTACACTGTTAGCGGAAAGGAGTTTGAAGTAGTTCACTGTAATGATTGTACGCTGAGATTGACGCAGGATGTGCCGGTGTTGGAAGAGATCGGCCAATACTACAAATCAGAAGATTATATTTCGCATACCAATACAAATAAAGGGTTAATCAACCGCTTATACCAAAAGGTACGCGTTCGTACCATGAAGCAAAAAGCTGCTGTAGTGAAAAAATATACAGGGCTGCAAACAGGCAATTTACTGGATATTGGCAGTGGAACGGGTACTTTTTTACACACGATGCGGTTGCAGGGCTGGCGGGTGTCTGGCCTTGAGCCCGACGCCGATGCAAGGGAACTGGCAAGAACGGAATATGGTGTAGAATCTAATCCTTCCCATCTTTTGTTTTCGTTAGATTCCGGTAGCTTCAATGCTGTTACGCTTTGGCATGTGCTGGAGCATGTACATGCCTTGCATGAGTATGTGGAGCAAATGAAAAAGCTGCTGGCAAAAAACGGTGTATTATTTATTGCGGTACCTAATTATACCACTAAGGATGCCCGGGTGTATGGAAAATATTGGGCAGGCTATGATGTGCCAAGGCATTTGTATCATTTCTCTCCAAAAGCAATGCAGACGCTAATGGAGCAGCATGGATTAGAGATTGCCCGGATGCTGCCGATGTGGTTCGACAGCTTTTATGTGGATATGCTGAGCAGCAAATACAAAACCGGTAAGATCAACTATGTCAGCGCCGGTTTGCACGGCCTGGCATCCAATATTAATGCTGTTGGCAATGTACAGCAATGCTGCTCGGTTATTTATGTTGTCCGGGCAAAATAATATTAAGTCTGTACTTACTGCGGAAGGTATTATTGTCCTAACTGCACCTCGTATAATTCAGGCCATTTCTTACCGGTGATATAGATCTTTTTGGTATCAGCATCATAAGCGATACCGTTGGGTACATTGTTGGGCTCTTTGCCATTTGCACGTTCCCAGATAGCTGAAATATCTATCCTTCCTGCTATTAACCCATTGTTGGGATCTATTTTTAAGATATAAGGCTGTTGCCACACATTTGCATAGATAAAGCCATCAATATACTCAAGTTCATTAAGGTTATAGGCTAATTCACCATTGTATGTTACGGATTGTGTATGCAGCAACCTGAAAGTACCGGGTTCATAGAAATATAAATTCCCGGTACCATCTGTTACAATTAATTCTTTGTCGTTATGGGTAATCCCCCAGCCCTCGGTGTTGATATCAAATTCTTTGATCTTTTTAAAGTCTGAAACCGTATAAGCAAACACTTTTCGTTCAGTCCATGTAAGCTGATAGATAGTGTCATTAAAAATAGTAATGCCTTCCCCAAAGAAGTGTTCATCCAGCGCTAATTCTTTTTCGGCTTTCCCCGTTTGCAGGTTTATCTTAAAAAGATGAGAGTTTTTACTGCTTACAGGGCTATCTACATCGCCACCCGTTCCTTCATATAATTGGCCTTTATAAATAACGAGCCCCTGTGTAAATGAAGATGTATCGTGCGGGTAGGCTTTAATAACCGATAAACTGATGGCAGGGATAGTATTATCCGTCGTTGTTTGGTGGGAGGTACTTCTCCCTTTATGATCATTACAACCAATAATGCCGGCTGCAAATACAATCGCTATAAAAAAAAAGGACCGTTTCTTCATGCTTTTTAAATAATTGGCTACAAACGTACATGAAATTTTTTATTCATAAATTACACAAAGAATGAATGAAAAATTTTTACGGAAGTTCCCCATGGCCCAAAACAATAATAAATGTTCATGGGAAATGTAGGGTAAGATATATTGAGAAAATCATAAAAAACTAATGGAGGAATATTTGTAAACCATTTTACTTTGCATTTGTTAGGATAGGGTATAATAAGCCTTTGCTTATAGTTGTTATGAACAAAAAGGAACCATCAGTTGTATTGATTATACTGGCTTTTGCCGCTGTTTACATTATTTGGGGATCAACGTATTTCTTTATTGAAATGGCTGTTAAAAGCATGCCGCCAGCTATATTAGGTGCTGTACGCTTTTTTGTTGCGGGAATAATAATGCTGGTATGGGTGGCTTTTCGCCGGGAAAAGATCTGGAATAAAGCTGCTGTGCTGCCTTCGGCTATAAGTGGTGTGCTGATGCTTTTTCTGGGAAACGGTGCGGTAATATGGGCAGAGCAGTCTTTGCCCAGCTCGTTTGTTGCTATTTTCCTGGCTTCGGCGCCTTTGTGGTTCTTATTGCTGGATAAAATAAACTGGAAACAAAATTTCAGTAACAAATTTACGCTCCTGGGGGTAGCTATTGGCCTGTTAGGTGTTATCGCGTTATTTTATGAGAAAATGGCGGCTACCGGTTATAGCAGCACTTTCGTTGCTTTACTGGTACTGTGCACAGCAAATATCAGCTGGTCTCTGGGTTCATTATATTCAAAATACAGAGTGCGTAATATTTCCCAATCAGTAAACGCTGCCTGGCAGATGTTTGCGGCAGGATTTGCTTTTTTACTGGTAGGCTTGTTCAATAAAGATTTTGCTACTGTTCAGTGGTCGCAGATCCCGGTACAGGCGTGGATGGCAACAGCTTACCTGGTTGTTTTTGGTTCTATCATTGGGTATAGCGCCTATGTATTTTTACTAAGTGTAAGAAGCCCGGCTCAGGTAAGCACCTATGCTTATGTAAACCCTTTAGTGGCTGTTCTGTTAGGTGTATGGATCAATCACGATCGTTTAACCCCCATGCAGCTACTGGGGCTGGCTGTTATTTTATGCAGTGTATTTTTTATTAACCTTGCCAAAAGGGAGCAGGCTAAGAAAACCGAAAGGCTGAAGACGAAAACGGCCTCTTAATAATACGTTTATGATTCATTCCGTTCCGGGTAAAATAAAATATTCGGTATTAGACCTGGCAACGGTTTGCCAGGATGATACCCTTCAGCAAACCTTTGCAAGAAGTTTACAAACTGCCCGCTTTGCAGAAGGCCAGGGCTATACGCGTTACTGGTTTTCAGAACATCATAATATGGAAAGCGTGGCCAGTGCCGCTACATCTGTTTTAATTGGCTACGTGGCGGGAGGCACCACTACTATTCGTGTAGGCTCCGGGGGCATTATGTTACCCAATCATTCCCCGTTAATTATTGCGGAGCAGTTTGGCACTTTAGGCTCGTTATATCCCGGTAGAATTGATCTGGGCCTGGGGCGCGCACCCGGTACAGATGGCTTAACAGCTATGACCATTCGCAATAGCCCTGTTAATGCACCGTATGATTTCAGGACACATATTAAACAGCTTCAAACCTATTTCAGTCCTGAAAATGCCGGGGCCAAAGTCAGGGCTTTGCCAGGCGAAGGAGTGGAAGTACCTCTCTGGATACTGGGTTCAAGCACAGACAGCGCCTATCTGGCTGCACAATTAGGATTACCTTATGCTTTTGCGGCGCATTTTGCCCCGGCGCAGTTAATGCAGGCCCTTTCTATTTACCGGGAGTATTTTCAACCCTCAGGTGTGTTACAGCAACCTTATGCAATGGCTTGTGTAAACGTAATTGCTGCTGCAACAAATGAAGAAGCTGCCTTTCTTTCCACTTCTTTATACAAAATGTTCATGGGTATTTTTACCAATGAACGGGCACCATTGCAACCACCTTTTGATCCGGAGGAATTGCGGTTTCTCTGGACTCCGGAGCAGGAATATGGGGTAAAGCAGATGCTTGCTAATTCTTTTATCGGCGATAAAAATACCGTTGCCCGCCATCTCTCCGGTTTTTTGGAAGCCACAGGTGTACAGGAAATAATGATCGCTACCCAGGTATTTGACCAGCAAAAAAAGGAGCGTTCTTTTCAATTATTTAAGGAAGCTATTGATAGTATTGCAGTGGAATGATATACGCTGGAGAAAATAGATAATTATGGACGCTTATGGGGAATGCCATAAGTAATATGGCACAACCAGCCCTGTTTTAGCGGGGTAAAACTGTGGCAATTTTGATGAACTGTATGCGCTGCCAACCTCATAAAAATGAATAAATCTTTACTTTGCATTAAGGTGTAACATTAGTATCTTCAACACCTAAATAAACTTTTATGGATAGTGCAATTCAACAAAAAGTAGATCAATGGTTGCTGGGCAATTATGATGAAAATACTAAAAACGAGATCAGAAAATTACAATCTGATAACCCAAACGAGCTTGCTGATTCTTTCTATCAAAATCTTGAATTTGGAACAGGAGGCCTCCGGGGCATCATGGGTGTGGGCACCAATCGTATGAACAAATATACGGTGGGGATGGCTACACAGGGTTATGCTAATTATTTAAAGCAGTCAACCGATGGTGAAGTGAAAGTAGCTATTGCCCATGATAGTCGCAATAACAGCCGCTTTTTTGCAGAAACTACTGCCAATGTTTTTGCTGCCAACGGTATTAAGGTATTTTTATTTGAAAGCCTCCGTCCTACACCGGAGCTTTCTTTTGCTATAAGGACCCTGGGTTGCCAGGGCGGTGTAGTGTGTACCGCCTCACATAATCCTAAAGAATATAATGGTTACAAGGCTTACTGGAATGATGGCGGCCAGTTGGTTCCGCCTCATGATAAAAATGTGATCGGGGAAGTTGAAAAGATACACTCTGTTGATGATGTAAAGTGGAGCGGGGGAGAAGCCAACATTACCATTATAGGAAAAGATATAGATGAAAAGTATATCGAAATGGTAAAAGGGCTGAGTGTGTACCCCGAAGTGATTGAAAAACACAGCGACCTTAAAATTGTTTACACACCCATTCATGGAACGGGCATTACATTGGTGCCACAGGTGCTGGAAAGATTCGGGTTTAAAAATGTACATATTGTGGAGGAACAAAAGACTCCTGACGGCAACTTTCCTACGGTGTCCTATCCTAATCCTGAGGAAAAAGATACCATGAGCATTGGTTTACAAAAAGCAAAGGATCTGGATGCCGATATTTTGCTGGGAACTGATCCTGATGCAGACCGTGTGGGTATTGGTATCAAAAACAATAAGGGCGAATGGGTACTGATGAACGGTAACCAAACGGCTGTGCTGGCCTTTAATTATTTGCTCGAAGCCCGGAAAGAAAAAGGTATTACTCAACCCAATGATATGATCATTACCACCATTGTAACAACAGGCATGGCCGATGATCTTGCGAAAGGAAACGGGGTAACCTGCTACCGGGTGCTGACGGGTTTCAAGTGGATTGCCGAAATGATAAGGCTGAAAGAAGGAAAGGAAAATTATGTTGTTGGCGGTGAGGAAAGCTTTGGCCTGATGATAGGCGATAAAGTGAGGGATAAAGACGCTATAAGTGCTGTAGCCCTGTTATGCGAAATGGCCGCCTATGAAAAAGATAAAGGAAAAACGCTGTTCGATAAGCTGCTTGAATTGTATGTTAAGTACGGAATTTATAAAGAAGACCTGATCTCTATTACTAAAAAGGGAATGGATGGTCAGCAGCAGATCGCAGCCATGATGCAGGGCTTTAGGGAGAACCCGCCTAAAGAGATCAGTGGGACTAAAGTGGTAAGCGTATTGGACTATGATAACAGTACGGCCACTAATGTTCAAACAGGAGAAACATCAGCTATTAGCCTGCCTAGATCCAATGTATTGCAGTTTATAACAGAAGATGGTTCCCTGATATCCGCGAGGCCCAGCGGTACCGAGCCTAAGATCAAGTTTTACTTCAGTGTAAAGGAAAAGCTGGAAAGCCCGGATAAGTTTGATGAAGTAAATGCAAAGCTGGATGCCAAAATTCAAAGTATTATCAGCGATATGAAGCTGAAATAATCTGAAAATAAAATGATAAAAAACCGCTGCAAAGATCTTATGCAGCGTTTTTTCTTTTGAGTACATTCAACGGAATCAAAGTTCCGGTTTAAATGTTTAATTTATCCGCTTTTGTCACTATTGTTTTCTCTTTGTTCCTTTAAGTATTTCTTCCGGATCACATCCTGCACATTAATTCCTGATATTTTGCTTTCCAGCCAGCTGATTACATCCAGGTAAGCAAAGGCCCTGGATTCCAGCCGGTGATTCTGGTATTTTTTCAGTTTGTTCAGCAGCTTTTCAAATTCAGGTTTAATAGTTTTTTCGTTAAACTTAAAAGCATGGCGCAGGAACCGGAACATCTCTTCTTCTACCTTGCTCAGGTTCCCCATTTTAGCCATATAACGATATACAGATTTGATAAGGTATTCCAGTAAATTATAATTGCCCAGTTCATAGTGAGCTATCAGGTGCAGCAATCTTGAATAACATTGCAGGTCTGTTCGCAGGTCATCTTTCTGATTGATGATCCGGTTCAGATAATCTATAGCTTTTCCGTTATCTCCGCTGCCAAAATACAGGCAGGCTATCTTATAATAAAACACCATTACCCGGTGTCGGTCTAAATAACGGGCATACTCCACTAACATTTTCTCCAGGAAGGGGACCATCTTTATTCCTTTGTGAAAAGTGCCTTCCAGGAAGTGTAGATTGATTACTGCCGTGTACAAATAAACATAAGTTATGATGCGGTTATTATCTGTATCCTGGATCAGCGGTGACTGAGCAAAATGCTTGAACTTTTTAATACATAAAGCCAGCTTATCATGATTCAGCAGGTTAAAATGCGCGCTCATCAGGTTATGCATTCCTTTTACATACATGGCTGTTTCGGTTTCTATCATCCTGGGATTTTGCTCAAATACATCCACCCATTTCTGGCAATACCTGTAATACATCAAAAAGTCGAGCTTGATATAAGCATACCAGACATAAGACTGGTACAGGTAAACTTTTTCGTAAAAAGAATTTCCGGTATCAGCAGGCAGGTTACTCTCAATAAATTGCCGTACTGTTTTCAGATCTTTCTCATTCCGGGCATGACCGTTTTGAATATACCAGCCGTACAGGAGCAAAGTAAGGTTGGATAATGCATTAATATTCGTAATAGTTTTGTTAACTGTATCAGCCTCGGCAGAAAGCTCACCGGCGCGTGTTTGCAGGCTCCGGGTTATATATAAGGCCTCAATTTTCTTTTCAAAAAATAAAGCCTGCTGCAGGTAAGTGAGTTGATGATGTGTTCTTGCGAACTCTTTTATCCGTTCTAATATTTTTAAGGTTTGATGATAAAGTCCTTTATTATAAAGAATGCGTGCATTGTCCAGCATCTCGTGTAGCTGAAGATCTGTGTTCCTTTCATCTTTCAGCACCCTGAGGCTGCTTAATATCTGGCGATACAATAATGCTTTGGTATTGGAAAGCTGCTGCTTTTTTATGCTGGGCGCTTTTTTCAGCACCAGGGCGTCATCGTATTCGTTCATTTTATCCAACGCATCAAAAAGTTGGAGGCTTTTGAGGCTTTCTGAACCGGAATTACGGTTCACAAACAGCTTCAGGTTTCTCTTTTCCGACTTTTCAAGAGATTTGATCAACTGAAACAGGGCATCTGTACTTCTACTGGGCATTGTAATTTATATACCTGTTAATTATTGATAATCAATAAAATAAGAAAAAAAATCAAAACTTATATGATGTAAATCAGCTTACAATATAGTTTCTTACACAAGATAGTAATTGTTTACTTTTATAGACAGATTTTATCAACGTGATTTTCGCGTTAAAAAATCTGACCGCAATTTATTCATTCATAACGATTCAAAATTATGGCACAAGACAAAGTTTTCATTTTCGACACTACGCTGAGAGACGGAGAGCAGGTTCCTGGTTGCAAGCTCAACACGGAAGAAAAAATAAAACTGGCTCTTGAGCTCGAAGCATTAGGTGTTGATATTATTGAAGCGGGCTTTCCCGTTTCAAGCCCGGGGGATTTTACGTCTGTAAACGAAATTTCCAAGGCAATAAGAAATGCTACCGTTACCGGCCTCACCCGTGCGGTGCAAAAAGATATTGAAGTAGCTGCTGAAGCTTTAAAACCTGCCGTTCGTCCGCGCATTCATACAGGCATTGGCTCTTCAGATAATCACATTAAATACAAGTTCAATACTACCAGGGAAAACATTATAGAGCGTGCTGTAGCAGCGGTGAGGCTGGCACGGAACCTGGTTCCGGATGTTGAATTTTATGCAGAAGATGCCGGCCGTGCCGATCTCCAGTTTTTAGCTCAATTGACCGAAGCGGTAATTGCTGCAGGTGCTACTGTTGTAAATGTTCCTGATACCACAGGCTTTTGTCTTCCGAATCAGTACCAGGAAAAGATGACCTACCTTATCAATAACGTTCCTAATGTTGATAAGGCCATTTTGTCTTGTCACTGCCACAACGATCTGGGTTTGGCTACAGCCAACTCCATTGCCGGGGTGATGGGCGGCGCCAGGCAAATTGAATGTACTATCAATGGCATTGGAGAAAGAGCCGGGAATACTTCACTTGAAGAGGTAGCAATGATTATCAAAAAACACCCCGAGCTGAATTTATATACCAGTATTGATTCAACCAGGTTACTGCCGATGAGCCGCCTGGTATCAGATACCATGCGTATGGTTGTCCAG
>JASGDI010000068.1:0-35043 GCA_049841335.1 Niabella sp. | reverse complement strand
TTGAATGACTAACACCAAAGGATTGGCGGACGCGCCATGAGGGAAGAAAAACACTGTATGCCCCGTGTAGAAAAAACACCCAAGACGAGATTTTAAAAACACCTTAAAAATTAGAACTTATGATGCAATCTATGGATTTAGACAAAATGGCTTTAATGCCTATGCACGAAAATGAAATGAAAGAAATAGACGGTGGAGGATTTTGGTATGACATTACCTATGTTATTATAGGAGGCTATAAAGCATTTATTGATGGTGCCGCATCCTTTGCACGGACAAACCCTGTATACTACAAATAATATCTTCAGGGTGTAAATATCTTACAAACAAATTATTCTAAATTTTTCATTATGATTTTAACAACCTATGGTTTGACAGAACTTAATAACAACGAAGTTCTGCAGGTTGAGGGTGGCTCAAAAGGATTTTGGAGTTGGCTCGTTAAACAAATCATTGATAACTGGGATGAGATAAAACAGGGCGCATCTGACGGGTGGAACGGGCGTCCCTATAATCCGCCAACTAAAAGTTAGCTTTTGTTTTACAATACCACCTTCCTTTTCACAAGGAGTAACGTATAAAGCTAAAGCTCGTACGTTACTCCTTTTAATCATAGCTTGAAATAACTTTTGCCATCAAGTCAAAATGAATAAACTAAAAACCTGGAAAAAGTTTTTTCTTTTTCTTTTCTTTTCAATTAGTAACGGTTACTTTTTTAATTACTTAAATAACAGTTTTTTCCAATTACATAATGATGCATTTGAGAGGCTGTCAGTTTTTGAATTAGTTCTCCTTTCTGTTTTTGTTGCACCAATAATAGAAACCATACTTTTTCAGTTCTTTCTTTATAAAATGCTCAAAAACTCATTAAGTATTAGTAACGATGCATTATGCATTATTATAATGAGTTTTATCTTTTCACAATTGCATTGGTATCATTGGTTGTACGTCTTAATGACCTTCATAGGAGGTATAATATTAAATATCTACTATGTTACCTCTTTAAAACAAACCCGGTATAACTTAATACTAACAATACTTCTTCACTCTACTTACAACTTATATGGAGTACTTTTTGTCAAATAGTCGCACAAATAAATTTTCAGAATTTTTGTGGTGCTTATTCATTCGTATTCCTGATAAAATACTTTTGGGGCTAAAAAATATATCCGACACTAAGGCTGCATCATTTTGATGCCATAAGTTTAGTATTATATAAATAATTGATATAATTATACGGATTTTGGGTTGTTTTATTATTCCCTGTTATATAATTTTACTATACAAGGATCTGGTAATTCCTGGGCTGTTAATAACCTGAAGTTTACCAGCTTTGGATGATCAACACCAAAGGATTGGCGGACGCGCCATGAGGGAAGAAAAACACTGTATGCCCCGTGTAGAAAAAACACCCAAGACGAGATTTTGAAAACACTTTAAAATTAAAACTTATGATGCAATCTATGGATTTAAACAAAATGGAGTTATTACCTATTCCGGAAAATGAGAAAGCTACCATTAACGGTGGTTACTGGTGGCTGCTTCCGCTAGCTATTTATTTATATGACAACCGTGAGAAAGTTAAGAGTGGGGTTAAAAAAGGGATAAATGATTTCATTTAATATCTTAAAATATTTTATTATGAAAACAACGATATCAGAAAATTGGACTAATTTCGGAGTAGTAGAGTTATCTGAAATAGAAAGGATTGATACAAGCGGAGGAGGTCCGGGAGATGCAGCAGAACTTATTGGCAGGTCTTGGGTATGGACAACGCTACACATGTTTACATTTGGTTTAAGTACTACTTATGGCATTGCAAAAAAACTTCTCTCCTAATTTGCCTGAATGTTAAAATAATTTATTCTGAACAAGTAAGTCTTAATTAAAATTTTATGAAATACAAATGGATATCTCTCATCGCAACAATAGCGATAGTAGTTGTTTACTTGGTAATATATCATAATAATTTTGCCAATGGCATTAAGTCGGGCTTAAATGATTTTTTTGGAAAGTAAGTCACTTTGTTTGGAGCAGGAGCATATTGTATTCTGGCTAAAATATTGTATACCAAAGATACTTTACTCCTTACCAAAAAATAGCGGAAACTCAATAAGTCTTGCTCCAAACTTTTAATATTTCTGAAATTGTTAAAAATCAAATCACCTCTGCGGTTCAGCTATACGAATTTGCAAACTGCATTCCTCACTTCTATTTTATAACTTTTTTTTGTGTGAAGCGTTAGGCGCTTTTGAACGTATATACCACATCTTTTGCAGTTGCCCAATATTGTTCAATTTGTTATACTGATACTTTTGGGGTATAGCAACCACTATCACCATAGCTACTAATGAACAACAATACCTCTTACACATTTCCACTGCAAAAGCAGCGCACATCCGCTATCTACCTGCTTTTACTATTGCTGGTAGTGGCAGCCCTGTCTGCACTGCCCTTCATCACCACTACCATTTCCACCCGCGCCTCCGGCATCACCCGCCCTTCTACAGAGCGTACCGAAATAAGGCCGGCGCTTACAGGTATTGTAGAAAAAGTATGGTATAAAGAAGGGCAGGCCGCGCAGGAAGGAATGGTAATAGCCACTATAAGGGATGATGTGTCTCCAGTGCAGGCAGTAAGCAACAACTACGACATCAATCAGCGCAGACAGTTTATACAAGATCTGAAAATTTTAACTGCCGCTGCCTTCGGAAGGGGTTGGGAGGAGGTCAAGGCTACGGTTTTGCAAAGTCCGCTGTACAAACAACAGCTCAACCGGTTTCAATACCAGTTGGCAGATCACCAGGCTTCGCTTAAAAAAGTACAGCACGAAGTAGACATTAACAACATGCTATTAAAAGATAAAGTAATAGCACCCAAAGAAGCTTTCGACAAGGAGGTGGAAAATGAAAAACTACAGGCAGCCTATCATGCCCTGAAACGCAACCAGCTTGCCCAATGGCAGCAGGAACTGGCAAACTATGAAGCAGAATTGTCGCAATTAAATGCTACCCGTTCCAAAATACATGCAGATAAGAAGAACTATGAGATCAAAGCACCTGTAAGCGGCATTATACAGGGCATCAACAATTTGTACGCAGGCAGCATGGTTCAGGCAGGACAGGCCATTGCTTCCATATCGCCCGAAAGCACGCTTATTGCTGAGTGTTATGTAAATACGCGCGATGCAGGTTTATTAAAAACAGGGCAATCAGTAAGGTTCCAGGTAGATGCCTTTGATTACAATTACTTTGGTATCCTCACAGGGAAGATTATCAGCATGGATAACGATTTTTCGCTGGTGAACGAACAACCGATCTTTAAAGTACGCTGCAGTTTTGATGCTACACAATTGCATCTGAAAAACGGCTTTACCGGCACATTAAAAAAAGGACTTACATTACAGGCCCGCTTTATAGTAGCCGAAAGAACGCTGTGGCAATTGCTATGGGATAAAATAGATGACTGGCTAAACCCGGCTGCACCGGGACGAAATAAATAAACACTACACAGAAGTAACCCATTTACAACCTTCTCCCAGGAAAAGGGATGGGTAATGCCTATGAAAAACGAAACAAAAATCAAACAAAGAGACATAACCGACTGCGGTGCGGCCTGCCTGGCATCCATAGCTGCCTTTTATAAACTAAAGCTACCTGTAAGTCGCATACGCCAGTACGCAGGCACCGATAAACACGGCTCTAACGTGCTGGGACTTATAGAGGCCGCTGAAAAGCTGGGTTTTCAGGCCAAAGGTGCTAAAGGTCCGTTTGAAAGCCTGTTCAAAATACCATTACCCTCCATTGCACATGTGGTATTAAAAAATGGGATGCACCATTACATTGTTATTTACAAAGCCACAAAAAAGCATATCGTAATTATGGACCCTACTGATGGACGGCTGCATAAGAAAAGGCATGATGAATTTAAAGAAATATGGAGCAGTGTGATTGTATTAATGATGCCCGATGAAAACTTTGCAGGTGGAAACGAAAAGACCTCCAACATAAAAAGGTTCTGGGAACTGATAAAGCCTCATAGGGCTATAATGATGCAAGCCCTGGCCGGCGCTGTGGTGTACACTATACTCGGACTTTCCACATCCATCTATATACAAAAAATAATTGATTTTGTATTAGTAGAAGAGAACCTGAGATTATTGAATTTACTAAGTGTTGCCATGATAATCATACTCATATTTCAATTGTTAATTGGTTACTACAAATCGCTTTTTGCGTTACAAACCGGTCAAAATATAGACGCAAGGCTTATACTAAGTTATTATAAACACCTACTAAAACTACCACAACGCTTTTTTGATACCATGCGCATCGGCGAAATCATCAGCCGCATAAATGATGCTGTTAAAATAAGGATGTTTGTAAATGACGTATCACTTTCATTAGTTGTAAATGCACTTATAATTGGATTTTCCATTGGGCTGATGTTTTTATACTATTGGAAGCTGGCTGTAATTATGCTGCTTATTGTTCCTGTATACGCCCTGATTTACTTTATCAGTAATAAAATAAATAGAAAATGGCAGCGCACATTAATGGAAGACGGAGCCGAGCTGGAAACACAATTGGTAGAAAGCCTGAACGCCGCAGGAACCATAAAACGGCTGGGCCTGGAAAACTATGCTAATAATAAAACTGAAAACAGGTTTTACAAGTTACTTCACACTGTATATAAAACAGCTATATATGGAATGTACACCGGCAATGCCATTGAATTTTTCACACGTTTGTTTACGATCATCCTTTTATGGGCAGGAAGTTATTTTGTAATGCAGGGAGAACTTTCTCCAGGAGAGCTGCTTTCGTTTTATGCTTTGATAGGGTACCTTACCGGGCCGGCAACGGCGTTGATAGGGGCTAATAAAAGCATACAAGACGCGCTGATTGCGGCGGACAGGCTATTTGAAATTATAGACCTGGAAACAGAAGCCGGAGCAGAAAATAAAGTAGAGCTTACTCCTGAGCTTATTGGAGACATTTCTTTCAATAATGTTTCCTTCAGGTACGGAACAAGGATACAGGTCTTTAACAACCTTAGCCTTTTGATCAAAAAAGGGAATAGTACAGCTATTGTTGGCGAAAGCGGTAGCGGTAAATCTACGTTAATGTCCCTCCTGCAAAACTTATACCCGCTGACAAGCGGAAATATTACTATCGGAGATTTTGACTTACAACATATAAGTTATAAGAGCCTCCGGAAAATAATAGGAGTTGTGCCGCAACATACAGACCTGTTTGCCGGTACTATTATTGAAAATATAGCCATTGGAACGCATGAACCTGATATGCAGAAAATATTCTTTCTCTCAAAGCTAACAGGCATCAATGAGTTTATTGAAAAACTGCCGGCCAATTACAATACCTTGCTCAACGAGCAGGGAATAAGCTTATCCGGTGGCCAGCGGCAATGCTTAGCTATAGCAAGAGCTTTATACAGAGAACCGGAAATTTTAATACTGGATGAAGCCACAAGCAACCTGGATTTGGCCAGTGAAAATCAAATCCGCCAGGCATTAGACTGGTATAGAAATCAGAATAAAACCATCATTATCATAGCCCACCGGTTGTCCACCATTAAAAACTGCGATACTATTTTAGTTTTGCAAAACGGCGTTTTAGCTGAATGCGGTACTCATGAAACATTGCTGGCTGCCCAAAAAGCTTATGCCGGTTTATGGCAATATCACACAGGAAATATTTAATTTTTAGGATACTGTATCAGAAAAATGTACAAATTCTTGATTCTATTGTATTTTTACCATTAACTATTTAGTACTTTATGAAAAGGGTTTTGGTTGTATTGATAGCAGGTGCCTCCTGCCTGGTTGCTCCGGCCCAGGAAAAATGGAACCTTAAACAGTGTGTGGATTATGCAATTTCCAACAATATATCGGTGAAGCAGGCTGATGTGCAGGCCCGTTTTGATAAGCTTACCCACCATCAAAGCACCCTGGCGCTTTATCCAAGGATCAGCAGCCAGCATAGCACGGGGTTCCAGTTCGGACGCTCTATTGATCCTACCTCTAACCAGTTTACAACCAACCAGATATTATTTGCCAACCATGGATTGGACCTGGGGCTGGATCTGTTCAATTGGTTCAGTAAAAAAAACACCATAAAAGCTAATGAATACCTGGCCCAGGCTAGCGTTGCCAGGCTTGAAAAAGCTAAAAATGACGTGGCACTCAATGTAGCTAATGCCTACCTGGCAGCGCTGTTAAATAAGGAGCAGATCAATATCAGCAAAGTACAGGTAGAGCAGAGCCGGGAACAGGTAAATTTGATCAGCAAGCAGGTAGATGCCGGCGCCCTCCCCGAGCTGAATCTTGCAGAAACGCAAACACAGTATGCTACTGACAGCTCCAACCTTATAACGGCGCAAACCAATTACATCCTGTCCTTGCTTCAATTAAAAGCTTTGCTGAACCTTGAAGCCGATGCGCCTTTCGATATTGAAGCGCCCCCGGTAGCATCTATTCCTGTTGAGCCTTTATCAGCATTAGACCCTGCTGTTGTTTATCAGTCTGCGCTGGAAAATTTACCCCAGCAGAAAATAAACAACCTTAACCTGAAAGCCAGTGAAAAAAATGTGGCCATAGCCAGGGCGGGCTTATATCCCTCGCTGTCATTTTTCGGCGGCCTCAACTCCCGCTATTCCAACGCCCAGAA
This sequence comes from Niabella sp., assembly GCA_049841335.1. GTDB lineage: Bacteria > Bacteroidota > Bacteroidia > Chitinophagales > Chitinophagaceae > Niabella. The sequence continues at coordinate 28,354 of JASGDI010000068.1, read as the reverse complement.
AAGGATTGCCAGCAGCTTCCAAACAGTGGATATACCTGTTGGAAGCGTAAATATAAATGGTATCAACTACCCCGTTACTTCGCCCATTAGCCAGCCGGTGGGATATGACAGGAATACTTATTTCCGGCAGTTGAATAACAACTTTAGCCAGAATGCAGGTATAGCGCTGAGCATTCCGATCTTTAACGGCGGAGCGGCCCGTATCAACTGGCAAAAAGCAAAGCTGGATGTAGAAAATCAGCAGCTGCTGAAAGAGCAGGATACCCGTACCCTTAAACAGGATATTTACCAGGCGCATACCAATGCAGTGGCCGCTATAGAGAAATATAATGCCACCCGCATAGCAGTAGAGTCGGCACAAAAAGCTTACGACTTTGCCCGGAAGAGATTTGATGTAGGATTGCTGCAACCCATCGACCTTATATTGAATCAGAATAATTTATTCAGGGCTAAAATAAATATGGTGTCGGCCCAGTACGATTATGTGTTTAAAATGAAACTACTGGAATTTTACAAAGGGCTGGGGCTGAAACTGTGAGTATGAATGATGTACGATATACGGTGTACGATATAAGATGTACGGTATACGATGTGTGAATTTCGGACATATCATATCAACTATGAACTATAAATTATACAAAAAGTGAACAAACGTTGGCAAAAAATATTGATCATTGGAGGGGCTGTTATCGGGGCAGCTTTCATTGTTTTGGTGAATGTTAATAAAGGTAAAAATGCAGTCCTTGTTACTGCAGAAAAGGCGGCAGCCCGGTCTATTACAGAAACCGTAACGGCAAGCGGGCAAATATACCCCGAGTATGAAGTAAAGATCAGCCCGGATATAAGTGGCGAGGTAACAGAGCTTACTGTTGCTGAGGGTGACAGCGTTACCAGGGGACAGGTGCTGGCACGGGTATATGCCGATGTGTATGCCCTGCAAAGAGACGAAGCGGCCGCAAGGGTAAGCCAGTCGCAGGCAACCGTAGCCAACAGCAAAGCAGCCCAGGGAGCACTGAAAGCCACCCTTGACCAGGCCCAGCAGCAGTACGACAGGAACAAAAAGCTGTTTGATGAAAAAGTGATATCAAAAGCTGAGTTTGAGCAGTTTGATGCTGCGCTGGCTTCGGCAAAAGCCAACTATAATGCAGCTTTAGAAAATATCCGCAGCCTGCAGGCAGGAGTTCAATCTTCGCAAACAGGCCTTAATTCGGCTAATAAAACTTTAAGCAGGGCTACTATTGTTGCGCCTATAAGCGGTATTGTATCTTCCCTAAAAATAGAGAAGGGCGAGCGCGTTGTGGGTACCGCACAGATGGCCGGAACAGAAATGATGACAGTTGCCGATATGAACAGTATGGAAGTAAGGGTGGATGTAGGGGAGAACGATATTGTGAAAGTGAACATCGGGGATATGGCCGATGTGGAAGTAGATGCCTATAACGACAGAAAATTTAAGGGAATTGTTACCAAGATCGCCAGCAGTGTAAAATCATCTGCTACAGTAGCCACCAGCACCGAAGTAACCAATTATGAAGTCAGGATACGCCTCGACAAATCATCTTACCAGGATCTGCTCAAAGCAAGTGGCAAAAACAGGTTTCCTTTCAGGCCGGGCATGAACGCAAGAGCCGACATTAAAACCAGGCAAAAAGATAATGTAATTTCGGTGCCTATTGCCTCGGTAAATGCCCGTATAAAGGATAGTGATAAAAGCATTGCTGAAGCTAAAAAAGACAACCCGGCAGCCAATACCACCGATGCCGCTGAAAGCGAAAGCGCAAACAATGATATGGAAGAAGTGGTGTTCATGGTTATGAAAGATGGAGTGGTAAAAAAACGGGTGGTAAAAACAGGCATACAGGACATTAACTATATAGAGGTTACCAAAGGAATACAGGCAGGAGACCTGATTGTTACAGGCCCTTACAGCGTGATCAGCCAGACTTTAAAAGACGGGGACAAAGTAAAAGTGGTGAATAAGGACGAATTGTTTAAGAAAAAATAATACATTATGCTTAAAGGTATTTTCACCTTTACACTTGCCCTTTTGATGATATGCGTAACCTGTGCGCAGGATACGGCCAGGCCCAAAGCTGTGTTAAACCACCAGGCTTTATATGTGCAGGATTTAGGGCGTGCAGCTGCCTTTTATAAAAATATTATCGGCCTGGAGCAAATAGATGAGCCTTTTAAAATAGGAAAGCATGTGTGGCTTAAAACCGGGCCGCACACATCGCTGCACCTTATATTGGGCGCGCCGGCCAAAAAGGAATACTATAAGAACCATCATATTTGCTTTAGCGTGCCTTCGCTTGAAGCGTTCATTAAAATCTTAAAAAAGAACAAGATCAGCTGGGAAGATGCCGGGGGTAAAAAAGACACGGTAACTGCCCGGCCCGATGGTATACAGCAGCTATGGATACAGGATCCTGATGGCTATTGGCTGGAGATCAATAATGATCAGCAAGGCTTTGAATGATCAGCAAAAGGGAGGTGTATTTATATCGCTGCAAGCGATAAAATAGACGCTTGAGACGAAGGACGTCTCAAGCAGCTGTTTACATCGCCGGCCTGAGGTAATACTCAAACAGCAAATCATTGCCCAGCTCACCAGCTGCATCTTCAAACAACTGTATCAGCTTATCGAAGGTTTCCAGTTGCGTCATCGACATATTTAAAAACTGTATGGATACAGGAAGCGCAATATCCCCTGTAATGCAATCCCACAGGGCATCGAGATTGTTGCCAAAATGTTCCGGCAGGTTGAGCTCCCGCTTTGCAATGAGATAAAAATCGCTCATAGAACCTATCCTTTCAAAATCAAATATCGCCTGTTTCATTGCCGTTCAAAAGTTTTATAATGATCATGTGTTACATATATTAACCCATCGTTAGAATAGAGCAGCCTGTGTGCATTTCGCCTGCCACATTTATAATTCAGATCCGCTTCGTACCATTTCCTGTTATCTGAAGAAGGCAGATTCCCTTCGCGATTGCTGAATACATCTCCACCAATGGCTTTACCCGGCAACACCTCGCAAAGGTTACCCTCTGATGCGATCCATCCCCCTTTGCGCGCTTCATTTTTAGTGATATAATAGTCCGGCAGTTTCTGATGCTTTTTTACATAAGGCACCACCACTTCTTCGCTGGTAAGCTTATCAATGCTAACAATTGCTGTATCCGCCTGTATAAGATCGCCGGGGTGGGTTTCCTTTTTATTCCTGAAAAAAATAAAGCCTGCCACCATCAGCAGCAGTACAACAATATATCCCCAGCTTTTACTGTTCGCCATACTACAAACTTAGTTAAATAATGTAGCTGATCAGCAACTTTTATCAGGGTAAACGCATCTGATTTTACAGGTTTCTATGCTTTATGTCACTCCTTCGGAGTTTTTTTAACAGGGTTACCCTTATTTTTATAATCCTGTCAGCCCTGCCCGTCTGGCAGGCGGGCTTTCAGGCTTAATTGTCCGGTTAATTCTAAATCCGCCACGGCGGATCGAATGATGTATTATCAATAACGTTTTCTATAAGCATGTAAATCTTCGGATTCGTCAAAAGCTAAAATGCTTCCGACCTCCGACTCCGGACCTCGGACTTCCCGACTTTCTGACTTTCCTGCTTTTTCCCTACCTTTCTATTCACTAAATTGCCTGTATGATAAAAAATGTTTCAGTTATAGGCGCCGGTACTATGGGGAATGGTATTGCCCATGTCTTTGCACAGCATGGTTTTGATGTTACGCTTATTGACGTATCTCAACCACAGCTTGATAAAGCCCTCGCAACGATCTTAAAAAACCTTGACCGGCAGATAGCAAAAGAGCTGATCACGGAAGAACAAAAAAATACAACACTCCAAAATATCATAACAGGAACAGATATTTCAAAAGGTGTATCTGCTGCACACCTGGTAGTAGAAGCCGCTACAGAAAACGAAGCGCTGAAAATAGCAATATTTAAACAGATTGATGCAGCAGCACCACAGGATTGTATACTGGCAAGCAACACCTCCTCCATATCTATTACCCGCATTGCCGCTGCAACAAACCGACCCGAACAGGTTATAGGGATGCACTTTATGAACCCAGTTCCGGTGATGAAATTGGTGGAAGTGATTAATGGGTATGCTACCAGCCATTATGTAACCGGCATCATTACAGAGCTCAGTAAACAATTAGGAAAAACACCTGCCTTAGCCAACGACTATCCCGGTTTTGTAGCCAACCGCATTTTAATGCCTATGATCAACGAAGCTATTTATACTTTGCATGAGGGAGTGGCCAGTGTGGAAGCTATTGATACTATCATGAAGCTGGGTATGGCGCATCCGATGGGGCCTTTGCAACTGGCTGATTTTATCGGTCTTGATGTATGCCTCTCTATTATGAAGGTGCTATTTGACGGAATGGGTCAGCCCAAATATGCACCCTGCCCTTTGCTTGTAAATATGGTAGCATCAGGTAAACTCGGCGTAAAAAGCGGTGAAGGATTTTACACTTATGCACCGGGTAGCAGGGAATTAATAGTGAGCAGCAAATTCAGGAAGTGAAGCTATTTCGATTAACTGTCCGTCCTTTTTTTGCCAGCCATAATTATGATTACCATTAGTAAGAACCAGGTATTCTGCAGGCATGGAAATATTATAACGTAATACCTGGTGCAATACTTTTTCAGTAACAGGTACGGCTGCGCTTTTGCACTCTACCAGCATCCAGGGTTTGTGATGCCGGTCATAAACAAGAATATCAAAACGCTTTTTTAATTCGCCTAAATAAATTTCCTTTTCCAGGGCGATCAGCGACTTAGGATAGCGCATCACCTGCAGCAGGTACTGAACAAAATTCTGGCGCACCCATTCTTCATCCTGCAACAGCAACCATTTCCGGCGAATGTTGTCAAAGATGTAGGGCTGGTTATTCCGATGCTCGATCTTAAAATCAGGCCGGGGATATTCAATCAAAATCATCAGTCCAAAAATAAAAGTTTAATTTAGCATAAATGAAAACAAAACAGGACATAGTAGAAAACTGGCTGCCCCGCTATACAGGAGAAAGTCTTAAGAATTTTGGCAAATACATCTTATTGACCAACTTCAGCAACTATGTTACCATGTTTGCTGAATGGAATAAGGTAGACATTATTGGCGAAGGTAAGCCCATGCAGTGTGCTACAGCCGAAAATATTACCATCATCAATTTCGGGATGGGCAGCCCTACCGCGGCTACCGTAATGGACCTGCTGACAGCTATCAAACCCGAAGCCGTTTTATTTTTAGGTAAGTGTGGCGGCTTAAAAAAACGTAATAAAGTGGGCGACCTGATCCTGCCCATTGCTGCAATAAGAGGTGAGGGAACATCCAACGATTATTTTCCGCCTGAAGTGCCGGCGCTACCGGCATTTGCTTTGCAAAAAGCAGTAAGCACCACCATCCGCGAAGCTAAAACAGACTACTGGACGGGTACGGTGTACACTACCAACCGCCGTGTTTGGGAACATGATGAACCTTTTAAAGATTACCTGAAAAAGATAAGGGCCTATGCCGTTGACATGGAAACGGCCACTATATTCATGGTAGGCTTTTACAACCAGATACCAACAGGAGCACTGCTCCTGGTAAGCGATTCACCCATGATCCCCGAAGGTGTAAAAACCGAGGAAAGCGACAAGAGCGTTACTGCCAATTATGTGGAGAATCATTTGAAAATAGGGGTCCAATCGTTAAGACAGCTAATAGAGAACCGGCAAACCATCAGGCATTTGAGGTTTTAATTTTTTGGAGGCTGCAGCATCACTTATGGCATCCATATTGCTACCGTTTATATAAGAGGCCGACTTATTGTTCTAATTATACGGCGGCAGTGTTGCGACAGGAATATTTTTGACGTCCTTACTCTTAAACATGTACCATGCAGCTTAAAATATCTTTCAGACTTTGTTTTCTTTTGGTATCCGCTCTCTTAGTTTTATCGGCTTTTCAATGCGGGAAAGAAAAAGCCATTGATGAGTTCCCCTATAAAGCCAGGTTAGAAACTACAGGAATCTGTTTTAACTATACTTTTACATTAATAGAAGGAGATATTGATCCATCACTGGTTGAGGCTTCCTGGACCAACCCGCAGACAAATAAGACCTATATAAACGCGTTCGGAATTGCCAATCCCTGCAACCTGCCTTCAAACCTGAAAGAAGGCGATGAATTTTATTTCAACTTATCTTCACGCCAAACAAATTCCTGTGCAGTATGTGAAGCCTACTATCCCAGTCCCGGTAAAAAGCTGTACATAACCGTTAAATAAACTTTTTATGAAAAAAACTATCCTCCTGTTTACTATTATTATTGCAACAGTAGCAATCTCCTGCCATAACAAAGCAACACCTGCAGGCAAAAGCGATAAGCTCAAAGCCCGTTTTGAGGTTGCCGGCTTATGCTCCAATTATACATTCAGCTTAATTGAAGGCAACCTGGACACTTCTTTAGTTGAGGCATCGTGGACCAATCCCCAAACCAATAAAACCTATAAAAATGCATTCGGTATCAGCAATCCCTGCGATCTGCCTAAAGACTTGAAAGAAGGTGATGAGTTTTATTTTGAGATAGACAAAAACCCTTCAGAGCAATGTGTTGCCTGCATGGCTTATTATCCAACGCCGGTAAAGAAATTAGCGCTTAAAGTAATACAATAAGCAGTCCGGTACTATTTATTCCGAGCCGGGTTTTCATTTTGCGATGCCTCAAGGCGCTGCCAGCTATCACTAATTATAGTGACGCGGAGAAATTGTGCGCTCAATCAAAGCAAAGACACTTTACTTTTACACTACAAACATCAACCCATTTAAAAAACTCTAAACCTGTAATAAACTATCATCACCTCATTTCCTTAAAAGATTGCCCTACACAGAAATCTATTTTTAACACCTAAATAAAAGGAGGCCCCTTATGGCAAAAAGCATCAACCCTAAATCCATGCTAATAGCGGATTTAAAAAAAGTAACCGGTAATGCAAGTGCTTTTGAAGCAAAGTATCCAACCAAAGCAACTACTGCAGCCCAGAATAAACAAAATTATACAGGCTGGGAAAAGACCCTTGGAGTTGCAACCAGGGACACACCCCAGCCCATTAAACTACAGGCAGTAAAACTAACAGCAACAACCCTTTCTAAGGTGCGTACTATTAAAGAGAGCGCAACTCCTGCTGCAACAGCGCTTCAAAAAGAGATGCCCCCTTCAGACGTTTTAGGGAGCCTGTTCAGTGCCTTAAGCACCCTGGAATTCACAAAAATGGAATCGGAGTATAAAACACGCCTCAACGCAGCAAGAACACCGGCGGCAAAAGCAGCTGTCACTGCTCAATGGAAAAACATTGTACAGGGCGCGCAAAATTCTTTCGCCTCTGCCGGGTTAAAAAATATCAATGAAACCGAACTTCGAAAATTTTCTTCAGCTTTGGTAGCCAATAAGCAAAACTTCAATGCAGTAGTACAATTGTCTAACAGCGCCAAATCATCAGGTATTGCATCTATCAACCTGATCCGGCCGGCTACTCTAACGGGTACCTTTATTCCTGTTACAGGAGTTGTAACCAACCCCGAAGCGCCAATAGTGAATTCAATTCCCGACCTCTGTAGCAGACCCTTTGCACAGGGATCATACACCAAGCACATTTCGTATGGATTTAGCATTACGGTAAATGTTCCATACTGGTGCCCTACCTGGACAAATCCGTTCAGGGTTTGCCACAAAAAAGTAACACTTGCAGGAGCCCGGTTTACTGTAGACCTTAATATGGGATACCGGGTTTCCTGTTGCGGCGCTGTAGCATGGGGATATGCTTCAGCCCAGGCCTGTGTTACATTCATTGGTAAGAGTTTTTGTGCTGGCTGCAGTGCGTCCATCACAGGTGTGGCAGGAATAGGCAGAACACCCGTTGCCGGAGGAAAATGCAATTATGGTTTAGGCATTAACGCCCAGCTTAAATGTACGTTTGCCGGGGTTACCATTTTAAACGTTTCTTATCCTTTTGGATATACCATACAGGGACCTTGCCCACCGGCTGGTTTATGTTAACTCAAAATCCGGCAGCTTTGGTTTATGAACCCAAGCTGCCATTTTAAACTTTATGATCTTCGGTCTGAATACTGACTCATGGTTTTGGCTATGCATTTGTACACTATGCAACTGGCGATTTACTACCCTCATCTGCTTTGAAAGAGGACCGTTTTCTATAATGGTAACATTCAGAAAGTTTTTATACAGGATCAGGCTGGGCTCCCTCATCGAATGCTTTCATTGCACTTCAATCTGGATGGCAGCCATCATTTCTCTTCTTGCATTTCGGCCCCTACCTGTAGTTATTTTATTGATCTTTGCCATTGCCGGAGCCACTTCAATAATTGAAAGGGCCATACAACCATCTTACAATACTAATAATTATGAAAATGATTAGCACAACCGGCACAACATTTTGCTGCGGCACCTACAGTAAAAAAATAAAGGAAGTGAAAGGCAAACTGCCTCCTAATCCTAAAATAGAAAAAGGTGTTGCGCTTATTTATCTTGGTGCCGGATTAGAAACCTTTACCGGTAAGGTCTCAGGATACAAATATTATGTATCTGACCATCAAAGGCATTTTAAAGTGGCACCGGATGATGTTTCAGACCTGCTGCACAATAAAGAGATCATATTACGCCCTTAATCATTATGAAAGCCGAAAAATCACCCGGATCGATAGAGGAGATTTTGAACAACCCTCCTATTGACTCTGTCAAAGACATGCAAAACAGCAAAGCGCGATTTTCCTGCCTGGGTATTGGCTGTGTTGGCTGGCTCATAATTATCGGCATCATTACAGGCTGTATCATTCTCTACCAAAAACTATAGATCATTTAAATAATCTATAAAAAAAATCATATTTGCACGCTTGCTCCGAAAGAAAACCCCTTAAAATAGGGGGCTCCTGTTTTTTAACTACAATTCATCGTATCTTCCCTACTTAAAAATAATTATATACAGGCCGGGTACGATGCAGCTACCACTTTTATCCATACAAAACCTGTCAGTCCGCTTTGTAAATGAAGGATCGGTCCATCATGCCATAAAAGATATTTCATTTACCGTAAACAAAGGTGAAATTGTAGCGCTTGTTGGCGAGAGCGGTTCGGGGAAGTCGGTAACTTCTCTTTCCATATTAAGACTGCTACCGGCCCCGCCCGCTGAACTGGCCGGAGGCCATATTTTTTTCAGCGAAGATGGCGCTACAACCTGCGATCTTACCCGGGTATCTAAAGCTGAACTACAGCAGATCCGGGGCAATAAGATCTCCATGATCTTCCAGGAACCCATGACCTCGCTTAACCCGGTGTTTACCTGCGGACACCAGGTAGCCGAAGCCCTGCTCGTCCATAATAAAATATCAAAAAAAGAAGCCAAAGCACAGGCTATATCCTGGTTTGAAAAAGTAAAGCTTCCTCATCCCGAAACTATTTACAACCGCTACCCGCACCAGCTAAGTGGCGGGCAAAAGCAAAGGGTAATGATTGCCATGGCCATGTGCTGCAAACCGGCTTTATTGATCTGCGATGAACCAACAACCGCCCTGGATGTAACAGTACAAAAAAACGTGCTGGAATTAATTAAGGAACTGCAGCAGGAAACCGGCATGGGCGTTATTTTTATTACGCACGACCTTGGCGTGGTGGCGCAAATTGCAGACAGGGCCATCGTAATGTATAAAGGATCAATCATTGAACAGGGATTTGTAAAGGATATTTTTACCAATCCCCGGGAGCCTTATACCCAGGCACTGATTGCCTGCCGGCCGGTAAATCATAAACGAGGGGAAAGGTTACCTGTGGTGAGCGATTTTTTAAATCCGGATGCTGCTGTTCGAGTCGAGGACACCTCAAACGATTATGCTGTCGCCTCCGGCAGCATTCACCAGCCCTTAATCCGTGTTCAAAACCTGTCAGTTTATTTTCCCAACAAAAAAAACTGGTTAGGCAAGCCGTTGAGCTACACCAGGGCAGTAGACGATATGAGCTTTGAAGTGTTTGAAAATGAAACACTGGGTATTGTAGGCGAAAGCGGCTGTGGTAAAACCACATTAGGCAGAACCCTGTTACAACTGGTACCGGCAACAAAAGGCACTATTCTTTACGAAGAGCGGGAGCTTAATACTTACAGTCCGGCTCAATTGCGGGAGCTGAGGCGTCACCTGCAAATTATTTTCCAGGACCCCTACTCCTCTCTTAACCCGCGCAAAAAAATAGGAGCGGCTATTGAAGAGCCGTTGGCAGTACATGGTATTATTAAATCTGCAACAGCAAGAAAACAAAAAGTAACAGACTTATTGCAGAAAGTAGGGCTGCAACCCGAACATTACAACCGCTACCCGCATGAGTTTAGCGGCGGGCAAAGACAGCGTATAGTAATTGCCCGTGCGCTGGCGCTGCAACCTTCTTTTATTATCTGTGATGAATCTGTTTCTGCACTGGACGTAAGCGTACAGGCCCAGGTATTGAATTTATTGAACGATCTTAAAAAGGAATTTGGATTCACTATTGTATTCATCAGCCACGATTTGAGCGTGGTGCGTTATTTCAGCGACCGCATTATTGTAATGAACAAAGGAAAGATCGAAGAAATAGGCGCCGCTGATGCTATTTATGAGAAACCGCAAAGCGATTACACCCAAAAGCTAATTGAGGCAATACCTGCATAATAATTTTATACGTAAGAAAGACCAAGAAACTCTAAATATGTTAAGAGCTTTTGGAACCACTAATTTATAATTGACAATTATTTATAGAAGGATATTAAAATAAAAAAAGCGTAGCAATAATACTACGCCTTGGTGTCCCCGCAGAGACTCGAACTCTGGGCCCGCTGATTAAGAGTCAGCTGCTCTACCAACTGAGCTACGGAGACATATAAATGAACTTTGAATTTCTGCTACAGGCGCAATGTAAGTTTTTTTATGTTTTCAGGCATTGTACCTCAAAAAAAAAATTCTCATTGCTGTAAAATAACTTGCTATTGTGCAGCGGTGTCTGCTACTGCAAAGTCGATCTTTTCTTTTGTCTCACCACAGTTAAGCATGGTTGCGCCATATTTTGGATCTTTGTTACCAAGATAGGGGTTAACAACTTCTTCTTTAGCGCTTAACCAATTACCGATGCTTCCTTCACCAAAAGCCATCGGGCACTCCTGCCAGTAAATAACAGAATGATCGTATTTTACAGTAAGCAGCAACATACGCAAGTTTTCCGACAAATCCTGTAAAGCCCTTCTCTTCTCCTCCCAGTCTGAAGACTGAATAATAGCAGCAGTGCTGTTCTTACTATTATCCAGCGGGAATAAAGCGGTTTCATGAATAGCAGGATCCTTTTTCAATTCGTCTATTTTAAAATTATCAATAGCAGCTTGAAGATCCCGGGCCTTTTCATTCACAGCCGATGAATCCCAGTTCACAAAAGCGTCTGTCATAGCATAATAGCTGGATAGAACATCTGAAACTGATTTATTAAAAGCTTCGCTATGAGCGCTTACCGCTAAAGCTTTGGGCTTCTCATCAGCAGGCGCCGCTTTTTTAAAAGCATATTTATACACTAAAAAAGCAGCTGCCAACAATAAAATGATCAAAAATAGTTTTTTCATAACCACGGCTTAATATTACTGACTGCAATTATTAATTTTGCAGACTCATAAAAGATCAAAAATAGTAAAAATATTAGATTATGCTGGCAGGCCTACAAAATGTGACTTTTGAATTTGGTGCAAGAACTATTGTAAAAAACGCAACATGGCATATACAGCCCAATGAAAGGATTGGCCTTATTGGTTATAACGGAACCGGTAAATCTACTCTGCTTAAATTATTAACAGGCGGATATTCCCCTTCTGAAGGCACTGTTGAAAAAGGAAGAGAAACTTCTATTGGCTACCTGCACCAGGACCTGCTAAGCTTTGACACTAACGAATCTATTTTGCAAGTGGCTTTAGGCGCCTTTGAAAGGGTATTGCAATTAGAAAAAGAAATTGAAGCATTAGGTAAGGAGCTGGAAAGAACAGGCGATGAAAAAACGTTACACGAATATTCTGATAAATTACACGAGCTGGATACATTAGGAGGGTATAACATTCACCATCAGACAGAAGAAGTATTACAGGGCCTGGGTTTTTCCAATGCCGATTTGCAAAGACCGTATAAAGAGTTCAGCGGGGGCTGGCGTATGCGGGTACTGCTGGCTAAAATGATACTGGCCAAACCCGACCTGCTGCTGCTGGATGAGCCTACCAACCACCTCGATCTGCCTTCTATTGAATGGCTGGAGAAATACCTGCAACATTACCAGGGTGCCGTAGTGATCGTAAGCCATGATAAGTATTTTCTAAATCGTATGGTAACAAAAATTGTTGAGCTGTACCAGAAAGAGCTGCATTTCTACAACGGTAACTACGATTTTTACGAAACCGAGAAAGCCATACGTATTGAAATGCAGCAAAAAGCCTACGAAAACCAACAGGACTATATCAGGCAAAATGAAAGGCTGGTAGAACGCTTCCGGGCCAAAGCCAGCAAAGCGGCTATGGCACAAAGCATCATGAAAAAATTAGATAAGCTGGAGCGGATAGAAGATGTAAGCATTGAAAGGCCTAATATAAAAATTAATTTCCGGGTGGATAAAACACCGGGCAGGGTATTGGTAGAGCTGACTGACGTATCTAAAGCCTTCGGGGATAATATTATTCTCGAAAATACGGGTGCGGAGATAGAGCGGGGCGATAAAATAGCGCTGATCGGTGCTAACGGGAAAGGTAAATCCACGCTCCTGCGCATTATAGCCGGAACAGAACTCATTAAAGGAGAAAGAAAATGGGGGCATAATGTGGAAGAGAGCTTCTATGCCCAGCACCAGTTAGAATCACTTAACCTGAACAACACCATCATTGAAGAAATGAAAGAATGTGGCAGCCAGATGACCGAGTTAGAGCTAAGGAGCCTGTTAGGCTGTTTTTTATTTAGCGGTGATGATGCAGATAAAAAAATAAAGGTACTGAGCGGAGGGGAAAAAGCAAGGGTAGCTTTAGCCAAAACAATTATCAGCAAAGCCAACTTTTTAATGCTGGACGAGCCTACCAACCACCTCGACATGCATAGTTGCGATCTGCTCATTGATGCATTGAAAAAATATGAAGGCAGCCTGGTGCTGGTGAGCCACGACAGGTATTTTATTTCGAAGACCGCCAATAAAATCTGGGAGATTGCCGATCATAAGATAAAAGAGTTTAAAGGTACTTATGATGAATGGGTAGCCTGGAACGAGCGCATGTCCAGGCAAAACAACGGCAAAAAAGAAGAAGCGGGAGTTGCGCAAGCGGCACCTGCTCCCAAAATAGAGGAGAAAAAATCAGAAGCGCCTGCCAAAAACCAGGCTATTAATAAAGAGCATAAAAAGGAGCTGCAAAAACAACAACGCCTGTTTCAGCAAACAGAAGAGGCGCTTAACAAAAACAAAACACAATTGCAGGAGCTGGAAGTTAAGCTTGCTGATCCATCTATTTATGCCGATAAAGAAAAATTTTTAATAGTAGAACAGGAATACAATCAAGCTGCAGACGAGAACAAAAGGCTCGAACAGAAATACGAAGAAGTATTTACCCTGCTGATGGAACTGGAAGAAAAAGCCGGTTAAGCGCTGTTGTTGCTGCTATCGTTAATGGAGAATGACAGAGGCACTGCATCCGCCCGAACAGGTGGGCAGGTAACAAAGCAAGACTGTGTTATATGACAACATAATGAAAACATCACTCATGCCGCATGCCTTTAGCCACTTTAAACAAATGTAGTACATAAGGGAAAAGCGTATCCATTGTTTCTTCGGCGCCTTTGGTGGAACCCGGCAATGTAATCACTAACGAAGTGCCTATAAAACCCGCAATACCCCGGGACAGCATGGCGTAAGGTGTGCGCTGTTGCCCATAGTTCCGGGCGGCTTCCATAATACCGGGGATTTCACGATCCAATAGCGGACGGATTGCATCGGGCGTAACATCGCGCGGTGACAAACCGGTACCACCAGTAAATAATATAAGATTAAAGCCCTCGGCACTTAAGCTTTTCGCACGTTCCTGTATTACATCAAAGTCGTCTGCAATTATTTCATACGCAGAAGCGCTGAGCTGATATTTTTTCAAACGATCCAAAATGATCCGGCCACTTTTATCTTCCTTATTCCCTTTTGCCACACTATCAGAACAAACCACAACTGCACATTTCACAAAGTCTGTTACATCATCATAAAAATCTGATTTACCCCCTTTTTTACCTACAAGTTGAATATTTGAAATAATAACGCCTTTATCAACCGGTTTCAGCATATCATACATTGTTAAGGCTGTGATAGCAGCGCCATGCATAGCTTCTACTTCAACACCTGTTTTGTAAATAGTGTGCACCTCTACATTTACAATAATATTGACCCCTTCGATATGATGTGAGATAGCAGCGTATTCCACAGGTAGTGGATGGCAATCTGGTATTACATCGCTTGTTTTTTTTATGGCTAACAGTCCGGCTGCGCGAGAGAACTCAAAAACATCGCCCTTAGGCACCCTTTTATTCTTAACCACATTAATAGTATCCTCATTGGAAACCGTAAGTGTTGCAGATGCAACTGCCTTTCTTAAACTATTTACTTTATGCGTAATATCAACCATATTATTGATTTGTTTTCCATTGATATGTATGATCTTCAAAAATCTCTTTTCCCCATATAGGCAGCTCTTTCTTTATGCGTTCTACCACCTCATTACAGGCATCTATAGCTGCCCGGCGATGAGGCGAAGAGGTAAACACGAAAAGACATAACCCGCCTGGCTTTACAATGCCTAAACTATGATGTACATGCATACAGGTAAGCGGGTATTTGGCAAAAACAGCCTCGCGTATTTCATACATTTGTTGCAGTGCCATTTCCTCATAAGCGGTATACTCTATAGCAGCTACTGTTCTATCCTCAACAACATCTGCCCTTACCTGGCCCAGGAAAATATTATGCGCGCCAATATGAGTTTTAGCAGCATGTTGCTCAATACTCTCTGCAATAAAAGCGGCAGGTATTGCACCCTGAACAAAAATATTTTTAGTCTTCTTTTGATTCATATTTAAACAGATCGTTTCCAATTCACAATTCCACCTTTCAAGCTATATATATTAATAGCGCTATCAATTTGTTTTAACTGCCTAGCAGCAGCAAGGCTCCGTTTGCCCGATGCGCAAAATAAAACAATGTTATCCTTTATTAAACGATGCACATTGTTTTCAATTTCATTGAATGGGATTTGGATATATTCAAACTCAGTAATAACAGGTTCTTCACCAAACGCGCGTACATCTACTAACATCACATCTTCTTTCCCCAGCCATTGATTAAAAGCTTCCCGGCCAATCTCTAAATCCGTAGCAGCACAAACATCTTTATAAGTATTTCGTTTAAACTCCTCTTCCGTTTCAGGAATGTACTTTTCTGCTTCCGGATCAGGACTTATATATACTTTGTACATTTGCTGACTGAGCAGGTTATATATCATCATCGCTCCCTGCAGTACATCACCTATCCCCGTTATCAGCTTAATAACTTCAGTAGCCATCATGGTTCCAATTACACCCGGCAAAACACCTAATACACCGGCATTACTGCAATCAGGCACATCAGTAGCAGGCATCCGAGCAAAGATATCCCGATAATTAACGGCGCGTAACCCTTTGTTGTTTGCTATATTAAAAACAGACAACCGCCCTTCATACTGCAAAATGGCACCATATACCAAAGGCTTATTCAATAAAACACAGGCATCGTTAACCAGGTATCGTGTAGCAAAATTATCAGACCCGTCAATAATGATGTCATACTGCTTTAAAATATCCAACGCATTAGCAACCGTCAACCGCTCATTATAAACATTGATTGTAACCTGCGGATTTAACAACCTCAAGTACTCTGCAGCTATTATTGCTTTAGGCTTTCCAACATCTTCTGTTTTGTACAAAACCTGCCTGTGCAGATTAGATAAAGAAACTACATCATCATCAACAACACCAATAGTTCCAACTCCGGCAGCGCACAAATATTGCAAAACCGGACAGCCTAAGCCACCAGCAGCAACTACCAACACACGTGCCTCACTTAGCTTTTGCTGCGCTTCTTCACCAAATCCGCGCAGCGCTATTTGCCTTTGATATCTTGTATGTAATACCTGATTATCCATATCAATTATCCACCGGCAAATGGCGGCAGCAATGCCACAGTACTATTATCATCTAACAATACATTTTCATTAACCACCCTTTGATTAACAGCCAAAGCATACTCCTTTCCTTTTAACAAAGGGAACCTTTTGATAAGCTCAAGCTCCAATCCGTGCAGGTCTTCAATCTCTTCTATAGTCAGAGCAGAACCAGCAATTTCTGCAAGAGAGCCAAAAAATAATACGCTTATGGGCATAGTTTAACCGGCATGAAATTTTTCAAATTAAAATTACAAAAAGGAGCCTGAAAAATTTCATCAAAGGTTCCTCTTGACAAAAAATAATAAAGAATCACAAGAGAAATTTACTGAATTTTGCTTACGATTATTTTACTTAACCCCTTAATATACCTGCGTCCGGTAGCGCTGTCGCTTGCCGCAATTAAAGCAACCCGGTTGGGCATATCAAGCCCTTTCACACCGTTATAAGCGATTATCAAATACACGCTATCACCAGTTACGTTGTTAAACAACTCGTTCCAGGAAAACACAACTTTATAACCATCGCTTGCCTCCATTATAAAATAATACGCACTTAACTCTTTGGGGCCGGGGCTATCGATTATCAATCCAGACAGCACATCTTTTAATAAAACCAATTTCAGATTTTTTAATACTGAACGGGGTTGTTTTAAATGATTTGTAATTAAAATACTATCTAATGTGTACTGTTTATAAATATCCAATTCTTTCAAAGAAATAGTCAACGGATTTTTCACTTTACCTTCAACGCTTATCTTATCTGTCAAAGGAATATTTTTTTGCGCCATCACACTAAAGTGAAAAACAACAGATACGCACAACAATAAAAAGGATTTCATCAATTTATTTTTATAATTGAAAAACAAAAGTCAACTTATACAAAAAGCAATTTACACACTGCCATTAATAGCACGGCAGACAAAATATATTTCAACACTTCAAACCTGAATTTAATTGAACCGAAATATGCTCCCAATAAACCTCCGGCAAACGCTACTATTACATATAAATACATATGGGAAGTGAATTGCACACCTTTAATCAACTGCCCGGTCAAGCCGGATAATGAATTAACAAAGATAAAAATAGCGCTAACTGCGGCTGCCTCTTTCATATTGGCCCACCGTAACAGCAACAATACAGGAGATAAAATAATTCCACCGCCTATACCAATTAACCCAGACAAAAATCCAATAGCAGCACCAATAATTATTGCAAACCAGATATTATATCGTTTGGTGGCGGTAAATTCTATCCGGCTAAAAAACAAAAATCGAGCAATTGGTATCAATAATAATAGACCCAATATTTTTTTATAGATGGAAGCATCTATTGTAATAAGCCCGCCCAAAAATGCAAAGGGGATAGATGCCAAAGCAAATGGCAAAAACAGCTTTATTTTAAAATAACCTCCCCGATAGAATTGTATAAAAGACACCATCGAAACAAAAAGATTCAGCAGAAGGGCCGTAGGCTTCATTACATCGGTAGCCACTCCAAAAATTGCCATAAGCGCTAAATAACCACTGGCTCCGCCATGCCCGATAGATGCATATAAAAATGCCACTAAAAACAAGAGTACATAAAATAAATATTCCAGTTCCACCCTATCAATTTAATACTGTAAAAGTAAATGAGTTTTCACCAGCTCACCGGCCAAATAAGTTTTGGCATTGGTATCTAACTCTACCAGGCAATTGGCATAAGCAAAAGAGCGAAGCCGGTAAGATTCCTGAGCTTCTAAAACCTCAACAGTTTCACCATCATAATAGGCTTTGAGAAAGTGTACCAACTGATGATGTTTTACATGATTGCCTTTTAAAGGACATATAACCTGCTTCAACTCAAATGATTTATTAGAAAGTTTTGACAATGCAGGCAACACATACATATAAAAACAGGTAAGTACTGATGATGGATTACCCGGCAATCCAAAAATCACCTTATCCTCCTTCTTTCCAAAAAAGAGTGGTTTGCCAGGCCGCTGCTTTATCTTATGAAAGACTTTTTCCACATAGCATATTTCAGATGCTTTTATTACAAAATCATAATCTCCCACACTTACACCGCCTGTTAACAATACTATATCAGATATCTGCAGGGCCAGCTGAATTTTCGCCGAAAGTTCATCCAAATAATCACCCGACATAAAAACCTTTATATCAGTAATCCCAACTCGCTCCAAAGCAGCTACCAGACCATAAGAGTTGGATTCATACACCTGCCCGTAACTCAAAGGATGACCAGGTTGTTGCAACTCATTGCCAGTAATAATTATGCTAACCACCGGGAAGCGATATACCTTTACTACGCTTATACCTAACCCGGCTAAAAAGCCAACAGCGCCGGCATTTAGCACAGTATTGGCCGGCAGCGCCAATGCTCCTTTCTTAATTTCTGAGCCCTTAGGGCGCACATTACCAGAGAACTGTAATTTATCATCTCCTATTATCAAATATCCACCCTCTGTCTTTACATTCTCCTGCATTACCACAGTATCAGCGCCATCAGGCACAGGAGCGCCTGTAAAAATACGCACAGCTTCATTCAATTTTAGCGTCCTTTCGTTAGCATCACCTGCCGGCACTGCTCCTATCACATTTAGTTTCCTCTCCGCTTTCCAGCCATCAAAGCAAAAAGCATAACCATCCATCGCAGATTGCGGAAAAGCAGGTATATCAACCATTGCAAAAACATCTTCAGCTAAAGCCTTTCCCAGCGCTTGTTGTAGAGGCAATTGCACAAAACCCAATGGTTTCACATTTTGTGCAATCAACGCCTTTGCTTCATGTACAGTAATCATTGTATTATTTATGTCGAAACGGATCATCCACCAATTGCAATCATGCTCCTGTTAAAAACCTTGCTGCTGTTGATACTTTCAAAATCCCTGGTGAACTGCCCACCCAGCTCTTTCTTTTTATCGGCAATATTGCTGCGTATAAGCTGTGATATATCTTCACCATTTCGCAAAGCCAATAACAAATCAGTTTCATCTTTTGCAAAAAGACAGTTTTTGATCTTACCATCGGCTGTCAACCTGATACGATTGCAACTACTGCAAAATGGTGCGCTCATTGTACTTATTACCGAGAAAGTGCCTGTATGTCCCGGCACTATATATGCCTTTGCAGTATCATGCTTATCATTTTTTAACGGAAGGATGGAATAGTTTTCAGATACACGTTCCAGTATCTGCTGCCAGGCAAAAACTTTATTACTCGTCCATCGGTTACCGGCAAAGGGCATAAACTCTATAAACCTAACGTGCACGGGCAAATGCTTGGTCCATTCAACAAAGTCAGATATTTCGTTATCATTGACTCCTGCCATAACCACAACGTTTACCTTAACATGTATATCCTTATTCAGCATCAGTTTTATATTGCTCATCACTCTTTCAAAACTATCCCTTCTCGTAATCAATTTAAACTTCTCTTCATTCAAGGTATCCAAACTAATGTTGACCGAAGAAATTCCGGCTTCCTCTAATACACCCGCAAACTCGTGCAGGCGTACGCCATTAGTTGTCATTACTAACTGCACGGGTAACCTAGCCAGAGACAAAATAATTTTATCAGCATCTTTGCGAACCAAAGGTTCCCCGCCTGTAAGCCTTATTTTATTTACCCCGAGGCTAACAAACACTTTTGCCAGATGCTCTATTTCATCAGCCTGCATTAAACCTGCAGCAGGCGTAAAAGAATAGTGTTCCTCCGGCATACAGTAAAAGCACCGAAAGTTGCAATTATCTGTCAGGGAGATACGCAAGTAATTATGAACACGATTATATGAATCTATGAGCATTCTTATTCTTAAAATAAATCTTGTTAACTGCACGTCTGTCAACCTACCTAAACCACCCGATCACCCGCTCATTATAAATATTAAATTTATAACTTTATCAGATCATATAAAAAATACATCCATGATCGGATTAATACTTTGCGGTGGTTTAAGCAGCAGGATGGGCAGCGATAAAGGGTTGTTAAAAACAGAAACTACCAACTGGGCTTTGGAAGCAACTAATAAATTGATCGGGTTAAACATTCCGATTAAAGTATCCATCAACAGTCTTCAACAAGAAGCCTATAAAGATGCTTTGCCCGATACAGAATTTATTACCGACAATGTTGCCCTCCCTGTGCGCGGCCCTTTGCTTGGCTTATTAAGCGCCCATATTGCTTATCCGACGGAAGACATTTTGGCTTTAGCCTGCGACATGCCACTAATGACGTCTTTCTTACTTAAAGAACTTTACCGCACTTATAAACAACAACAAGCCGATTCATTTTTGTATAGTAACAATGGCGAACCGGAACCTCTCTGTGCTATATATACCACATCTGCATTACAAAAAATAATAGCTATGCTGCAGCAGGGTAAACTTGTTAAGTTTAGCATGAAATTTACTTTAGATCACCTCAACTGCTTCATGCTTCCTATTCCGGAAGAAAACAAAAAATACTTTCACAACTTTAATGCCCACGCAGACCTGAATGGCTTATGAAGCAACAAAGAACAATGCCGCTTTGTCAATTTTACTAAAATTTTCTTTAGCTGCATCACAAACCGGGCAGCTGTAATCGGCAGGTAACTGCTGGAAACCTGTACCGGCAGCTACATCATTTTCCGGATCACCATACCAGCTATCATATACACTAAGGCATTGACTACACTGATAAACAGACGCCGAGCCCTCCTGCTTTATTTTTTCTTTAACTGCCGTTTCCTGCAACTGCTCCATAACGTTTTCTTCCTTTTTTTTATAAAACCATCCTATCGCCCTGCGCAATTCTTCAGCAAGATAAAGGCGCGTAATATTGCTGACAAATACAGTACCCGTGCGCGCATTTGGATTAAAATCTTTCGCGCAAAGAATATCATATAAATGGAAAAATTCTTTACCAAAAATCTTAACCATCGGTTTTCTTCTTATCAGGATCGTACTAAATATTTCGCTTTTCTTTTTTGTTTTTATACCAATACAGATACCAAATGTACGGGCATCCAGATCATTTAGCTTCCGCACCAGATCATGCTTCAACTTTCGCGCAGCATGATCATTATCCTGCACCTGAAAATTCAATTCATTGGCTGCGTGGCGCATATTAATACTATGCTGATCCAACAACGCACTCCACAAATGCTTATTTTTTTCTTCAATACCTTTTATAATAATAGACTTCCAGGGAGTAGAGCAAAGATGACCCAGCTTTGTATCCAGGCATAACCGGCACACACCCTTAAGAAAACTTACGGGAAACATCTCACTACGCCTGTACACACCCAACCAATATTTATTATCATATCGGTTAAAACCCTCATAATACGGAAGGTTAAAGTCGGGCAACAGCAACCTCCCATTTGCCTGTCTGGTTATATAGCCATCCTTTGGTATTTGGTCTAACAGGTTATCTCCAAGCGCATCAGTCCTCTCGCCTGGCAACAGCCTGTAATCAAAAATAACGTTTTCAATTTCTTTTGAAAGCCTTGCAACATCATTACTGTAAACCATTTCATTCCATTCAAAAATACTGTTAGACTTAGGCAGGCGTATAAATAAATGCCAGAAATGCGGAGCCTGCGGAGATGCTACCCAGTTAATATTACCTGTCAATAATGGTGTAAAACTTTGATTACTGTCGGAGATATTAATCTTTAGTTGGGGGTGATAATCCAGCTCATCTAAAATATCCTTGTACACGCCTTCACTCAACCATGTATTATTAATGAATACCTCTTCTGCAGGGTAAGAACTCACAATATTAGGATAATCATCTTTATCGGTTTCGTAAAATACACCGAGCCTGTCCAATGCTTTTTCAACTCTTTCAGCGAGGCCTTCCTCTACATCAATTAATAATTGTTGCCTTAACCCAAAACTCACTTCTGCTACGCCATTCATTGACGCTTCGTTTAGTATATCCAGCAAATCCCCGGGAGAAACAATGCCTCCTTTAAAGTTTATCTTTATTGTACAATAGCCCTTCATTATACACTTACTTTTTCCGGCTCCTTACTATCCTTTGGATAAAGATGGAGCGTTTGCTCTAATAAATTCTTAACCTCCGGCCGGCAGCTTCCGCAACCCATACCCGCGCCAGTTAACTGGCATAGCTGCAAATGATCTTTGCATCCCTCTTTAATTTTATTAATTAAATTACCTTCACCCACATTATTACAACTACAAACCAATTTTCCAATAACAGGTTCTGCTGCTTTTCCCGAACGTAAAAGCTGCAGGCGCTTTTCACTTAATTCAATTTTATTTTCAATAAGGTTCCTGTATTCCAAAAACTCATTTTTATCTCCAATAAGTATGGCCCCTATCAACCTGTCATTATGTATGATACATTTTTTATAATACCGTTTTGCCTTATCTATAAATACTACTTCTTCATAGGCAGGATCATCCGGGCATTCTACTTCACCCAAAGAGCATAGGTCTGCGCCATGAACTTTTAAAATATTCATCAACAATGTTCCTTTATAGTATTGTGATATATCTCCGTTCAGATACCGGGCTACTATCTCCGCCTGTTGCTCAGCAGCAGCCGTAATACCATACAGCATACCTTTAAACTCAGCAATCTCTCCAATTGCGTGAATGTGCGCATCGTTAGTTTGTAAATACTCGTTCACCACTACGCCTCGCTTACACTCTAAACCTGCGGCTTTTACAATTTCAATATTAGGTGTAGTGCCAATGGCGATTACAACAGCGGAACAATCAATAGTTAAACCACTTTTAAGTTTGATGCCTGTTATTTTGCCAGCACCTAAAAACCGTTCTATTTCATCGTTATAATAGATATCAATTCCTTTATCTGTCAATTCCTCGTGCAGCAAATGACTGCCCAGCGAATCTAACTGCCGGTTCATCAGTCTTGAAGTACGCTGAATTACTGTAGCATCAATATTCACTTCTCTAAGAGATGCCGCCAGTTCTATACCCAGTAAGCCGCCACCTATAACAACTACCCTTCCCCCCTCATCATTAATATGCTGAAGAAAACAATCTGCATCCGTTCTGTTCCTCATGGTAAAAATTCCCTGCATCGCAGGAACATCGCGAAGCATTGATGAGCGGCTGCCGGTTGCCATTATTAATTTATCATAATGATGTACAACGCCATTGCTATCAGTAACACTTTTGTTTATCCTATCCACAACATCAATGCTTACCCCTCTGTGCAATTTGATATTATACTCATATTCTTCCTGGTCCGTCATCTTCACAAGGTTAGACCATTGCAATGCACCAGTTATATAATCGGGAAGCAATACACGATTGTAAAAAGGGAACGCTTCTTTGCTAAATATCTCAATCGGATCCTCACTATTCAAAGCCCGGTATGATTTTACAAAGCCACAGGCACCGGCACCGGCGCCAATTACAATAATTTTTTCTTTTGGCTTTTGATAAGGGCTTACCTGAACGGCAGAAAATTTATAATCAGGCTCCTTGCTTTTAGGATCAAGGAGATTATTGGTAACATTATTAGCCCGGTTTAAATCACTGTTTAAAATTTTGCCCCAGTGCATAGGTAAAAACACAACTCCTTTTTTTATATCTGTTGAAACCTTTGCTTTAACCCTTACGTTCCCTCTAGGGCTTACAACAAGCACCAACTGCTGATCTTTTATCTTTCTATCCACTGCATCATCAGGATGTATTTCAAGATAGGCTTCAGCAATATGTTGTTTTAGCTTATTGACCTTACCCGTTTTGCTCATTGTATGCCATTGATCGCGGATACGTCCGGTAGTCAGTATTAAAGGAAAATCAGGAGTTATCGGCTCCGACTTGTTTCCATCTTCAAAAGAATGGATAACAGCTTTTTGAGAAGCAGTATAAAATTTTTTATCAGCAAATAAACGTTTAGTCCCAAAAGAGTTTTCATCATCAGGCGCTTCCAAATGTGCTTTAGTATAGGGCCATTGAACAGTAAGTTTCTTTTTCAGAACATCATAACTTAATGCACTTATATCAACATTGGTACCTTTTGTAAGAGCAGCATATTCATCAAATATTTCAGAAAAATGGTTATAATCAAACCCCTTATAACCCATTTTTTTTGCAAACCGGCAAATAATTTCAGCGTCTGCCAATGCATCGCCGGGCGCATCTGTAATTTTATTTAAATAACTGATACGTCGCTCAGCATTGGTCATTGTTCCTTCCTTTTCCGTCCAGGCAGCTGCAGGCAATATCACATCAGCATACTGCAATGTTTCGGGCTTATTGCTCACCTCCTGCACCACCACAAACTTCGCTTTTTTCAGCGCTGCTTCCGCTTTACGCACGTCCGGCAAACTAAGAAGCGGGTTAGTGCATAAAATCCATATAGCCTTCAGCTTACCCAACTCAAGGGCTTCAAACATTTCTGTTGCAGTAAGTCCGGGTTTTGATGGAATAGTTCCTTTTGGTACATTCCAGAAAGTTTCTACTTCCGAGCGATGAACTTCATTGGTAAGATCGCGATGCGCCGGCAACAAGTTTGACAAACCACCTACTTCTCTTCCACCCATAGCGTTTGGCTGGCCGGTAAGAGAGAGCGGACCGGAGCCTGGCTTGCCTATATGGCCGGTGATAAGGTTTAGATTAATCAGCGATAGATTTTTATTAACGCCAACCACACTTTGGTTCAACCCCATTGTCCACATGGTAATAAAACCTTTGGCATCGCCGATGTAAGAAGCAGTCTCCCTTATCAAATATTCTTCCACTCCACATATTGCCGCAGCTTCAGCAATAGTTCTTTCAAACACAATACTGCGGTAACTTTCATATCCTTCTGTATATTGTTTGATAAACTCAGCATCCACATCACCATTTTCTATCAAAGCCCTGCCAATAGCATGATGCAACGTAATATCCGTTCCCGGATTGAGTTGTAAATGAATATTTGCAACCGAACAGGTTTGCGTTTTTCTCGGATCACTTACAATGATTTTTAAGTCGGGATTTTTTTCGCGTGCCGCTTCCACCCTTCGCCACAAGATAGGATGACACCAGGCGGGGTTTGCTCCTGCTACAAAAATAACATCCGCCAGGTCAAGATCGTCATAACTAACAGGAACACTATCTTCACCCAGGCTCATTTTATAGCCAACCACGGCACTACTCATGCACAGCCTTGAATTGGTATCGATATTATTACTGCCAATGAATCCTTTGATCAATTTATTAACAACATAATACTCCTCTGTAAGACATTGTCCCGAAGCATAAAAAGCAACTGAATCAGGCCCATACTTTTCTATAAACGTTTTAAAAACCGCAGCCGTTCTTTCAAGAGCAGCATCCCATGTAACTCTTTGCAGCGGCTGGCTTTTACCATATCTCATTTGCGGATACAACAACCTGTCGCTGGTATCGTTAACAGTATAATGCAGGTTCATTCCCTTACTACAGAGCATCCCTCTGTTTACAGGATGCTCTGTATTCCCCGCAACTGTCAGCCTGCCAAGTTTGTCCTTTTCAACCTTAATACCACAACCCACACCACAGTAACAACAGGTGGTAGTATTAGACCCGTTGCTTTGTGATGAAGATATACTGTGATTATTAAAGTTGCTCATCAAACTTCTTTAGTATTAAAATGGCAATCGTTAGAGGTCTGAGAGAGATAGCTAATACAATGCTCATGGAACAGATACCGGCTCAAATGCGGGAGTAGGGTCTTCAGCAGTTTTTACTTTTGCAAACCTTGTAAGTAATACAATAAAAGAAACTAAAACAACGATCACTCCTATATAACTGAAAGCCTGGCTATATGTAATAGCTGAGCTTTTAAATAAAAAGCCAAACAGCATACCGCCTACATTTCCACCAGCGCCAACAATGCCGCTTACCAGCCCTACATTCTTTTCATTAATAAAAGGCGTAATAGCATAAGTAGCGCCGTTTGCCATTTTAAGAAACAGAGCAAATGAAAGCATCGAAACAATTGCCAATTGCAAATTACCTGCCTTTGCAAAAAGCATTAAGCCTAAACCTTCGAGCAATAAAACAATGGCCAGTAATGTACCCTTACCCCCCATTCCATAAACTTTGCCTACACGGTCAGCAAAAATGCCTCCCAAAGCCCGGGCAAATAAGTTCATCAATCCAAACACACCAGCCCATAAGCCCGCGGAGCTTTGATTCAGCTTAAATTCCTGTACAAAATGTAAGGCGGCCACATTGTCAAAAGTAATTTCCATACCAAAGCACATAGCATACGCCAAAGTAAGCGCCCACACCCTCCAGTCCTTCAATACCCTGTAATCAGTTTTCACTTTCTTCTTTGCTCCTCTTTCTATTTCGTCAAAATTTCCGGCAGGAGTATCTTTTGTAAACTTATAGTAAAGAAAAGCGGCAAAAAGCATCATAAGCCCGGGAATAATCATAGCGTAACGCCACGCTTCACTTTTTGTATAACCAAATCCTACAATAGCGGCAAATATCAGGGGCATCATAATATTAGTTACTCCGCCACCAAGGTTGCCCCAGCCACCAGCAACTGCATTGGCTGTTCCTTTAATACCCGGGGCAAACATCATAGATGTGTGAAACTGAGTAATTACGAACGATGCACCAATAATACTTATTGCCAACCTGAACAAAAGAAAAGAGGCGTAGCTTTGTGCCAATCCCACACACATTACAGGTATGGCCCCGATTATTAATAAAGCTGTGTATGTTTTTCGGGGGCCCCATGTATCGCACAGCCTGCCAATTAAAAGCCGCGCAATAATAGTACCTGATACAGATGCGATAACAATATTACCTATTTGGGATTTATCCAATTGCAGATCTTCTTTAATAGTTGGCATTAACGGAGCCAGACCAAACCACCCGAAAAAGCACACAAAAAACGTAAACCATGTAATATGAAAGGTTTTCATCTGTACGCCTTTCAGAGAAAATACGTTAAGCCTGCCTAATGGTTTATTGCTTGCAGTACTCATAGTAAAAAATTTTATTAATGTGTTATTGAGAAGATTATTAATCAGAATTTAAACCCAGCTCCTATACCCACGTTCCATTTGCCATCATCAGTTGATGTCTTGGCATTGTAATAAACAGGAACCTGCAGCGCCAAATGCTTATAGGCAAAAGAGATTCCCGCTCCAAGACTGGGTGTTACAATAGAATTTTTTTTAGCACCGGCAGCTACTTTATCTTCTTTAATTCTTACAGAAGGTAACATACCAATAAGAATAGAACATGGTTTTTTTACCAGCTTAATGCCTGGTCCACCAAAGTTTATGTAGGCTCCATGATTCACATAACCCGCCACTACCATTCCATCCCATACAGATACAGTAGGTTTTGGCACTGGCAGTTGCGCTTTGTTAATGGTATAGCTTCCAGTTAGCAAAGACAGCATTAACAAAGATTTAAAGAGTTTGCTCATGTTGATAATTATTAGTTACTGCAGAATGATTGATATTTTCAACTTTAATATAAACTTGTCCATCCTCCACGCGCACATCAAAGATTTTTATGGAATCGCATTCCTCATCATTCAAACAATGACCATCTTGCAGCGAAAAAGTTTTTTTATGAAAAGGGCAGGCAATTTTGGGCTCTCCATCCTGGGAGCCCAGCATACCACGGCTCAAAGCCATTTGCTGTTTATGGGGACATAAATTTTGTGAAGCATACCACTCGTTACGATGCGTAAAATAATATAATGCGATCTGCTCTTCACCATACTTTACACATACGCCGCCATTATGCGGCATATCTTCCACACTACATACGTGAAACCAGTTTTGTTCTGCCATAATCGATTCGTTTTTGAGATAATTGAAAATAAGGTGAAGTACTTTAGTTTAGAATATTCGTAAAAGATGCTGTATTCACATGCAGCTACCAGTTTACAGCCTTTTTCTGATCCCTCATTGCTTCAAACTGAACAGTGGGATCTTTTTCCTTAGGCGCGTTTATAAAGTGAGAAAATCTGCTTCTTAACTCCGGCGATTCTACTACGTTCTTCCACTCGCACTGGTAGTTATTTACCAAAGCCTGCATTTCTCCTTCCAGTTCTTCACCAATACCCAGG
>JASGDI010000067.1:0-14939 GCA_049841335.1 Niabella sp. | reverse complement strand
CTGACCTGGAAACGGCCATCAAACGGGAACTGCTGGAAGAAACCGGTTATGAATTTGAAGAATTTGAGTACCTGGGCAAAACCTGCGCCAACCCATCCACCAATAACAACTGGATGCACATGTTTCTGGCTAAGGGCGGAAAAAAAACAGCCGGCCAGAGTCTTGATGAAAATGAAGAAATACATGTGGAATTAATGGACCTGGAAGTTTTTAAGGAAAAATTCAGGAACAACGAATTTATACAATCCATGCACGTTACCTGCATGTTATATGCGCTGATGAGACTGGGAGCGCTGAAAGTTTAGATAACAGATGATAGTTGACAGATAACAGAACCTCTTGGCGTAAATTATAAAAAGTTCAAATCTTACATGCGATAATGCCTTACCGTAAACATTTGAATAAAGATAAAGTGCTGAAAGCGCTTATTAAACAGCAGGAGCATCATGTTATTCATAAAAAGAAAAGAATTTGCCTGCAGCTATGTGCTTCTGTGATGAGCCAGCAGTTAAGCACAAAAGTAGCAGCAGTAATATTTTCCAGGTTCTTACAGCTGTTCAAAACAAAAACGCCTAAGCCGCAGGATATACTGGCTGTACCTCATGAAACATTAAGAGGCATCGGCTTGTCTAATGCTAAAGCGCTTTACATTAAAAATATATGCCGGTTTTTCATAGATAATAAGTTAACGGATGCAAAGCTCGATAAAATGAGCAATGAGGAGCTGATGACGATGCTTACCCAAATTAAGGGAGTGGGCCAGTGGACGGTTGAAATGCTGTTAATGTTTGCGCTTGGCCGGGAAGATGTATTTTCTGCCGGTGATTTAGGCCTGCAAAAAGCCATGATCCGGCTATACGGGATTGAATATACCGATTCAAAAGAGCTTGCCAGGAAAATGATCCTGATAGCTGAAGGCTGGAGCCCCTACAGGACCTATGCCTGCAGGCATTTATGGCAATACCTGGATACACCTTTAGTGCCTTTGTGATGAGGCAGATCGTAATTTCAGGCATACAAAAAATATTATACACCTTGTATAAAGACTGACCTATATGTTGTATTTTACGGGCAATGGTTAAAAAGCTGGTACTGCCGATATCCCTGTCTGTTATGGTAATAAGTATGTGGGGCTGTGTTTCCTATAGAAAACGTCCTGCTAAATTATATAATGCAGTTGTAGCCAATGGTGAATCTTTTGATGCCGCCATAGTACCAGGCATAGAGTTTAAAGATCATAAGTGGGACTCAGTGATGAAAGGCAGGGTACTTTGGGCTGATTTTTTATACCGGAAAGGTATTATCAGGAATATTATATTTTCGGGGAGCGCAGTTTATTCTCCGTATTATGAAGCTAAGATTATGGGGCTGTATGCGCAGCAAATGGGTGTTCCGGAAAAACATATCTTTTATGAGACACAGGCTGAACATAGCACCGAAAACATTTATTATGCTTATGAGTTGGCCCGGAAACAGGGCTTTAAAACAATTGCTTTGGTAACAGATCCTTTTCAGTCATCCTTAACCAAAGGCTTTACAAAAAGGAGGTTTGCTACCAAAATTCAGCATATACCTTTCATGGTAGATACTTTAAGAAAGTTGAATGATAAAGAATATGCTATTGATCCAGCCCCGGCTTTGAAAGCTGATTTTGTATCTATAATGGAACGCGAAAGCTGGTTTAAAAGATTGCTTGGCACACTGGGCGCATTTATACCCTGGGAAAACAGGAAGGGCCGGAAAGCAGCACCGTTATAAATTTTTAGAAAGTGTAGGTTGCACTTAGTCTCCAGCCACTATTTTTCTTAAAAGCTCCGTTCATTTGTGTTTCAGGAATCTCACCTGATTTAAGGTATAGCCTGTCAGTACCTTTTTGGGTTTTCCAACTGGAGTGCAGCCACTCAATATGCAGCCCTATATTTTTATTGAACCGGTAAGCTGCATTGGCACTATAATTCCATCCGCTGCCATTAGCTGTTTGTATAAAACTAACCGGATGCTGAAAATCTTCCTGTATATTCCAGTTGGCGGTAGCATTATATTGCATGGGCTGGTAAGATACCCGGGGATGTATATAGATTTTGTTGGTAATATTTATCCCGCTTTCTAAAAAAAACAGGGCGCCTATCCAGTCGGCCCGGTAAGTTGTATTAAGATCAGGCATGTCATCGTCTAACAGGTAGAACAATTCCCTGCTGTTAGTGTACCCGGCCCCTGCACTAAGCTGAAAGGGATAATGATCAATAAAAGTATAGCTAAGCGAAACATTAAAGCTGTTCATATTGCCTTTATCGCTTCTGAAAAGGGTATCACCGAAGGAAGGTTTAATGGGTTGGGTTCGGTTGTCTCCCGCATAGTCAATATCAGTGGCGCTCCCTTTATAAGTGCCCAGCCTGTTATAGTTAGCTTCTACAATAAATTTTTTGTATATCTTATAATGTGTTCCAATAAAGAATCCGGCAGAATGGATAGGGTTATAGATCAGCTCCGAATAAATATTGGGGTCTTTCCCTTCTGTATTGCCGGCTATTGACCATCTGAAATCTGTTTGTCGGCTTTCTGCCCCGGCTTTTACAGATAAATTACTCTTAATAGGGTTGGGAAATCCCTGTGCTTGCATTTTCAGGGTTGCTGCAGCAACCAGGCAAAGAGAGAACAATGTATATGGAATG
Organism: Niabella sp.; assembly: GCA_049841335.1. Taxonomy (GTDB): domain Bacteria; phylum Bacteroidota; class Bacteroidia; order Chitinophagales; family Chitinophagaceae; genus Niabella. The sequence continues at coordinate 12,267 of JASGDI010000067.1, read as the reverse complement.
AGTTTAATGAGCTGCACAATGGTAATGATTAAAAGCAATATTAGTTAATTATCAGTTTCCTGAAGCTGGTACAAAAGTTATAAGTAATGAAAAAAGATAGCAGGAAATAAGCTGCAATGATATAGCCCGCGTAAGGAACTATATTATTTATTCCAAACCAGTCTTTAGTAAATATCAATATGGAGAAGCCTGAAGTAAGCTTGAAAAATTCCCAGATCCAGGCATTCATATTGTTATCCATCAGTTCTGCAAAAGCGTAAACAAACAGGAAAATGAAAAATCCGTAAATAAAGATTCCGGGCGATCCTATTGCCGCAATATTTCCAAATAAATAAGACACAAACAAAAGGAGCATCATTAACTGTACCCATAGCCACACTTTCATATAAGGTACTAACCGGGTATCATATTTATGAAAATGATACACATCTTCTATTTTATATACAGGGAATTCTTGAGCAACGTCTGCCGGACGCCAGCCGGTAGGCATCAACCATATCCTGAATTTATCCTTCCGGTTTTTAGTACGCCAGGCATCTTTGATTAATAGCCATATATGCTGAAAGTTTATTTTTACCGGGTTCCATGTCTGCACGGGCCTTGTAATACCGTAAACAGGCGGTTTCTCTGGCAGTTCCTCCTGGAAAGTGCCCAGTAGTTTATCCCAGAAAATAAATATCTGGGAATAGTTCTTATCTATATATTCAGGATTGATGGCATGGTGTACCCTGTGATGAGAGGGAGTTACGATGATTTTTTCCAGCCAGCCCATCTTCCCGATATGGATGGTATGGTACCAGAACTGGGCAAAGAGGTGCAGCGGGGCTACAACGGCGATGACTTTATCAGGTACTCCCAGTAATGCTGCCGGAAGCAAAAAGACAGCGAATAAATTAACAAAGCCTGATATGCTCTGCCGTAATGCACAAGCCAGGTTAAATTCCTCACTGCTGTGGTGTACCAGATGCCCGTTCCAGAAAAAGTTGTAGGTATGCTGGATGCGATGAACCATATATCCCGAAAAATCCAGGGCCAGGAAAGCTACTACATAAGTAAGCCAGGTAGCTTTAATATGATAAAGGGCCAGGTGTTGTACCAGCCAGCTATAGCTGTAAATAGCAATGCTTAAGCCTAATACATCTTTGGTTACGTTAGTAACGCCGCTCAGCAAACTGCTCACCATATCTGTTGTTCTTACATTATCTGCCCCCTTCCGCCAGGCATACCATTTTTCAAACAGTACCAGCAGCAGGAAAACCGGCATGGCAACCAATAATATTTTACCGTACGTTTCCATAAACAGGTAGAGTAAAATTATAGATTTCTTTAAGAAAAAGTAGTTTTAATAATTGTTCCCTGCTCTTTTTCCCCTGAAAGAAGTCAGGGTCGTACCATCAATGGCTTAGTAAGATATTACATCATGTTAGTGAAACAACACATTTTTTTAAGTACTGTGTTGATATACTTTCGATTGGCGATAAAATGCTTGATTATTATGAGCGTTAAAATATACTATGAGGATTTTGCCCTGAACGATTCCCGGAAAACCACTGGAAGGACGATTACAGACGCAGATATTGTTTTACATGCAGGACAGTCGGGTGATTTTTACCCGCACCACATGGATGAAGAGTGGTGTAAAACACAACCCTTTAAGCACAGGATAGCGCATGGCACGCTGATCTTTACCGTGGGCGTGGGCTTAACGGCCGGCGTTATCAATGAAGTAGCCATGACCTATGGATATGAAAGGCTGCGTTTTATACGCCCGGTATATATTAATGATACCATCAGCACTACTATTACTATAAAAGACAAAAAGGATCATAAAAAGCCGGGGTATGGCATTGTAACAGAACTGTTGGAGGTGCATAACCAGCATAAAGAGCTGGTAATGGTGTGTGAGCATTTATTGCTGGTAGAAAAAAGGAACGTGGATGCCTGATATCATTTTAAAAGGAATTACCTGGGGTCATAGCCGGGGTATAACGCCATTGCAGGCAGCAGCTCAGCGTTTTACGGAACTACATCCCAATGTAGAGGTACAATGGCATAAGCGCAGCCTGCAACAGTTTGCCGATTATCCCATAGAAAAGCTGACAGAGGAATATGATCTCTTAATTATTGATCATCCCTGGGTAGGAACAGCTGCGGCAACGCGTTGTGTGCTGCCGCTCGATGAGTATTTGTCTCCCGGGTATTTACAAGATCAGCTGGAGAACAGTGTGGGTGCGTCTCATTTAAGCTATCATTACGACGGGCATCAATGGGCCCTCGCTGTTGATGCTGCAGCGCCGGCAGCCAGTTACAGGAAGGACTTGCTGGATACTGTTCCTCAGGCCTGGGAAGAAGTGCTGAACCTGGCCAGGGCAGGCAGGGTAGCGGTGCCAGCTATACCTATAGACTTGTTGATGAACTTTTATACTTTTTGTATAGCACATGGAAAAATACCATTTGCTGATACAAAAGAAGTAATAAATGAGCGTACGGGTATTTTAGCCTTATGTGCCATGTATGAGCTATATTCGTTGGTGGATCAATCTATGTTTGAGAAAAACCCGATAGCAGTTGCCGAAGCTATGGCAGGAACGGATAATTATGCCTATTGTCCGTTTGCCTATTGCTATACTAATTATTCCCGTTTGGGTTATGCAGGGAATCTGCTTCACTATACGGATGTGGTAAGCTATAAGGGTAAAAAGCTGAGCACTACTATTGGTGGTACGGGCCTTTCGGTATCTGCTTTTTCAGATCACAAACAGGAGGCACTTGCCTATGCCGAAATGGTGTGCTCACCTCAGTTTCAGACCAATGGTTATACATATAATGAAGGGCAGCCAGGGTATTTGAAGGCATGGCAAAGTGATTTGAATAATAAGCTTACCCATAACTTCTTTACTAATGTTTTACCAGTGATGGAAAATGGGTATATGCGCCCGCGTTACCATGGGTACCTGCATTTTCAGGATGAAGCAGGAGTATATATACAGGAGTATTTATCAGGTAAGCAAAAAAATGAAAAGCTGGTTATTGAAAAGCTGAACGCAATATACCGGGAATCTTTAATAAAAAATTTGTCAAAAGTCGTAGTATAATGTCTTTGCCGTTAAAGGGTCTTATTGTTCTTGAATTCAGCCAATACCTAAGTGGCCCTTCTGCCGGCTTAAGGCTGGCCGACCTGGGTGCGCGTGTTATAAAGATAGAGCGGCCCGTAACCGGCGATCCATGCAGGAGCTTAGCTATAAAAAACTTATGGGTAGGAGAAGACGCACTTAATTTTCATGCTATCAACCGGAATAAAGAAAGCTTTACAGCCGATCTGAAAAATTCAGAGGATCTTGAATTAGTAAAAAAGCTGATTACAAAAGCTGATGTAATAACGCATAATTTCAGGCCGGGTGTAATGGAAAAGATAGGCCTTGCCTACAGCGATGTCAGGAAAATAAACAGGCGTATTGTCTATGCAGAAATAACCGGTTATGGTAAAAAGGGGCCGTGGAAAGATAAACCCGGTCAGGATCTGCTGCTGCAATCTTTATCTGGGCTTACCTATACTACCGGCGATGAAGGAGAGGGGCCTATGCCTTTCGGTCTTTCTATTGTAGACAGTATTTGCGGCATACATGCGGTGCAGGGTATATTGGCAGCGCTTATACGTCGCCAAAAGCTGGGTATTGGGGCTTATGTAGAGCTAAGCCTTTTGGAGTCAGCCATCAGCTTCCAGTTTGAGCTTTTTACTACTCATTATCATAGCAGGCGGGGAATAAAAAGAAGCAGGATAAGTAATGGTAACCCTCTGCTGGGAGCACCTTACGGAATTTACAAAACATCAGACGGATATATTGCACTGGCTATGATGAGTATGCCTCTGCTGCAACAGGCCCTGGAAGTCACTGAATTGTATGGCTATACACAGCAGGATGTGTTTGAAAAGCGTGATGAGATCAAAGACATTATTGCGAAGCAGTTATTAACCAATAGCAGTGAGTATTGGCTGCAGCGCCTGGTGTCGTTAGGTTTATGGGCATCGAATGTAAACAACTGGGATACCTTAACACAAACGGAGCTGTATAAGAGCACAGAAATGGAGATCAGGATCAGTGCCGGGAATGGGGAAGATTATTTTACCACGAGTTGCCCCATCCGCATTAATGGAGAAAAGCTGCTTTCTGACAGGGCGGCACCCTTACTGGGACAGCATACTGAAAAAATTAAAGGAGAATTTTTATTATAATGAAATTCCTGCAGGATATACTAGTGGTTGACTTTAGCCAGTTCCTATCCGGGCCTTCTGCATCCTTATGCCTGGCCGATTTTGGTGCAGAGGTAGTGAAAATTGAAAAACCGGGAACGGGCGATATTTGTAGGGAGTTGTATGTATCTGATGTGGTCATTGATGGAGAATCTTCTATATTCCATGCCATCAACCGGAATAAAAAAAGTTATGCAGCTGATCTTAAATGTCCGGATGATGTAAGCAGGATCAAAAAAATAATTGAAAAGGCCGATGTGGTGATGCACAATTTCCGCCCGGGCGTAATGGAAAGATTAGGTTTTGATTACGAGAGTGTAAAGCAGCTTAATCCTTCTGTAATTTATGCCAACATAACCGGCTATGGTGAAGATGGCGACTGGAAACATTTACCAGGCCAGGATCTATTGCTCCAGTCTGTATCAGGCCTGGCCTGGTTGAATAATAGCAGCAGTGCCAATCCTACACCTATGGGCGTTTCGGTAGTGGATATGCTGGCAGGAGGACACCTGGCACAGGGTATTCTTTCTCTTTTATATCGTAAAGGCATTACGGGTGAGGGCGGCAGTATACAGGTAAGTATGCTGGAAAGCGCCCTGGACTTCCAGTTTGAAGTATTAACCTGCTATTTTAATGATGGCGGGCGGTTACCTCAGCGCAGCGCTGTTAACAGCGGGCATGCTTATGTAGCGGCTCCTTATGGTATATATAAAACAAAAGATGACTATATAGCCATAGCAATGGCAGATATTGTTCAGTTAGGGTTGCTGACTGGCTGTGAGCCATTAACCGTTTATAACGATAAGAAGGACTGGTTTGATAAAAGAGATGAAATAAAATCAGTATTGGCACGCCACCTTCTTACAAATACAACGTCTTATTGGTTAAATATACTGGAGCCTGCAGGTGTTTGGTGTTCCAAGGTTTTGGATTATAAACAGCTGACAGAAGAAGAGGGCTATAAATTGCTGAATATGGAAATTGTGGTAAAGACCAGTAATGGAATTTCCATAAAAACCACAAGATCGCCTATAACAATAGACGGGCGCACGCTCTCCAATAATATTGGGGCCCCGGCATTGGGAGAGCATAATAATGAGATCGACTTAAAATTTGAAACAGGTGTAAAGCCTGAAATTTTTAGAGTAAAATAAAATATATATTAAGTATTGCATAGCAAAGGTTAAAATGACCGGTTATACCTGATGATTATTGATGCGCATGTACATATATGGGATTTAGCACGTTCGGGCTACGAATGGTTAAAAAATGCTGACGGATTGTTGCAGCAAACCTATAGCCTGGAACAGTTAGAGGCCTCCCGTGTTGCTGCCGGTGTTGATGCAGGCCTGCTGGTACAGGCTGATAATACTCTTGAAGATACAGCACTGATGATTGAAGCGGCTAACAGTCATGACTGGATCAAAGGCGTAGTGGGTTGGTTACCACTAACCAGCAGCTCTAAAACGGAGCAATTGTTACAGTCGGTCTTTTCAACTGAAAAATATTTTAAAGGGGTAAGGCACCTGATTCATGACGAAGCGGATGATGAGTGGTTGTTACAGCCGGAGGTAATTAAAAGCTTGAAATTAGTGGCGGCGCATCATTTGCCTTTTGATGTGGTGGGTGTTAAAGTAAGTCATATAAAAACTGCTTTAAGGGTAGCTGAGCTGGTGCCGGATCTGAAAATGGTATTTGACCACCTGAACCAGCCGCCTGTAAAAAGCGGGGATCGTTTCGGTGAATGGGGACAGTACATGAAACTGGCTGCACAGCATAAAAATTTTTATGTTAAAATTTCCGGGCTGGGAATAACAGCAGGAAAAGAAAAATTTAGTGCTGCAGTAATAAAGCCGTATATAGACTTTATATTAACAGGTTTTGGAGCTCCCCGTTGCTTTTGTGGTGGCGACTGGCCGGTATCTTTGCTGGCGTCAGGTTATGTGGAGGCCTGGGATGTATATAAGCAGGTTATTAAAGAGTTGGTTGGCGATGAATACCAAAGGCGGCTGATTTTTAGTGAGAATGCTATTTCATTTTACAACCTGGACAGGGTCTGACCGTCCCGGTCTGACCAATTTTACAGAAGATAAATGCTATAGTTTATAGCCGGATTAATAAAACAATATAACGAATGCAATTATTCTGGGGCATATTTTTTCATGGTGTAGGCGCTTCCTCTGCTGCGTTATGTTACACCCCTGAAAAGAAAGTTAAAGGCTGGAGTTGGCAGACTTACTGGTTGGCCCAGGCTTCTGTATGCTGGTTTTTGCTGCCTCTGGTTATTGCATGGCTCACTATTCCGTCTTTAGGCCGTGTATTAAGCGAAGCGCCTGCTTCGGCCATGCGCAATTCGTTCTTGCTGGGGATGGCTTATGGGATAGGTGGTACAGCTTTTGGTATGGCGATAAAATATATCGGCTTTTCTCTAACCTATGCTATTTCTGTAGGTATATCCTGTGTCCTGGGAACTTTAGTTCCACCATTGATGAATGGTACAATGAGCGATGTATTGAATGGAATTGGCGGACAATGGATTTTGACGGGTGTGGTGCTGGGTGCGGCAGGCATTGCTTTTTGTGGCGTAGCCGGCAGGCTGAAGGAGAAAGATGTAGCACAAAGCCATGCTGCTTTTTCATTCAAAAAAGGATTGCCTTTATGTTTGCTGGCAGGCATATTATCTGCATTTTATGGTTTCGCGATAAATGCAGGTAAGCCTATTTCAGACATTGCTGCTGATTATGGGGCAGGCAAATTCCAGGTGAATGTGGTGTATATATTTTCTAATTCAGGAGCCTTTGTTACAACATTGCTGTACACTTTGTGGTTACATATAAAAAATAAAACTTTTTCAGAATACCGGAATATTAATAAAGCTACTTTAAGCATCAATTATTTAATGGCCCTTTTAACCGGTATGTTATGGTATGGGCAGTTTTTCTTTTATGGTTTGGGGCATGTGCGCTTAGGAAAGTTCGAGTTTTCTAGCTGGGCTATACATATGATCCTGCTGGTGTTTTGCAGCTCGCTTGTCGGGCTGGTATTAAAAGAGTGGAAATTTACCCGGCGGGTTACCCGCCGGGCGCTTGCTTTTGCGCTTGCTATACTTTTATTGGCCGTGTTAGTGTTAACATACGGTAATTACCTGGGAGGGGTATAATATGGATCAGGAAAAAATTAAAACAATCCCTATATGTATTATTGGCGCAGGTGGTATTGTAGCTGATGCGCACTTGCCGGCCTATAAGATTGCAGGTTATACAGTAAAAGGAATAGTTAACCGTAATACGCAAAAGGCAGTTAAACTGGCGGAAAAGTTTGGTATCGAAAAAGTGTATGAAAGCCTGGAGCAGATGGTGGCAGATAATGGTACCAATGTCGTCTACGATTTTGCCCTGCCTGCTTCAGAGATCATACCTGTACTTAAAGCGTTACCCGAAAAAGCAACCGTCCTGATCCAGAAGCCTTATGGTGAAGGTATGGATGAGGCGAAGGCCATTCACAATTTAGCGCATGGTAAGCAAATGCTGGCCGGTGTTAATTTCCAGATGCGCTTTGCACCTTATATTAAAGAAGCGAGGAAGATGGTTGCAGATGGCGAGCTGGGTATTATTACCGATGTGGAAGTATATGTGAATGTTCATACGCCCTGGAATCTCTGGGATTTCCTGTTTGAAAAGGAGCGTATGGAAATTAATTATCATAGTATTCATTATGTAGACCTGGTACGTTCTTTTTTAGGTGATCCTGGAAAGATATTGGCACGCACTTTTAAACATCCTGAAGCTGTGCAGCTGGCCTCGGTTAGATCCAATATAATAATGGACTACGGAGATATGCTACGTGCGGTTATCCATACCAATCATAATCACAATTATAGTTATCAGAAGCAGGAGTCGTACGTGAAAATAGAAGGTACAAAGGGCGCTGTTAAGGTGACTTTTGGTGCGCTGATCAATTACCCGCATGGAACAGATGATAAGTTTGAGTATATTTTTTTAGAGGATGGCAGCAATGCCCAATGGTGTACAAAAGCGATCAGCGGTACCTGGTTCCCTCATGCTTTTATTGGAACCATGGAGCAAATGTTGTTAGCAAAAGCAGGTATTATTACCACGCCGGAGAATAGTATTGATGATGCCCTGATGACGATGGCCTGTGTGGAAGCAGCTTATGCAAGCAATGAAAAAGATGGTGTACTGATTAATGATTTTTTATAAACCTGTTAAAGTGTATATGATGCTGAGATTAAGGTGGTTACTGATATATTGTTTGATATTAAACACATCATTTGCAGCTGCAAATGAAAAGATAACGATTGTAAATCCGTTAAACACACAGCCCCGCGTGGTATATGGTGTAGAGATACTAAAACAGGAACTGCAAAAACAGGGATATGCTGTTTCTTTAATAAATTCAGCCAGAGCGTCTTCTAAAAAACAGAAGCTGGTAATTATTGAAAGCGCTTTTGACAGTCAGCTCAAAAAAGAAGGTTTTTCTATAAAAGCGGATAAAAATATCATCCGCATAGCTGGTGCAGATGCCTCAGGTATTTTATACGGATGCTTAGAGTTGACCGATAGGATCGCTTCTGGTAGGTCTATGCCCGGTCATATGGATATGATAGATGCACCTGAAATGGTATTGCGCGGAGCATGTATTGGTCTGCAAAAACCTTACTATCTGCCCGGAAGAACCGTTTATGAATATCCTTACACGCCTGAAATTTTTCCCTGGTTCTATGATAAGGATTTATGGATACAGGTGCTGGATTCGATGGTAAACAACCGGATGAACTCCCTGTATTTATGGAACGGACATCCGTTCGCCTCTCTGGTAAAGCTAAAGGACTATCCTTATGCAGTAGAAGTAGATGAAGCTACGTTTAAAAAGAACGAAGACATTTTTAAATTTCTTACCACGGAAGCTGATAAACGGGGGATATGGGTCATCCAGATGTTTTACAATATTCTGGTATCAAAGCCCTTTGCCGAAAAACATGGAATGAAAACACAGGACCGGGAAAGACCTATTATTCCGCTGATATCGGATTATACCCGTAAGTCCATTGCTGCATTTGTAGAGAAATATCCTAACGTTGGTTTAATGGTTTGCCTGGGGGAGGCTATGGAAGGGGTAGGAAATGATGATATTGAGTGGTTCACAAAAACGATTATCCCGGGTGTGCAGGACGGGTTAAAAACTTTGGGTAAAACTGAGGAGCCACCGATTGTTTTGCGTGCCCATGATACAGATGCTCCTGCTGTTATGAAAGCTGCTTTACCGTTATATAAAAATCTGTACACTGAGGCGAAGTTCAATGGCGAAGCGCTTACTTACGACCGTCCGCGTGGTGCATGGGCTGAATTACATCAAACATTAAGCAAGCTGGGAAGCGTTCAGATAGAGAATGTGCACATCTTGGCTAACCTGGAGCCTTTCCGTTATGGTTCTGCTGATTTTATTCAGCGCTCGGTGATAGGTATGCATGAGGTGATGGGTGGTAATGGTTTACATCTCTACCCGCAGGCTTCTTATTGGGACTGGCCTTATTCGGCAGACAGTGTAAAGGAGGGTAAAAGGCTGCTGCAAATTGAACGCGACTGGCTCTGGTACAAAGCCTGGAGCCGCTATGCCTGGAAAGCTAAAAGAGATAGGACGGAAGAAATCGGGTACTGGAGCAAAGGCCTGGGAAGCCAGTTCGGTGTGAACGGAGCCGATGGACAAAATATTTTAAAGGCCTATGAAGAAACAGGTGAAATCTCCCCTAAATTATTAAGACGCTTTGGCATTACGGACGGTAACCGGCAAACGCTTAACCTGGGTATGTTAATGACACAACTGATCAACCCCTATCGCTATGGCCTGTTTACCTTGTTGTATGAAGCCGAAAGTCCCGAAGGAGAATCCCTGGCAGAATATGCCGAAAAAGAGTGGAATGGGCAAAAGCATATAGGGGAAACTCCGGTTCAGATTATCAGGGAGGTAAAAGAGCACGGGGATAAAGCCGTAGCTGCTATTGATGTTGTTAAAAACGTGACCAAGAACAGTACGGAATTTGAACGTATCAAGAACGATGCATACAGCTATCGGGCTATGGCCTACCACTTTGCCTTTAAAGCCGAAGCTGCTTTGCAGGTGCTGCGTTATAAATATTCTAACGATCTGGCTGACCTGGATAGGGTATTGCCGTTATTAAAAGAAAGTGTTGAATGGTATAAAAAGCTTACAGATCTTACAAAACCTGCTTACCTGTACGCTAACAGTATGCAAACAGGAGGACGGAAAATTCCTTTATCAGGCGCAGGGGGCAGGTATAAGAGCTGGGCGGATGTTTTACCGGTCTTTGAGGAGGAACTGTCCATCTTTCAGCGTAAGCTGGACTCTCTCAAAAATGTAACACCAGGCCAGGTAAAAACGGTTGTACCATTGAAAAATGCAGAGGTAAGATTTTTAAACTATGATCGTTTTTATACAATAGATAGCTTGGCACACCCGTTTACCGATAAGGATTTCGCTATCAGGTCTTTTGCGGGGGAGCTGAAGGGATTGCGGGGGCTGAAAACTTCTTTTGCAGACCAGGTAACTAATGGCACTGAAATTTCTTTCAGCAATAAAAAGCCCGTAAAAGTTCTGGTGGGCTTTTTTAAGCCGCAAAAAGCAGCTTTTACAGTAGACACTACTTACCTGAAACAACCTGAGCTTGAAACAAATGCCAGTGCCAATGATTACGGTCAGGCAGATACTAAAATAGCCAATGCCATGATAGTGCCCGGTATGCCGCAGTTGCATGTTCACAGTTATGAATTTAAACCTGGTAACAATACATTGAAGCTTGCCAGGGGCGTGGCCTTAATACTTGGTTTTATTGATGCCAATGAGCCACTACCTGTATATGATGCAGGCTTATATGAAAGCGGAAACAGGAAACAGGTGGATTGGCTGTTTGAATGACCTATTTTAATGTAGTTTGTATCTTTTTGACAAAAGCTTCACTGACACCGGCAAAACCAGCAATTTCAGCAATAGAAAATTTACCTGCTGCCAGCAGATTTTTTACTACCTGCTCTTTACCCTTCTCAATTCCTTCTTCCCGGCCTTTTTCAATATAAATATCTAGTGTGTTCATTATTGTTTCTCGTATCGGTCCTGGAAGCAAATTTAATATTTTTCACTAGTAGCTTGTATTCCGGTCCCTGGTAATTCTATTTAAAATACTAATGGCCGTTTCTTGCTGTAGGATAGTAAAAAAGTACAAATTGAAAATAAATATCCCCATCCTTTTTTACTATTCTGCAACTACCTTTATAGCAATTCATATCATTCATAGCAAATACTTTAATTAAAATGATTCAAACAAACTATGATGTATTGCCATAGAGTAATCCGGAGTTTTATTTTCCTGGTGATTTTTTGTTCAGCGCTTACTGCCGCAGCACAGTCCTTTTACGATGTAACTAAATACGGCGCTAAAAAAGACAGCAGTGCCAAGGCAACGGCTGCTATTAAGAAAGCTATTGATGCAGCGGCCAAAGCTGGCGGAGGCACTGTGTATTTTCCTGCGGGAAAATACCTGACCGGTCCTGTACATTTAAAAAGTAACATTACCATTTTTATTGATGCCGGTGCTGAGCTACATTTCAGCGATGATTTTGATGATTACCTGCCTATGGTAGAAAGTCGGTATGAAGGAGTGGATGTTACCAGCTTTTCTCCCTTGTTTTATGCAAATGGTGCAGAGAATATAGCTATAACAGGCCGTGGGCTCATTGACGGACATGGTACTAAATGGTGGCATTTTGTAGAAGGCTATAAAGAAGGGCAGCCGCGATCTAAATGGCAGCTGGAGTTCGACCGTTTAAATAAGGATATTTTGCTGCCCGATGATCCCAAACAAATGAAGCGTGGTTTTCTTCGCCCGCCGTTCATACAATTCATGAACTGTAAAAATATTCTTATACAGGGTATTACTATTCAGAACTCACCTTTCTGGACCATCAACCCGCAGTTTTGTG
>JASGDI010000066.1:0-4780 GCA_049841335.1 Niabella sp. | reverse complement strand
TTGCGTATACGGGTGCTGCGGATCGTCGAGCACCTGATCGGTCAATCCCGCCTCGACGACTTCGCCCGCCTGCATCACCATCATATTTTTTTTGTTGGGCTTAAAGGCAATAAGTTATTTTCGTTCTTTAGCAAAATAGCAGACTTGACTGCAGCATCTCTTGCTGCCTGTAAATGATTTGCAGAATAAATTGTACTTGGCGCTTCAGGTTTTACGTAGGGGTCCTCAAATAACCCCATGCGGAACTTGATACGCAGAATATTTTTCACCATACTATCTATAGCAGCAATTGAGATATTGTTCTCCTTAACTAACTGTGGGAGATATTCTATATAGGATCGGGTGGCCATCTCCATATCCAACCCCGCATTGGCTGCCAGCTGAACCGCATGTTTCCTGTCATTCGCATATCCGTGGGTAATCATTTCCGGCACTGAAGCCCAATCAGAAACAACAAATCCATCAAATTTCCATTCTTTTCGGAGTACCTGTTTTAATAAAAACTCATTCCCGGAAGAGGGGATACCGTCATTTTCATTAAAAGATGTCATCACTGTTGCTGCACCAGCATTTATTGCTTTTTGGAAGGGAGCGAGATAAATATTCCTTAATGAATGAGGAGGAATATTAGTACTATTATAATCTCTGCCACCTTCAGCTGCACCATAACCAGCAAAATGTTTAAGACATGCCGCAATAGAAAACCTTCCGGAAAGATTTTCTCCCTGAAAACCTTTAACCATTGCAACACCGAGAACACCAGCTAAATAAGGGTCTTCCCCAAAGCTTTCCGCTATCCGGCCCCATCGCGCATCACGGCTAATGTCAAGCATTGGCGCAAATGTCCAGTTTATACCTTTTTCCCGGGCTTCCTTTGCAGCTATATGAGCGCCCAACTTTACAACGTCATAATCAAAAGATGCAGCCAGCCCCAGTGGAATAGGAAATATGGTTTTGAATCCATGAATGATGTCCCTCCCTATAATCAAAGGAATTCCCAGGCGGCTCTGAGTTAAAGCAATTTTCTGCAATTGATTAACTTCTTCCAGATCTACTATATTGAGTAAGGAACCTACACTTCCCTGTCTTACTTTGTCCTTTAGGCTACTATCTGTTTTTCTGAAGTGCAACTGATTCATCTGACCAATTTTCTCTTCCAGCAACATCCGGGAAACCAGGTCTTCAATTCTTTGTTCAATAGGTACAGAAGGATCTTTGTATGAACGATCAGCCTGGGCAGAAGCCAGTATTTCTAAATGCAGTATTACAAAGAGGCTAAAAAACAATCCCATTATCTTCCAATTCATTTTCTAATAGCATTAAAATTATATAATATCGAACGGCAAATAGTTTAGAAAAACGATGATTCCGTCATATAGTATCTACCTGCGAGAACTGTTCTGTAGAAGAGCAAGTATCTATCACATCATAGATATCCTATATGGCTTAATAAGTATCCTATCACCCATAAAGTCAGTTTTTTTGGGAGTATCCCCCAAAAGATGCATTTTTTTGGAAAAATTTTTATAATAATATCAATTCCTGTCAGAAATGGCGGTAACAATTATCTTATCACACCCTATACCGTTTCGCGAGTACTGAAAGTGGCAGTATTTTTGAATTTCTATCTATCATCACCCTTTTAACTTTTTATTGGAAGCCAGAGTAGTGAGTTTGCAAAAGTGCTTTCAGAAGGCTATGCCAGGAAAGCTACGATACAAAATGCCTTTAAAGAAATGAAGGATTAAAAAAATTACTTCACTTAAAAACTTAAAGCAAAATGGGTAACTCAATTGGTATTATTGCAGGGAGCCTGCGTAAAAATTCATTCTCAAAAAAAATTGCCAGGACATTAATCCCGATGGCTCCGGCGGGTTACGAATTTAAACTGGTATCCATTGATGACCTCCCGGTTTACAACCAGGACTTTGATGATTACAATGTAGTTCCTGCATCCTACACCGCATTCAGAAATATGATTAAAACGTTGGATGGTGTTATTTTTGTCACCCCCGAACATAACCGCTCTATCCCGGCAGCATTAAAAAATGTTCTGGATGTTGCCTCCAGGCCGTATGGTGAAAATAGCTGGGATGGCAAGCCCGGGGCTGTTTTTAGCATTTCTCCTGGAGATATTTCAGGATTTGGAGCAAATCATCATCTGCGTCAAATCCTGGTTACTATAAATGTTCCGGTAATGCCGCAGCCCGAAGTATACCTTAGCAGGGCAGATAAACTGGTAGATGAAAATGGTGGTTTAAAAGACGATAAAATAAAGGAATTTCTTCAGAAAGCCATAGATGCTTATATCCATTGGTTTAATAAAAATAAACCGGAATGAAGCCCGGGGCTGTAAGTTGTAGAACGTTATTATATCATGTCCTATACCGGCATTGATCTATCTGATCGCGCTAATACTCTTACCGGGCTTATACGGCATAATATTTGGCTAAGGAATAAAGTAAATATTATAGAGAATAGTTTACACAAGGACTTGGAACAAAAAATAATACTAATTATCTAACCAATAAAATAGTTTACCATGAGAACTCTGTTGTGGCTGGTAGCCGTTATCTGCATTATTATATGGATTTTAGGACTCATAGGAATTGGAGGTGGTATGGGATTAGGCAATCTGGTACATATATTACTGGTGATAGCAGTTATTGTAGTATTGTATAATATTATTTCAGGGCGCAAACCCGTAGATTGAGTTAAAAGAAAACCAGGGAGCGTAAGGAATTTAAATAAGGTTAGACAGATCACAATATATATGCCCGATCCGAAAAGGAAATACATACCGCTTTCAAATAAAGCACCCATTCATTTCAGTTTCCAGTTTTTAATTTCAGGCATGTCATCCAGATGTTTTCTTATATAGTGATGATGCTCTTTCATTTTATTTTTCAGAAATTTCAATGCCTGGTCCGCACCTGCTATGCCACTTTTGACAATAGCATCAATTGCCAGATGGAAGCGGCTTATTTTATTTAGTACTGTTATGTCAAAGGGTGTAGTGGTAGTGCCTTCTTCCATATAACCACGTACATGAAAACGTTCGGGGTTAGGACGGCCATGCACCAGGTCGTGTATTACTCTTGGATAACCATGGAAAGCGAAGATCACGTTTGTTTCATTGGTAAAGATCCGGCTAAATGTTTCTTCATTTATTCCATCAGGATGGTCTCCGGGTGGCGACAAAGCCATCAGGTTAACAATATTTACTACACTTACTTTCAACTGCGGTACATGTTGTTTCAATAGTTCAGCGCTTGCGATCGTTTCGATAGTAGGTACATCGCCCGCACAGGCTAATATAATGTCAGGCTGCAAAGAGTGCCCGTTGCCTGCCCAGTCCCATATTGAAATTCCAACCTTGCAATGGATACGAGCGGCATTTATATCTAGCCATTGCAATTGCATATTTTTACCGGACACTACAAGATTGATCTGGTTTTTAGAATTAAAGCATTGTTCCATTATACAAAGCAATGTATTAGCATCCGGCGGTAAGTATATGCGTATGATATCGCTTTTTTTATTAATTACAGTATCAATAAAACCCGGCCCCTGGTGACTGTAACCATTATGGTCCTGCCGCCAGGTATGCGAGGTAAGCAGATAATTAAACGAAGATACCGGGCTTCGCCACTTTACCTCTTTACATTGCTTGATCCATTTGGCATATTGATTAAACATAGAATCTATAATGGTGATGAACGCTTCGTAACAAGCAAACAGACCATGCCGCCCGGTTAACAGATAGCCTTCCATCCAGCCCTGGCAAAGATGTTCGCTTAACACTTCCATAACCCTTCCTGTATCAGAAAGATGTTCATCTTCAGGCTTTATACTTCCCCTGTAAAAACGCCCGGTTGCATCAAAAACAGCCTGTAATCTGTTAGACTCCGTTTCATCAGGACAGAACAAACGGAAATTTTTATTGCCTTTATTTAACTGAAAAATATCGCGCAAATAATTTCCTAATTCAAGTGTTGCCTGTGCTTCATCCACTCCGGGCGAAGTGACAGATACTGCATAATCGTTTACTTCAGGCAATAATAGCTCTTTTAAAAGATCGCCTCCATTTGCATAAGGGCTCCTGCCCATTCTTTTATTTTTCGGAGGGATCAGTTTTTGCAAATCCGCAACTAAAGCTCCTTTTTTATCGAACAGTTTTTCGGGCTGATAGCTACGTAGCCAATTTTCCAGAAGCCTTAACTGTTCAGGATTTTCCCTCACTTCTTCCAAAGGAACCTGGTGTGCATGAAAAGTGCCTTCGATTTTTGTTTCCTCCCATTGTTCAGGACCCGTCCAACCTTTAGGTGTTCGCAAAATAATGACAGGATATAGCAAGTGGCTGTAAGGTTTACCTTCGCGTGCGACCTCCTGGAGTATTTTTATTAGCTGATACGCCTTATCAAAGGCGTCAACAAGTTTTAAGTGTATGCTTTCCTCATTTTCATTTTCTTCTACAAACAAAGTCTGGTAACCGTGCCCTTCTAAAAGTTTACTAATAGCCTTGTTATCCATTCTTGCCATAACAGCGGGACTGGAAATTTTATAGCCATTTACGTGAAGAACAGGCAACACTGCTCCGTCTCTTTGTGGATTCAAAAACCTGACAGATTTCCAGCTTCCTTCCAATACAGCCGTTTCCGCCTCACCATCACCAATGATGCAGGCAGCAATAAGGTCAGGATTATCAAACACGGCACCTGCAGCATGCGCCAGACAATAACCGAGCTCACCACCTTCATGAACAGAACCGGGCATAGCA
>JASGDI010000065.1:0-7088 GCA_049841335.1 Niabella sp. | reverse complement strand
GGCTACAACAAGCAAGGCTTTTGAAATACCTGAAAGCTTATTATTTTTCATTATATAAAGTATTTTAGGACAGGTACTATTACCTGGCCAACAAGGTCACAAAGCTATTTTTTATGTGCTTAAAGACTTATGACTGCAATCATACTTTAGGTGTAATAAGCTGGCTACTTTTGCTACAACTTCAGGTAAGCGATGGTAGTACATCAGCTATTTTTTATTATTTTTGCGCAGCCTTTTAATTTTTGAATTAAGTGTTAATACTTCGTAAGACAGCAGCTTTTATTTTACTTTCACTAATGTTTTTTTGCGCTACAAAAAACAGTGCGCTGCTTATTTTTTATAAGGTTAACACTTCGTTGTTTGTGAGTTTACTGTGTGAAAACAAAACCAAACCTGAACTTAAATGTAATGGTCACTGTAAACTGGTGCAGATGGCTGAAGAGCAGGATAAAAAGGATGGCGCTAATGCACTTGTCCATTTACAGCAGGAAATTTTCCTGTACTACCTGGAGCCCGAGCACCTGTTGAAAGGGCAGCTTTTTAATGATACTAAAACAAAAGCTTTTGCTCTTTTTACCGATAACCGATACTCTTTCTTATTCCTTTCCCGGAACGACAAACCTCCCGAATTTTTGAGCTGATAACGAATCTTCTGTAAGTGATTCATACTGCCCTGCTGTATGATCAGATATTCTATTGTTCAAAAATTATATACTATGAATTTATTAAAATATACCAGCCTGCTGGTATTGGCAGTCGTTTTTGCGTCCTGCACCAAAGAAAATATACCCGGGGATAACAATGATGAAATAGCCGGCTTAACACTGGCAGTAACCATTACCAATGCCACGCATAAAATAGAGCTGTACACCGAAAGCGGTGCACTTCAGCAAGGCTACAACAAAGTATTCTTTCAAATAAAAAACAATGACGGCAGCCTTATAGACAATGCTGCCATAAGCTGGAAAGCTATAATGCATATGATGAGTATGCAGCACTCCTGCCCCTACTCATCCATTACTAAAGTTACCGGTAAGCGTTCCTTATACGAAGGTTTTATCATATTCCAGATGGCTGGCAACGATACGGAATACTGGGAGCTTGGCTTTGATTACACTATTGGTGGAAATACCTATTCGGCCGGTGGCAAAATAAATGTTTCAGCCCATGCTAAAAGAAATATTGTATCATTTAAAGGAAGTGATAATGTAAATTATATAATAGCACTGATAGCTCCTACAAACCCCAAAGTAGCAGTGAACGACATGCAGGCGATGGTATTCAAAATGCAGGATATGATGACATTTCAAACGGTGGACGGTTACACTATCAAAATTGATCCGCGTATGCCCGGCATGGGAAACCATAGTTCCCCTAACAATACCGATCTGAAGCAAAACATTGCAGATAAAATATACCAGGGTAAGCTGAGCCTTACTATGACGGGATACTGGAAAATCAACCTGCAGCTGGAAAATCAGTCCGGCGCTCTACTCAAAGGAGAGCCTGTAACCACGACCAATGAAAGCAGCAGCATTTATTTTGAAATAGAGTTTTAATCACCGGCCGCCTGTATATTAAACAGTTAAAAATAATTCATGACCCCACAGTTCAGCGGTTTCCTGCTGTGCCTTTGTTTTCCGCTTATAATAAAGGCACAACAGGATGCTACACATCACTACGACAGCATTCCCCATGTACAGTTGGAAAACGTTATAGTTATTGCCCAGCAACATCTGGGTAATAAAAAAACAAAAGTGCTCTCTTCTTTAGACGGATACCTGGAAAATAACAACACCATCAATATGATCAAGCGAGGTGCTTATGCCTGGGAGCCATTGCTCAATGGTATGGCAACAGAACGTTCTGTAATCACTATTGACGGCATGCGCATATTTGGCGCCTGTACCGATAAGATGGACCCTGTTACTTCTTATGTTGAAATCACCAATTTAAGCAAAGCCGATATACATAGCGGTCAGTCAGGGGCTGCCAATGGCGCTACCGTAGCAGGAAGTATTGATTTGGTAAGAAAGATACCAGGATTTAGTGACCGCGGCTTTAACGGCAGTATTTTTACGGGACTGGAAACAGCCAACATGCAAAAAATTGCCGGTACCAGTTTGCAATATGCATCTGGCAGGTTTTACACTGATGTTGATTTCACCTACAGGGATGCCAATAATTACAAAGCCGGAGGCGGGGAGGAAGTATTGTATTCTCAATTTACCAAGTACAATATTTCCGCCGTTGCCGGCATAAAAATGAACGAGCATCAGCAATTATCAGCCTCAGTAATATATGACAACGCTACGGATGTAGGGTATCCAGCGTTGCCTATGGATGTGTCATTAGCAAGAGCGTTTATAGGATCGGTAGCATATCAGTATCATCATTTATCCCCTTTGATTGAAAATTGGGAAACCAAACTTTACTATAATACCGTAACCCATATCATGGATGACAGCAAACGCCCTGTAGTGCCCATACGTATGGATATGCCGGGATGGGCCAGAACCGGCGGTTTTTATTCTAAATTCAGTGGTGCAGGAGGTAAACATAACTGGCTGGCAAACCTGTCAGGATATTATAATACCTCTCTGGCAGAAATGACCATGTTTTCCAACAACCCCGGAGAAAAAGATATGTTTATGCTTACCTGGCCCGATGTGCACAGCCTTTACAGCGGCATATTTATAGAAGATAATCTTACTATAAATAATAATTGGAACGCAGTATTCACTATAGGCTCTGGCATCAATAATAATACGGTAAGAGATGAGCAGGGCTTTGAAAGCCTGAAGATATTTTATCCGCAAATGCAGGAAAGCAACACCAGGTTACTAAATAATATCAGCATGAAAGTAAATTATCAGCGACAACAGTGGAGGCTGGGCGCTGGTATAGGGTATGGAGAAAGAGCACCTGCTGTTTCTGAAGGTTATGGGTATTATCTGTTCAACAGCTTTGACCGGTTTGATTATATAGGTAATCCTGAGATGAAAAAGGAAAGATCATTAGAATTAAACGCGGCATCTTCTTTTACTTCCAAAAAGTTTTCCATAAAAGCGCAGGCAGACCTTTTCAGGATATCCGATTACATCATTGGGCAACCCAATCCCGATTTTTCTCCGATGACCATAGGCGCTAACGGCGTAAAAGTGTATGAACAGCTATCACAGGCAACGGTCTTCAATGCAAGCCTGTCCACTACCTTTCAATTTATGAAAGCGTTCCTTTTATCTGGCAAAACAGTTTACCGGTCAGGAAGATCGGGAGCTCTCAGGTTGCCGCTTATACAACCGCTCAGTTATGGTACTACCCTGCAATACCAGCTTAACCAATTCATTGCCGAAGCCAGCATGGAAGGGTCAGTAGCCCAAACCCGGTACAGCGCAGCATTTGGGGAAACACCTGCTGAAGCATACACAGTATTTAATATATCAGCATCGCAACAACTGAACCTTAATAATCATAAGCTAACTATAAAAGCCGGAATAGAAAACCTGCTGGATAAATATTACAGCACTTTTGCAGACTGGAACCGCATACCCAGGATGGGCAGAAATATTTTTATTAATGTGATTTACGGGTTTTAACGGAACTCCCGAAACATCATACGCTATTAAGGATTTTTCATAACGCCGGGCCGCTCACAGGAAAGTCGGCGGGAATAAATATTATGATGTGTATTTCTATTTGGGGCTCCTGCTTGTATGGGATATAGATACTATGACAATGATATTCTTCTTTTTCGCCATTTTATAAATAAGCAAATATGGAAATACATCTGTTTTTGCTTCTCTCATAGTAAGCTCGCAGTATAGCCAGCGAATCTGTAGGTAAACCCTAAGAAATTCCGGATTTGAATAAAAAGCGCTCTTGTTGCTGCAAAATAAAAAGGCCTTTTCGATAATCGAAAAGGCCTTTGTGCCCAGGACTGGATTCGAACCAGCACACCTCGCGGCGCTGCCACCTGAAGACAGTGCGTCTACCAATTTCGCCACCTGGGCTGCTCACCACCCTTTAATTGGGGTGGCGAAGGTAATAAAAATTTTATTACAAAAAACTATTAATTCTTTGGATTATCCAGGTCATCAGTAAAACCTGCCGGCCTCATCATTAAACCCTGGAATTGTCTCATGGTTTTTTCCATACCCTCAGTACTTCCATCTAAAAATATAACATTGCCTTTTCCATATTCGGCAAAATTTTTAATGGCTTCTGTCCACATACTAAACAGGATAAAGTTCGTATCCAGGTTAGCCTGCCTTAATTCCTCAGCGGCAGATGACATCCCCTTGGCTACTTCTTCCCGGAATAAGGCAATACCCTGTCCCCGAAGCCTGGCTGCCTCGCGCTCCGCTTCAGCGCTGATCTTAATGGCATTACCTTCTGCTTCGGCAGATTTCGTTTTAGTGATCAGCAATGCCTGGCCTTCATTTTCAGCAGCGGCTTTTAAATTATTACTTGCCACTACCTTGCTCATAGAATCAAGGATCATTTTATCAAAAGTAATATCATTGATCTGCAGATCCTGTAAATGAAAGCCCCACTCTTCAAGGGTCTGATCAATTTCTACTTTTACATATTGCACTATTTCACGACGCAGCCCCAACACTTCGGCCTGCTTTTTTGTAGCCACAAACGAACGTACATTACCTTCAATTGTTTTAATAAGGGCCTGCATAAGGTCGCGATCACTGATAAACTTAAACGCCACTTTTTTAATGGTTTCCTCCTCCTCATTTTGTACTGCATACAGTAACATGGCTTTAAAGTAAACATTGGCCTGGTCCTGTGTTACAGCCTGAAATTCCAGCTCTACCGAACGGTTTTGTGTAGATACCCTTTTAAATAACTGCTCAATTAAAGGTATCTTAAACCGAAGCCCGGGCCTGGCAATGCGTTGATATTTACCAAACATGGTGATCACACCAATATACCCCTGATTAATGGTAAACAAACCACTAAATACAATGATGAGCACTATAATAACCCACCAGTAATTTAAAAATTCCATACAGCTTATTTTTATTATTAATACTAACTTTTTTCTTCCCAAACCTGAACCAGGTTGATCAATACTTCTACTGATTTTTGCATATCCTGTATGCTTACATATTCATGCTTGCTATGAAAAGCCATCTCCCCGGTAAAAATATCAGGACAAGGCAAACCCATAAAGGAAAGGCGTGAGCCATCAGTACCACCTCGAGCGCTATCCAGCCTGAAAGCAATATCACTGCGGTTCATAGCCTCTTTTACATACTCGCCAATCTGCGGATGATCTTTTAAAATATCCTTCATATTACGGTACTGCTCTTTGCTCTCAAATGTATAGGAGGAACCGTCATAACGTCCTGTAGCCTGCTTGGCAAACTGCTCTAACCGCTTCTCATGCAACTTTAATGTGCCGGTATCAAAATCGCGGATGATAAAATGTACTATTGCCTTTTCTACCGTGCCTTCCATCTGTACAGGATGCACAAAGCCTTCCCTGTCATCAGTAGTTTCAGGACTGAAAGAATCTTTGGGCAAAAGGTCCAGGAAAGTACCTGCTACTTTCATGGCATTTACCAGCTTACCCTTAGCTATGCCCGGGTGAACGCTTACACCGTAAAAAGTTACGGTAACACCATTAGCGCTGAATGTTTCATCGGTATAAGTACCCCTTTTTCCGCCATCTAAAGTATATCCGAAATCGGCGCCCAGCTTTTGCAGGTTTACTTTATCTACTCCCCTGCCTATTTCTTCATCAGGAGTGAACAGTATCTTTATAGTGCCATGCTTTACTTCGGGATGTGTTACCAGGTAATTGGCCAGATCCATGATAATAGCCACGCCTGCTTTATCATCAGCACCCAGCAGGGTGGTACCGGAAGCTGTTATTATATCATCTCCTATTCTCTTCTTTAAATAAGAATGATGCCTTACCGAGATCACCTGCGCAGGATCATCGGGCAGTACAATATCCTTTCCGTCATAATTTTTATGTACAATAGGTTTTACATTGGCTCCTGAACAATCGGGCGATGTGTCTACATGGCTGCAAAAACATATGACTGGTACCTGCTTACTGGTAGTAGCAGGAATGGTGGCATATACATAACCATATTCATCCAGTTGAGCATCTGCAATGCCTATCTGTTGCAATTCCTCCACCAGCAGGCGGCTCAGGTCCTTTTGCTTTTCGGTTGACGGGAAGGTGGAAGAATGAGGATCGCTTTGCGTGTCAATAGTAACATACTTCAAAAAACGGTTTGCTACACTAAAATCGTAATCACTGATCATTCAAAAATTTTTTAATTAGTAATGGTATTTACAGGTTTACACAAATTTACAGCTTGACGGCGACAATCCGGCATAAAAAAACCCGAAGCATTCGTTAATATACTCCGGGCTTTATAAAAAATATAGAATATTTACTAAGGAGTAATGATAAGCGGGCTCTTCCCTTCAATGCTTACCAGCTCCAGGTCAAAAACCAGGTCTTGTCCTGCAAGCGGGTGATTGCCATCTAATGTTATCGCATCTTCTTTAATTTCTGTCACTATCACCTGAAACTGTTGTCCGCTGGGGTCGCTCATTACCAGCGGCATACCAACTTCCACCTGCATATCTTCTGGAAAACGATCCTTTGGCATATCAATCAGCATCTCATTACTTTTAGGGCCATAAGCTTCGTTTACGGGAATATGAATGGTTTTCTTCTCGCCAACCTCCATGCCGGTTACACCATCATCAAAGCCTTTGATTACCATACCGCTTCCCACTTCAAACTCAAGCGGATCGCGCCCTTCAGAGCTGTCGAATGTTTCTCCTGTGGTTAGCTTACCATGATAATGTACTTTTACTTTATCGCCTTTTTTTACTTGTTGCATTCTATTTATAGTTTATTGTTTGTTTTTATTTAACCCGGCAAAGAATATAGAGCGACTATCTTGCGTCGCACAGTGTTATCCCTGGTGCTACTATCAGCCTGCATATGCTGCAGCGCCGGGCTTTGTTAATACGGGTCAGACCCTGCACCAGAACACCGAAGGTAGGGCTTTCCTGTTATTTTTCCGATATTCGCGACCATGAAT
>JASGDI010000064.1:0-44707 GCA_049841335.1 Niabella sp. | reverse complement strand
GTTTTCCTTACCCCATACTACGGGCTGTTTAAAAAGTCTGAAGGTAGAGTCTTTAAAAGAGTAGAATAAGCTATCGGAAACCGCCTGCATGGAGTCTGAGTAGATCCTTACATTGTGAAAAGCCTCAAAATAGCGGTCAGTGCTATCGCTTGCTTCCTTCTTCTGTGTCACAGTAGTCGTGTCCCTTCTTACATCTTTTTTAATAATAACAGTATTGGCAATAACACTGTCTTTACGTGGAACGGCTGTGGTATCTGCTCTCTTTTTAACAACCGGCACTGTCTGCGTTTCAAAAGGTTCCGGAAAGTCAATGTCTTTCTTTGGCGCTGCAGCAGCCGTATCTGTTTCTGTATCTTTTTTCGGTGCAATCATAGGGTCTTCTTCTGTAGCAACTGTAGTATCTGCGTCGTTTTTAGCAACAGGCACTGTCTGCCTTTCAGAAGGTTCTGGAAGGTCAGCATCTTTCTCCTGTATTGTAACAGCCGTGTCTGTCTCTGTATCTTTTTTCAGTACAGTCATAGGGTCCCCCTCTGAAGCGGCTGTGGTATCTGCCTTCTTTTCAGATACAGGCACTATCTGCGTTTCAAAAAGATCTGAAAGTTTGGCGCTGAACAAAGTATCTGCGGCTATGTAAATGGAATCGTTATCCTGTTTTATGATCATTACAGGCTTTTGTGTTGCCAGTATTGCCTCATTGACCCTGTTCTGAAAGATAAGGTTGGCAATAATAATAGTGCCGCGGGTAGAATCTACGGCTATAGCATTTCCTTCAGCGCGTGCAATATTATCATCCAGGTACACTTTATCCGCGTTGAGGGTAGATTTATTATCATCGTTGATAAAGGGGCGCTGTCCAAACTCAGCCTGGCCTGTTCTCAGGTTATAGTATCCCTCCCTGGTATCAATACTGCGGCGTGCGCTGTCTTTTATATGCGTCATTGTAATAAAAGTAGCTATCTGCGTACCGGTATTGTATTGTAAGGAATCTGTTTTAATATTATATGCAGGATCGGTAACTACTACATTTTTCTTAAAGAACACATCCTTTATATCAGAATAGTACTCGCCTTCCTTACTGGTGATTACTGTTTTTTTGTTGACTACTTTACCTCCTTCTTTATAAATACCTATGTTGGTATTCATATTGTAAACCAGGCTGGGCGTGGTAAGTGTGGCCTGGCCATCAGTAAGTTTTACATTGCCATCAAGGTTGGCTATTTGTGTGTTGCCGAAATATTTTAAGTGATCGGAATAAATATTTGTGGTATCGGCATCGTTGATATGTACATGCCCCCAGGCTTCAAATGTATTAAGGCGATCATTTTTAATAGCTCTATCCGCTTTAAAAATGGTTTTGCCTTGTTGTAATATGACATTGCCCTCCAGAACAGTAAGATTCGTACTGTCATTTTCCTTTTGAATGGATAAGGTATTGGACTTGATTATTTTGATAGTATCCCGTACAGGGGCGTTGCTTTTGCTGCTTACCGCTATATAGCTGTATTTGGTTGTAGTGCTGTATGCTGCAAGGCAGCCCAATACCACGATAGCAATGGGTAAGGACAAGAGACGGGATACTGAAGTTTTTGTTATCACCTGGGTACGGAATCTTTTATGGCAGGAGCAGTTAACTCCCCGGCCTTATTTTTTTTGCCAAATACTGAAATATTAACATAGCGTTTGGGATGTACCCGAAGATCATCCAGCAGTATTTCTGCACTTAATAAAACACTGTTCATTCTGTCATAAAGCTGTCTGTCGCTGGTTAAGGCGCCCAGGCTGCCATTTGGATTGGATATGCCGTTAACAACGCTACGAAGATCGGCTATAGTAGCGTTGAGACTGTCAATAGTTTTTTGAAACTGCAATTGTTTCAGGTTGCCGGTAAATGTGTTGGCATTGTTTAATATGCCCTCAATAGCTTCATTTTGATTTTTAAGGTTGCCGGTAATAGCGCTTACATTATCGAGGGTATTACTTAAGGGTTTGTTGATACCGGCCAGTAAAGCATTAAGCGCAGCTGTAGAATAATTCAGATTGGCTATGGCATTCTGCACATCCCGCTGTGTATTTGCATTCAGTATGTGGTTGAAATTAGAAAGTAACAGGGTTACAGAATCGGCTACCGTTTTTATTTTGCTCATCAGGGGCTTCGCTTCAGAAGAGAGATTCCCTAAAAGGCCGGCTTCTTCTTTTGTATTGATCCTGTCGCCGCTTTCCAGGTTGGTCTTAGAATCGCCTCTTTCGATAACGATATTAGCGGATCCGAGCAGCGCCCCTTCAATATAAGCTACAGAATTAGAGGGTATGTGCACATTTTCGGTTATGCTTAATACAACTTTTACGGCAGTTACATTTTCATCTGCGGGTTCCATTGAGTATACTGTACCTACCGTAAGCCCGTTTATTTTTACAAAATTGGACTTCTCAAGCCCCCCAACCGATTTGAAAATTGCATATAATTTGGGTGTACGGTTGAAAATATCCTTTGCTTTTAAAAATCTGAAACCAATGATCAATAAAGCTATGGAAACAAGGGCCAGCGCCCCGACTTTTACTTCATTTGAGATCCTCATTTTTATATTTTCTTAAGGGTTTGTAGTGGTAGTTATACGATAATGTTGAATCACAATCCGCAATATATGCCATAAGACAAAATATATGCCTGAATTTCCATTAATGAGTTAACAGCCAAAGTTTGGCAAAGTAGGTTAAATTAGTTGGTTTAACCATATTTTTCCAGGTAAACCTTTACAGCATTAACAATATCTTTAACAATGGTGTTCTGTCCTTCTTCGCTCATAAGGTAAGCCTGATCCTCATTATTGCTTATAAAACCCATTTCTACCAGGATACTGGGCATTCCTGTGGCCTGTAAAACCCAGATACCTTTATGATTGCGTTGCTGCACACCACGGCTGGTACGTCCGCTGGAAACAAACTCTTTTTCTACCAGGGTGGCCAAAGCATAGCTCTTTCTGAAGTAGTGCTGGGCGTATATAAGCATCCTCGCCCTTTCGGCAGGATCATTCATATCAGGCATTTCCGGGCTGTCGCCGTCCTGCTCGCCCCCTTCTTCGCTGTAATAATCCTCATCATCTTCTCCCAACGGAACATTTTTCAGGGATGATACTTTCTGGTCGTTTTTATTAACGGCCCATATATAGGTTTCGGTACCCCTGGCCTTGTTTTCTACCCATACATCCTGGTATTTGTTTACGTAATAGGTTTGCTTTACCTTTTTCTTACCTTTTTTCACATAGCGTGTGCGGGCCTCTCTGCCTACCACTTTTTTAGCGTACCATCCGCCGGGCTTTCTTCCGGCGGCGTTGCAGTGCAGGGAAATGAACAGGTCGCCCTGGTTATTATTGGCAAATTCGGCCCTGTACCTGTTGGCCGCGTGGGCATTGGTATGATTGCCGGGCAGCGCAAAAGTACTTCTTGTTTCGAGCACTTTAACAGAAGGAAACGTATCTCTTAAGGCTTTGGCTAATTTTAACCCTACCTGTAGTGTAATGGTGGCTTCGTTGGTTTCGGTACCTCTTGCACCTACATCCGGGCCTCCATGACCGGCATCTATAATAATTGTTTTTACAGAAACTGCTTCCTGGCTATATGAAAAAAAACAACTACTTAAAAAACAACCTGCAATAAATAAGTATCGGATCATTAATTGTTCAATAATTTTTTTATGTTCCAAAATAATCATTTCAGCATAAAACCGTGTATGGGCGGTTGATGCCATAGTTAGAGAATTTATAATTTTCAAACGTTCCCGGACATATTTTTTGTTAAAAATCAACTGATACACCTCAATATCTAACTTTCATTCGGGCCTGATGAAATTAGAATGAAAAATTTACTGTACGTTTGCGAACTTTGAAAACCAATGCGCAAATTTAAAAGAATTTACCATGCCGTACTTATACTTACTGTTATCTTCCTTTTAACGGTTAGTAAACAAATTGGCGCTATTAACTTTTTCGCAAAAAAATCGCCTGCTACCATTGAACACAGCTTAATGGCAGCGGGAAGGCTGTTTTACCAGAAAGATACGGTTCCGGTAGGAAAAGATTCGGTTATTGTAGCCGACACTACTATTATTGATACCACTGCTGGTATGATGGATACTACCGGCCAGGCTCCGCTCGATACTTTTACTTTAAAATTATCAAAAGATACTTTATCTGCCCCCGTTATATATAAAGCGCAGGATTCTGCTATTGGCATGATTAAGGGTAAGACCATTGAGCTGTATGGAAAAGCAAAAACCGAGTATCAAAACAGTTCGCTGGAAGCGCCGTATATGAGATTAAACCAGTCGACAGGTGTTGTAACGGCAACGCCTGAAAAGGACAGCACAGGGGCCATTGTAGAATATGTAAATATAGATTATGGCGATGGCTCCCAGAAATCAGATACGCTTCATTATAATTTTAAAAGCCAGCAGGGGCTATTAAGGGGTACTATTTCCCAGCAGGGTGAAATGTTTGTACACGCAGATATAGCTAAAAAAGTAAATGAAAATACTTTTTATGCAAAAGGTAATTTTTTTACAACCTGTAACCTCGATCATCCGCATTTTGGCTTTCGTGCCAACAAGGCAAAGATTGTAAACAAAAAGCTGGCAGTAACAGGGGCTGTACGGCCAGAATTTGATTCGGTGCCTGTTCCTATCTATTTACCGTTTGGTTTTTACCCGCTTTACCAGGGCCGGCATTCGGGGGTTATGGCGCCCAGCTTTGAAACCAATGACCAGGAGGGTGTGGGTTTGTCTAACTTTGGATATTACCTGGGCATCAGCGATTACTGGGATGTACAGTTTTACGGTGATATTTATTCCTTCGGTACCTGGAGAGCAAATGCCAGCCCAAAATATATTAAGAAATATAAATACCAGGGGAATTTGAACCTGGGCATCCAAAGCACCAGGAGAAATACAAAGGGAGACCCTGACTATTTTAAAAGTAATACATACACATTTGCTTGGTCGCATTCATCAGACAGCCGGGCCAGGCCGGGTATTACCTTTTCTTCTAACGTAAATTTCAGCTCTACTAATTATAACCGGAACCTGTCCAATGTGCCGATGGCTCCGTATAATAATAACCTCAGTTCATCTATAACTTATTCCAAGCAGTGGATAGACAAGCCGTTTAACCTTACCCTGGCTATGAACCATAGCCAGAATAATCTCCGCCGGTTAATGACTATTAATTTTCCTACGGCCAACTTTACGGTGAGCACTTTATATCCTTTTCAAAAAAAGGATGCTGTTGGCAAAAAAAGATGGTATGAGCAGTTGGGCATAGGTTATACCGGTAGTTTCAGGAACGATTTCAATTTTTATGACAGCATCAACTATTCCCGTTCTAACGACCTCATGGGAAACAGGAGGATTTTTGAATTCCTGCTGGATACTGCACGCTGGAGCGCCAATCATAATATACCCATTACTTTGTCATTGCCACCTATCCTGGGCGGTGCGCTGGTAATAGCCCCATCCGTTTCTTACTCCCAGGAATGGGTGGATGGGATAACTACTATGAGCTGGGGGCCCAAAACCTTTTGGTATGGTGATAGCTCTTATGTAAAGGATACCATTGTAGCTGATCTGAAACGCGGATTTAATATTAAGCAGCAGACCTCTTTCGGTATTTCTTTCAATACAGCCTTGTATGGGATGTACGAGTTTAAAAGCAAGAAAATAATGGCTATAAGGCATGTTGCTAGGCCTACATTCGGACTTAACTATACTCCGGATCTGACAAAGCAGTACTGGAAAGCTGTACAGATTGACAGTTCGGGCGCCACAGCCTTGTATAACCAGTTAGACGGATTGTACTCCAGGCCCGTGAACCAGTTTACCAGCAGGCGATCGGGAGGTATCAGCTTTGGGTTGGATAATAACCTTGAAATGAAAGTAAAGGCAAAGCCTAAAAAGAAAAAGGAGCCAGCTGAGGGGGAAGAGGAGGATGATCTGCCTGATAAAACACTGGACTCCTATGCCAATACCTCTAAAGAAGATGCTGAAAGCGGGATTAAAAAGATTAAGCTGATAGATGGTTTTGGCTTTAACGGGTCGTATAATTTCCTGGCAGACAGTATGAAGCTATCCCCGATCAGCATGTATTTCAGAACCAACCTTTTTGAAAAAATAAATCTTAACGCTTCTGCCACACTGGTGCCTTATGAGCTGAACGACTATGGCTATGCTACCAGCAGGTATGCCTGGGCCGGCGGCCAACGGAAAATAGGAACGGTGACAAATGCCAGTATTTCTATGAGTACCAGTTTCCAGAGCAAGCCTACTGACCCGGAGAAAGCAAAGGCCCGTGAAAAAGCGATTAATCAAAACCTGAACGACCCAATGCTGCAGGCCGATCAGCAGAGGCTTTTGGAATATATGCGCCAGAACCCTGCAGAGTTTGTGGATTTTAACACCCCCTGGTCTATCAGCTTATCTTACTCGCTTAACTATTCCAGGCGCGGGCGCAATTTAAATACGCTTCAAAGCTCAACCAGCCCGGTTACCTCCAGTGTTAATTTTAATGGCAGCTTCAACCTTTCGCCCAAGTGGAACTTTAGTGTAAACGGCTATTACGATTTTGCTACTGCGAAGGTGCAGACTTTTTCAATGGCTATTTCGAGGGATCTGCACTGCTGGCAAATGGCCATTAACGTAACACCTATTGGCCTATACCGTTTCTTCAATTTTACTATAAGCCCCAAGGCCGGTATATTGCAGGATCTGAAGATCAACCGTACAAGATCGTTCTACTCTACCCGTTAATGAAAGCAGGGAAGACCATAGCCAAAGACTGAAAGCTTAATGCCGAAAGCAGGTTGCCAGTACCCAACTCAATCTAAGATGTACGATTGTAAAAAATATTACCCTGCTTTAGGCATACACAAATCTTAAATCAGTATCCAGCATCCGGCCTCCTGCCTTTAGCCTTCGGCTTCTTGCTTACTACTTACTACTCCCAACTGCCATCTGTCCACTGTCATCTCTTAAGTATAGCCTCTTCCATGATCCTGTACACTTTTTCTTTTAATTCAGCGGCAGTAATATTTTCTGAAGATACAGGAGGCAGAAAGCGGATCTGCAGTTTTTTAGGCAGAAAGAAAAATGTTTTGTCTAAAGGCACCGCCTCTTTGGTTCCTGAAATGATAGCAGGAATAATATCGGTACCGGTTTCATGCGCCAGCTTAAAAGCCCCGCTGTAAAAGGATTTTAAAGGAGCTGAGGTTCTGTTGCGCGTACCCTCAGGATAAATGCACATGTGCATCCCCATCCTTAATACCCGTTTCATTTTTTCAAAACTTTGCTTACGGCTTTTTTCGCTTTTACGGTCTACCAGTACCGATCCTTTAGTATAAAACCATCCGAAAACAGGTACCTTGGCAAAGCTTGTTTTTGCTATTGTTTTGTTGGGGCCTGGTATAAAAGGCGAGGAGAGCGGTATATCCAATAAAGAATTATGATTACAGGTAACGATATAGCTTTTTCCTTTCTTAAAATTTTCCTTGCCTGTTATTTTTATAGGACAGGCAATTAAAAACATCCATACCCTCATCCACATTCTTGATATCCTGATAAGAAAATCTGTTCCTTTGGGCTCAGGAAGCAGGTAAGATATCATAGAGACCGGGAAGATAATAATAAAGGTAATGATAAAGGTAATCAACCCCCACGTAGCCCAGATGCGGCCTGCTATTTCTTTAAAGATACCCATTGCTGTTATTGAATATCGGCAAAAATAGTCGTTTTCAATTTGGGCCATTCATCTTTCAACACACTGTAAAATACCGAGGTGCGCCTGTTGCCGTTCCACAATAAAGAATGGCTTCTTAAAACGCCTTCTTCTACACCGCCTATTTTTTCGAGACCTTTGCGGGTACGGGTATTTAGTACTCCGGTCTTAAATTCTACTCTTTCAAAATTCATTTCTTCAAAGACATGGCGCATCATACAAAACTTAGCATGTTGGTTGATACCTGTACTTCTGAACTGCGGTGCCAGCCAGCTCCAGCCAATTTCCAGCCTTTTGTCATACCAGGAAATGTTGCCGATGCTGCTGCTTCCGGCAATACATCCTGTTGCTTTCTCTATAATGGTAAACGGCAGGCGCGTTCCTGCGGCCTTTTCCTGCAGGGCGTTATCCAGCCAGTTTTTTAATTGATCTGCATTGCTAAGCCTGGAAGAAAAATACTCCCACATTTCCTCATCCTGCTGAGTAAGCTGGAGAAAGTTATGGTAATCCCCGGCTTCCATGGGCCTAAGTAAAACTTTTCCGGTTTGCAGTCTCAAGTCTTCCCGCCGCATTTTATTTTTTACATTTAATATTCTACATTTTGCATTTATAGCTTCCAGTCTACCGGCTCAATGCCCTGCTGCATAAGATACTCGTTAGTTTTTGAAAAATGCTTACACCCAAAAAAACCAGCGCTGGCTGATAGCGGCGATGGGTGCGCTGCTTTTAATACGAGGTGTTTGGACTGATCAATAAATGCCGCTTTCTCCTGGGCAAATCTGCCCCAAAGTAAAAATACTATATGTTGCTTTTGTTCTGCAATGATCCTGATCACTGCATCTGTAAACTGCGCCCAGCCTATTTTAGCATGGCTCATAGGTTCTCCTGAACGGACTGTAAGCGATGCATTTAAAAGAAAAACACCTTCTGCCGCCCATTTGCTCAGGTTGCCGCTTGCCGGTGTTGGCATTCCAATGTCTTCCTTCAGCTCTTTAAAGATATTCACCAGGGAAGGGGGAGGGGGAACACCGTCCTGTACGGAAAAGCACAGTCCATGCGCCTGGCCAGGACCATGATAGGGGTCCTGCCCTAATATAAGTACCTTTACCCCGTCAAAAGGGGTTGAATTAAAGGCATTAAAGATCATAGGTCCCGGAGGATAAATGATCTTCCTTAATTGCTTTTCTGTTTTAAGGTGGTTGACAATATTTTCAAAATAGGGTTTTGCAAACTCATCTTTCAATTTTTCTTTCCATGAAGCTTCTATTTGTACATCCATGTTTTGTTATTTAAAACTCAAACTTAATAATAATTGTGTTGTTATACTGTGTAAAGAGGTTTTCCCCTTATAATAATTGAGAAAAAAACTTAAATTGCTGCTATTACATTTCGGACTATGGATTTTATAGATTATTATAAAGTTTTGGGCCTGGATAGAAATGCTTCGGCCGATGACATTAAAAAGGCTTACCGGAAGCTGGCAAGGAAGCATCACCCTGATCTTAACCCTAACGACCCGCAGGCTGTGAAAACATTTCAGCAGATCAATGAAGCAAATGAAGTTTTAGGCGACCCTGAAAAGCGCAGGAAGTATGATCAATATGGTGCCGACTGGAAACATGCTGAACAGTTTGAACAGGCCAAACAGCAAAGGCAGCAGCATGGTGCAAATGCCGGTGACCCGTTCAATAGCAGTGATTTTGGAGAGCAGTTTACCTATAGCAGTGGCGGTGATTTTTCTGATTTCTTTTCACAAATGTTTGGCGGAGCTGCGCATTCGCAAAAGAATGTAAAATACAGGGGGCAGGATTACAGGGCAGAAGTACAACTGCATTTAACAGATGCCTATAAAACGCACCAGCAAACTTTTACTGTGAATGGTAAAAATATACGTATAACGGTACCTGCCGGTATAGAGAACGGGCAGGAAATCAAAATTAAAGGATATGGAGGGCCGGGTGTGAACGGCGGTCCGGCAGGCGATCTGTTCATTACTTTTACTATTATAAATAACACGGCTTTTACACGTAAAGGCAATGACTTGTACCTGGATGCCTCTATTGACCTGTATAAGGCCGTTTTGGGCGGAGAGCAAACGGTTGATACCATGGATGGGAAAGCAAAGCTTACTTTAAAGCCGGAAACACAGAATGGAACCAGGGTTCGCCTGAAAGGCAAGGGCTTCCCTGTGTATAAAAAAGAAGGTGAATTTGGCGATTTGTATATAACCTGGAACGTTGCGCTGCCTAAAAACCTGAATGAAAAAGAAAAAAGTTTATTTCAGCAACTGGCTGACGAAGCCTCTAAAAAATAATATATGGAAAACGGCAATCATATTTTAGTAGAGGAATGCTGCAGGTATTACAGTATTGAAACATCGTTTGTTAAAACACTCAGTGAGTATGGCCTGATTGAGCTGGAATACACCAATGAATCTTGTTTTATCAGTAATGAGCATTTACCATTGCTTGAAAAATATATGCACCTGCATTACGACCTTGATATCAATATAGAAGGTATTGAGGCTATCAGCCATTTATTAGAAAAAGTAGAAGCCCTGCAGACCGAGTTACGGGCTTTAAAGAGCATAACCGGCTAGATTGTGGCAGGGCAATCGTTTGCACAGCGCTTTGTAATTAGGATGTTTCAATGTTTCTTTGTAATCATTGTTTTATGCTATTGTCAATCATAATTTTATAATATGAAGAGCCTGTCATTTTTGCTTGTACTGAGTCTTGCTGTATCAAACGTTTTATCACAATCATCGCTGCCGGTTGAATTACAAACTCCTGAAATTGTTTCTGTAAACCGTATGCCCATGCGGGCCAGTGCTTTTGCCTATGAGAGCACCGAATTAGCAGAAAAACGTGTAAAAGAAAATTCTAAATATTTTTTATCCGTCAATGGCAACTGGAAATTTAACTGGGTGCAAAACCCTAACGACAGACCCAAAGATTTTTATACGCTTGCTTATGATGATAGCAAGTGGGTGAATTTTCCTGTTCCGGCTAATTGGGAGCTGAACGGCTATGGCCTGCCCATTTATGTAAACCAGCCTTATGAATTTGCCGGTGCAAAGTTCAGAGGGGGAAGGCTGAATCCGCCGTTTGATATTCCGGCTGATAATAATCCTGTAGGTTCTTACAGGAAGAAAGTTGTAATACCTGCTGATTGGGATGGCAGGCAGATATTCATTCATCTGGGCGCTGTAAAGTCTGCTTTCTTCATATGGGTGAATGGTAAAAAAGTAGGCTATAGTGAAGACAGCAAGCTGGCTGCAGAGTTTGATATTACTGAATATGTACAACCCGGAGAAAACCTGGTTGCTTTACAGGTATATCGCTGGAGCGATGCCAGTTACCTGGAATGCCAGGATATGTGGCGTATTTCAGGCATTGAAAGGGATGTGTACCTGTACGCAACTCCAAAGCTGGATATACGGGATTTTAAAGTACAAAGCAATCTTGTAAACAATTACAGGGATGGCAGTTTACAGGTAGACGTTGAAGTGAACAGTTATAAAACTGATGTTAAAACCCTCCATTCAAAACCCGATTCATTTACCGTGGAAGCCCGGCTTACAGATGCTGCCGGAAAAGAAATTTATAAGGAAATTTCAGGGGTTTATACAGTGCTGGGCCGTTATAAGACTGATGTTTCTTTTAAGAAAGAAATACCTGCAGTGAAAACATGGACTGCCGAAATTCCCAATCTATACACTCTTTATTTAACGTTGAAAGATAAAGGAGGGAAAATATTAGAGGTGATCCCGGTACGTGTGGGCTTCAGAAGTATTGAAATTAAAGGAAGGGATTTGCTGGTGAACGGAAAGCGTGTATTCTTTAAGGGAGTGAACAGACATGAGCATAATCCCAAAACGGGGCATACCTTAACGAAAGAAGATATGCTAAAGGATATGGAAATGATGAAGAAGTTGAATGTAAACGCAGTGCGTCATTCTCATTATCCGCCGGATCCTTACTGGATGGAGCTTTGCGATGAATATGGGTTGTATGTTATTGACGAAGCCAATATAGAATCGCATGGCAGGGGGTACGACCTGGAATATACTTTTGCAAACGATAAAAAATGGCGCAACGCACATTTTGAGCGTATAAAAAGAATGTATGAGCGGGATAAGAATTATCCGTCTGTTATCACCTGGTCTTTAGGCAATGAAGCAGGGAACGGTGTCAATATGTACGAGGCTTATGACTGGCTGAAGAAAGAAGATACACGCCCGGTACAGTATGAACGTTCTGAACAGGATTATAATACTGATGTTCTTTGCCCGCAGTACCCCACTCCCGATTGGGTGGCAGCCTGGGGAAGCTCAAAAGATCCCCGTCCGCTTATAATGAGCGAGTATGCCCATATTATGGGCAATAGCCTGGGAAATTTTAAAGATTACTGGGACGCTATAGAATCTACTCCCGGCGCCCAGGGAGGCTATGTTTGGGAGTGGATAGACCAGGCTTTTGATACGGTGAAGAACGGGAAACGTATCCTGGCTTATGGCGGCGATTTTCCTTTAACCGGCCCGGTAAACGAAGATTTCAGCGATAACAATTTTTGTGTAAAAGGTGTGGTTACTGCTTACCGCCAGCTTACACCTATGGCCGTAGAGCTTAAGAAAGTACACCAGTTCATTAAAACAAGATATAAAGGGAGCAATATCATTAATATAGCCAATACTTATTTTTTCAGGAATATAGATAATGTGCAATTGCAATGGGAGCTATTGGAGGATGGTAAAAGCATTGCAAAAGGAACAGTGCCGACATTAAACATACAGCCTGGCGGCAATGCAGATATTACACTGCCGGTAAAAGCCAAAATACACGATGATAAAGAGTACTTCCTGAACGTATCGTACCGGCTGAAAAATGAAGAGCCGTTCCTGGAAAAGGGGTATGAGATTGCGTATGAGCAAATGCCCTATTCGGGCGGAGCTTATGCAGTAAGGCCTGCAATTGGAAAAGGCGCTGTTAGTGCAGCCGTGGCGGGCAACACTCTGACATTGCAGGGCAAAAATTTTGTAGCTGTATTTGATACGAAGAGCGGTGTATTATCTTCGTACAAGGTAAATGGCCTGAGTATGATAGAAAACGGGCCTAAGCCAGGTTTTTACAGGGCGCCCACAGATAACGACGTTGGTGCACGCTTAAACCAGTCTTTGCGTAACTGGCGAAATGTGTATGATAAAACCGAAGTAGCCGACAGTAAATTGGAACAGGTTAGCGCTAATGAGTACAAAGTAACATTTACCAAGCGCATGCTTGACGGCCAGGCTAATACCGTGCAGGTATTTACAGTTTATGGCGATGGCAGCATTCATGTGAGCAATAACTTTGAAGTGCAGAAAGGCGATTACGAAACGCTGATGCGCATTGGCAATAACCTGGAGCTGAATAAGCAACTGGGCACCATTCAGTGGTATGGCCGCGGCCCATGGGAAAACTATTGGGACAGGAAGTATGCTGCCGGAGTTGGTTTATACAAGCAAACGCTTGCTCAGCAATACTTCCCTTATGCCAGGCCGCAGGAAAGCGGTAATAAGACCGATGTGCGCTGGGCAACATTTACGAATGAAAAAGGAAAAGGCATAAAGATAGTGTTTGCTGATAGCCTGCTTTCTGTATCTGCCATTCCTTATAATATTGACGACCTGGATCCTGCGCCGCAAAAGGCACAGTATCATTCGGGTGAGCTGGTGCAGCGCGACAGGATTTACATGCACGTTGACCTGTTACAGTTAGGTGTTCAGGGTATTGACAGCTGGGGAGCTATGCCTATGAAGAAGTATTGGATCAGGCCGGGTGGGTATAGTTACAGCTATTGGATCAGGCCGTTATAATATTTTGTGCAAACGTTTGTCTGTACACTATCGGCAGCAATCATTTATCTTTAATGTTCGCTACATAAAACAGTGGTATCAACTAATAAAAACGAATTATGAACAGGTTGAAAATTTACTTCATAGCTTTTGCATCATTAGGTATAATAATGCAGGGCTGTAATAGTGCTCAAAAAGCAGCTCAAACAGGAACCACCCAAACCAGGGGCGTGAAGCCCATTGCCGTTCCGGCCCCTCCTCGCCCTGCAGGGCAGCAGGATATGCTGGCTTTTGCGGCGCCTAAGATCCCGGTAGTAAGAGTTGGCTTTATTGGTTTAGGTATGCGTGGCCCCGGCGCAGTAAGCCGCTGGACACAGATACCTAATACTAAAATAGTGGCTCTTGCAGACCTGAGACCGGAAAGGGTAGAAGTGGGGCAAAAAATTCTTGATAAAAATAATGTAGCCCGTGCAGCAGAATATTCGGGAACAGAAGATGCCTGGAAGCAACTCTGCGAAAGGGATGATATAGACCTGGTTTATATTGCTACTGACTGGAAGCATCACGTTCCTATGGCTTTATATGCCATGGAAAAAGGAAAGCATGTGGCTATAGAGGTACCCGCTGCTATGAACATGAAGGATATCTGGGATTTGATCAATACTTCAGAAAGGACACGTAAGCATTGCATGATGCTGGAAAACTGCGTGTACGACTTTTTTGAGCTTACTACATTAAACATGGCTCAGAAAGGCCTTTTTGGAGAAGTGATACATGCCGAGGGCGCCTATATTCATAACCTGTCAGAGTTTTGGAATGATTACTGGAACAACTGGCGTTTGGATTACAATAAAGACTATCGCGGCGATGTATATCCTACACATGGTATTGGCCCCATCTGCCAGGCTTTAAATATTCACAGGGGTGATAAAATGAATTACCTGGTTTCTGTTGATACAAGATCATTTAATGGCCGCGAGGAGTGGAAAAAGCTGAAAGGAGAAGAGCCTGCTGAGTTTAAGAACGGTGATCAGACCATTACCATGATCAAAACCCAGAATGGTAAAACCATGCAGATACAGCACAATGTAATGACACCCCGTCCTTACTCACGCATGTACCAGCTGACCGGCACAAAGGGTTTTGCTAATAAATATCCTGTTGAAGGATATGCGCTGGAAGCAGAACAGGTAGCATCTGACGTAACCCCCAATCACGAAAAACTGAATGCACACAGCTTTACAAGCAAAGAGGTTAAAGAGGCGCTGATGAAAAAATATAAGCACCCTATTCACCAGGAGCTGGAAGAAACTGCCAAAAAAGTTGGCGGACATGGCGGTATGGATTTTATTATGGATTATCGCCTAGCCTACTGTTTGCAAAACGGCCTTCCGCTGGATATGGATGTGTATGATTTGGCGGAGTGGTGCTGCCTTACCGAACTTACTGCTATTTCCCTGGAAAATGGCAGTGCGCCTGTGCTGATACCTGATTTTACAAGAGGTGCATGGAACCGTATACAGGGATATAAACATGCTTTTGTAAAATAAAACTTTGTCAAGCAATCGATTAGGTATATGAAATGGCCCCCGGCATCCGGGGGCATTTCTTTGTCCTTTATTTCAGCAGAATATCTCCAAAGCTGTTGCTGATATTAATTACTGCTTTTCCCGAACCAGTTGTACCGCTGTACTTTTTGTTGAATGTTGGTCCATATTTTTTTTCCTTGGTTTCATTAGTCAGGTTGATTTTACTGCTGTTTTTAAGGTCGCCAAAGCTGGTGCTTATAGTAAAAGCAGCATCTGATAAAGGTGAAACATGCAATGTAACATCAGAATAGGATATTTTCATATCCAGCCGTTGCAGTTTGTTCTCCAGTCCGAGCTTTGTTCCTTTGCAAAAATCAATTTTACTGGTTATGTTCCCGGATAGATGATCAATTTTTAAGTCGGAATAAGATATCTTCATATTACCATCGTTTATTGCTTTAGAGACAAGCGAACCGAATTTTACTTTAATATCCTTCGCTTTGGGTAATGCTCCTGTTTCAATATTGCCAAAGGCCTGATCTATATTTACGTCCCCTGCCCAGTCTGGTATATAAGTATCTCCAAATTCATTTTTAATGGAAAGCGGGTTTGATGATGGCATGTAAACCATATAGTTCACCTGCATTTTTGTATTCTTGCCTTTGCTGTTATTGTTGTCGGAGAACCTGGTGGTAAAACTTATGTAATTGCCTTCATTACTCTCGATATTGATATTATCTATAATATTTTGTGCTACCCTGTCATCATTGGAATATACAGTGATGCTGACATCTACTTTCACTTCTTTCCTGTTCCAGTTGTTTACAGTTACTTTTCCAAATTTGTTGCTGATTTTTACCTCCTGGTTATTACGTAACGAATAAGTTTTTGAGTAGGTTTTATTCTTTTCACCATCATCTGCTTTTGCTGTCAGCATCAGGGCAGTCAGCAAAAGCAGGAGGCTATAAACTTTTATAATCTTTTTCATTTTGTTTGTTGTTTTTACGGTGTACTTGCTTTAAAATATCCAATTGTGTATTCAACAGATCTGTTTGCATTTTTAAATTGCCAATCATGGCCTCCAGCAGCTTTTCACTATTGATGCCGGTTTCCAACTGTGCTTTTAAAGCATCGTATGATGTCTCAAGCATCTCTATGTCCTTCGAAAACTCTTTATATAGTTCGGGCTCACTTTTCTTTAAAGCCTGCATTTGCTCCTGCTTTATTTCAATAAGCCTTGTATAATGATATAGCTCTTCTTCCTCTTTAACAGCGGGAGCGGGTCTTTCATTCATTCCTTTTTTACTACCTGCTATGCCTGGATGGCGCATGGGGGTGTCGCTATTTATAGCCAGTGACGGGTTATTCCCCGGAGCGCTGCTATCTAAATAATTAGTGCCGTCATTACCGGCTATTACAGGTTCCGGCATTGTTGTTCCGCCTTTATTAAGCGTGTAAAGAATAGTTGCGGTAGTAAGGATAACCACTATAGCAGCTGCTATTTTCATCCAGCTTTGTATAAAGAAAACCTTCGTCTTTTTTTCATTTTCCGGGGTATCCAGCTTTTTTTCAATGCGCTGCCATAAAGCATCGGATGGCTGGTAGCTGTCAAATGCCTCCCTGTTATTTTGTATAAAATCCTCTAATTTCTTACTCATTGTATTGTGTTTACAGTATCTATCACTTTTTTCCGGGCACGGTGATAAATGGTTCGTACATTATTATGAGAGATATTCAGCAATGCGGCAATTTCTTCCTGCTTCAGCCCGTCAATGACAAACAGGTTAAATACCACCCTGTAATTTTCGGGCAATGTGGCAATGGCCTGTTTTATTTTCTCTATATCAGCATTAAAATGATCCTCATCTATCTTCTCTTCTATGCCGGTATTAATATTAGCCACCTCTGTATCCACCCATTTTATTTTTCTTTTGCGCAGCAGGCTTATGGATTTGTTGATCACGATCCTTCTCAGCCATGCCTCGAAAGAGCTTTTGTAAGTAAACTTTTCGATGCTGTTGAAGGCATCAATAAATGCTTCCTGAACTACATCCTCTGCATCTGCCAGGTTATTTAATACCCGCATACTGCTGTTTAGCATAGGTCGGGCATACCGGTTATAGATATTATAATACGCCTGCCGGTCACCTTCACGGCAAAGTTCTACCTGCTCATCTAATGTTGTTATTTCGGCCGTAAGATTCAATATTTATTGCTGCTTTTATATAATAATCGCAAAATTGCAAAGAATGTTACACTTGTTTTGTGCCATTTTAAATATTTAGTAAAAACATCCGGATAATACTATCTTTAGCGCTGCTTAAAGCCCCCGGAGAGAATGAAAAGAAACTAAACCAACTTATTGATGCTACGCTACTTAAACCATGCAATAGATACAGGTGTGCACCCTGGTCTGCCAATAATAGAATCAAGGCGGATAAAAATGTTGAATATCCTGACTTTAATATGTATCCCTGTTGTTATACTGTTTCTTGTTATTAATATTATCCAAAGCAGAAGCTTACTTATAGCGCTAAACCTGGCAAACCTTGTTTCATTATTATTGTTTTTTTTGATGCATAGGTACAGGTTATATCATAGTGCCAAGCTTATAAGAATTGCCTTTTCCATCATTATTTACACAGTATCCGGGATGTTTTATTATAACGGAGCAGAATATTGTCTTATAGGAACACTTGTGATCTCTATTCTTGTGTTTGATAATAAGTGGCTTACCGGCGGACTCAGTATTTTGATCGTTGTTGCAATTCTTACAGTTCTTAATTTCAATATTGCATTACCCGGTGAAGCACAGATTTCGCCGGTCCGTATATATAGTGTAGTTATTTTTTCTTTAATACTTATTATTGTATCGGTTGGTTTTTTTAAACATATTCAATCAGATTATCAGCACGAAATAGAAGCAAGTCAGCGGGATCTGGTCATAATGAACAGCGATAAGGAGCGGCTATTCTCTATTGTTTCCCATGATATAAAAGGCCCGCTATTAAGCCTTGAGAAAACACTTGATATGTATCGTAGTGATCTTTTGGAAAAAGAAGATATGTTAGCAGCTACTGAGTCTCTCCATAAAAAAGTAACCCACCTGAATAGTACAGTAGATATGCTGTTGCGCTGGAGTTCCTCAGGTATGCACGGTATCAGAACAATACCCGGCTATTTTTCTCTTATAGAGCTGGTAAACGAGGTGGTGCATTTTTTTGAATTTATGGTGCAGCAAAAAGAACTTATTGTAAGTGTTAATGTGCCTGAAAATATGATGTTATTTGCAGACCGTGACCAGGTTGCCGTAGTGCTGCGAAACCTGTTAGGTAATGCGTTAAAGTTCAGTTATGCAGGCAGGGAAGTGAATATATTTGCAGAAAACGCTAAAGATGGCGTAGCTATTTATATAAAAGATGAGGGAATGGGCATGGATGAAGATGCCAGGAGCAAGCTGTTTAGTACCCGCCAAAACCCTGCTTACGGCACCAATGGCGAAAGGGGATCGGGTTTGGGGCTGTTACTTTCAAAGGAATTTATCACTAACAATAACGGTAATATACACGTGGAAAGCAGCCCTGGAAAAGGCACCTGCTTCAGGCTCCTGTTTCAGAATGGAGAAAGAGATACCGGCAATATCCGGAAATAACAATAACCCTACTTTCCTGCCAATATATCAATTACAGGTAGTACCAGGGGTTTCTCTTGGAAGACCAGATGTAGTTTTTTATATTTTTTAAGAAGGCCAGCGCCATGTAAATAATAATAGGCGATCCCATTGTAAGCACAGAAGAGTAAATGAAAAACTGCCTGATGCGGCAGGTGGATACGCCGAACCTGTCACCAATAGAAGAGCAGACACCAAAAGCATTCCACTCTACAAAACTTTTAAAGCGGTTCATGATGTTCTAAAACTGGTTTTTAACTGTACAAAAATATTAAAATCAGCGGATATATCCATTTAGATCCTGTATTTTTTGTAAATTCGCGCCACTGCCTGTGAAGATACTATTTTAGGAAATAACATATTAACTTAACTACAATGACATTTGATCTCGATCTGATTAGTAAAACTTATCCCAAATTTGAACAAAACGTAAATGAGGTGCATTAGTCATTGAAATTCCCTTTGAGCTATAGGACGAAAATTTTCAGGCTCACTCCGGCGGGGTTAGTTATGCTTCTGTTGCCGGGTTTAAAATCTGCTTTTAATATTAAAAAACTTCTGTTATGAATATTTATAAGGAATATCTCAATGAAATCGAAGAGCGAAAAGCCCAGGGGCTTCATCCGAAGCCTATTGACAGCGCCGAATTGATAAGTGAAATTATTGCACAGATTAAAGATACAGGTAACGAGTATAGGGAAGACTCTCTTAAGTTTTTTATTTACAATACTTTACCTGGTACTACAAGTGCTGCTGGGGTGAAAGCTCAATTTTTAAAAGAGATCATTCTGGGAGCATCTGTAGTAGAAGAAATAGCACCAGCTTTTGCCTTTGAGCTATTATCGCACATGAAGGGTGGTCCTTCAATTGAGGTATTGCTCGATTTAGCCCTGGGTGATAATATTTCTATTGCCAAAGAGGCTGCAGAAGTACTTAAAACACAGGTATTCCTTTATGACGCGGACACAGACCGTTTAAAAGAAGCTTTCAAGAACGATAACGAAATTGCTAAAGAGATTCTTGAAAGCTATGCACAGGCAGAATTCTTCACCAAATTACCTGAAGTACCCGAAGAAATTGAGGTGGTTACCTATATCGCTGGCGAGGGGGATATTTCAACAGATTTACTTTCTCCCGGTAACCAGGCTCACTCCCGTTCAGACCGTGAGCTTCATGGTAAATGTATGATTAGTCCTGCTGCCCAGGCAGAAATCAGGACATTGCAGGCACAGCATCCTGGTAAGAGCGTGATGTTGATTGCCGAAAAGGGTACCATGGGTGTGGGTTCATCCAGAATGTCGGGTGTAAACAATGTGGCTTTATGGACTGGTAAACAGGCAAGCCCCTATGTCCCATTCGTTAATATTGCTCCGATAGTTGGAGGTACAAACGGTATTTCTCCCATTTTCCTTACCACTGTTGATGTTACTGGTGGTATTGGTATTGACCTCAAAAACTGGGTGAAAAAACTGGATGCAGATGGTAACCTAGTACGTAATGAGAATGGCGAACCAGTTCTTGAGGAAGTTTACTCTGTTGCCACGGGCACTGTTCTTACAATCAATACAAAGAAAAAGAAACTTTATAATGGTGATCAGGAGCTGATTGACATTTCTAAGGCGCTCACACC
Source organism: Niabella sp. (assembly GCA_049841335.1). Lineage (GTDB taxonomy): Bacteria > Bacteroidota > Bacteroidia > Chitinophagales > Chitinophagaceae > Niabella. The sequence continues at coordinate 24,285 of JASGDI010000064.1, read as the reverse complement.
CCAGAAGATGGAATTTATCAGGGCCGGTGGTTCTTATGCTATCGTTTTTGGTAAAAAGATCCAGACAGTGGCTGCAAAAATATTGGATGTAGAACCTGCTCCTGTATTTGCTCTATCAAAGGAAATTTCTCATGAGGGGCAGGGCCTCACAGCAGTAGAAAAGATCTTCAACAAAAATGCCGTTGGCACTACCCCGGGTAAGGTGCTGCACGCAGGTTCGGATGTTCGGGTAGAGGTGAATATCGTAGGTTCACAGGATACAACGGGTCTTATGACCGCCCAGGAATTAGAGTCTATGGCCGCTACTGTTATTTCACCAATTGTAGATGGCGCCTACCAGTCTGGATGCCATACTGCATCTGTGTGGGATAAGAAGGCACAGGCGAACATTCCCAGGCTCATGAAGTTCATGAACGACTTTGGCCTCATTACTGCCCGTGATCCAAAAGGTGAATACCACGCTATGACGGATGTGATCCACAAGGTTCTTAATGATATAACGGTAGACGAGTGGGCGATCATCATTGGTGGCGACTCTCATACAAGAATGTCTAAAGGCGTTGCTTTTGGGGCTGATTCAGGCACCGTTGCGCTTGCGTTGGCTACCGGCGAAGCATCAATGCCCATTCCCGAATCAGTGAAAGTGACGTTCAAAGGAGAAATGAAAGATCATATGGACTTCCGCGATGTGGTTCATGCTACGCAATTGCAAATGCTTCAGCAGTTTGGTGGCGAGAATGTGTTCCAGGGCAGGGTCATTGAGGTGCATATCGGAACGCTTCCTGCTGATCAGGCATTTACATTTACAGACTGGACCGCAGAAATGAAAGCAAAAGCATCCATCTGTATTTCCCAGGATGATACCCTGATTGAATCGTTAGAGATCGCCAAAGGACGCATCCAGATCATGATTGATAAGGGCATGGATAATAGCAGGCAGGTGCTTCAGGGATTGATTAATAAAGCTGACAAGAGAATAGCAGAAATTAAATCGGGTGAAAAGCCGGCATTGACTCCTGACGAGAATGCAAAGTATTACGCTGAAGTGGTTATTGATCTTGATTTAATTGAGGAGCCAATGATTGCAGATCCCGATGTGCACAATAAAGATGTGTCCAAGCGATACACACACGATACGATCCGGGAGCTGTCTTATTATGGCGGGGAGAAAAAAGTAGATCTTGGTTTTGTAGGTTCCTGCATGGTTCACAAGGGCGATCTGAAAATTGTTTCCCAAATGCTTAAGAACCTGGAGCAACAACAAGGTAAGGTTGAGTTTCACGCACCGCTTGTAGTGGCTGCTCCAACTTATAATATCATTGATGAGCTTAAAGAAGAGGGAGATTGGGATCTGCTGCAGAAGTATTCTGGTTTTGAATTTAGCGACCTTTTACCTAAAAGTACTGCCCGCACCCAATACGAGAACATGATGTACCTTGAGCGTCCGGGTTGTAACCTTTGCATGGGCAACCAGGAAAAAGCCGCCAAAGGTGATACGGTGATGGCTACCTCTACCCGTCTGTTCCAGGGTAGAGTGGTAGAAGACTCCGAGCGTAAAAAAGGTGAGTCTTTGCTCGCATCCACGCCGGTTGTGGTATTGTCGGCCATCCTTGGACGAATACCTAATATGGAGGAGTATAAAGCTGCAGTGGCTGGTATTAACCTGACTAAATTTGCACCACCACTTAAAGAGTTAAGTATGTAGCCTTCACCCGGTATCCGGTAAAAATACTTAAGCCCCGTTCTGCACATTGCAGGATGGGGTTCTTTTTTAGTAGGAACGCTGTGTGAGGCTTTTCTTGCGCGGGTCTGCAGCGTGGCAATGTGTCCCAATTGACCCGTGCATTGTTGTTACTCAACTACTTGCTGTACGAGGCGTCCTCGCCTCGTACTTATATGTTATCGGCCTCCTGGCGATCAATGAAAATATTTTTCTTGCTCGGTTTGCAGTATGACAGTGTGTTGGGCCGACGGTACATTGTTGTAATTCATTTATCAGCCAGGGCAGGATTTTTTTTACACAGGTCGGGAGATCTGCGTAAGGGGGAGTTGAAATGTTATGTAACTTGAATTGCTGTGTGAAGCGTCCACGCTTCACACTATTTATTCTATCGGCTTTGCCGGTTTAAAAAAGTGTAATTTGCTATATATTGAAGATATTCAATACCACATTACAATCCTTAACTTTGTGGTCTCTCTCGATGTTAATTTTTTACTACAAAAAAAATTAGAAGCTATGGCATTTGATCTTGATCTGATTAAGAAAACCTATTCCGGATTTGAACAAAAAGTAAATGAGGCGCGTAAATTAATAGGCCGTCCTTTAACTTTTACCGAAAAAATATTATATGCCCACCTTACAAATCCTGCCACCAGGGCTTATGAACGTGGGGTTGACTATGTGGATTTTGCACCAGACCGCGTAGCTATGCAGGATGCTACTGCACAGATGGCTTTGTTACAATTTATGCAGGCCGGCCGCAATAAAGTGGCAGTTCCTTCAACAGTGCATTGCGATCACCTCATTATGGCTGAAACGGGTGCAGAAGAAGACTTGAAACATGCCAACCAGGAAAGTAAGGAAGTGTATGATTTCCTGGCATCGGTATCCAATAAATATGGGATAGGCTTCTGGAAGCCGGGAGCTGGTATTATTCACCAGGTGGTACTGGAGAACTATGCTTTTCCTGGCGGCATGATGATAGGTACGGACAGTCACACCGTAAATGCAGGTGGTTTGGGTATGGTGGCCATTGGTGTGGGCGGTGCAGATGCCTGTGATGTGATGGCAGGCTTGCCCTGGGAATTAAAAATGCCAAAGCTGATCGGTGTTAAGCTTACCGGTAAGCTAAATGGATGGGCTGCACCAAAAGATATTATTTTAAAAGTAGCGGGCATTCTTACAGTAAAGGGAGGCACAGGATGTATTATTGAATATTTTGGAGAAGGCGCAAAATCGCTGAGCTGTACCGGTAAAGGCACTATCTGTAATATGGGGGCCGAAGTAGGAGCTACTACCTCAACATTTGGTTATGATGAAAGCATGAGTCGTTACCTGAAAGCTACCGGCCGTGAGGAAGTGGCTGCGCTGGCTGATGGCATTGCACAGCACCTTACAGCTGACGCTGAAGTGTATGCCGAACCGGAAAAATATTTCGATCAGCTGATAGAAATAAATCTTGATGAGCTGGAGCCGCATTTGAACGGGCCTTTCACTCCAGACCTGGCTACGCCTGTTTCTAAAATGAAAGAAGCTGCTGCTGCTAACGAATGGCCTACAAAAGTTGAAGTAGGTTTGATTGGCAGCTGTACCAACTCTTCTTATGAAGATATCAGCCGGGCGGTTTCCCTGGCCAGGCAGGTAAGCGAAAAAGGCTTAAAGACCAAAGCTGAATTTACTATTACCCCGGGTTCTGAGCAGGTACGCTATACTATTGACCGTGATGGTTTCCTGGATACATTTGATAAGATTGGTGCTACGGTGTTTGCAAATGCTTGTGGCCCCTGTATAGGTATGTGGAACAGGGTAGGGGCAGAAAAGAAAGAAAAGAACACAATTGTCCATTCTTTCAACAGGAACTTTGCCAAGCGTGCCGATGGTAACCCTAATACGTACGCATTCGTTGCTTCGCCGGAGCTGGTAACAGCATTGGCTATTGCGGGTGATCTTACTTTTAATCCCCTTACAGATACCTTAATAAATGAAAAAGGCGAGACGGTAAAATTAGATCCACCTTCCGGCGATGAGCTGCCGCTAAGGGGTTTTGCTGTTGATGATCCGGGTTACCAGGCTCCTGCCGAAGATGGCAGCAGTGTACAGGTAATTGTAGACCCTGCCAGCAAACGCCTGCAATTGTTGGAACCGTTCGCTCCCTGGGAAGGAACCGATCTTAAAGGGCTGAAGCTGCTGATCAAAGCAAAAGGTAAATGTACCACTGACCATATTTCAATGGCAGGGCCCTGGCTGAAATTCCGAGGGCACCTCGACAACATCTCCAATAATATGCTGATTGGTGCAGTAAACTTTTTCAATGATAAAACGGATAATATCAAAAACCAGTTGACGGGTGAATACGGCCCTGTACCGGCCACGCAGCGTGCTTATAAAGCAGCAGGTATTGGAAGCATTGTGGTAGGTGATGAAAACTATGGAGAGGGCAGCAGTCGTGAACATGCGGCTATGGAACCCCGTCATTTGGGCGTGCGTGCGGTATTGGTAAAGTCTTTTGCCCGTATTCACGAAACCAATCTGAAAAAACAGGGTATGCTGGCGCTTACATTCGCAAATAAGGATGATTATGAAAAGATCCAGGAAGATGATACGGTAGATATCAACGGTCTTACCGGGTTTGCTCCCGGCAGGCCTTTAACCCTGGTTTTACATCACGCTGATGGCTCTTCAGAAGAGATCCTGGCCAACCATACCTATAATGATCAGCAAATTGATTGGTTTAAGGCGGGTGGTGCGCTGAATATTATCAGGGCGCAGTTTGCTTCCGGGAATTAAGAAACGGAAAGAAGCTTTCTCAAAAGTCAATTTGGTTATCATATTGTCCAATGGACTTCTGAGGAGAGCTTGACGAAATATTGATAACCCAATCGTTAGCCTTCGACATTCCGATAGCTATCGGAACAGGTTGACATCCTTTTAGGACAGCCTCATCACTTTTTTTAGTAATAAACGTTCAGGACTTTTAAAAATCCTGAACGTTTATTGTTGCGGTTGGTCCAATTGCTGCGTCTTTATAATAAATAGCAATAACAAATGAAACTGTACCTGTTTGGCATTTTAGCAATTATTCTTTCTTTTTCCTGCTCCAAAAGAAGCGCGGTAAGAACTGAATGTGAATTACCCTGTGAAAAGAATTTAATGTGCACTTATGAATTTCGCAGTATTGCTGTTGAAGTATCGGACCGCTCGGGGAATGATGTGGAACTGGACAGCTTTGCAGTTGTAAGAAAAATTGATCATAAAGCCATTGTAGTTAATCAGCAGCCAATCATACCCAAGGCAGGCCGGTATGTGTTATTCTCTGATCTTAACATGAATGAGACTTCCAAATGTGGCGAAGATTTTGAGTTCAGAGGGTATAAAGATGAGCAGCTGATTGCAAGCCGGACATTTAATATAGCTCATAACTGCTGTCATATTTACCTGGTTTCAGGCAATACAAAAATAGTTGTTGAGGATTAGCCTTTTAATCAGGAGTAACTTTATTTTAATGGCAAGGGCAGTTTCCCAAAGGGAAACGGCCCTTGCCATATTTAAGTCTCATAGATTGTACCTGAGCACTTTTATTATAAGTGCTGTTTTTTCTTATAAAACACCATACACTTCTAACTCCGCAATGGCGAGCGGCAATGTGCCCTGTGAAAGTTGCACCCTTACATAGCGCCCGGGTTTACCAATGGGTATGGTAGTGGGACTGCCGGCCTGCGCGGCCTGGAAAAAGGCAGAAACACCAGGCTGGGCCAGTGTTCCGGCAACGCTTTCACTTTCAAAAGGAGTGTCAGACACAAATATATAATAGTTGCTCAGCCTGTTGCCGCAGCAGTCCGTACGGTTATATATCTTGATCTCTTTTATTCTGGATGCTCTTCCACCCAGATCTACCTGCCACCATTGTTCGGTAAGGCCTTCGGCAGTATGCGTAACAGAATTCGCGGACCAGGCGCCATTTACATTTCCATCAACCGCTCTTGAGCTTACCGCAGACCCATTGGTAGTAGATTGCTGTGTGCTTTTACCCCTGGCTATATTAAGTAATTGCCCTTTTAGCACAAAGTACTGAACGCCGGTATGAGCATCTAAGGAAATATTATCTCCCGACACACTTTTTATCCTTAATGGTAACAAATAGCTGACATCTTCCTGCAACTGTGAGCCGTTAACCACCAGCTGCAGTGTATCTGTAGCTTTTGATCCTTTTGCAATGGTTATATTTTCCTTCGAAAATGAAAAGCTGCCGGCGGGCATGGGCTGGTAGCTTGTACTGTATTTCTGGTTATACGCATTAATCAATGCTTCATCTGTACCTATTGTGGCAGATACATCTGCGCCGGCTTCCCTGTATAATGATACGCCAAAATCAATGGTGGAAGGTACCGAGGCCAGGAGCACATTTACTTCCTTAACATACTGCCCTGTTGTTACAGGAGTGATAAAAATACCATCCGACAGGGTTGCCGAAAACTTCTTATCCTGCTTTTTGCAGCTATAAATTATAATAGAGGACAATACAATAATTATCCCGCTTATATATACTATATTCTTTCTCATTTATTTTTCAGATTTACATATACATGATATTGTTACCAGCCGGGATTTTGCACCAGCTTTTTGCTTTTTTGAATTTCATTAAGCGGCAGCGGGTACAGGTACATGGCTTTAATAAATGTGCGCGTTTCGTAAGTAGTACGTTTAAAAAAGTCGCTTTCCGTATTCGCATTCATATTCATACCATAGAATGCACCACCCTGGCCGCCTTCTCCCGGTGTTTTTTCGGCAATCATCCATCGGCGAACATCAAAATAGCGCTGCCCTTCTGTAGCCAGCTCCACGCGCATTTCACGGTGTATGGCTTCACGCTGCAGGTCTTTGTTCCCTTTGATTTCGGGCTTAATATCTGCCAGCTTGGGGATGCCTGCACGTTCGCGTACTTTATCTACGTACTCAATGATTCTCGGATCCGAAGGATTGGTTTCGTTCAATGCTTCCGCATAAAGCAAATAGAACTCTGCCAGTCTGAAGATAATAGAAGAGCGGTATTCACTTTTTGGATTCGATCCTGTATTGAGTATAGCACGGCTGGCCCTTTTATACATCAGGTATCCAGACCAGGGATAATCGGCAGCAGAATTGTCATTACCATTGCCTTTATTGAATTTTACGACGGCATTATTGATATGCCATCTTCTGCCATGATAAAATACAGTCTGATAAAAGCGCGGCTCCCGTTTTACCCACATCCTGAACGTTCCGGTTTCTGTACGCCCTGTTGGATCTTCCCCGGCAGCTGAAAATCCCGTTTCACTGTATAATGGTGATTCTTGAATGCTTAAACCATCATTCATAAAAAAATCATCCACCAGCTCCTGCGTTACAGCTATACAATTGAAACCGCTGAATATGGACCGTGGCGTGCAGCGCCGGTCCAGGCTTTCACCGGAGCTCAAGGATCCCCAACCGTTGTTGGGGGTGGCCCAGATAATTTCGTTATTGTATTTTATAAACAGGTTATATAAGGAATTATCGGCATTAATAGAACCATCTGCTCTCAACTCTTTATACAATTCATAATTTCCTGCATTGGCAAAATCTATCAACTGTTGTAGGGCCTGCACTGCTTTTGCCCATTTGGACGGATCAGCTGCAGGAAACAGCTTTTTACCATCTTCAGGGTTTTGCACATTCAGCGCTTCGGCATAACCACCGTTCAGCAAAGGACTGGCAGCGTATATCCATAAACGTGCCCTTACGGCCAAAGCAGCGCCCTGTGTAGGCAATGCTAAAAAGTTCTGATCCGTTTCAATAGGATTTAAATCAGGTAGTACTTCAGCCAGTTCCTTGTCAATAAAATTGACTACTTCATCTACACTGTTTCTTGCAAAGTCCAGATCGGCAGCATTGGGATCAGCGGCTTTATCCATAATTGGAATGGGGCCGTATTGTTCAAAAAGCAGGTAATGATAATAAGCTCTTAAAAATTTAGCCTGGGCTTTCATTTTTTTTAGTTCTGCTTCATCAATATAATCAGCTGAGCCAGTCTGCGGAATAACACGCCCTTTCTCCAGGAAAAGATTGGCCTGGCGGATAAGCTGGTAGAGCGTTGTCCATCTGTGAAAATCTGCATTACCTGCATTATAACCGTTTGAAGTGAGGTTTCTTAAAGGGCCCTGTGCCATTTTTAATTCATCCGTCATTCCGGCCCAGGGGTTCTGAAGCCCTGTAACATTTATGATCATATTGGTAGACATAGGAATGCCTGAAAAGATATTCCGCTGAAACTGTCGTGCATAACTGGCATTGCCAAAAATATCATCCTCGTTCAGCTCTTCAGCTAACTCTTTGGACACATCCAGGAAATCTTTATTACAGGAAAAGGAGCCAAATGCGAGCATAATGCACGCTAACAGCATTTTAAACTTATTATTTATAGTAAAGTATTTCATAATTAAATATCTTTAGAGAGTTAATTCTAATCCGATGGTCCAGATGCTGGGTATGGGATACTGCATACCAGCATTTCTATTACCTGTTTCAGGATCCCACATTTTAATTTTATCCCATACGGTTACGTTTTGTCCCATTATGTATATGCGCGCCGCTGTAAAACCGATCTTGTTTAATTGATCTGCTTTGAATTGATAACCTGCTTCAACGTTTTTCAACCTGATGAAGCCGGCATCCCGTAACCACCAGGTACTGGGCGTTGCATTATGCGTATAAGTTCCGGTGCGAAGGCGGGGATACAGCACATCTTGCGAAGGGTTTGCCTCTGTCCAGCGGTTCAATACTTCTTTTCTTGCAGAACTTTCATCTATTCCGTAATAGAATGGGAAAAAGCCCTGGTTAAAATCACCACCCAATACAGTAGAAGTTTTTCCTGCTCCTTGAAAGAAGGCACTTGCATAAAACCCTTTATAATCAATGTTTATTCCTGCTCCCCAGATAAGTTCCGGTACAGAAGGATTACCTTCATAGCGCGTTTGGTCAAATTGGTTAATGATGCCGTCTCCGTTCAGGTCTTTGTACATAATATCGCCGGGCCTTAGCTCAGAGCTCATGGAAGAAGTGGCATATCCGTCTCTTAATGTATAGCTTTTCGAGCCATCGCCATTGGTAGTGATAAGAAAATCATCATTAGTATATAAGCGCTCTGCTACAAATAAATTATACATATTTAAACGGTTGCCTGTTATATTCATCCAGGGGTAAAGCTGAGGTACTTCATCATACTCCAGTATTTTATTACGTGCATAAGTAATGTTTCCCCTCAGGCTCATCTTCAGGCTCTCGCTGAAATTTTGCCTTACATTTAAGCTTGCATCAATACCTTTATTGGAAACCTTACCAAAATTTTGCCAGGGAGATTGCCTGAAACCGGCAGCAGCCGATACGGTACGGCGTTGCAGCAGGATATTGCTTCTGAGATTATCAAAGTAATCCGCGGTCAGGTCAATTTTACCTTTGAATAAGGATACATCAATACCATAGTTACGCTTGTCTTCAATTTCCCATGCGAGGTTTGGTGCGGCAAACCGGCCCTCAACCATTCCTCCTATGCTGTTTAAAGAGCCACTGCCACCTATGCCAAATGGATAGCCGGTGGAGGTAGAGTAACTGGAGCGATATAAGAACCTGCTACCACCTGTATTGTCATTACCCGTTCTGCCCACAGACACCCTGAATTTTAAGCTGTTTACAACCCCTTTTAATGCTTCCGGATAGAAATGCTCATTGCTGGCGATCCATGCTACACCTACAGCAGGAAAAAATCCAAACCGGTGGCCGGGCGCAAAAGTTTCACTGCCCGTAAATCCAAAATTTGCTTCAATAGAATAACGGTTGTCGTACATATAAGTACCCCTTCCTACATAGCCCTGTTTTTTATAGGCCAGCGCCTGGTTGTGCTCTTGCTGAGCTTTTTGATAATAAAGCAGCAGGCCGCCCACATTATGCTTGTTTGTAAACCGGCGGCTGTAGTTTAAGGAAGTTTCCATATAAATGCGCTTATCGCCGGAATTGCTTTCAGAAGGTTCTCCCATTTTTACTTCGTTAATCAACCTGCTTTTTACCAGGTTGCCTGCTATATCCCTGCCGGTAACAGTGTATTGTTCTGGAGTTTTGGTTCTGCTGGAGTTATAAATTGAATTGCCGTCATAGCTTATAGATCCCTTAATCATCAATCCTTCTGTAATAAAGCTTAGCTTTTGCTCAAGATCTACCCGGGATTGGATGAAATTACGCCATTCCTTTGCATAGCCCGATTCCATCAGGAGATTATAGGGGTTTACCCGCTGATTACTAAAGCGAGGATGCCCTGCATTGGATCCGTCTGAATAAACCATCGGGAAAAGGTAGGGCGGTGTTTGTGTCATTGACTGGAATAAAGTGGGTGTGCCTACACCGGGGTAATTGGTTTCGAGGTATTGCCCACTCAGATCAATACGTAAGAGGGTAGTTGTGGTAACATCGAGGTCAATATTGCTTCTCAGGTTGTATCTCTTTAAACCGATGTTATTGTTATAATCGGCTAACGGGTTGCTTTTAAAAATACCGCTTTCGCCAAAATACGCGCCTGATACAAAGAACCTGGCTTTTTCGCCTCCTCCTCTGAAGTTTAATGTATGTCTTGTATTATTGGTGGTTTTACGAAGCAGGTCTAACCAGTTTACATCAGGGTACAGGTCCTGGTCCTGTCCTGCTGCATAGTAAGGTATAATATCCTCATATATCGGGGTTTTGCCTTCATTTCTTAAAGCTTCATCATAAAGAGCAAGATAATCTACAGATCCTAAAAACTCTGGGAGCCTGGTAGGGCGGAGGTTACTGTATTCACCCCTGTAAGAAATTTTGGTTTTCTGAGGCCTTCCCCTTTTGGAAGTAATTAATATTACGCCGTTTGCTCCTTCAGCACCATACACAGCGGTTGCTGCCGCATCTTTAAGCAGGGTGAAGGTTTCTATTTCATCCGGCTCAATATCATTCATGCTTCGTGGAACACCGTCTACCAGCACCAACGGGCTGGTACCGCCGGCAAATGAGCTGGTACCCCGTATCCAGAACTCTGCATTATCATAGCCTGGCTCACCCGACCGTTGCACTGCAATCAAACCGGGCACCTGGCCTGCAAGGTTGTTACTAAGGCTTCTTGTTGGCATACGCAATTGCTCTCCCTGTACAGTAGTTACAGCGCTTACTACACTTTGCTTCTTTTGTTGCCCGAATCCAACCACTACCACTTCATTCATCTTTTGTGATTCTACATCAGGTTCCATCTGTATCACAATTTCTTTTTCGGTACCGGCTGCAATAACAAGTGGCTTGTAGCCAACATAAGTGATCATCAGAGAATCCTGGGCCGATTCCACCTCAATAATGAATTTTCCCTGGCCGTTGGTAGAGGTAGTTTTGGACGTACCCACTATGGTTATAGATGCACCTATAACTGGCTCTTTCTTTTCGTTCAATACCGTTCCATTCAATACCCATGAGGGGGGATAGGTCACTCCTTCGCCTCTTTCTATAATTGTAATAAGGCTGGCTGCTGTTTTCCGGTAAGCCAAATTGGTGTTTTGCAATACTTTTTCCATTACATAATCAATGGAAGCTTCCTTTGCATATATATTTACCTTTAGTGTACCAGGAAGCGCTTCGCTTTTATACACAAAATTGTATTTGCTTTTTTCAGCTATCTGTTTCAAAACAGTTTCGATGCTTACATCCTTCAGATCCAAATTGATCCGTTCCTGGCCTATACTGTGATGTGCAAGACATTGAAAGGATGCAAGAAAAACAAAAAGAACAGTTAATTTCATCAGCAGTAAATATTTGATGAACCTGTGCGCCGTGTTTTTTAAATAGAAACGACGATTAATTTTCATAATTTTACAAATAAGTATGGTGAAGTAATATTGTCCCGCAAGGCAATTATTTCAGTCATTTTATCAATGGGGTGTGCTGCAACACACTCCATTGTTTTTTATATATCTGATTCTGTGTTTATTTTTTTATGTCTTCATAAAATATTTTTTAGATTAGTAATGTTTATTTATTGAGGAAATATTGTTATTGTTTTATTGTCAATATTATAATTGAACTTCCCTGCAAACTTTAACGATTGCATCACCTCCTCCAGCGTTGCATCGTCAAACTCTGCACTATATCTAGTTTGTTTTAATGCCTGGTTAGTAATAGTAATGTTTACGTCGTACCAGCGTGCCAGCCGTACTGCAATTTCCTCAAGCGTACTGTTTGCAAAAACCAGCCGGTTTTGCACCCATTGTGTTTCTACGGATCCGGAGTCAAGGGACGCTTTACTAATTTTGCTTAGGGTGAACATTGCCACCTCCTGTTGCTGCTTCTGTTCTTCTTTTGTAACAGAATCGGGAGTGTTTTTTACTAACAGCTTTTCAAAAGGCTTTAGTATCACTTTTTTGTTATGATATTTTTTTAAGCTTACTTCTATAGCGCCCCGGATAAGCGTTGCTTCAGTATGTATTTCGCCTTTATAAGCGCTTACGTTGAATGCTGTTCCCAGTACAATTACATCCATAGCTTCGGTGTGGACCACAAAAGGCTTTGATGCATCTTTTACTACATCAAAATAGGCTTCTCCGGTTAGTGTCACTTCCCGGGATCCGTTGCCAAATGATTTTCCATAAGAGATTTTTGTGTCTGCATTTAACCAAACCTGCGTACCGTCAGGTAAAACAGTATAAGATTTTGATCCTCGTTGAGTGGCGACAATATTATCTTCGCCCGGGAGGAGTATACTGTTTTGTTGTCTGATGAGTAGTATGCCCGTAATTACTACCGCTAAAATACAGGCTGCTGCGAGTCCGTATCTTATCAAACGAAAGCTTTTCCTGTTCCTGGATTCACTTTTCAGGGCTATCTCGTCTTTCGGAAGTTTGGCCTGCAATGAAGACCAACGTGTTTCAAAGTCCTTTTCTTCAATTCCTGCAACATCTATGCTTGCTGTATCTAATACATCAAATGAACGGGCCAACAGAGCATATGATTCATTATTATTAATCAGCATGGTTAATTCCTGCTGTTCCAGCAGGGTAATTTCCCTGGAAGCGCGTTTTGCTAACAATTCTACAAGCCTGCTTTTACTCATTCCTACCCATTTTATCTATAAAGACAATGGGTATTTATAAAAACCCTTAGCTGGATTAAATTTTTTTTTGAGGATGCATTTGCTGGCTGTTTCTATAAACCGGCTGCTTTTTTTATTCCGGTAAAATCGGACAGCATTCCTTCAAGACATTCTGCTAAACGATTGTAAGCTAATGTCATATGTGCCTCTACTGTCTTGGGAGAGATAGACAGCAACTGGGCAACTTCTTTATATTTAAGCCCTTCTTCTTTTATAAGACGAAAGATCAAACGACATTTTTCAGGGAGCTCATTAATAGCTGCCTCAATCTGCCGGAGATTTTCTTTTTGGATCGTCCCTGACTCAGGATTATGCAGATAAATAATTTCTTCTGTATCAGCTAAGCTGTCGAAATCGGCTTTTTTCCTGCTTCGAAGATAATTAATGGCTGTATGCTTGGTAGCTGTATATAGATAATAGGAAAAGTTTGTTATTGCGGGCAGGGTCTTTCGGTTAGACCATATTTTAATAAAAACGTCTTCAACTACCTCCTCCGATAATTGCTTGTGGTTAAGAAAAGTATTGGCATAAGAAAGAAGCCGGGGTAAAAAATGCTGATAGAGTTTTTTAAACGCTTGCTGGTCGTCTTTTTCTGCTATTGCAATTAGATATGTGGTATTGGTTTGTACCATGTATATTGTTAAAAATAGCTTTTTTTTAACAATTGAGAAATTTTAGTTAATAAAAATTTAATAATAGAGAGGATCCCTGTAATTAGTATACCGGTCTGGTTTAGATTTTGACCGATTTTTTAAGTTTAAACAAGCTGTTTATTAGTATTGGACTGGCTCATCAAAAGATGTTGCGTATGCTTTTGAAAAATTGATATTTTTAACAGCGCCTGCTACATACTCAATGCCACCCCAGATATGTTTTAGGTACGTTGGGTCAGAATAGTCTTTTTTATCATGGCCTAAAGTAGTACACCAGGTAATGCCACCATCAAAATTATGCACCCAGGCGCTGGGAAAATATTTTGCGTAAAGGCCTGCATTTTTGGTTAATGCTTCTTTTTGTTTGGGATTGCTAATATCAATAGTTGAAAAATCATTTACCATGAGCGCTGTAGGGCCCGGATAAAGTTCTTTTGCAAAATAACATTCATCCGCTTTTTGCCATACCGCAGGTATTCCTTTCATAGAAGGATGCTTTGTGTCTATAATCCTTACAGTAAATGTTTGAAAATTAGCGTGCCAGGAAAAGGTACCACCCATCATCATTTTAAACCATTCCCATTTGCGCTCCGTGCCGGTAACGGAATGGATGCCTACAAAGCCACCACCTGCTTCAATATACCTCCTAAAGGCCAGCCTTTGCACATCGGTGTCAAAGACGTCATTATTCGTGCTGGTAAAAATAATCATGCGATATTGTTTCAGGTTATCTTCTGTCATTACAGCAGGGTTTGATGAGGTGTCCACTCTAAAGCCGTATTGTTTGCCGAAATTGAGTATGGCCTGTGCTGCATGGGGGATATTATCGTGTACAAAGCCCGGACCATTCTTTTTGTATACCAGCACCCGTACATTTTTCCATTTTACTTTAGATTGCGCGTATGATGCAGTGTGCTGGAAAGTAAGGGTTACGATAAGGGCTATTATTGCTGTTATAAATTTTTTCATCCTTCTGCATTTTTTGTTTTTACCCGCAATGGCGGATGATTTATAGTATTACCGGTTTTAGTAACCGGTGCTATTTTTCCTGGCTTTTTATTTTTTGAATTTTCAATGCCGGCGGATGGGCAAAGGACTGCCAGGCTTCTTCTGCCTGCTCTTTGGAAAGCTGGTTGTTGAAAACAAGCATCCTGTATTTTAAGATATATGTTTTGCCCGGCTCCAGCAGCCAGTCTTTATTTTTGGTGGGGGAAAAGTTGAGGAATACATCACCACGGCCATTCATGTTCTCCGGCCACACTCTTAATGGCTCGGGGTGGTTATAGTTGGAAGGATAGCTCATCATTTCAAGCCCCCCATAATCCCTATCCAGGTTACCCTGGGTAATGCACCAGCGGGCAGTGCTGCCATCAGCTTCCTTACGGTTCTTTCCTTCGGAAGTAAGCGTAATACTGTTGTCTCTGTTCCATAGCTCCGTAGCTCTTATGCCTAACCCGCCGTACCGGTATTCGAGCAACAGTACCGGGCTTGAGCCGGCGCAGCTCAATTGGGAAGTAATATCTAAAATATAATACGGATCGGCTGGCTGCTGCCTGTATATCCTGATCGTTTGCACTTCATTGATAGCGGTTTTTTGAGATCCGTCTTTTTTAAAAGCCACATGCTCATGCAAGGCGCTGAAGCCAGCGTAAACATTGCCCTTTTCGATGGCATTGAACCCCGCAAAGCGAACGGTGCCTTTCCGGTCTTTCAGGTTCCAGAAATCCAGCGTATCGTTTTCGAAAAGCACATGTGTCCAGGGGTTCCACATGCCCCAATGATGATAGTGGTCAGGGGCATTGATACGTGTAAGCGCATGGCCCGAAGGCGTATTGAGCGGATGGATAAAACCGCTTCTTTTGTAGGCGGTATCAATTCCTTTAGGCGGATATACTGTTTTGAAATTGTATTGAAGCAGGTCTTTTGCCCCGCTTGCAATCACCAGCGCCCCGTCCTTTTCCGTTACCTGCAAAGCTTGCGCTGCGGGCTGCGATCCTGACCGTACCAGTTCAAAAGTCCTTACCGGTCTTACAGCAGGTGTGATCAACCAATGCAATGTGCGGCCGTTGCCTGTGGCTTCTACCTGGAAAGGAGTATTATTTTTTTTACCATTAACGATTTCAACTAATTGCAGGTTGCTGTCAGCAATATGGGTGAGCGCATCAAGATTCGCCTGCATGGGTATATTCAGCTTTTCTTTGCCCGAAGTGCTTACCTGCAGGGTAGCGATGCGTTGCGCCTGCAAAGTAAAGGTCAATAGAATAAAAAACAAGGTAGTGCAGATATACGTACGGGGATATGCACAGGAGCTGATCCCGATATGTATCGGGTGTGCGACGCAACATCGTTTAATAGTAGTACCCAGGCTGGTCGCATAATTATATTGTTCCATTATCTGTTTGACGAAGTTTTTTTAGCAAGATCTAAGGCTGATGTTGTAATGTAATATTTAGTGATCATATTAGGTACTTCCCAGTCGGGCAGTTTTCCTTCACCCAGGTATTTGAGATAGCTTTCGGTTACCTGTGCAAAATGGGCTTCGTGGCCGGTATTGTACTTTTCTGGCACTACGGCCTGCCAGCCTGCACCGGATTTTTTAATTTCCACGCCCGGGTATTTGGCCTGTATGGAGGCTAAGGCATCGGTGAGGTCTTTCTCAAAAGAAGCGTCATCTTTTTTCACCGGCTCTATATATAAGACCGGTTTATAGTTTTGCTCTTTGCCTTGCCGGATAACCAGGTTGGCCCTTGTGCCGCGCATGATTGAATAGTGTGTATCGCCTGTTCCTTCGGGCGCTTTATAACCCCATGTTACCGAAACTTTTGCATGTACGTTACGCAGCTTATAATTGATTTCCCCGTTGCTGAACACGTTCAAAGTGGTATCGTTGCTGAGGTCTTTTTTCAGATAATCGGGAAAGCTGCTTTGCTTTGTAATAGCGCTGAACTGGCTTAATGTCATTGCTGTAGGCCAGCGTTTGGCCGAAACCATTTCTACGTCTTTAGTATAGTCCATTGCCTGGCCGGGAAAGCATTCCCATTGAATTAAATCAACCAGGTGGGTGGTTACGTCTACAATACCTTCACCTTCCTGGGTTACGTCCATAAACCATGGCGGCCGCTGCAGCACGCTGCCCGATACAAATTTGTAAAAGTAATGCACGCTCTCTTTGGTAACAGCGGGATTTTCTGCTGTACCTTTTTCCAGCTCGCCAAATACATTTTTTATTTGTGAAAATTCGCGCTGCAAGATCGTGTTTATTTCAAAGCGTTCTGTCATGATATCATACAGCAATACTTTTTTTTCATCGGCTTTTGCGAAAGCTTTTTTCAAGAGTTCAAAACCTTCGGTATTGATAGCCATTGGCTTGTCGGCCAGTACATTCATACCAGCATCAATGGTATTAAAAATGTATTCTGTTTTCTTTTGATTGTTGCCGGCCATTACTACAATGTTACCCCTTTTCTCATCAATCATCTTCTGAAAAAAATCGGTGCCGGTGTACACGTGCTCATTCCAGTGTGTGGGGTTTTCTTCGCGTGAGTTATAAGCATTGATCCTGTCTAAATGTAATTGCAGGTCAGTGCCTTCGGGGGCGTATACATACACATTGCTATCTACATTGGGGTACATGCTTTTTTGCACGAGCGCCGCGTGAAAGTGGCCGGGATCTAGCGTTATGATAGTCATATCTGGAGTCGCAGTGTCTTTATCCTTATTACCTGTACAGGCTATAATTGAGGAAAGAACAGCTAAAGTAAATATCTTTTTGATCATGTTTTTTGAATTTAGCAAGACCTGTAAGGTATTCCGCAACGGCGAACAAGCTAAAACCTTGCAGGTCTGAAGGCTGTATATTATTTTTTGAATTTATGCTGAACATAATTTGTACCGTAAGGATGGCGTTGCGGCCTGCTTAACAGCTTGTTAGCTTCTGCATTGTTTTTGAAAACTTCCTTAACCGGGTCCCAGTATAACTTTGTGCCCATCTTCATAGCAGCAAAAGCTATCAGGCAGGCGCTACAGGAGCGGTGCGCTACTTCTGCCGGGCTGATAGTTTGCTTCTTGTTCTGGATACAATCCAGCCAGTTCTTATGCTGCTCCGGGCTGTCATATAAATGCACTTCATTGGGTTTGATCACCGATTTTAAAATAGCCGGGTTGCTAGCGTTAAAGGCTTCGTTTTCTTTTTCTTTGCCTGTTGTAGGATCGGTAGCTGTAACGCCTACATTGCCGCGCGATACAAATATCCAGCCATCGGTTCCTACAAATTTAACGCCATTAGGATTTTTACTATTGATAAACATGGTTACACCGTTGGCATATTTGGCTGTTACCTCATAATCGCCATGCACATTCCATAGACCGGCTTTAGGAAAATCTGCAGATCCTGATACTTCTATTGGCCCTGTTAATTCGGTATTCATACCCCAATGGGCGATATCGATATGATGCACGCCCCAGCCGGTGATCATACCGGCCCCAAATTGTTCGAGCCTTAGCCATCCGGGTCTTGATTCAATATCGGTAGGGTGGTGCACCCTGTCTTGTGTATAGTAAATATAAGGTGTAGAGCCCAGCCACATATCATAATCCAGGCCTGCCGGAATGGGCATCTCAGCAGTATTGCCACCTGGCGGATCGGCAGGAAGGCCTACATGCACTTCTTTCAATTTTCCTATGCGGCCATTACGTACCAGCTCACAGGCTTTCTTAAACTGCGGCCAGGGCGATACGGAGCGCTGCTGACTACCTAACTGGAATACAACGCCCGACTTGCGTACTATATCGCTCATGGAGCGGCCTTCTTCAATAGTAAGAGAAGTTGGTTTTTGTAAGTAGATGTGCTTGCCAGCCAGAGCTGCTTCCATAGCAGGCTGCGCGTGCCAATGATCGGGTGTGCTGATGATCACTGCATCAATATCTTTATTGGCCAGCAGATCGTGATAATCATTGTATAGCTTTACATCTATATAATTCTGCTTGCCGGTTTTTTTTGCATACCATCCTTCTATAAGTTGTTTGCCGCTATCCCTTCTGTAGCTGTCTACATCTGCAATAGCCACCAGTCTCGCAATATCATTTTTAAAAGTTTCAGGTAAGTCATGCTGGCGTGCAATACGGCCACAGCCAATCTGTCCTATATTGATTTTATTGCTTGGTGCGTTTTTACCAAACACCGTAGAGGGAACAATAGTGGGTACGCCGGTTAAGGCTAAGCCCCCTGTAGCTAATGATATATTCCTGATAAACTTTCTCCTGCCTTTTTCTAAATTAGAACCCAACATTTCTGATTATTTTGATTGTTCAACAATTGCATTGCCCTTTTTTGCTAAAAGCTAATGCTTTTTCTTCAATTAATGAAACACTTATGACTAACAGCGTGTCTTCAGGCTGTTTACCTGCACTACAGACTACCTTGTAAATGCGCCTGCCTCTGCCAGCGAAATGTTTGCCGAGTTGTTGTAGTCGTTCAACCCGGTAAGTTTGAAGTAACGTATATTAACGGGATTGGGTAGGTCTACGTATAGCATACTTGCTGAGTTTGCTAATGTGAACAGGCCATAGCTGGTAAAATTAACTCCATCTACAGAACCTTCTAGCCGAATATCCTTCAGGGCCCCGTTTAAAGGAGTTCTTTGTACAAAAGAGAACCCCTCTATGTTTTCTTTAACCTCCAGCATGTCTATAACTACCCAGTGCGGATAATTGGTGGCAGGCGTACCGATAAAGTTTACCCAAATAGTTGTGGTATTACCATCCAGCAGGTTTTCCGGTGGCCGGAAAGAAGCCCCCGGCCTTGTATCGTGACTGGAGTACGAATGTATTTTCCAGCCCGCTTTAGGCAAATTGACCGGTAACCCTTTAATATACTGTGTTACATAAGGCGTATAGAAAGTATCTATTCCTCCTGTAACGGGCATATAATGTGTTCTGTAAGTAATATTTCCTCTTAAGAACGATGGCAAAGAAGTTACATCTTCTGTTTTCGGAACAAAAAGATCACGTGTAACATCATTCGCATCTTTGTAAATAATATTAGTTCCAATAATGGCCGTATCTGAAAGGCCGCCCCATTCTACTTTAAGATCATTACCATCGAAAGAAGTACGTGTAACCGGGCGGCTTAAAATAAACGATTCGTATGCTGCCCCAAAAACCTGTCCGCTAAACTGCAGTGGCAATGACCGGTTGCCCCTGCTGTCAATTGTATTTAAAGTAAAATTATGCGTACCTTCTGTCATATTGGTCAATATTACACTCAATGAATCCGTATCGCTTGTTGTAACGTCTATGGAATCAGAATTATTGTTCCAATAAATTCGTGTTGTAGTAATACTTGGATCCGAAGGTGCAGGCCATGCTAATTTGATCCGGTTCCTGCCAGGCGCTACTGATATGCCGGTAGGTTTGCCTACATAAATTTTCATTCCCCCCTCTATAAATGGCCTGTAGGTGTGATCCATTTTTGTACATCCGGCAATTACCGTAAACTGTATAACTCCAATAAGAAGTTTCAAATTAAAATATTTCATCCTCATACTTTTAACCAGTTAAATAAAATTTTATTGTATAATGTTTCCCCAAAATGACATTTCGTCAATAAAGAAAAAACTGGTTCCGCCCCATGTCTCTATAATTTTAATACGCAGGTATCTTACAGGCGGTATATCTTCGGGAAATGTAAAGTCTTCACCCTGAATACATGCAAAGTTGATGTCTTCACTGGTTACATTAGGATTAGCTTCACCCGAAGGCTTATAGGAATGGCAGTCCATTATTTTTGTCCAGCCATCCCAGCTTCCGTTGGAATTAGGGGCTGTTGCCGATCCCCATATTTCATAATGTTTTGGATCGCCTGCCTTGTACGCATGTACATCTCCGGGCTGCCTGTGAAATAATTTAAAGCGGCTAAACAATACCTTAACGCCCATATCAAACGTAAACCATTTAGGCATAGGTTCTGCACTCGGTGCCGTATGAAATATCGGCAGGCCAGGTGAGTTTCCGGTTCTACCATCCCATATTTTGTCCATGGTATAAGTTGAGCCTAATACCAAATGCGGAGCATATGTGTCTGTAGGAAGGTTAAGGGCTGCAAATTTGTTTTTGGGAATCTGAGTTTCGTATATTGGCTTATATGTTCCGCTTAATGTGTCGGAGAGATTACCCCACCTGTCTCTGACTACAAACGAAAACGGCGTTGGAATGCTGTCAAAACCTCTTACGGCATATACACCGTTTGCTGAGCTCATATAATAGGTTTCCAGAACGCTGAGCTTGTTGGTACTGTCGGGTGTCAATATCATTACAGCGAGGTTTGCCTGAGACGAGTTTTGCATAGTAAGAGATATGCCGCCGAATGTGGGTTTTACCTGTAATGAATTATACGCTTCCATTATTGGTGGCAGCAAAGGTTTTATTTTAACTACAGCAGGTTCCGTGCTCATTTGCTCTCCTTTACTTACGGAGTATAGTTTTACTTCGTGTTCCAGCGTATCCGGAAACCCCAATACAGTTAATGTATTTGTATATTGAGATGCTATTGCTTCCCGCTGTTGTCCGTTTACTGTATATAGTGCTTTTACATAGCGCAGATTAGGATCTGCAGGAAGTTTATAAGTTATTGTAGCACCGCCGGCTAATGCTTTAGCCGAAATACCTGTTACCGGCGCAGGAGCGCTATCGGAATTTATTGGTTCAACATATTTCTCTTTGGAACAGGAGAGTGTAAAAGCAAAAATTACCAGGTAGATGTGAAGTATATATTTCCGTTTCATCTGTTTATTTTTTATGTTCCGCGGCGGCGGAACAGATTTGAGTATTTTATTCCTTACCATCCGGGATTTTGCACGGTATTTCCGTTGGCTAAAATTTCTGTTTCGGCAACCGGCCACAAATAGTCTCTTATTGTATAAGTAGGTGTATATAATACTTTTTGCCTGTAGTAAAACGCTGCTTCCTTCTGATCTATATCCCATCCGCTTATTGATTTGCTGAATTCTGCGGTAGCGCGTTTCCAGCGCCGCATATCCCAAAAACGCTGTCCTTCAAAAACTAACTCTATTTCGCGCTCTCTTTGAATAATCTGCCGGAGGCCCTCTTTACTTTGTGGCTTGTTTGGAATGGAAGAGTAATTCTGCCAGGAGGCCAGTACGCCCTGCAAACCAGCCCTTGCTCTTATCAGATCAAGATAATTATAAATTTCGGAAGAGGGGCCTGCATCCTCGTTCAGCGCTTCTGCATATAGCAGGTACAGGTTTGCCAGCCTGAACTCGGGCCAGGGATAAGCAATCAGCGAGATACTTGTAGAGGTGACCACATTCTGATAGTTCACTACTTTTTTAGGCCAGAAACCGTTAAAATTACCATTTACTGCATTTACGTTAGCGGCAGCCTCGCCTCTTTTTGAAGAAACAAACCACATATTATTGTCATCAAATTTGCCTTGTCCGTACCACTGACCTCCATCAAATCCAAGATCGGCATAGTACCTGGGTTCTCTGTCGAAATTCAATCCTACAGTAGTATAGCCTACTCTTATTTGATATTTTTCAGCTTCAGTGCCTGTTCTTAAGGCAAATTGATCGGCCATGTTCCAGGATGGGTCTTCTTCAACAGGTACTCCGTTCTTGCTGTAAAATATTTTAGTAATTTCAAGAGGCACTCCCGCAGTTCCCTGTGCGCCCGGGCTGGCCACTGTGGAGGGGTCAAGCCCCCTGGGATGTGCAGCCTGCTGGTAACCAGCCGTCATACTATTGGTATTTCCCCAAATAACCTCTTTATTCCATTTTTCGGTAACCGCATTGCGAATATTCATCTGGGTTCTTATATAATCCGAAACTTCGTATTGCGCCGCGCTTTGATTGTAATAATATAAAGTGTTTCCTGCTGCATGACAGGCATCAATAGCTGCTTTGCAGGCATCTTTTGCCTTCGTCCACTTGGCTGCATCGTATTGCTGGTTAAAAAGTACTGTTCCTTTTTTATCAATAAACTGGGCGTAGTCCGTATTTCCGTTAAACAGCGGGCTTGCCGCAGTTACCAGGGCATAAGCTTTAAGCGTTAACGCAATGGGCTGCGTAATGCGTCCCAGCTCTGAACCTTCGTCAAGAATGGTTAAAGGTAAATCAGGCAAGGCTTCATCCAGAAGCTCAATAATATAATCGAAGCATTCGTCCACTGTATTTCTAAAAACGTGCATCTCTTCAGGAGTAGCATTTATGGGAATGTTGGTTCTTTTTAAAGGAATGGGTCCATACATACGAATAAGATAAAAATGGTAATAAGCTTTGAGAAACTTTGCTTCCGCTACCCATCGTACTTTTTCGTAAGATTCTAAATCTGGCACTTTGTCAATATTTTCGAGAAAGATGTTGCAATCCCGTATTCCCTGGTACAGATCCTTGCCCTGGTTAGCGCCCTGCCAGAAATTCATAAGAGGGTTTGTTCTGTTCTGACCACCTCTCACTATTTGCCCGGTAGGGCCGGTGCTTACCCATAACTCACGCGCCTGGTACATAGCAGGGTTTTGACTGGTATTTGATCCTTGCGGCATATAGCTGAACAGAGTAAATAAAAAACGCTCGGCTGTAGTCCTGGTATTAAAAGCCTGTTCCATGGTTGCTACATTGTCCGGAACAATATCCAGGTATTTGGTACAGGAAGTGAAAAACAGGGAAGCTGATACGATAAAGGCTATTTTTATTGCAAATATATTTTTCATATTCAAATCGTTTGTTTAGTTAAAACCAACATTTATACCTATATTGTACACCTTCTGGATAGGGTATTGAAGGCCATTCCCCGCCATTTCCACATCCCATAATTTGAATTTACTCCAGGTTAATAGATTAAGTGCACTGACATAAATTCTAAAATTTGAAAGTCCTGCTTTTGATGAAATTCTGCTGGGTAATGTATACCCCAATTCAACCTGTTTGAGGCGCAAGAAGGATCCGTTTCTCATAAACCATGTGCTGGGTTGTGTATTGTTGGGTTGAGTAGTGGCGCTTAAGCGCGGCCACAAAGCATATAAATTAGGGTTTTCTTCCGACCAGTAATTATCTGCATAAGCTTTCAATAACTGGTTTGTGTATATCAGGCCTGAATTACGTTCGTCATCGTTATAATGATAGGGGACGAAAGGTGCGGTTGCAGCGGGGTCTATCCAAAAGGATTCTCTTGCTAAACCCTGGAAGAAGGTGGCGAAGTCAAAGTTTTTATATTCTCCTGAAATACCAAAACCATACACAATCTCAGGGGTGGTGGGGAAGCCGATAGGCACCATATCCAGCGTTGATATAACGCCATCTCCATTAACATCCCTGTATTTGATATCACCGCCTAAAACCTGTGTACCTCCAAAGCTTTGCGAAGGCGAGCTTTGCACCTCTGCATCGTCTGCAAAAAGACTTTCGGCTATATAGCCCCAGGTTTGGGATATTGGATAGCCCAGGCGCGATCTCCAATAAGCTGCGCCGTAATCAGGTTCATCATATACTGTAAATTTACTGGTAGCGTAGGTAAAGTTTGCCATTCCTTTAAGCGATAAGCTATTGCCGAAATCATGATTATAATCCATTGAAACATCAACACCTTGCCCCTTGGCTTCGCCTATATTGGTTGCCGGCGTTACCCAAAGTCCCATTGAACCGGGAACAGAAGCCCTTGTTTGTAAAATATTTTTCCTGTGTTCATTAAAGTACTCTGCAATTATGTTTAGTTTATTAAACAACCCTAAT
>JASGDI010000063.1:0-21827 GCA_049841335.1 Niabella sp. | reverse complement strand
TTCAAAAATATTGCCGATGAACTGATTAGCCGGTTACCTCAAAAAGTACATATCAGCTTTGACATTGACGGGCTCGATCCTAAGCTGATATGTACTTTTTGAGGTAACCGGCTAATCAGTTCATCGGCAATATTTTTGAAAGTATCCCCGGCAAACATTCTTTCTTTCATGGCCTGGTCAAAGTAAGGAATAACTCTCCCCTTACTGTTTTGAATGTATTCCCATTCATCCTGGCTTATATCCCTTAGCCCTAATTGTACAATACTTCTGATCTGTGGTACTTCGGTCAGCGCATTATACATAATGCTGGCGTGGGAATAGGTAAAGCCTTCATAAGCCTTTTTAAGGTCGCAATGCGCATCTATTTGCAGAATACCATAATCTTCATGCTTTTCTGCGAGTGCTTTATACAGACCCAGCGGGGTGCTATGGTCGCCACCCAATAGCCCTAACAATTTGCCATTATCTAAATAAGCTTTTGCCTGCTTGTACACCCAGTCATTCAGGTAAATGCCGCCATCATTAATTTCTTTAATGGTCTTGCACATAAATTGGTTAGCCTGAAGCTCTTCACCCCGGGAAATATAATCTATGTATAGCTCAGCTTCTCTTCTTAGGTAGGCGCTTTTAAGCTGCAATTGCTTATCAGTAGGCGTTATATAGAACCCTCTTTTCCAGGTATCAGGAAACTGGGGATCGTACAGATCCACCTGGAGGCTGGCTTTACAGATAGTTTCAGGAGCTTTTGCGGTTCCTGAACCATAACTTACCGTAACTTCCCAGGGTACGCTGATGATGACCAGTTCAGCATTCTCTTCGGTGCTGGGCAGCCCGAAAATATTATTTTCGGGGTTGCTGACTGCATTCTGATCAAAATTTTTTAAGTCTAACATCGCTCAAAAAATATTTAAAAGGGATGCAAGATACACCGTTTATATTAAAAAGCTGTTAAGAAGGCCTAAGGGTTTCAACTGGTAATCTCTCTCCTGAATTTACTTGTTCCTGATATTATGGGTATTACTGAACATTGGGCCAGTTAACCTGGTATTGTACTTTGCCGCATTATTCATTTTTAATACTCAATGCGCAATGTTCGACAAGCGATGTTCAATATCTAATGGTTATTGAATATTGAGAATTGCTTATTCTGTTAGTGTAAACTTCAGGGAGAACAAATTCTAGTTAACTTAATACTAGTTTATCATGTAATTAAAACAGTCTGTAAGTAACGCCGCCTAAGAAGATCCTTCCAGGCTGACCCGGAATATATATACTGGTTAGATCAAGCAGGTTATCTACCGTAAAACGCAGGCTTAAATGCTCATTCAGCAGTTTTTTTTCAGCAGTAATATTTACTAATGTTTGCCCGGGAACAAAAGTATCAAATCTGTCAATGAACTGGTTGCCGTTGTAATCTCCAAAAGGATATTTACCGCGATGACTGGCACGGGCACTTATGCTGAGGCCCCCGGGCCTGTAGGTGTACAGCAGCTTAAGATTGAGCATGTGCCGGGAGCGGTTCTCAATACCCCAGTAGTCGGAAGGTTGAGGAGGAAAAGAGTTGCCTGTAACAGGATCATGTATGTTCATATTATAGGGCCAGTTCCCTGCCCTGATGCTGTCTTCCACGCTAAGGTCTTTGGCAATGAGATATTGATACCCGATATTCACATCAAGATTGGAAATAGGCTTCACTGTTAAGCCCGCTTCGATGCCTTTGTTAACGGCACGGGGTAAATTCCGGTAAGAAAAGATCTGGTCAATAGTAGTGCCGGTAGCTACCAGCACTGCGTCTATCTGGTTGTATATTTTATGATAGAAAACGCTTCCTTCTATTTTGAGCTGGTCTTTAGGCTGCCATATAGCGCCTGCATTCCACGAAGTGCTGCGTTCCGGCTGCAGCCCTTTGCTGAGCTGCTGTACAATATAGCTCCTGATCTCGCTTATGTCTCCGTTATCGCGCATAGATTGCAGGGTGGACACTAACATCTGGTTGCCGATCACCAGGTAGTTAGCTGCCGGATTATAAAAGACCTGGTACAGCATACGGAAATCGGGAGCTTTAAAGCCTGTGCCTACGCCTGCTTTCAGCTGTAAAGAGGGCAGTACCTGGTATTGTATGCCCAGGCTTGGATTGATCTTTCCGCCATAATAGCGTGTGCGGTCATAACGAAGGCCGCCCACTGCGTTTATCTTTTTACTGATATTCCAGTCTCCCTGTGCATAAACAAAACCCGTATATTGATCGCGTTTTCCAACAGCAGTCATCTCGTTTATCTGTTCATAGGTTACACCGAAGCCACCTGTCATATCCAGATTTTCTCTCCATTTTTTAGACAGTTGCTGCTCCAGGCGATGCATGTTCTGCCCGAATATATTCTGTGCCGCGTTTGATAAATTCCCCACCCATCTTACACTTTCATCAGTAGTATAACGGGTAAAATAATAACGACTCATAGTTCTCCAGCCATTTGTAAACCGATGGTCAAAAGTGGCTGAAAAATTCAGGTCGCTCTCATTCTGGTAATCGTTGCTTACCATATCATCTCCCCAGTCTTTACGCATCAAAGACCTGCGCAAGCCATACCTGGCGCTGGCGCCTGCAGTGCTCTTTTTAGATAGCCGGTAACGGGCACGCCCTTGTAAGCTATAATTATCGTAAGGCGGTGCTGTAGTTCCGGAAGTTAAATAGGGATTGGTATTGAACCCGTCTGTATGGTAATAATTGGCAGAAAGGGATACAGATCCCCGCTGATGGTAAAAAGGGGTTTCTCCTTCAAGTGTTGCATCGGTGATATTCAGGCTGCCGTAAGTGAGTGAAGCAAGTCCCTGAGGCCTTACTGCTCCATGACGGGTGATAATATTAATAGCTCCGCCCAATGCTTCGCTGCCATACAGGCATGAAGAGGCCCCTTTAATAATTTCAATACGCTCTATATTGGCTACGCTGATGCGGGAGAGATCAAAGCTGCCGCTGTTGCGGCCCAGCATAGGCTGGCCGTCAATCAATATCATTACATAATCGCTGCCAAAACCCTGCATTTGCACCCCTACAGAGCGGGAGCCTCCTCCAACATTATTGACTATGGCAATGCCTGTTTGTTCTTTAAGCACCTCATCCAACCTGCGGCTGCCCATCAGCTCTATCATACGGCGCGTAATTACCTGGACCGGCATAGCGCTGCGTTCGGCTTTTATGAGGTTATCAGGGGCCTGTGATTTATCTATGCCCTGTACCACTACATGGGATAACAGCTTGCTTTGCGGGCGGAGGGTTATTTCAATAATATTCTTTTGACCGGCATGCACCGTAACGGTGTCATCGTAATTTTCAAAGCCTACGTGGCTGCAACTGATCCGGTACGTGCCCGGGTAGAGTGATGTATGCTGAAAATGGCCATCGGCACCCGACAATGTTTCCAGGTGACCAGGCTCCAAAACGATCGTTACAGATGAAAGTGGTTTTAAATGCTCATCCTTCACTACGCCCTCCAAAGAAAGGTTTTGGGCATTGAGTGATGTCAGCCCTGTAATACTTGCAATAAATCCGCAGAGAAATTTATACATCAGGGTATTAATTTTCTACTGCCTGCATTTCAAATACATCCCCAAAACGGGCAAAAGTTTCAGATGCTTTCTGCATAGCCTGTTGTCCTGCTGCTTCGTCTGAACCCACCTGATTAAGTACATCCTGGAAGGCCTTCCACATACGGCCCGAATCGGCGCCATATCCTGAAAAGAAAGAAAATCCTTTTTCAATACCCCGCTTTTGCAGCATCTGAATAATATAGGGCCCGCCCATAATAGAGCCTTCCAATACATAAAGAGCTCCCATAGCTTCTGCTGCATTCGTAATTTGAGGAGCCTGCGCTTCGGGAAGCTCATCGGTTGTATAGCCCAACGCCTCTATATCTGTTTTTAAGTAAGAAGCATTCCGGCGTTTGTCATAATCGGAAAGCATTGTGGTTACATAGGAGGCAACGGCCTTTTCCACAGCATTGAAATAAGCATAAAAATATTTCAGGAATGCTGCATAATCAGCAGGCGAACTAATGGCTTTTATTTTCAGGACTACTTTTTTTTCTAATTGCTGGTGTGCCTCTTTTGTGACTTCTTTTATCCTGGCTGATATCATAATGCTTTTATTTTAATTTAATGGTGCAAATTTGACCCTATTATGACAGCCTTATCTATTCGATCTGTATTCTTTTGTATGGAAACCGTATTATTTGTGTAATTCCTGGTTTTTATCACTGGAGAAAGTCTTTTTTTGCAATTATGATCATTGTAAGGTTATTGATAGCGGCTATAATGAGCTTTGGGCCTGTTTTTCTGTATGCACAGCGAATTGTTACGCTCAGTAGCGCCCATACGGAAACGGTTGATGCCTTAGGTTGGGGAAAAAACATTGTGGCCGTTGATGTTACAAGCGAATACCCTGATTATGCAAAGAAATTACCAAGTGTCAGCGCTAACCGAACGGTATCAGCCGAAGGTATACTTTCTTTCCGACCCGATGTGGTGATCGCAGCTGCTGCTGATATACCCTTAACTATCCAGCATCAGCTAAAGGCAGCAGGCGTAAAGCTGGTCTTAACGCAACAAGAATATACAGTAAAAGGAACGGTACAGTTTATCAGGCAGATTGCTGTAGGGTTGGGTATTCCCGGGAAAGGGGAGGAGCTTGCTGCTAAAACCGTGAAAGCTACTAAAGATGCGGTTGATTATGTAAAACAACATAGTGTTAAACATCCGGGTGTGTTATTTATCTATGCCCGGGGGGCCGGGGTAATGAGCGTAGCGGGTAAAGGAAGCAGCATAGATGCTATCATCCGGCTGGCTGGCGGCCGTAATGTAATTAAAGAGTTTAACGACTTTAAACCGTATAGTACAGAGGCGCTTGTAAAAGCCAATCCTGATATTATATTGATGTTTGATTTTGGTCTTAGCAGTCTGGGAGGCAAGAAAAGCGTATTGAATATGCCTGGTGTGTCTTTAACCCAGGCGGGGAAGCATCAAAAAGTAATTGCCCTGGACCCTCATCTTTTAATCAATTTTTCTGTTCGCCTGCCACAGGCCATTTTAACGCTCAATAAAGCTTTGATGGAGTAAGTAAGACCGGGACAAAATGAACAATAAAAAAAGGATCATTTATATTGTTTTAATAGGAGCGCTGATAATGGCTGTGCTGGCTTCTCTTTGTATAGGTGCTATGCCTGTTCCGTTGAAAGATATTCTCCTGATGGCCCTGCAAAAAACCGGGATGCCTGTACATTATAAAACAGATATCACTTATGCCGGCATTATTAGCGAGATCCGTTTACCCCGTACGTTACTGAGCTTACTTTCCGGGGCTGCATTGGGCATTTCTGGTGCCGCTATACAGAGTGTGTTTCGTAACCCACTGGCCGAGCCGGGGCTTATAGGCATATCTGCAGGTGCTTCAATGGCGGCTGCTTTTATTATAGCCCTGGAGCCGTTGTTGTTTATACAGTTAGGGAATCTGTTTGGCCACTACCTGCTGGCATTAGGCGCTTTTGCCGGAGGCGCACTGGCTGTATTTGTGGTGTACCGGCTATCAAAGTCAGACGGTGCACCGCTTACAACTATGATGCTGCTGGCCGGGATTGCTATCAATGCGTTGGCGGGCGCTTTTACGGGATTGCTTTCTTTTATTGCCGATGAACGTCAATTGCGCAGCATTACATTTTGGCTGATGGGCAGCCTAGCAGGCGCTAACTGGAAAGCCGTGTGGGTAACGGCGCCCTTTGTCATTATCAGCTTAATATTTTTACCGGGGCTTGCCAAACCTCTTAATACCTTTGCTTTGGGAGAAGGCCAAAGCAACCTTTTAGGTATGCAGGCCGATAAAGTAAAAACAAGGGTAGTTATATTAGCCACACTTGCTACCGGCGTTTCTGTGGCTTTTACAGGGATCATCAGTTTTGTGGGTTTGCTGGTGCCGCATATATTACGATTGCTGGCAGGGACCGATAACCGGTTTGTTATTCCTGCGTCAGCCCTGTTAGGTGCGTTGACATTATCAGTAGCAGATCTGCTGGCCCGTACCATTGTTGCGCCGCTGGAACTGCCGATAGGAGTGGTAACGGCCTTTCTCGGCACACCGGTATTTTTATATATACTGATAAAGGACAAAAAAAGGTTATACAACAGATAAATTCATTTATGGATGGTTAGTGTTGAAAATATTTCTTACCAGGTAAAAGAATATACGCTTCTTAAAGAAGTGAATTTTATGATCCGTCCCGGGGAGCTGGTAGCTCTTTTAGGAGCAAACGGAGCCGGAAAATCTACCCTGATCCGTTTGCTCTCCGGAGAACCATCTCCTTCAGACGGGGTTATAAAATTAAGAGGACGCAGGCTCCAGGATTACGATCCTTTGGAGCTGGCCTGTCTTCGTGCCACCCTTTCCCAGCAGGTTATGATGTCAATGGATTTTACTGTGGAGGAAATAGTAATGATGGGACGCTATCCGCATCACCACAAAAAAACTTCAAAAAATGATAAGGAGATCATAACAGAAGCTTTAGCCTTATGTGGTTTGGAACATCTTGCCAGCCGGTCTGTTTTTACGCTATCGGGGGGAGAGCAGCAAAGGGTACATTTTGCCAGGGTACTGGCGCAGGTATGGGATACCCCTAACGCTTTTATATTAATGGATGAACCTACTGCTGCTATGGACATCCAGTTCCAGCAACATACACTGGCCATATTAAAGGCTTTAACGAAAAAAGGCTGCATGGTCATTGCCGCCCTGCATGATATGAACCTGGCCTCGCAATACGCCGACAGGATGATTTTGCTAAAAAACGGCAGGAAGTTTTATGACGGCACCCCGGCAGAAGTGCTTACTACCCGTAATATTTACACTATTTTTTCGGTAGACGCTGAAGTTGCTCCGCACCCGGTTACCTTACACCGTCAGGTATTTACAAAACCACTTTTCCTGGGTGATACGATTCAGGCCAATGCGCTTGGGGGCACTCCATAGTATTTTTTGAAAGCGGCGCTGAAATTATTCTGATGCGAAAAACCAACCTGTAAGGCTACCTCGTAAACGCTTTTGCCGTTTCCCATTAATAATTCCCGCGCATATTCCATTCTTAACCGGGTAATATAATCGTAAATAGTAGTGCCGAAATACTCTTTAAATCCACGTCGCAGCTTAAACTCATTCAGGCAGGCCACTCTCGATAATTCTCTTTGTGTAGGCGGATCGGTAAAACGCTGCTCCAGTATCTGCCGGGCCACTTCCAGCTTCTCAAGATCATCGCTGCCCATCGTTACCGAGGGGGAGTTTTCATCATTGCTTTTTAACTGCTCTAACTGGTACATCAGCAGTTCCAGTATATGCGCTTCGGTATGAATGCGTTTCATTTCATTCTGGTAGTTGCAATTGATCATACTTTCAATCACACGGCGCATTTCATAAGTTACCTGCAGGTCTTCTGTAGCAAAGCTGGTATATTTTCCCGATGCCACCTTGGCTGCAAAGTCTTCATGCAAAACAGACTGGCGGTCTACCAGGTTAAAATAATAATCCTTGCTTACCACCACCAGGAAATAAGTGTATTCCACATTTTCCTTTAAAGTATAGCTTTTTTGCGTGGACGGAATATAATGCAGGTTATGGCGGCTGCGCCCGTACAGAATATTAGGCCGCAGGTTTGTCTGTTCTGGGTCAGATTTTACAGCGCTATCCTGCTTCCGGTAAAAAACAAACTGGCTGGTGATGGTTTCGCCTTCTACCACCGTTTCAATGGTTAACGGTTCTGACAGCTTTATCACCGAATACATAACGAATAGTCCTCCTGTAGTAAGGTACCGGGTTTGTATTTCTGCATTGGCATTCTTAAAGTCGGCTTCTTTCTCCGAAAATTTATAGTCAGGCGTATAATTTTCAGGAACGTTTGCTTCAATCAACCAGTTATTTATTGTTTCCAGCCTTGTTTTTATGACCATCTCAAATTTATTATAGTAGCCTGTATGCAACAAGCGCCAGGTATTGCAGGTTAAGCAAAGACCTGCTCGTTCTTTACAGGGTCTTTAAAATGTAGTTAGGAACCTTAACAAAGGTAAGATAACATGATCTGGTGGTATTTACGATTTTGGAAAATTTTTTTACGCATCCGGGAATTTTTAACCAATACAATACCTGTTAAATCTGAATCTTATAGGTATTTATATCAATAAATGAAAGGAATAATACGTTTTACCTGCAACATATAAACTTTATATTGCTGCCCAAACTGCGCTGTCATAAGCTTCTCTTCATCAGGAATACGTATAATGAAAAGCAGGGTTATACAGGCAAATAAAGCAATGCTGTAAAACCAATTGGCTGTGATAAGAGTGAATGAAACCGCCCATAATAGCATGGCAGTGTACATAGGGTGACGTACATATTTATATGGGCCCGAAATAATGAGAGTATGCTCTTTACGTATCTCTAAAACAGGGCTCCAGTTATCGCCCAGCGTTTTATGTACCCTGTAAAACAGCCACATACTATATACTCCAATCACAAAACCCCCAACGCGTATATAGTCCGGAAGATAGAACTGTGCAAAGGATAACCCTGATGTAAACAGCCATATAAGCCCCGGCACTGCCATACAGATGGTGGTAAGTATTACCAGGCCTTTTTCGCGGGTCCGGAATTTTTCTGTAACAGTAATCTCGTGACTTTTTTTATAACGACTTTGATAATACCCCCTGATGAGGTTCATAGCGATTACCAACATTCCTAACAGTATCTTATAGGTTATTTCATTCATCAGATTTGTTTTTATTAAGTTATTTAGAGTCCCTTCTTTCCTTCAGCCCAGTAAGGTTCTGTTTTGATCTGCTTCATACTCACATTTTTTGATAACAGCCAGGCTCTCATGGCCTGTATGGACTTTGCCCTGCCGGTGAGATAAAAGCAGGTATGCTTTATATTAATGCTGATTGCAAAACCTTCATCTTCCAGGTACTGAATGGCAGGGGAGGCCGGAGATGAAAAGGAACTTTCAACAGTTCTGGCATATCCCGGGAAAAAATCATCTATCCATTTTGTATGGGCAGGAGCGGTCTCTGCTATTGTAAAAAAATGGTGCTTGTTTTTACGGGCTTCTTCCCGCATACAAACCATCAGTCCCAGGGAGGTTTCGTCCCCGAATACCAAATGACTGTTAAAGCTATGCTGATAGCTGATCTTTCCGCCGGGTCCGAGAAGTTTTACTTTATCACCCGTTTGCAATTGGTTCGCCCAATCGCTGCCCACGCCTTTGTTATGCAGGTAAAAAATAATTTCGCAAATGCCTTTTTCCGAATTGAAATAAGAAGGAGTGTAGTGCCGGTAATCTGTTGGGGTTACCCGGAACTCCACCACATTGCCAGCTGTGAATTTAGTTTTGGACAGATCGCCTTCAAAGCGGACTTTTTTTAACCCGTTGCTGAGATTAAGAGTATTTGTAACCTGCACCGGGTGATACATATTCTTAAATACCGCGTCCATAGTATCGCCCAGCCATTTAGACATCCGTGGCATATTATAAGTTTTAAGCTATTTATTAACAGGTGATGAAAATAAACTGTTGTGTGCAGGAGCAGTTTCGCAATAGGGAAAAAAATTTACGGGAACGGGAGTATTTTTGCCAGCCTGCGAGACCTATAAGGTTCTTAAAACCTTATAGGTCTTTCACATCACAGCATCACATACGCATGTAGCAGCACGCTGTAAAACCGCTCTGCCTGCGTGCGGGTAAACAGCATTTGCAGGCCGGGGCAGGGCATTTCCACCATAACAGATTTTACGCAGGCCTCTTCCCACACGTTGGGATGTGTGGTGATATGCTCAAACCTTTGTAAAAGCAACATGAAGTCATCCTGGTTAAGGGTCAGGAGCATCTGGCGGAAGCCGATCACGATCTGCCGGTCGTTTTCAGTAAAGATCACTTCGTCTTCCTGCTGGTTTACGTATAGTTCGCGGTAGTACATGCACATAGTTTATTTATTATACTTGCTTTTGTTTGTCGCCCGGAGGTGACAGAATATATTATGCGAGGCTATGGGGGACTTGCAGTCTCCCATTCCTATTCTGCAGCTTTTAGCTGTATCGCTATAAGCGATGATCTTCAGCTTCGGAATTGCAAGTTCCGAAGAGTTTAAATCTTGTTATTACCTGAGGTTTAGCCGGTTCTCTACCATTCTATTTTTATCAGCCGGTATCGTTCGCGTACCAGCCTTCATCATTCTTTTGTGCTGTACAACGATAGCAGCATCCGGTACTGGCAAGCTGCTGATCAATTCCAGCGCTTTCTTCAAGCAAGGCTCGTCAGGATGGCCCAATACAGGATTACCAGGCATTGGCATTACTGCATCGGGCTGCATTCCTTCAAAATAATCGTACCAGCCACTGGCGTTTTTAATTAGAAAACTGCTAAAGTAAACACTGTACACATCAATATTCAGCGCAAAAAAACCTACCGGCTTGCCATAGGTTCTTTCCCCGATAAGTGTTACGTTCATGTAAGGCTTCAGCACGCTGATCAGCATTTCGGCAGCGGAAGCCGTAGCACCCGATACGATAAAATACACATTTTTTACCGTGCCCAGGCTACCTTTTTTGCTGAAAGTATAGGTATTCCCCGCCTCGCTGTAATCCACATCGGCCATAGTGGCGGTGCGCCCGTTATAAGGCACCGTATTACCATTTTCATCTAAATAGGGCTGCTGACGCAGCAGGTAGGCGCCGCCGCTCTGCATCAGTGTATTATACACCTCGCTGAACATTTTTTTGCCGTTCATCGCAGGCGTAGCTAGCAGGTCGGCAATATATTGTACTGTTGACACATAACCACCGCGATTGCTGCGCAGGTCAATAACCAGGTCTTCAACTGCTGCCTGCGCAAAACTTCCAAAGGCATCATCAAGCGCCTGCCTGCAATCTGCGAGGGCGGGGAATGAAG
Source organism: Niabella sp. (assembly GCA_049841335.1). Lineage (GTDB taxonomy): Bacteria > Bacteroidota > Bacteroidia > Chitinophagales > Chitinophagaceae > Niabella. The sequence continues at coordinate 10,854 of JASGDI010000063.1, read as the reverse complement.
CGACCGACAAGTACCCCACATTTTTATTGCCTGCTTTTAGTACCGCTGCCTCTAAGGCCGCATCACTTACGATACCGGCCATGCCCGATGTAGCTCCGGATTCCCCTTCGGAGAGGAAAGAATACCTGGCGGTTTCCCTGCCACCGTTATATTCGTAGGGAAGGCCGGTTTGCGGGTTCAGCTTCATTTGCGAAATATCGTACAACTCCTGCCGATATGCCGAAAGCGCTGGTGTAAATGCTCCGTAGCGCTCCCGGGGAGCAAAATCCTTATAGGCAGGTAGTGCCTCGCGCCACAGGTACACTTGAGAGGCATAAAGAAAAATAGAATCCAGCGTAAGCTGCATACGGGTGCCTGTGCGTGGTACACCGGCAAAAGGATCGGTTGCTTCTTTTTTGCAGCCGGAAAATACCAAACAGAACAACAGCACTGTGGAAGCAAAGCTGAATTTGTTATTATGCAGCATAATAATAGTTTGATAACATATTTATTACAGTTCTGTATGGTCTGACCGGGACGGTCAGACCAGGTCTTTACAGGAACATTCGCCTCAATTAAATTAAGTTTAAACGCACAGGCACAGGGTTCAAAATAAACAGGCTGTCAATTAAATAACAGCCTGTTTTATGCTTAATATCTACAAAACAGCAACGGCTTATGTTTGTATGTTATAATTCCTGGTATTTAAAGTGGTAGTAAGCAAAGCTTCCTTTAAATACATTGTTTAAATAAATATCCGAAACCTCGATCTTCCAATACCTATCGGGGGTCCCATTTCTTTTGAACAGCAAGGTTCTGCCGGCTACAGGTCTTACGGAGTGGTCGGTCCAGTGGTAATCGTACCAGCCCTTACCATTGGCATAGGCCTGTACAAAAGGAGGAGCTGGCGGCTGCCCCGGATCATGAGTTACCGAATCCATACCAATGGTATAGTTATCACCTGGAGTTGCGGTACTCCAGTCTGCAGCTACCACACTGGCAAATGCTTTATCTTTAAATCTTAACTCACCTATAGCGGCCGTAGTTTTAATATCTCCAGTGGCGATACCGGTAAAGTTGATGTCATAACCCGTATCAGAGGTGCCCTCGTGTATGCCAAAGTTCCAGAAGAAATTACCGCTGCCGATATGGGGAAAGGAGGGCGAACCGCTGTAATCCTGGTGAAAATTTCTTACGGAATAGACGCTCCCGTCCTTTCTTACATCACCTGCGGTATTGCTGCCGGTTGGGCCAACAATGCCATACCAAACCCCATCGCTTGGAAAGCTGGCAGCTAATGTATTGGCCTTTAATCCGCTATGCTCAACAGTATCCTGTTTGGAGCAGGAAACCATGAGCAGGGATGCGGCCAGTAATGCCAGCATAAAGTTGAACAATATTTGCTTATTTTTAATGCCGTAAGCGAACGGCTTTTTTGTTTGCATCATTTTTTTACAATTTAAATGGTTTAAAAAAGGGCTGTTGCTGCATGGGGCGTGGCTGCGCCCCTTTGTATTTATTGAGTAAGGTTGATCTTTACATATCGGTAAGGGATGTCAAAGTGAACTGGTATATGAGATGTTGACCGATCAATTAACTGTTCCATTACAACTCCCGTAAGCTCAGTCGGCGAATCATATAATGCGGGATTTTGTATAATGTAATTTATATCATCAAAATACTTGAAAGTCCCAAATTGTTTTAGCTGTGCCTTATAAGTAACCGCTTCATTGGTATTGCTTACATAAGTGAGTGTTCCTAATGTGTCGCGGCCTAACAACTGCCCATATTGAGGAATAGGGCTTACTACATCATAAGTTCTTTTTACCAGATATAAAGTTTTTGGGCTGTAAGGATTAAGGGTGAAATCCCGGTTAAAACTTCCGGAAAAACTTATTTCCTTATTGTTTTGTATGGTCAAGTCTTCTGTGAGCCTGTTAAATGCCAAACTTTTATATACCACCTGCAATATTTTTGCATCGCTTACCACGGTTCTACCGGCATTTACTATTTTTAATTTATAAGAATTAACATCAATATCAAAACCAACATAAGTATGTAAAAAGTTTCTGCCAGTACCGTCAGACGGAAGAATTCTAAACCCGATTTCATATTCACTGCCGTCCTCCTTTACAGCATAAAATTTTGTATCCGGCGCATCCGGATATATATTCCGTACTGCATTATTACCGTTAATCCAACTACCACTTGTGTCGCCTCTGACAGTTGAAAGCCCCCCTCCCCCGGTAATCAAAATAGGCGGCAAATTTTGTAAAATTTTTAAATAGTAGGTTTTGGCAGTGCCATCCTGGGCGGTTACGGTAACGGGCGCACCGGTTACCAGCTCCAAAGGCTGCCCGCTGGCAGGGCTTACGGTGGCTTTTTCTGCCACCACTATTTGTGTGGTTACTGTTGCCGGAGGGTTCATGTATTCGGGCCAGTACACAATAATGCTGTCGCCTTTTACGGCGGCTTTTTGTAACTGCCCCTCTCCATCGGTATAGGCAAAGGATAGTATATTGGTATAATTATAGGGTGTTTGCTCGTACTCTTTTTTACAGCCAACAGTAAAAGCAGTTATTGCCGCCGCAATAAACAAAACAGGGATATATGATTTCATTGTTCTTGTTTTATTTTTTTCAATGCACATTTGATAAAGTTTTTTAGTAAATACGGAAACGGATAGGGTTCTTTAACCGTACCACGTCTCCGTAATTGTAAAGTATTACATGGTATAATTCTCCGTCAACTAACTGATCAATAATTTCTGTTTGAGTGGGATAAAGCCTGACAAGGGTGGTTGTGGGAACTAAGTTGGCTTCGCCCACACCTTCTGATCCGAATGGTATTGAGATTTCCCTGCCTTCCTTGCTCACAAGGCTTACCGCAATGGTTTCAACCCTGTTTTTTATTATGAAATTATCGCCGGTAAACTTAAGTTCTCCATAGCCCCAGCCACCATAAGCAGGGTAGATGCCTAATATAAAAGGATTATCGGGGTTTGTAGTAAATTCCTTTACAATGGTTTTTTGCCAGGGCTTTACATGCAGGGTGTAATTGCGGGTAGCACCATCTGCCGCTGTAACTTTATAGCTGATGGTAGAATCTTTACGCATCATGGACAACAGGTTTATTACCGTGGTGCCGCTTTCGGGGCTTACTTTAGCGCCTTCCGGCAGCGTGATCTCCGGTGTCATGGCCAAAAGCGCATGTTTCTCGGACAGGTAAACGGTAATGGTACTGTCGGCCTCGTCAATAGCGCCATAAATAGGGTCTTCGCCATTTGGTACGGAAACTATTTTGTATTCCAGCATACGGTTTTGGGGCAATTCAGGCACCGGTACTATTTCCGTTTTGGTGCAGGCGGCCAGCAGGGTAAGAATAATTGCTGATAGTAAGAATCTTGTTTTCATTTTTGTTTTTTTTATGGATGTTGGTTCACTGTATAGAAAAAATATACTCAGGGCTGGATGTCCAGGTTTTTGCTGCCGTCCTTCTGTATAGCATATTTGAAAGTGAGATAGCCCGGCTTACTGTCCCTGTCGGGGTTTTCGGGCTTATCTTTATAAATGCTCTGGATGCATATCTTGGCATATTTCCCTTTGGCAGTCTTCACCACAAAAGTGCGCGGCATGGTATATACCACGTGCGATTTTTTGGGGTTGCCGGGGAAAAGCATGCCGTAAAAATCATAATATGCCCAACCATCATCGGTACTCTGGAAATGGTCAAGGCTGATCAGTGCATGAGTCTTCATTTTACTGTCGTCCGGTGCGGTTTTCACGGCGTTAAAGCTGGCGTCAAAAAGATGCACGGGAATGGGCAGCGTTTTAACATAAAAATTGGTAGTATCATAATACTGTGCGTCAAACTTACGGTCTACTACCAAATAAACAGCTCCTATACCTGCTCCTCCGTAGCCCGGGGATATACTGCTTTTCCCGTTGTTGATAAGGATAGAGCTGTTATAGATGCCGCCAAAGGCAATGTCCCATTTGGTAGTGAACTTTTGTGATTCATCTATCACTTTGTTTTCCTCCAGGCTGAAATAAAGCGTCTTAGCATCCTGAGCAGAAGTGGCATTTATATCGGCCGCCAGGTTTACCTGTTCGTACACACCGGTTTTGACACCTGTTACAGGATCGGGTTCGTCGTCTTTAGGGTCGGTAATAGACTTGTCCTTGCCACATGCAGCCAGTAAAAGCAACATAACAGTTGGCAGCCACAAACACCGCGCTTTTTTTAAGAAATGTTTCATTGTTTTAGATATTTGTATTTAGATATTAGTATTTGGTACTTAGACTTTAGTATTTAGACATCAGGCACTCACCACTTATCATTTATCATTCACAACCCGCTATTTACTATTGACTACTCACTTGCCCTCACTGTGTGCTCAGATTCCTGCTGCCATCTTCCTGTACAAAATAGCGGAAGGTAAAGTAGGGTGCGGGCCAATGTAGGTCGGTAACGGCAGGCGGATTACCCTTATAAATATTTACGAGCTGCAGCTTGGCATACTTGCCATGGGTGGTCTTTAGCACGAAAGTCCGGCCCCTGATGGGTACCGAAAGATGCGTTTTCAGTGAATAGGTGTACCAGCCAACACCGGAGCCATTGTCCCATCCCACGCCGCTCACGCCGTTATTGGCAAATTCTTCGTCAGATGGCGCTTCTGTTACCTTTTCATAAGGCTTTTCTACAATTATCATTTGGGCCGTACCAGGACCGCCATAACCAGGCGTACCGGCTACGCTGCCGTTATTGACCAATACCAGGGAGTTGTACTCTTTCGCAAAAGCTATATCCCAGTCTTGGGTTTTAAGCCATTGCGCCGAGTCGGCCGCATTGCGTAACCATATCTGCCGCTTATCGCTAAAGCGGAACAGGAAAGTGTGAAAAGGGCGCTTTTCCTTACCGTCCACGCCATCGCCCATAGAGGCTTCGGTATCGCCCGCCAGGTCGTAGATAACAGTGCTTTTGCCGTCCTCTAGGGAGGAGGCTATTTCCGAAGCATCTTTTTTACACGATACTAACAGCAGGAACAAACCTGCAACGAACCATGCATAATGGTGTAACGGCATCAAGGTACTGATGCCTTCAATTGATTTCTTCATGCGGCAAAATTGCCGCAGCTTTAGAGCAAGTATATATTATAAACGTATTAAGATATATTCAAAATGTATTATGACAATCCTATTACAAAGGAACCTTTCTTTCTGAAACCTGTGTCAGTTTGATATCTTTGGGCCATTTGTTACAAAAACAGGGGAAATGTGCGAAAAACTTATTTAAGAAAATATCATAGCTTTTTAAAGTTTAAAAGAGATTTTACCCGCTATAGCATTAAAAAGGTAAAAAGCTATGAGGTGGTGCTATACTGGCTCAAAAGCCACATGAACAGAACCCAGTTCCTCATCCTTTCAGGCATTTTGGTAGGGTGTATAGCAGGCCTTGCCGGTGTTGCGCTCAAGATCCTTGTTCATTATATCCACTATCTGATCACTCATAAGATACACTTCGGGTACCAGGTTTTCTTTTACATTATATTTCCCTTCCTGGGTATTGTGCTTACCACGGCAATTGTATTGACTTTTTTTAAAGGTCAGGATCGAAAAGGTATCGGGGCTATTCTTTATGAAATCGCCCGCAATTCAAGTATTGTTTCTCCTGTAAAAATGTATTCACAGGTAATACAGAGTGCGGTAACCGTGGCGTTGGGTGGCTCGGCGGGTCTGGAAAGTCCTATTGCTGTTACAGGATCGGCTATAGGGTCAAATTTTGCTCAAACCTACAAGCTGAATTATAAAGAAAGGACTTTGCTGTTAGCGGCGGGAGCCACGGCAGGCATTGCATCTGCATTCAATGCCCCAATAGCAGGAATTATGTTTGCGTTTGAAATATTACTGACAGGTGTGGTTTTTTCAGACTTTGTTCCTTTAGTTGTGGCAGCTGTTTGCGGCAGCCTGGTGTCGAAAATAATACTACAGGAAGATGTATTATTTCGTTTCCATACCCGTGAGCCGTTTAATTATAATAATATTCTTTTTTACCTCGCATTAGGCCTGCTTACTGCATTCTATGCAAGGTATTTTGTTGTGGTAGCTCAAAAAGTGGAGCATTTCATAAATGGGCTTCATCTTTCAAAGATGAAACGGGCTATGGCAGGAGGTGCGGCACTCTCTTTATTATGTGTGTTACTGCCCCCGCTTTTTGGTGAGGGTTATGATGTGATCAAATCCTTTACCAACGGCCATGTTCAGTTTGTAATCAACAATAGCTTCTTTCGTTACTTTGAGTTTAAGGAATGGTCGATTATTGTTTTCCTGGTGCTTATTTGCCTGCTTAAAGCTTTTGCAACGCCTATTACTATCTTTAGTGGTGGTAACGGAGGTAATTTTGCACCCTCTTTATTTGCCGGTGGTACATTAGGTTATCTTTTTGCCCAGGTTTGCAAGCTCATGGGATTGAGCAATGTGCCCGAGACCAACCTGGTGCTGGCGGGTATGGCCGGTGTAATGAGCGGCGTTTTGTATGCGCCACTTACCGCTATATTCCTGATTGCCGAATCCAGTTTCGGGTATGACCTGTTTATCCCCCTGATGATTGTATCCGTAATCTCTTACCTGGTGGCCAAACGCTTTTCACCGGTATCTCCCGACTTAAAAAAGCTGGCCGATGAAGGGAAGATTTTTACTCATGAACATGACAGGAACCTTATTACAAGGCTTCAAGTAACTGATATGATTGATAAAGATCCGCAGGTTATTTTGACAGATGCGCCTATAAGTAAACTGCTAGGCATGGTAAAAACGGGAAGCAAGAATGTTTTTGCAGTTATGGATGCTACAGGCAAATTTTCAGGCATGATAACGATAGATGATTTAAGGCCTGTAATTTTTGCCACTGATCCTGAGTCCTTTAGTATTTCCGGTCTTATGAAAACGCCTCCTGCAATAGTGTATGAACACGAAGATATGCTGGAGGTTGTTGAAAAGTTTGATAAAACAGATGCCTGGCATTTGCCAGTACTCAATGCGCAGGAAAAGTTTATCGGTTTTATATCCAAACCAACTATCCTTATTAACTACCGCAAGCAGTTGCAAACTTATTCGGAATAATAGTAAATTTACAGGCTCAGCTTATTTACTATACAGAATTTTGATTTGGCAGGATATGAGTACATTGTTTATTAAAAATATGGTCTGTAACCGTTGTATTATGGTAGTTCAGCATGAGCTCGATAAACTGGGGATAGAGGCTAAAAATATAAAGCTGGGCGAAGTGACCCTTGAAAAAGAGCTCACATCCAAGGAAAGGAATGCGCTGGACAAAGCCCTTGTTCCGTTGGGATTTCAGGTCATTGACGATAAAAAAAGCCGCATTATTGAAAAGATCAAAAATGTGATTATTGACCTGGTGCATCATCAGGATAACAACACCAAAACCAACCTTTCAGAAGTGTTAAGCAGTGAATTACATCATGACTATAACTACCTCTCCAGTCTCTTTTCAGAGGTTGAAGGTACAACCATTGAAAAGTATGTTATTGCCCAGAAGATTGAAAAAGTAAAGGAATTACTGGTATATGATGAATTGTCTTTAAGTGAAATTGCTTTTCAGCTCAACTATTCTAGTGTTGCTTATCTAAGTAACCAGTTCAAAAAAGTGACCGGACTTACCCCCAGCCATTTTAAACAAATTAAAGCAGATAAGAGAAAACCTTTGGATGAAGTATAAAATAAAATGTCTTTTTCTACCGATATGTGGTTCGTTTATTTTGCTTGCGAACTCAAAAGCCGAAAAACCTGTTGCCAGAACTTTTACATTTTTAAGTAATGTTTTGTCCACTTGTCTTGCACCAAAGCGCTTCAATATTTCCGTATCTAACTGGCGATGAATCATTTTACAACGTTTGCGATTGTATTCGCAAAAAGTTTAAACTTTTTTAGATGGTATTGGTAAAAAGTATGAATATTAGCGACAATATGGCTGAACCGCAAGCAAACACATCTTCAGTAAATCTTACAAATCAATCCCATAATTTCACAATAACCGACACTGATAGTATCGCCAACTTTGTATTGCAAAATAAAGCAATCGGAATATGGCGACAAATAATAATAAAGAAACTGTTTATATCCCTTTGGAGGACGTAGAAAGTGAACACTGTGCGTTAATCGTTGAAAAAGGACTGGCTCAAGTAAAAGGCGTTGAAAGTCACCAGGTGGAATTGAACAACCGCAGGGCGGCTGTTACCGTAGCGGATAACGAGGTGATAGGAGCGGCTGTAAAGGCAATTAAAGATTTAGGTTACGGTGTTCCTACTGTTAAAAATTCCTTTCCGGTATTAGGTATGACCTGTGCCTCCTGTGCAGGAAGTGCTGAAAGCATTGTCAAACATGCGCGGGGAGTGGTCAATGCATCTGTAAATTTTGCTACAGGTAATCTTACAGTGGAGTACCTGCCCAATATGACCAGTGCTGCCCAACTGCAAAAAGCGGTTCAGGCAGTTGGTTACGATCTGTTGATTGAAAATGAAACACTGCAGCAGGAAACATTAGAAGCTATCCACAGCAAGAAATTCAGGACATTAAAAAGCAAAACCATTTGGGCAATTATATTATCACTACCGGTAGTGGTAATTGGTATGTTTTTTATGGGTATGCCTTATGCAAACCCGGTAATGTGGCTACTTTCTACACCTGTTGTATTATGGCTGGGCAGGGATTTTTTTATAAATGCCTGGAAGCAGGCGAAACACCGCTCTGCCAATATGGATACATTGGTAGCATTAAGTACAGGTATCGCCTACCTGTTCAGTGTATTCAATATGTTGTTTGCTGACTTCTTGCATCAGCGTGGATTACACGCCCACGTTTATTTTGAAGCAGCAGCCGTTATTATCGCATTTATCCTGTTAGGGAAACTGTTAGAAGAAAAAGCCAAGGGCAATACCTCGTCAGCCATAAAAAAACTAATGGGTTTACAGCCTAAGACCGTTATCGTGATACAAGCGGATGGTACAGAAAAACAGGTAGCTATTGAAGATGTGAACGCAGGCGATATTATCCATGTAAAGCCAGGAGAAAAAATTGCGGTGGATGGTATTGTTATATCAGGAACATCTTATGTTGATGAAAGTATGTTAAGCGGTGAGCCTGTACCTGTACTGAAAAAAGAAAACGAAAAAGTGTTTGCAGGAACAATTAACCAAAAAGGCAGCTTCCGGTTCAAAGCTGTTAAAGTTGGCAAAGAAACGGTGCTTGCACAGATCATCAAAATGGTACAGGATGCACAGGGAAGTAAGGCTCCTGTACAAAAACTGGTAGATAAGATTGCCGGTGTTTTTGTTCCTGTTGTAATAGGTATTGCCATGCTCACATTCATTCTGTGGTTCTTCCTGGGTGGCAATAATGGCGTAGTACAGGGATTATTGGCAGCCGTTACGGTATTGGTGATTGCCTGCCCCTGCGCTTTAGGATTGGCTACGCCTACGGCTATTATGGTGGGCGTTGGCAAAGGCGCTGAAAAAGGCATTTTGATTAAAGATGCTGAAAGTTTGGAATTGGCCAAAAAAGTAGACACAATCGTATTGGATAAAACAGGAACGATCACAGAGGGCAAGCCACAGGTAACCGGTATTCAATGGCTGAACAATGATGATGCAGCCCGGGATATTTTTTTAAGCATAGAAAAACAATCAGAACACCCATTGGCAGAAGCAGTAGTGAAACACCTGTCTGGCGGCAGGCAGGATTGGGACGGAGCCTCAACCATAGCTTTGTCAAACTTCAGCAGCATTACAGGTAAGGGAGTAAAAGCCAGTTATCATAACGAAACCTGGCTGGCAGGGAATAAAAAACTATTGGCGGAAAACAACATTATTATTGCGGAAGCATTACAAAAGCAGGCTGATGAATGGGGTAAACAATCCAGAACCGTTATTTGGTTTGCAGACAGTAAACAGGCTCTTTCAGTTATAGCAATATCAGACAAGATTAAGGAAACATCAGTAGAAGCTATCCGGCAAATGTATGAAATGGGCATAGAACTGTATATGCTTACCGGGGATAACGAAGCTACTGCCAGGGCCATAGCGCAGCAAACAGGCATTAAACATTACAAAGCAGAAGTATTACCACAGCACAAAGCTGATTTTGTAAAAGAACTGCAACAGCAGGGCAAAGTAGTAGCAATGGTGGGTGATGGTATTAACGACAGTACTGCTCTTGCAACCGCAGATGTAAGTATTGCTATGGGTAAGGGTTCTGACATTGCCATGGACGTTGCTAAAATGACCATTATTTCATCGGATCTTACTAAAATACCGCAGGCAATAAAATTATCGAAACAAACTGTAACTACCATTAAGCAAAACCTGTTCTGGGCATTTATCTATAATCTTATCGGTATCCCGGTTGCGGCAGGTATTTTATATCCTATCAACGGCTTTTTATTAAACCCGATGATTGCCGGTGCGGCAATGGCATTGAGCAGTGTAAGTGTGGTAAGTAATAGTTTGAGGCTGAAATGGAAAAAGTAAGCTGGTTTTATTTGGGCATGTCTTTGCCGGCGGACTATCCGCCTCAATCTTCTACGGAACACTGTGTAGTAAAAGATTTTAGCTTCGTTAAAGCCGTAAGAACATTTTGAAAAACAACACTATTCTTTTTTACCCCTGACATACTGTTGTCGCTAGTCCGTTTTATGTTTGTTGCATCATTTAGAAACAGAATAAAATGGAAAACAAAACAATTACAGGCATTCTTGCTTCACAATATAAAGCAAGCCTTGGTATGCTTAAATGCGTAATCGAAAAGATACCGCAGGAACAATGGAACACTGAAGAGTATAACAATCCGAATTGGCAGG
>JASGDI010000062.1:0-22850 GCA_049841335.1 Niabella sp. | reverse complement strand
TACATTGCCCCTCCAGGCCTATCTTTTCATCATCCCTTAACAACATAAAAGGCTCGCCCACTGTTTTTAACCCATCGTCCGACAATTGATAGCCCAACAGTTCTATAGGCCGGGAATCCAGCCCATAAGCCTTAAAGGTAATGTACCATTTACCGTTTTCTTCCACAACAAAAGCATCAATGGCCTCCTTTCCAAAATCCACAACAATACCCCTGTCTGTAAATCCTTTTTCAGGGTCTTTTGAAGTAGCTACCCCAATGCAGGATATACCGTCAGATTTTTTTCTTGCAGTGTAATAAATATAATAAGTACCGTTCCTGTACAATAGTTCAGGCGCCCAAAAAGAGGAAGATGCCCATTCGGGTATTTTATCGAAGATATACCCCAACTGTTTCCAATGAATAAGATCTGCAGATTTAAATAACGGGTAATGCGGCGCCCATTCGGAAGAAGTACCCGTTGCATAATAGTCACCCCCAACCCGTATCACGGAGGGATCGGCAAGGTCGCCGGGAATAACGGGCCTGATACGACTGGTATCGTTAAAAAAAAGAAAGCCTGGCAGTGCGGTACCGGCAGCATCGCTTTTGCCTGCAACAAGGCTAATGAAGGCGATAAAGAAAATAAGAACTATGCGCATAAGGAATGAATATAATAACTTTTAATTTACCGAATACTTCGGCGGTATGTCAAAACCCAGGAAATAGTTATTCCGACCTCATGACGACACTGTATTGATATCATCGCATCATTGACTTTGCCCGTCGGACAGCGCAAATAAATAAGCCGAGACGATAAAAATCATATTATTCCCCTGCTCTATTTAATCCACATTACATCTTTAAGAACATATTTCTTTATACCATAATTGCCCTGCCGGCTAAGTTTAAGCTTTCCTTTTTCCGGGCTGATACTTACTTTATTAAAGTTTCCTTTTTCATAATCAAAACTCATCCCATCGTCTTCAAAAAGTTGTACTGGCTGCTGCCGGGGTGTACCATAGACCCGGCAGGTAAGATCAAATTTCGTATTTTCATCAACATACTGTACCGGTTCACATAAGGGCAAAACACACCCTTCTTTTACAAAAAGCGGGATATCGCTTACGCTGAAAGATATGTTATAATTTTTTCCTCCTTCATATTTTTCATTGGTATTAAAATTATACCAGTTCCCTTTGGGCAGATACACTTTCCTCGTATCCGCATCGCCGATAATAGGAGTGGCAAGCAGATCGCTGCCAATCATATATTCATCGGCTACTTCAAAAACATTTTTATCCTCCGGATAGTCCATCACTAATGCACGGAACACCGGTATGCCATTTGAATAGTAATCGTAAAAAGCACTATATAAATAAGGGATAAGGCTCATCCGGAAGTTCAGCAGCGTTCTGATGACAGCTTCATTTTTTTCCGCATCGGGTAATAACTGGTTATCGTTGTTCTTTCCCTTATCCACCTGGAGCCAGGGAGGGTTTTGAAGGTACCAGCTATTATATAAGGTCTGGGCAGATAAAATTGCGGTTTGGCTGCGCCGGGCCAGTTCCTTAAAAGACCCTGACTCCCTGACTTCGGGAGACCAAAGCAATCCGGAAAACCCGGAATTACTGATCATTTCTACATACTCTTTATGACTGTACGTGTCGCTGTACAGTACTGAAGGAAACGGTGAAGCCATCGCATTGGAAGAACGCACATCCAGGTAAGTACGCTGATTTTTCTGTTTGAATATGTCAAAAATGGTTTTCTGATATAAAAGCCCGAACAACTGGTGCATTTGCTCTCCGTCAATACCAGAAGGAAATTGAGACAATTCCGGAAAGCTCCATCGTGCGCTGCCGAACCTGAGATCAGAATTATCGCACTCATCCATCTTGAAGCCGCTGATACCTATATCAACCAGGTTCTTTTTATGATAATCCGCAAAGATTGCCCTTGCCTTTGCATCAGCAAAGTCTGGTACCAGGCCATAAAAGCCCAGGTAATCTCCTGAATGCTGCAACAATGGCTCATACAAAGGACTTTCCGATCTTACAAATGCATGCTCCCAAAGATTTACCTTATACCCCTGGTTCCGCAACCCTTCAATCATTTGCTGTGGTTGTGGGAAAGCGGTATTGTTCCACACAAACGTACATGGATAAGCAGCAGTTTGCCAGCCTGGTTCCAGCCCTATCACATCTACCGGAATTTTATGTTGCCTGAAATACCGGGCTGCTTTATATACATCCTGTTCATTAAAATCGGCCTTCACCCGATACTTTATGCCCAGCCCCCATAGCGGCGGCAAAGCACCGCCACCGGAAAAAAGATTGTATCGCTGCACAGCAGTATGCATTCCCGGACCGGCAAACACATATACCTCTATTCCTTTCGCACCAGGCACATCTACCAATACATCACCTGAATACTGATGATTTGCTTTATAAAGATCATCTGCAGAAAGTTTAATGGAACCACCTTCCTTTGCATTGCCGCTATTACTTTTTTTAGGTTGATTTCCCCCGCAATAAAAAGTAGTGTATTTGGCAGTATTCACCAATACGGCATATCCTTTATTGGATACATAGTAAGGAAGCGGGGCATGCGTATAGCCCAGGTTATTTAAAGGATAGTCATTAACAACAGGTACTTTGCGCAACCCGTTCTGATTAAAAGACCCTATTTGTAATCCAAAGCCATACAGTTGTTCATGATCTCCAAGCGGAATGGAAATTTTTACCCCACGCTCATTTATGATAATATCAATATCAGACAAATTAAATGGGATCGTTTGTGCTGGTAATTTTTGCAGCGCTGCTGTCAGCGGCTTTCTCTCCATTACACTTACTGGTGTAAAAGCTGAAGGCTTTCCTATGGTAAGTTTAAAAACGCCTGGCGCCACTTCTTCAATTGTTTGAGCATTGCAGGCAAAAGCAGTACAATAAAAGGAAATAAGGAATGTAAAAATTCTTTTCATGTGCCTTTTTAAAACATTATAATGCCTGAAACTTTTACTGATCGTGCAACGATACCGAGTAAGGCACTGCATCCTTACCGGTTCCACGCTCTTTATTAGGAGTGGCGTCCATTTCAAATTCCAGCACCCCTCCATTAATGATGTCGGAATACGTGATCCAGTTGCGGTCATGCACTTTATTATTCAGCTTTGCTGATTGAATATAAACGTTCTGTTCGCTATTGTTATTGGCTTTTACTACAAACTGTTTCCCGTTTTCGAGGGTAATGGTAATCTTATTGAACATAGGGCTTCCTATTACATATTGATCCGTTCCCGGGCAAACCGAATACAGGCCAATGGCGCTTAATACATACCAGGAGGAAGTTTCGCCCTGATCTTCATCACCCGGAAAACCGTTAGGTGTTGCATTATAGATCCGCTTCATGATCTCCCGTAATATTTTTTGCGATTTCCAGGGTTGCCCCGAATAATTATATAAATAACCCACATGCTGCACCGGTTCATTACCATGGGCATACTGCCCAAAGCCTTGTAAAACCATTTCCCTCATTTCGTGAATTTCGTGCCCGTAAGAGCCGTATTTTACCGTAGGAGGTGCCGTAAAGAGGCTATCGAGCTTATTATTGAACCTGTCCTTTCCCCCCATCAACTGAATCAGTCCATTAATATCATGAAAGACGGACCAGCTCCATTGCCAGGGGTTTCCTTCGGTAAACGGATCACCCCATTCTACAGGATCAAAATCTTTCGGCACCCAGTTACCGTTTTTATCGCGCCCGCGTACAAAACCAACCGTTGTATCAAACACATTTTTATAGTTAAATATCTGGCGGGCAAAAACATTTTCGTAAAATTTATTGCCCGTAGCCCTGGCCAGGTAGTAGGCGCACCAGTCATCATAGGCATACTCCAAAGATTTTGCCCCGCTCTCAGAAACTTCCTTATAGGGTATATACCCCAGGCTAAACCAATACTGGTGCCCCTCCCTGCCATTAGAGCCACCCCAGGGACCCTTATTGGTAGCTTCATGATAGTAGGCTTCGAGTGTTTTATGCGGATCAAAATTCCTGATCCCTTTCGCCCAGGCATCAGCCAACAAAGAAATAGCATGGTTACCGATCATTACTCCCGACATGCCCGGGTTAGACCATGTAGGGAAAAAGCCGTACTGTTGCTGTGCATCTAATAAAGACTGCATATACCTTCCCTGCATGGTAGGATGCAAAATATTACTTAACGGGAACTGTGCACGAAATGTATCCCAGAAACCATTATCGGTGTACATATACCCGTCATGAACTTTATCATCATAAGGACTAAAATAATACGGCGTTCCATCTTCTTTAATATCATAAAATTTATGGCTGAACAGGTTGGCGCGAAAGAGGCAGGAATAAAAGGTAGCTTTATCATCTTCCGATCTGCCTTCTACTTTTACCCGGCCCAGTAACTCGTTCCAAATCTTGTCGGCGGCTAATTTGGTAACCTCAAACTTACTGTGTTTACCTAGTTCCTGCCTCAGGTTGAGTACCGCCTGTTCGGGGCTGATATAGGACGATGAAACTTTAGCCTGCACTTTGACTCCCGGCTTAAACTGCACATAAGCGCCCTGCTTTTCTCCAGCACCTGATGCTGACATTTCTTTAATGGAACGGCCTTCCTCACCCCAGGTTCCATAACTTACAAATGGCTGGTCAAACTGAATTATAAAATGATTTTTAAAATTTTTGGGTATAAAAATACCATTGGTGACATAGCCTATCAATTTTCTTTCCTCCGGAATAATTTCTACATGGGAGAACTTCGTATATCCATCGAAAACCAAATAAGCGTCTTTTCCTTTGGGAAAAGAAAACCTCATGTGCGCAGAACGCTCGGTTGGCGCGATTTCGGTGATCACATTATTATCAAACTTTACTTTATAATAAGAAGGTTTGGCAACCTCATTATCGTGGCTGAATTTAGTGGCCCGTTCTTCTTCATTTACTGTCAGCTTGCCGGCAACCGGCATTAAGGAAAAAACACCATAGTCTCCCATCCACGGGCTGCATTGGTGCACCTGCTGAAAACCACGTATGGTAGTAGCATTATAAGTATATTTCCAGCCATCGCCGTTCTTTCCTGTTTGCGGCGACCAGGAATGAACAGGAAAAGGAAGCGCGATAGTAGGATAAACATTCCCATACGACAAACCCCAGTTTGAGTTAGTACCCTGAAGAGTGCTTACATAATCTACTAACTGCTTTTGCGCATACGTCTTAAGTGCCATTCCCGCAGCAAGCAGGTATACTAATAATATTGTTTTCTTCATCATTTTAATTAATTGAAAAATCTGAAACGGTCAAATTATTTTTTAAGAGGCGCAGCGCTTTGCTGATGTGCTTTTCCACGGTACTGATAGATATACCCATACAACCTGAAATATCTTTATACGACAGGTCTTCGCTACGGCTTAAAAGAAACGCTGTTCTGCACTTATCCGGAAGCATACTGATGGTAGACTCAATATTAGAGGTAAGGTCTTTCAACTCGCAATCGTAACTGGTATTATAAGAAAAAAAGCTGCGGTGGGTAGTAACCTGTTTGTCATAGGCTTTTCTTACACCCTGCGATCTGAATTCATTTAAAATTTTAAATTTCATGGATTTCATTAAATATGATTTCAATGAAACCTGGATCTCAATCTGAGACTTCCGGTTGAATAAACTGAGAAATATTTCCTGCACAATATCTTCGGCCATTTGCCTGGAGGCAAGCATTCTTTCGGCCATTGAAGTCAGTAATTCCCGGTACCTCCTGTATAATTCATCAAAGGCCCGGTTCTCTCCATTCTGAAACAAACGAAAAAGTTCCTCATCAGGCAAAGTAGTGTGGTATCCTGCTGCTTTTATCATGGCAATCGTTTTAAGTTGTTCTACAATCGTTTCGTAAAATCCCGTTGCAATATTGAAAAACTTATTAAAGAAAAAGGGCGTTTTTTGTTTCATATATCTCCTTATTTGTTCCAAATATCTGCGGTACGCTGAAACAGATGCAAAAACTTCCAATTAAATCAATTATTTTGTTATATCATAAGTTTACAAGGGTGTATAACATGATGCATTTAGAACGAATAGCAATTATGCGAGGAATTAATGTCCCCATCCAGGAAAACTTGTTCCGAATATATTTCGGAAGGTTGACTACAGGTCGGTCCGAAGAACCCCTTTGGAGAAAGAGGATTTGTCCACTCTCTCCCTTTGGGTACCCCCGCCAGCGGGAGATATGTTACCTTCAAAAATATTATGTACCCGTTTGCAATTGTCACAGATGAAAGGAAAAACACTGCTTATATTCATTTTGCTGTTTTGCTGGATCTCTAAGGGGGTATCACAATCTTTCTACTTCACGCATTACCAGGTAGATGATGGACTATCGAATAACGCAGTGCTATGTATGATGCAGGACAAGCTGGGATTTATGTGGTTTGGAACGCGCGATGGACTCAACCGGTTTGACGGATTATCATATAAGATTTTCAGAAACGATCCTTCCGACCCTAATACAATTGGCAGCAACGCTATAATGTGCCTGTCAGAAACAGATAATAAAAAAATATGGGTAGGCACAGAAAAAGGACTTTATATTTTTGATGAGCTCACCGAAAAATTCACACAGTTTAAAAAAGCAGGCAACGGCTCTATTCAGGCCCTTAAGGTTGACGGGGACATGGTGTATTATATTACACTATACGTTCTTTATAGCTATAACACAAAAACAGAACAGTTTAAAACCTATTCTTTCCCTAAAGAGATAACGGCTTTTTCAGTATTCAGGGACAAAAGTCTTTGGATAACATCCTCTTCCGGCATAGTAGCCAAATACAATCCGTTCACCCATGATTTTGACAATACCTTTAATGTTTTTTCAAAATCCAGGAGCCCTGTATCAAAGAGAATACAGTCCATTTGCGATGCGGGACAGGGCAAAATACTTATTGGCACATCCAATGAAGGTTTAAAGCTGCTCGATACAAACAAAAGGGATTACCAGGATCTGATCACTTACAATATCGACAAAACGGATATTAATGTAATGGAAATATTAAATACCGGGGCTAACGAATACTGGATCGCAACACAGTCGGGTATTTATATTGTTGATCTTACAACCAGCCAATACGAACACATCAAAAAAAAAGATGAAGACCCCTACTCTCTTTCAAATAACATTGTGCAATCGCTATATAAAGACAGACAGGGTGGCATTTGGGCAAGTACTTATTTTGGCGGAGTAAATTATTTTTCTGCCAAACAGATGATATTTAAAAAATATTTTCCTAAAAAAAGTGAATCCTCCATCAGTGGCTATGCTGTAGGAGAAATTAAAAAGGATAAAAACGGAAGGCTGTGGATTGCTACAGAAGATGCAGGTTTAAATCAGTTCGAACCCTCTACCGGAAAATTCCTCAATTTCGATCCCGCTGTTACAAAAGGAAGTATTACCTATTCAAATGTTCAATGCCTTTTGGTAACCGGAGATTCTATCTGGGCCGGTACCTTCCTGCATGGATTAGACCTTTTAAATCTGAAAGGCAAACGAATAAAAAATTATAATACGCTCAATTCCAAAATAGGCAGTAACTTTTCAGATGCGCTTCTGAAAACTTCAACGGGAGACATTATGGTGGGAACAGATAAAGGCGTTTATATATTCTCCAAAAGCGCTAACAATTTTGAACGCATTCCCGAATTGCCTCAAACATTTTTTCGGGCATTAAGTGAAGATGCCAATGGAAATATATGGGCAGGAACTTACGGGAACGGGGTGTACAGATACGACCCAAAGAAAAAGAAAGCTTATCATTACCTGTTTTCAGTGGGTGGAAATAAAAGTGTGGCCAGCAATATCATTAACTACATCTATTGCGATGCCAATGATACCGTGTGGCTGGCCACTGAGGGTGGTTTATGTAAACTCAACGCCAGCTCAGGAGCATTGAGCATATATACTATTCAGCATAATTTTCCCGCCAATGTTATTTACACCATTATAAAAGATGACAAAAGCAATCTCTGGCTCAGTACTTCAAGGGGGTTAGTAAGATTTAATCCCTCCACTAATGGAGTAAGAACATTTTCCAAGTCGGAAGGCCTGCTTACAGACCAGTTTAATTACCGGTCGGCTTATAAAGATAAAAACGGCAACATCTATTTTGGAAGTATAAAAGGGCTGATTAGTTTTCATCCCGATTCTATCCGGGAAACCTCATTACAATCTCCGGTGTACATCACCGGCTTCCAGGTATATAATAAAGAACTGCCCATCGGCAATGGTATCTCTCCTCTTAAACAATCTATTTTATTCACCGCCAAAATCACCTTACCCTACAACCAGTCCTCCTTTAGCATTGACTTTGCGGCTTTAGATTACAGTTCACCCCTGACTATGAAGTACGCTTATAAGATGGAAGGTCTTGATAAAACCTGGAATCACCTGCCCAGTAACAGAAAAGCTTATTTTACCGAACTCCCGCCCGGTAATTATACTTTTGTTGTTAAAAGCAATAACGATGCAAAAACCCCATCTTCCAATTTTGCTAAACTGAATATTGAAATATTACCGCCTCTGTGGCTGACCTGGGAGGCTTACCTGGCCTATATTACAGGAACGCTGCTATTTATTTATCTTATCATTATGTTCTTTGTAAACAGATCGAGGGAACGTCATAAACGGAAACTGGAAAAAATGGCGTTTGAAAAAGAAAAAGAACACTATGAAGATAAAATAGATTTCTTCACAAATGTAGCACATGAAATAAAAACGCCTTTAACCCTGATCAAAGGGCCGATGGAAAATATTATGGACGAAATAGACAGCTCGCCTTCCATCATGAAAAGTCTTGATTTAATGAGCCGTAATACAGACCGGCTCATGCATCTCGCCAATCAGATCCTTGACTTTAGAAAAATAGAACAAAACGGATTTCATCTGAGCTTCGAGCAAATTAATGTCTCCGAACTCCTTCAAAATATATATCATCGCTTTCAACCTATTGCGGACAGTAATCATTTAACGTTCACGATAGATAATAATGAAGATATTGATGCCAACGCAGATGAGGAGGCCCTTACCAAAATATTCAGCAACCTGATTGACAATGCTATAAAATACGCTTCAGGTAGTGTAAGTATCTCGTTAAAACACTGCCATCATAATAACAGTTATAAAGTAATTGTAACCAACGATGGATTTATTATACCTGCAGAGGAAAGAGAAAAAGTATTTGAAAGCTTTTACCGCGTAAAGGAATCCGCCGGGCAATCGGGAACAGGGATAGGGCTCACGTTAAGCCGAACCCTTGCAGAAATGCATAATGGTTCACTAATACTAGATCCGGAATCGAAGAACGTGAACATATTTATTCTCGAATTACCCGTCAATCCTAAAAACAATAAAACAAACAGATGAAACCTGTTATATTATTAGTAGAAGACAATAGAGAGATACTGGAATTTATCGAGAGCAACCTCATCGACCAATACGATATTAAAAAAACAACTAATGGCAGAGATGCATTAGAGGTGCTTCGTAATGAAATAATAGACCTAATTGTCAGCGATGTAATGATGCCGGTAATGGATGGATTTGAGCTTTGCAGGATCATTAAATCGGATGTGGAGTTAAGCCACCTGCCCTGCGTGCTGCTCACTGCAAAAAATACGCTTCAGGCACGGCTTCAGGGACTGGAACTGGGTGCCGATGTATACATTGAGAAACCTTTCTCGCCCAAACATCTCAAAATGCAAATATCCAGCCTGCTTGCCAACAGGAATAAAATTAAAAATTATTTTGCCAACTCACCGGTAGCCCACCTTAAAACCATCGCACATACCAAAGCAGATGAACGTTTCCTGGAGTCGGTAAACCATATCATTGAAGAACATTTGCAGGAACCGGAGCTGGATGTGGACCGGTTGGCCAGGTACATGAACATGAGCCGAACTACTTTTTACAGAAAAATAAATGCCATTTCAGATCTTACACCTAACGACCTCATTAACCTGACGCGCTTGAAAAAAGCTGCAGCTTTAATGAGCGAGGGTTATAATATCAACGAAGTATCGGACCTGGCAGGTTATAACTCGCCCAAGATATTCAGTAAGAATTTTGAAAAACAATTTGGTATGATGCCTTCAGAATATATACAGGAACACCTGAAAGGGAAAAAGGGAACCTGATACCGGCCGTACAATATTTATTTTAATCCATATTCAACCACGTTGTGGTTATAATACATACATCTGCGAATAGCTCCGGATTGCATCCGGGCTATTTAAATTGAAGCTCTTCGGGCTTCCAAAATCAGGCCCCGGTACATCAGCCTATTAATTCGTCTTTCAATAACATACCCGGCTATATGCTTACTCTCACAAAGAATATTTATGCACAGGGCAAATGCATCTAATTACAGTTCAGAAAACCCGCAGGGCTTTAATATCATTAACTGCAGGCTAAAAGCCTGCGGTTAACAAGCTACCAATGATTACAACCACAACGTGGTTGAATATTGTATGTATTACAAAACGAAGATCATGCTAAGCATACATGCTGTTGCTATTTGTTCAACCACATTAGTGGTTGTTTTCGTATATGTCCCATAGCTCCGGATGGTACCCAGAGCTATGGAAATTAAAGCCTTTCAGGCTTTAGCATACAAAGTTTAGATACGTTTGCCCTCTATTTATACGTCCTTATATGCCATATTAAGTCAAAAAGACTTAAATTTGGATAACCGCAGGGCTTACCTACAGTTAACAACTGTGGTTGAATATAACCAAAATCGCTAACCCGATGAGCACATACAGACAAATTTTTTACCATATTGTATTTGGTACAAAAAACCGCAGGCCAACTATTTCTCCATCTGCACAAACAGCATTGTATAAATATATTTGGGGTATAATAAAGAACCTCAATTGTAAGCTATATCGAATTAACGGCATGGAAGATCATATTCATATTTTCTCAGATCTACACCCATCAATTAGTTTGAGTGATTATGTAAAGAGCATAAAAGTATCAAGCAGTATATGGATGAAGAATCATGGCAGTTTCCCCGACTTTTCAGGATGGCAGAATGGCTATGGAGCGTTTACCTATTCAATAAGAGAGAAGGATATGATCATCAATTATATTAAAAAACAAAAAGAGCACCATCAAAAGAAATCTTCTTACGATGAATACAAACGGCTATTACAGGAATATGGGATTGAATTCGATGAGCAATATCTAATTTGAATTCATATTCAACCACGTTGTGGTTATAATACATACATCTGCGAATAGCTCCGGATTGCATCCGGGCTATTCAAATTGAAGCTCTTCGGGCTTCCAAAATCAGGCCTTGGTACATCAGCTTATTAATTCGTCCTTCAACCTGATCAATATGCTCATTTACCTGGGACATAAACAGCCACAGCCACCCTGCTATCGGCGCACCCGTAGTATAAGAACCATTTATTTTTATGGAAAGCCATTCCTTCTACAAAGACGGTTCCCGCCGGGTATTGCCCGCTTTTTTCGAACGGTTCTGTGGGCACAAAAAAAGGCTTGTCCAGGCGGCCTATTACTTTTGAGGGATCTTTCACATCAAATAGCACCTGTCCCGCTGCGTAGGTATTGGCAGTATAGTTTATATCGCCATCACTACCACTTTTATTTTTCCCGTTATA
The DNA here is from genome assembly GCA_049841335.1 of Niabella sp. Classification (GTDB taxonomy): domain Bacteria; phylum Bacteroidota; class Bacteroidia; order Chitinophagales; family Chitinophagaceae; genus Niabella. Next base: position 11,172 of record JASGDI010000062.1, on the reverse strand, counting down.
CAACACTAAAATACCTTTATCGGTAATTATTGCAGGCGGGCCGCATTCGGTAAGATCACTGTCAAAATAATGTAATCGTGGCTCTACAACGGCTTTCAATCCACCACTTTCATTTAAAGCAGGTTCCCAGTTTAACAGATCATCAGATGTAGCAATATTCATAAACTTCTCTCCCCAATACATCATATATTTTCCATTCACTTTTGTAATAACCTGCTTACCATTCACCACTTTGGTCACAACAGAAGCCGACTTACTGGCCAGATCTTTAAACCTTCCATTATAGGCCTTATAAAACGCCGGCCCATGCTTGGTCCACTGGGTCAGATCCTTAGATGTAGCTACAGCAAGCCTGGGCACTTTTTTATTCCATTGCGTATAAAACATAACATATAACCCGTCTTCAGTAGCAGCGATACGCGGGTCCTCACATCCGCCCGGCCACTCGAATTCTTTCTGGTCATCATCAGCCGGATAGAAAACCGGCACTGATCTTCTTTTCATCTTAATGCCATCCGTACTTTCGGCTATTCCCAACCTGGAAGTACGCTCTCCAATCCCTTTGCCGGATCTGTCCTCTGACCTGTAAAGCACATATATCTTACCATTTTTTACTGTAGCCGCAGGATTAAATACATCGTTTGCTTCCCAGGCCACCTGTTGCCTGCTCATAGGATCCAGGAAAACGCTCCTTTCATCAGGCGCAAGAACCGGGTTCGCATTTGCCGGTCTTATAAACGGCCCAAAAGCCCAGGAAGGAAACTGATCCTGGGCAGAGACCAATAAAATCAGTAACAACGGAATCGTTGTTAACACAACTTGTTTGATTATGCTTTTAATCTCCATATCCGGATTCAAATTGTTTTTATTTATTGTAGGGCTCCACCTTTAAAAAATAGGCTCCGTCCGGCAGCAGGCTTTCATCAAATTCAATAGCTATATGCTTCGTTTCGCCTTTTAGCAAAGTGAAATAATTATCGTTCATTATTGCCGGCAAAATTCTTTCCCCGTCGTTTTTCCGGTATGCCTGTACATGTACAGCAAAGGCTACGGATTTATTCCCATTTTTAATGGCAGCATTAATTACAGCCTTACCATTTTTACGGGAAAGTTTTGAATCTACCTTAAGACTGCTCTTTGGCAGGTTGTTTAAAGCAGTATAATTATTGGCCTTGTTTCCCCGCCAGTAAAAATTGTCACTTAACAGGTTTCCTTTATCATCAGTTAATTTAAGTTTAATAAAATGCACGGCAGATAAACCTGTTTCTATTTTTTTACCGCTGTATATTTCCATTTCGTATAAAGAATACCCCCATTGCGTAGCACGTTTTATACCCTGCATTTTTACATATCGCACCATTACGGGTTTAAAGCTGATCGTTTCCAGACCGCCTTTGCCTTCGCTTGTACCATACACTTCCTTCCAGTCTGAAAGATCAGTAGCCACCAGCAGCTTATACGAGCTGGCATAAGCGGCCTCCCAGTTCAATACTACAGTTGCTATTTCCACCGGCTTACCAAGGTCGATATAGATCCATTCATCATCTTTGCTTTCACTGGCCCACCGGCTGCCGGTGTTATTATCCGCTATACATAAAGCAGGTTCAAATTCTCCCGGAGATGAAGAAGCTACCACATCTTTTCTATACGCAAGATTGTCCATTATAAAATCAATATTGAAAAAATGAGTAGAGCTGTTGGATGGCGCATCCGAGGTTATTTTCTTAGAATACTTCTTTTGTAAGCTGCCATCCATGTTGTATACTTCGGCTACAGCAGTAATATTGTCAGCATTGCCGGCTGTTGTATTGATAACATTGATAGCATTATCTGCCGGGTTCCATTGGATATGCACGGGCTCACAGGCCTTCTTTACACCCCAGTACGCCCCATTCAGATCATAATAATAATCATAGGTTTGCCATACAAAGGAAGGATAGGCTGATTGGCTCATCCAGGTCATAACCCCGGAAGCATCGTTCCACATGTTATGCTGCCAGCCTTCAAACAAGGCTTTATTGGTTACTATATTCAACAATTGCGCTTTACGGCAAAAGTCTTCAATTCCCGTAGCAGTTCCATAATTCTCGCTGATGCTTCTCTCATACCTGTCGGGGCCGCCATTACCGGCAGATTTACCAAAGAAATGCTTATCCCACATATCGTTACGCGGCCACCAATCTTTTTGAGGCATAAATTTTTTGAAGCTTTCAAACGTGGTAAAAACAGCAGTACCAATCTCCGTTCTAAACCCCCACCCCCTGTTGCCGCCAAAGCCTCCGGGATATTTTGTAAAATACCAGTCGGGGTTAAAATTGGTCCAGGGGCCACTTCCTGTTAAAGCATCACTGTGAGAATTAGGCTGGTACCAGCGATCTCCTTTATCAAACGTGTTGATATTTTCACGCAACCAGCCATTAAGCGGAGGCAGCGGATACCCTTCGTTGTCGCCGCACCAAACGGCAATGCTTGCATGGTTTCGTAAACGCTTGATCTTTTCTACTGCATTTTGGTTAAATGCAAAAACATCGTTAGGCAGGTTGGGATGAGAATTCAGCCAGAAATCGTCCCAAATCATGATCCCATATTTATCGCAGGCATCATAAAACTCTTCGTCTGTAACAGAACCAATCCAGTTGCGGATCATGTTCATATTCATTTCCTTATGCAGCCTGATTTTCAAATCATATTCCGCTCCCCTGCATCGCAGCATGTATTCACTCATTCCCCAGTTCCCTCCTTTTACAAAAACACGCTCTCCGTTTACAGATAAATGAAACACGCTTCCCAGCGTATCATAGGAGTACTCTCTTATTCCAAATTTTATTTCCCTGCTATCTAAAGTACTGCCATCTGCAATGTATTTAATAGTGCAGGTGTACAGGTTGGGATCGCCATAGCCGTTAGGCCACCATAACTTAGGGTTATTAATAACCAATTCTTTGTAAAAAGCCGAATCAAAAGATGCCGAAACTTCTTTTCCTGCAGCTATCTTAATATCTCGCTGAAGCTCAATATTTCCCGGTTGAATATTAATGATACATTTACCATTGACGTCCTTGTCTGTACTGTTTTTCAAATCAGCGCTGATTGAAATAATTCCCTTATCCTTAGTAGGAACCTTTGTTCTGATCCACGGATCAGCTATCGTAACAGCGCCGGTAACGGACAGGAATACATCATCGGTAATGCCCGACAGCAATCCCGGAACGGAAGGCATCCAGTCCCACCCGTCACTGGAAATATAAGTAGGGCTTTGATAGTTAGGAATAGGCACCGGCGGATATTTCACCAGCACAGCCAAAACGTTCTTGCCTCCACGATTCAGTATATCGGTTATTTTAAAATTTCCCCGATTCATAAAGCCATCCAATTCTCCTAACCTGTATCTGTTCAGGAATATTTCTCCTTTACGGTTAATCCCCTCAAAATTCAACCATACGTTTTCGCCTTCTTTATAAGACGGTGTGCTGAAAGTAGTTCTATACCAGAAGTTTTTGTTATACTTCTGTTTATCTACCTTATAAATATTATCCCCAAAGTTGGGATCCTTTTCTATGCCCGCCTCCACATAGGAAGTAAATACAGCGCCCGGCACAACCGCTTTCACCCAGTTTTCAGCATTATAACTATCACTGTATATTTTAATGCTATCCCTGCCAACCTCATCCTGCGGCTTTAATTTCCATAACACATTTTTATCATTACTATTAAAAGAAATGATCTTTTGCCCGTTCATATTCAGGGCTACAATGAAACTAATAAAAAGAATTATAATTCTTACCATCTTTCCTTCGATTTGCTTAATAGTCACCTTATAAAAACTTTACCCCAACTGTTTATAGAGGAAAACTTTGCGAAAGGTTACTTAAAAAGGTAGTTTAGCTATTAATATTTCAAAATATTTACCCGTGAGATTTTTTTTACTGTGTGTGCTGATCGTTGTTGCTGTTCCGGTAAACGCACAAAAGCTTAGTGGCCCTACCAACTATTTTATAGATGGCTATCATGGAGGGGTGTATGGCCATTATCCTATGTGGGTTACCCAATTTATTGCCGACAATATAGAGCAACATAAAAACTGGAGATTAAACCTTGAAATAGAGCCTGAGACATGGGACATAGTAGCTTTAAAAGACCCGGTTAATTATGAGCGCATGAAAAAGCTGATCAATGATTCCACACAAAATGCAATTGCCGAATATGTAAATCCAACGTATGCGCAGAGTTATTTTTTTAACAGCTCGGCTGAAAGTACTATCAGGCAATTTCAATATGGTATGGAAAAATTAAAACAACATTTCCCGTTGATACGATTTACCACTTACTCTTCAGAAGAACCCTGTTTTACATCGGCCCTGCCCCAGATCCTCCAATCATTGGGGATTCAATATGCATCGTTAAAAAGCCCTAATACCTGCTGGGGTGGATATGTAAAAGCTCACGGCGGCCAATCGCTGAACTGGGTCGGGCCGGACGGATCATCCATACTAACCGTTCCAAGGTACACTTCAGAAGCTTTACAAAAAAAATCAACCTGGCAAACAACCGCCTGGAATCATTCCGTTCAGTTTCTGAATGCAGCTGCCCAACAAGGCATCGAATACCCTGTGGGGATGTGTCTCCAGGATGCCGGCTGGAAAAACGGGCCCTGGCTTAATCATCATAAATCTCCATCCACAGCATATACAACCTGGCGTAACTATTTCAGCATGATTGCACACAATAAACCTTCTGACAACTGGAGGCTCAGCCAGGAAGATATTCACGTAAGTTTGATGTGGGGATCGCAGATACTTCAGCATATAGCCCAACAAGTGCGCACTACTGAAAACAAAATAAAAATGGCTGAAAAACTATCTTCTTTAGCCAGGTTTTACAGAGGAGTATCTTATCCTAAAGAGGAGCTGGACAGCGCATGGAAGAACCTCTTACTGGCTCAGCACCATGATTGCTGGATAGTACCTTATAATAAATTAAACGGGAAAACATGGGCTGAGCATGTAGAAGAATGGACCAGCCAGGCTAACTTGATTGCTGAACGCGTTACACAACAATCCATTAAAAAATTAACAGGCTTCCATGCTGTCAACAATGTTAAAACAATAACTGTTCACAATCCAACCTCTTTTAACCGTCATGAGGTTGTTTCCTTCACGCTTCCGCGCTCATTAGCCAGCTCTTTTGCAATCGAACAAAACGGGAAAAAAATCCCCTACCAATTAGTTAAACAAAACAGTGCTGATTATACGGTACTTTTTAAAGCCAGCGTTCCCGCATTAGGTAACTGCAATTATACGCTTGTACCTGGTAAAATGAATACGGACAATACGAACCGGGCGTTCATTCGTATTACAAAAGAGGGCGACTATCTTTTGAATACAGATCTTTATCAAATAATTGTAGATGCAAAGCGTGGAAATATCAGGCAGCTGACAGCCAGGCAGCTTGGCAACAAAAATTTCATTGCTCCCGGAGAAGAAGAATTCAATACACTCCGCGGATTTTTTTATAACGAGAGTAAATTTGCTTACAGCTTTGAGAAAAGACCAACGATCTCTATACTCGAAAATGGCCCCATTCAAATCAAACTCAAAATTGAAGGAACCATCAATAATAGCCTTTTCAGCCAGGTATTGCAATTACGCCAGGGAGAAAAAAAGATCAATCTGAAACTTAATATTGATTATGAAAAAGAAGTTGGCATTGGAGATGGCTTCAGGCAAGATGGAGGGTATAAAGCTGAAGAATTACGTAAAGCATTTTATAATGATACATGCAAGTTGCTGGTCCGTTTTCCCTTAAGCCTGAAAGGTCAAAAAGTTTACAAAGATGCTCCGCTGGACGTTACAGAAAGCAAACTCGTCAATACCTTTTATACCCAATGGGACGAAATAAAAAATAACATTCTATTCAACTGGGTAGATATTACTGATGCAGAAAATAACTATGGCGTAGCATTACTTTCTGACCATGTAACAAGTTATTCACATGGCAGCAACTTTCCGCTGTCGCTTACTGTTCAATATGCCGGCGTTGGTTTATGGGGCAGAAATTATAAATCTGAAAAAAACACTGAGATCAGTTACGCCTTAATACCTCACCGCGGCAACTGGCAGCATGCTGCACTGAATAAAGAAACGATACAATGGAACGAGCCTTTGATTATCAGCATTGGTGATGATCCCGGTTCAACCAACTCATTTATCAAAGCAATAGATCCTGGTTTAGAAATAAGCGCTATGTATTATAAAGATTCAGACCTGTACATCAGGATCATGAATACAGGTGCCTTAAAAAGCAATCACAACATTTCATTAAATTGTAGCGCAAAGACTTTACAGTTTGTAGATCTTAACGATAAAATAGCTGCATCGCTAAAACTAAACCCGGGCAAACCCGTTTCTTTTAACTGTAACATACCATTATTTGGATTTAAAACAATCAGGATAAGCGGTGCAAAGCCAGAATAAAAAAAGTCAATCATGACAACCAGTAAGCTCCCACTAATATTAACAATAGTTCTGCTCTCCATCTTTAAGACAGGACATTCACATAATACAGATCCTCTGCCAAATCAGGGGCGCTCCTGGAACGCTAAATGGATTGGATGCAGCAATGACGATGGATTGCAATATGGCGCCTACTATTTCCGGAAGAAAATCAGCCTCGGCAAAAAGCCCGCTTCGTTTATTGTACACCTGTCGGCGGACAATCAATATAAACTGTATGTAAATGATTCATTGATCTCAGTGGGTCCGGCCAGGGGAAATTTAAACAACTGGTATTACGAAACGGTTGATCTGTCTCCATATATGAAAACAGGAGATAATCTTGTTGCTGCATTGGTTTACAACGAAGCACAATTTCGCCCCGAGGCTCAGATCACTTTAAGAACTGCTTTTATACTTCAAGGCAATACAGGCCAGGAAGAAATTTTAAATACAAATAATACCTGGAAATGTGTAAAAGACTCCTCTCTTATGCCTATCCCGGGGTACTATTTTGCGGCAAGCAAAGGGCAGCTGGCGGATATGAATAAAACCATAGGCTCATGGGAGAATAGTGAATATGATGATAGTGCATGGCCATCAGCTTCAGAGCTTTTGGATGGGAAGCTTAAGGGTATGTCCGATGGGTTTGCCTGGAATTTAATTCCCTCAACAATTCCTGCGCGGGAAAGAAAATACCAGAGAATTTCTCAGTTACGAAGTGCTGACGGTGTTATTGCTTCAAAGAATTTTCCTTTCGGTAAAGGCGATCAAATCATCCCCGCTAATACTACCGCTGTTTTCTTGCTGGATCAGTCCTTTCTTACAAATGCCTTCATCACATTGAAATTCAGTGGGGGCAAAAATGCGGGCATTTCTATCAGTTATGCCGAGTCGCTGTTTGATAATATAGCCCAATTTGGCATGCGCAAAAGCAACCGGGATGAGGTAGCAGGAAAAGATTTTTCCGGACGGACGGACAGCATTATCTCCAACGGATCGAAGGATCAGGTATTTACTCCGTTTAGTTTCAGAACCTATCGCTACATAAGATTATTAGTAAAAACCCAGGCTGATCCTTTAGTGATTAATGATATTCATGGAACATTTACAGCATATCCTTTTGAGCAAGCTGCTTTATTTGACAGTAAAGATGATACGCTGAAAAAGATACTGGATATAGGCTGGAGAACATGCCGCTTAAACGCCTACGACACCTATACTGATTGCCCTTATTATGAGCAGTTGCAATACATTGGCGACACCAGGATACAGGCTATGGTATCCTATTATTATAGCGGAGATGACCGTCTTGCCCGGCATGCATTAAACTTAATAGATCAGTCCCGCCTGCCGGAAGGAGTTACCCTAAGCAGATATCCAACGCATGGCATACAAATTATTCCCACGTTTTCACTTTGGTATATTGGTATGTTACACGACTTCTGGTATTATCGCAATGATAGTACTTTTGTACAGCAAAAGCTTTCGGGGGTCAGGTCCATTCTTCACTTCTTTGAAAAGTATCAAAATCCTGACGGATCGCTATCAAATACTCCATACTGGACATTTGTAGATTGGGCCGATGGAAAAGACTGGTTTGTAGGCGCTCCTCCTAAAGACACAGACGGAGGCTCTTCAATTATAGATATGCAACTGCTGTGGGCCTACCAGTGGGCAATGGAAATGGAAAAACAGTTGGGTGTTACATATTATGCCGATCTCTATCAAACAAAAGCGAATCAATTAAAAGCGACCATTAGAAAAAAGTATTGGGACGCAGAAAAAAAGCTCTTTGCGGATACCAAAACCAAAACGCGTTTTTCGCAACATGCCAATGCCCTGGCAATACTAACCGGTACAGTGGATAAAAAAGATTATGAGCATATTTCTCATCAACTATTAACAAACGATACTCTTACACAATGCACCATCTATTTCAAATATTACCTTCATTTGGCACTGGTAAAGGGAGGCCTGGGAAATAATTATCTGAATTGGCTGGGAGTATGGTATAACAATATCAAAATGGGGCTTACCACCTGGGCCGAGGTTTCTGATCTGTATACTACAAGGTCTGATTGTCATGCCTGGGGAAGCAGTCCGAATATTGAATTTTTCAGAACAGTTCTGGGAGTAGACAGCTATGCTCCCGGATTCAGGAAAATAAAAATACAGCCTCATTTGGGTAACCTGAAAGAAGTAAGCGGAGAGATTCCTCACCCTGAAGGAAAAATAAAAGTTTCATATCGGTTGATGGCTAATAATTGGGAAGTTTTAATCACCATACCTCCTAATTGTTCGGGAATATTCATCTGGAAGGGGAAAACTTATCCTGTAACAAAGCAAATAACAAAGCTGCAGCTCGAGAAATAGCTAAGAAAAGCAGAAAACGGCTTTTGTTAAATAATGGACTTTGATAAAATTCCGGAAATGTTTTTGATACCCCCAAAAATAAGCTCATTGAAATCAACCAGTCACCCAATGTGTCCCCCCTAATCTTAAAATAAAAAAGCACTTACCATTATGTAAGTGCTGATTAATATGGTGACCCGGATTGGATTCGAACCAATGACCTACTGCTTAGAAGGCAGTTGCTCTATCCAGCTGAGCTACCGGGCCAATTATTTTTATAATATTGTCATTGATTATTGACCGAACCAATGACCTTCCCGCCTGAAAGCGGGATGCTCTCTCCTCCCGATTAGTCCCGATAGCAATCGGGTGGAGAGCTTCCGGACCAACCTGGAAAATATTTCCGAGGCGCAAATATAGATAATTTTACCCGAAGCTATTTTAAATATGCCGCCATTTCTTTTTGATAAACCAGGGCTTTATTTCGTGCAACTGCAGCAAAATCCTCCCCTGCCGATGCAAAAATAATGTCCCGGCTCACATTTACCAGCAGGCCACAATTGGCATTCATTGCTTTTTCAGATATATCTTTAAGACTGCCCCCCTGCGCCCCCACACCGGGAACCAGCAAAAAATGCCCGGGTATTATTTTACGTATAGCTGTAAAAGAGTCTGATTGTGTAGCACCTACCACAAACATGATATTCTCATCGGTCCCCCACTGCGAAACAGTTCTTAATACCTTTTCATACAGTAATCCTTCTCCGCAAGGCTGCAGCTCAAAATCCGCAGCACCTTTATTCGAAGTCAGGCCCAATACGATCGCCCATTTCCCTTCGTACTTCAAAAAAGGCTGAACACTATCGCTTCCCATATAAGGAGCTACAGTAACCGAATCGAAAGGTAATGTTTCAAAAAAAGCCCTGGCATACTGATCAGAGGTATTGCCGATATCGCCCCGCTTGGCATCGGCTATTTTAAAATGTTCGCTGCCAATATATTCCACTGTTTTTTGCAGGGCTTCCCATCCGGCCACGCCCTGTGCCTCATAAAAAGCTGTATTTATTTTATAAGAAACACAAAGATCCCTGGTAGCATCAATAATAGCCTTATTAAACTCAAAAGTCCCTGCGGCACTGCGCTCCAGGTGACCGGGTATTTTGGTAACGTCTGTATCCAGACCAATACAGAGATAGGATTTTTTTGATTTGATCTGTTGTACTAATTCAGAACGGTTCATTTTTATGATTTGAATTTTTTAGTTTGTGATGCTGGTTACTGGATACTGGTTTCTAGTTATCTGTCGTACACCGTACATTATGCTGGTTGCTGGTTTCGGTTCCAGGCATCAATCATCAGGTTCGGAAACACAACAATCAGAAGTATAGCATTTCTATACTATGTAATGATAGTATATCTTCGCCCGCCTTGTTAACCTTTATGCCATTATTAAACATTCTTCAACAACTTTTTAACCTTAAACTTTTCAACCTTTCAACTTTCATCCGTCCTTTGGAAATAGTCAGAAAGTCAGAGGGACGAAGACGATGCCAGCCTTTGGCTTCCGGCTTTCAGCCTTTCGCTGTCCGTTTTCATGTCGTACATCGTACACCTTATATCGTACATTTTACCTTATGCTGGATGTTGGTTACAAATTTGTAATCTTTCCTATCAACTTTTCAACCTTCCCCCTGTCATCCATCAACTATCATCTGTCATCTCCCCTAACATTCCGGCAGGCTCAAAGGCACGTTTACAGCTAGTCCGCCATCTGCTGTTTCCTTATACTTGAAGTTCATGTCCTGTGCTGTCTCCCACATAGTTTTAATCACGTTATCCAGCGATACACGTGCAAAATCGGGCGTACTCTGCAAAGCCAACTGACTGGCGGTTATAGCTTTTATAGCACCCATTGTATTACGCTCAATACAAGGTATTTGCACCAGGCCCCCAATGGGGTCACAGGTCATGCCCAGGTGATGCTCCATGGCTATTTCCGCAGCCATCAGCGCCTGTTTTTGAGTGCCGCCCATTGCTTCGGTCAATGCAGCGGCAGCCATTGATGAAGATACACCGATCTCCGCCTGGCAGCCTCCCATAGCAGCAGAAATAGTGGATTCCTTTTTAAAGATGCTCCCGATCTCAGAGGCTGTCATTAAAAATTTTATGATCTTTTCTTCGCTATCCTCCCCGCTCCCGGCATCATTACAAAAAATACTGTAATAATGAAGCACCGCAGGTATCACACCAGCCGAGCCATTGGTAGGCGCCGTTACCACTCTGCCAAAAGAAGCGTTTTCCTCGTTTACTGCCAGGGCAAAACAAC
>JASGDI010000061.1:0-18269 GCA_049841335.1 Niabella sp. | reverse complement strand
CAATAACTACTCCCGTTCTTCATAAACAAAGGAGGCTGCAGTTTTGTAGCCTCTTTTGTTTTATATTTTAATAAACTGACTTTTTAGAAAAACATTCCCAGGCGTATAGCCCATCTGTTAAGGCCTACCTTTCCATCCTTCCAGCTATTGTTGGACGTGATATCGGTAAAGCCATTTTCGAGGCCCAGCCCAAAGAAAAGATCTGTCTTTTCGGCCAACTGGTATTCGCCCCCTGCACCAACCAATAAACCCAGGTTTACTTTATTGGTATGTTTCATCACATTTATATTTTCCTCAGCAACAGAACCATAAGAATAATCCATTCTTGACTTTAGCAATGCACCCATATAAGTACCAAACTGCCCCCAGAAACGAAAGCCGTTTTGCTGGTTGGTTTTCAGCTTTACGCTCAACGGAATTTGCAGGTACTGTAATTTAAGCTTATAGGCCTGATCAGCGCCAGCACCTGCAGCTTTGGCTTGATCTTTATACAACCCTCTGGTGTCAGTATTATAAGCCAGCTCCGATGCGCCGTGGGCTACTTCCAGCCCGGTAGCAAAAGCGCCTCTACCATCGCTAAACATAACATCGGCCATTAAACCGTAGTTAACACCAAACCCGCTGTTGGTTCTTTCAACACCATTTTCTGCCGGCCTGAAGGCGTTAGCCAATACAGGGTCTACCTTAAACCCAAACCTTACGGATCTTCCATAGAGTTCCCTTTGCGCATTTAGCGCTGAACATAATAAAACTGAAACCAGGCTCAATAAAAAAACTTTCTTCATCCTTTAATTTTTAGAATTAATAATTAGAGGGCCTTAAAAATTGGGCGCGAAGATACTATTTATAACTTAAATAAGAGTTACAGGATATTTACTTCCGGCAATAACATTACCCCAAACTTATTCATAACGGCATTCTGCACTATGCCGCATACTTCCAAAATACCGGCGCCATCTGCCTTTCCATAATTTACCAGCACGAGCGCCTGCTTTTCATGCACCCCGGCATCACCCTTTCTAAAACCCTTTAAACCACTCTGTTCTATTAGCCAGCCTGCTGCCATTTTCATTGTTCCGTTGGGGTTTTCATAAGCTACAATTGATGGAAATGTTTCCTTCAACTGCAAATATTTTTCTTTATCAACAGAGGGATTTTTAAAGAAGCTGCCTGCATTGCCTATCTGCCGGGGATCGGGTAACTTGGAAGACCTGATAGCTATCACAGCATCGGCAATGGCCCGGATGGACAAATCCTTCACCCCTGCTTTTTCCAGCTCCTGTTGTATAGCGCCATAACCTATATTAAAATGCGGATTTTTAGCAAGTTTATAAGTAACATCAGTAATGACAAACTCATTTTTGTAGCGGTGCTTGAATACACTTTCCCGGTAGCCAAACTCGCAGTCGCTGTTAGAAAATGATACCATTTCCAGGGAATGCCTGTGTATAGCGGTCAGCTCATGAAATACTTCCTTTATTTCAACTCCGTAAGCTCCTATATTCTGCATAGGTGAGGCGCCCACCCTTCCGGGTATCAAAGCCAGGTTTTCAATGCCTGCATAATTATGATCCAGGCAATACAAAACAAACCGGTGCCAAACCTCGCCCCCACCAACCTTCAGGTACACGTGTTGCTCGTCCTCATATACCTTTTCTATTCCTTTTATGGCATTCTGTAATACCAGCCCTGTTACATTCCCGGTAAAAAGCACATTGCTGCCTCCACCCAGGATAAGCGTTGACTGTTCATGCGCGTTAGCCCACTGCAAACATACTCTTACATCATCAATGGTTTCAGCAACCGCAAAATGCGCTGCACGGGCATCAATCCCGAAAGTATTGTACGGCTTTAAGGAAATATTATTCTTAATATCAGGGGTCATAATATGCCTGCAATGTTACATCAAAAATCCATGTAACAAATACAAAAACGCAAAGCGTATTGTAGCAAAATGATTATCTTAGAACAAATTATGTCGTATGTCTCACTCAAGAAGAAAATTCATAAAAAATGGCGCGCTTACAGGAACAGGACTTTACCTGGGAGCGACTGCTTTCAGCGCCAAAAGCTACGCAAATATTATCGGATCTAACGACCGTGTACGGGTAGGTGTTATAGGTTTTTCAGACCGGTTCCGGCAATCTTTATTCCCCTCTTTTCTAAACCACAATAAAGAGCTGAATTTTGATATAACAGGCGTATCAGACCTCTGGAACTATCGCAGGGACGCAGGCGTTGCACACATAAAAGAAAAAACAGGCCGCGATGTAAAAGGGTTTAGAAATAATGAAGCGCTTTACGATTCAAAAACCGCAGATGCTGTTATTATAAGCACGGCCGATTTTCAACATGCCCTGCATACCATAGAAGCCGTAAATGCCAAATGTGATGCCTATGTTGAAAAGCCCTTTGCAGAAACAATGGAAGATGCACGCGCTGCTTTAAAAGCGGTAAAAGCATCCCGCCAGATCATACAAATAGGCTCCCAGCGCAGGAGCGGCAGTAACTATAAAGCTGCTGAGGAGTATATTAAATCCGGGAAATTTGGCGCTATCAACATGGTAGAGCTTACCTGGAATGTGAACCAGCCGGGGCGATGGCGCAGGCCCGACCTGGTAGCCCGCCTTAAGCAGGAAGATACCGACTGGAAACGCTTTCTTATCAACCGGCCTTTCGAGGCCTGGGATCCGAGGAAATACCTGGAGTATCGTTTATTCTGGCCTTACTCTTCCGGGCAGCCGGGCCAGTGGATGAGCCACCAGATTGATACGGTGCATTGGTTTAGCGGGTTAAAGCATCCGCGCAGCGTCACTGCCAATGGCGGCATTTACAACTGGCCCGATGGACGCAGCAACTGGGATACCACTACCGCCGTATTTGATTATGGCGATGCCAATGATCCGGCAAACGGGTTCCAGGTAGTATTTATGAGCCGTATGGGCAATGGCGATGAAAACCCATCGGAAATTTATTTTTCAAAAGGTGGAGAGCTTAACTTAATTACCAACAAGGTATCACCTAAGGGTGGGCTCAGGGAAAACCATGCAAAAGCCATGAATATGCAGCCTGTTTTACTGCCCGAAATGGCTTTGGTAGAAAAGGCCGAAAAGGTAGTAGCAAGCGCCAATACCGGGGGCGACCCGCTTACGAGCGCCCACATGCGCAACTGGATGGAATGTGTACGCAGCCGGAAAGAGGCCAATGCGCCCGTAGAAGCAGGATATTATCATTCCATTGCCAATGTAATGACCACCGCTGCATCGCGCACCGGTATGAAAGCCACTTTTAACGAAAAAACGCAGGAAGTAATGGTGGGAGATAAAGTGTTTACCTATTAGCAGTGGTGGTGACAGGTTATATGTCATCCCGCATTGATTTTGCTGAGCACAATTTTTAACCAGTGATGATGATCAGTTAATTTTCAATTAACATGACAAAAAGTTAAAAGCGCTGAAGGGCTAAGAGAAAATATAAAACATTCCTCTCGATAATACAAACTCCATTTTTACATATTTTTGCAAAAATGGAATCCAACTCCATTTTTACATATTTTTGCAAAAATGGAATCGGATGATAAAGCGAATGATATTACCAACAGCAAAAGAATCTTTATCCCAGTTCAGGGCTTTATGTATTACAGGCCCCAGGCAAAGCGGCAAAACCACGTTAAGCCAAATGCTCTGCCCCAAAAAGCCATATATTAATTTCGAAAACCCTATTATACAAGCCGAAGCATTACACGATATAGAAAATTTTTTAAAGCCCTATAAACAAGGAGCCATATTGGATGAAGTACAGCGCGTACCCGATTTGCTCCGATACCTGCAAGTAATGTTGGATAAAAACACCCGCCGGGGCCAGTTCATATTAACCGGTTCCAACAATTTCTTGTTACAGGAACAGATTTCCCAGTCCCTTGCAGGACGCGCCGGTTATATATCCCTGTTACCATTCAGCTATGCAGAGTTACAGGATGCAAAACTAAACAGCGATGAGATTTTCAAACACATTCTGACCGGAGGCTACCCGGAAATATGGCAGGAGCACCTAACACCTGAAATATGGATGAACAGCTATATACAAACTTATGTACAACGTGATGTACGCCTACTGAAAAACATCAGCAATATGGCTGCTTTCAACCGTTTCCTGTACCTCTGCGCCAACTATGCAGGACAGGTTCTTAACCGCGATGAGCTGGCAAGGCAGGTAGGTGTGGATACCAAAACCATTCTTTCCTGGTTAGGCGTATTGGAAAGCAGTTATATAATTTTTTTATTACAACCCTGGTATAATAATCTTAATAAGCGTATTCTCAAAAGCCCTAAACTTTATTTTTATGACACCGGCCTGCTATGCCGCCTGTTAGGTATTAAAAATATTACCGCCTTAAAAAAGCACCAGGCCTACGGAGCGCTATTTGAAAACTGGATCATTACAGAGATCAAAAAAAACAACTTTAATAAAGGAATACAGGAGGGTTTATACTATTTCAGGGATAGCGCGGGAAACGAAATAGATCTCATCTACGAAAAAGAAGGCCAGCCTGTTGCTATAGAAATAAAAGCTGCAAAAAAAACAACCTCTTCCATGCTTAACGGTATCCGGTACTGGCAAAAAAACAACCCGCTGAACACTCAAAGCATGTTAATATACGGAGGAAGCAAAACAAGTATACAGGATGAGAAATTAAGCATCCTGTCATGGAAGGAGATAGCAGACATATAAGTGCGGGAGGCATATACATTTCAACATACCGTATATTGAGTGTTAAAATTGGCCGATTACCTATGGACCATAGACCATGGTCCAGGGATGTGCCATTAGCCTGTTCCATAACTTACAATTACCATAACAATAGAACATTATTACATGCAGATACATCAGCCTTTTCAATTACCTGCCCGCTCCCATCAGGTACTCTTTTGGGGGCTGAGCCTCCAATAAATGCTTTACAAAATAATCCCAGCGCAAGCGCATCATATAGCTGGAGTATGCCCCAAAGCCATGTCTTGCATTAGGAAAGATCACCAGGTCGAAATCTTTATTGGCTTTTTGCAAAGCCTCAACAACCAACAAGGTATTATATGGCGGCACATTATCGTCCATCATGCCATGTACCAGCATCAGCTTACCTTTCAGGTTCCCGGCATAAGCCTGGTTGGCCTGGACAGCATAGTCACTGTTTGCAACCAGCCCGTTATAGCGTTCGCCCCAGTCATCCTCATAATTCCGGTTATCGTGGTTGCCCGATTCTGCGATACCCACTTTATAAAAATCAGGATACCTGAACATGGCCGCAGCAGTAGCAAAACCACCGCCGCTATGACCCCATATACCCACACGCATAGTATCCATGGGATAAATTTTTGACAGCTGCCTTATAGCAGCAATCTGATCAGGTAAAGTATTAATAGCCATGTTTCCATAGCTGGCATCATGAAAGTTTTTGGAACGGTAAGGGTTGCCGGTTCCTTCTATCACCACTACAATAAAGCCCAGCTCTGCCAAAGCCTGGTGATCGCTCCTTGATGCCGAAAAATTCCAGCTTCCCACGCTCCCGCCCTGCGGTCCGGGATATACATAATTAACCACGGGGTATTTTTTTGAAAGATCGGTTTTAACCGGAGTAAACACCAGCCCGTAAATATCGGTTTCTCCATCAGCTGCTTTTACACATACCGGCACAGGGGGCTTCCATCCCCCTGCCACCAGGCGGGAAACATCGGCCCTGGCAAGGTTGGTTATCAATTCACCTTTAATACTCCTGAAGTCAGCTATTGGCGGCACATCGGGCTGAGAGTACACATCTATAAAATAGTTCCCTGACGGGGATAAGCTAATGTTATGATTACCTGGCTCAGGCGTTAATAAAGTGAGCCCTTTACCGTCAAATCCTATTTTATAAAAATAAGCAAAGTAAGGGTTTCCTTTTTCCCGGCCATGGCCTGTAAAGTAGATCACACGCTTTTTTTCATCTACTCTCAGCACTTTACCCACCAGCCAGTTTCCTTTGGTGATCTGGTGCTTCAGCTTTCCTGTTTTGCTGTCGTACAAATACAAGTGGCCCCAGTTATCACGTTCTGAGTACCAGATGATCTCGTTCGATTTTGGCAGATAGCGCCAGTTAATGGCCCCCCTGCCCGACTCAAACTGTGTTGATACGGTCTCTTCGAACACTTCTCTAACCTCGCCCGTAGTGGCATTGGCTATCCTTAACCTGGCGCTTTTATGATCTCTTGATGAAGAAACAAAAGCCATTTCCGTAGCATCAGGCGACCAGTCTATATCATCAAAAGCTCCGCTGCTTGCAATATCATCGCTCAGAGTAGCACGATGCGGATCAGGAGGTACATTCAATGAAATCACTTTCGGTTCTTCTTCCACATCTATAATCACCCTTCGTATAGTAGCAATATGCGTATCGCCGGGCATAGGATATTTCCACTGTTCCAGCTTCGGGGCGCCTACATTGGTAGTTACCAGGTACATATCATTCACTTTACGCTGATCCTGCTGAAATGTGGCAACTTTTTTTGAATCAGGCGACCATTTTACGATGGCTGCATCACTGTGCCTCCACCCGGCATTGTCGGTTGCATAACCATAATCTTTCTCCCCATCTGTAGTTAATTGTTTTTCCAGCTTTGTATCTGTATGCCTCACCCACAAATTCCAGTCCCTGATAAAAACTTCTTTCCTGCCATCTGGCGATACAACAGCTTTCCCGCTGCCCCATCCTTTAACAAGTACCGGGTTACGGGGTTCTGGCGCTGCAGTTGCTGTTTTTGATTTTTTCTGCGGGTCCACCAGGAAAACCTGCTCCCCTGCCCGGTACCAGAATTTATCTCCATACATCCAGTTAGGAGAAGGGTTGGTCCAGTCAATGAGCTTTGAAGTATAAGATAGCAGGAACCGCTCGGCTCTTTTGTAATCATCAGCCGTTACCTGAAGGGTTTGGGCATTTACCGTACCAGCTAATGTAAGTGCCATTATGATACAAACAGGTTTATTCATCCGTATCTTTTTTAGCTTTAATTTGGCCGGACGGGGCCTGGCATTATTGAATTTTACAGTTGGCATAAGATAAAAATATCCTGTTTTCATCAAACATAATATAGAAATTGTTAAACGGCTGTTTATTAAAGTATGAGTGGTAATTATAAGCAGATCTGTAAATATAAAGAGCCGCTGTAAAGCGGCCCGTATATATAAGCAATTAGCTCAACAGTCAATCTATGAAAAAATTGATGCTATAAATATATGGTAAAAAATCAATATTGAAATAGTATTTAAGAAGTTACATGACATTTTACTACCGACAGCTTTGAAGATATGCCTGCCGGGCAGGTAAAAATCGGGACCACACGGTGTAGAACAAATTCACCCTTTCAGAGAAAGCTATGTGAGGTCCTTCCCCGCCAGAATGACTTTGTCGGGCAGGCGTACCGGCATCGGGCAGACGTCCTCGCCTCATGCGCTTATGCTATCGCTTCCAGCAGGTCAGTTTATTTTCTTTTTCATGCCGTCTACCTGTTGTTGCAGGTTGGCCACAATATTTACCAGTTGCCCTACATTCCAGTTCTGGGAAGTATTGGTTTTAGATATAACATATTGCGCTTCCCACATTTCCAGCACTTCATCGGCATTGATAGAATAAGGCTGGAAAGCGGGGTTATCGCTCACCAGCAGCAGCTTGTTCCTTGACTTGCTGTTTTTTTGTACACGCTTGTACACTATACCATCATTTCTTGAAACTAAAACGCAGGCAGTATTGTTTTTAACGCTATCCAGCGCTTCTACTTTTTCGCCTACAATGATCGAGCCGCTTGGGGTGGGGAGCATGGAATCTCCCGAAATTTCAAAAGCGCGGTAATTACCGCCATTCAGCATAGGTAAGGTGAATGTGTTCAGCTCATCTACAAATTCATGATCAGCATAACCAGCCAGGTAGCCAGCCGCAGCCTTTATTGGAACAAATGGGATCTGGGTAACTACAGGCGCCAGCTTCAGCGCGCGCCTTTTAGCAAGATAATTACCGGAACCGGATGTTACGCTAAGGTCTTTTCTCAGCACTTCATCCAATGTAAGCCTGAACATATCGCATACCGTTTCCAGCACATCAATACGGGGTTCGGCACGCTCTTCTTCGTAAGCGCCTAAAAGGGAACGCTTGATATTGAGCTTTGTGGCAAACTCATCCTGCGTCCATCCGCGCAACTTCCTTAAATACTTTAGATTTTTGTTGGCAACAGACATAGCTAATTATTTTAGTTCAAAAATACTAAAATAATTATCATTTTAAAAAAATTTTTATTAAAAAGCTAAACGGTCTTTACGTCTTTTACATCATAGCCCTCAATATTCTCAATATAATTGTTGATCACAAGGAAATCAAATAACGGCTTTACTTCGGGCGATACAGGCATATTCTGTAAAGTGATCACTTCGTTTGTTTTCTTATTCAGATAAGGATAAGCGTATAGTTTTACATTTTTGCTAAAAAGATCGCTGACATAGGTTAACAGTTCCTGCGCGTAGTTTTCGCTGTAATTTTTTGCATTGAAAATATTACGCAGGTTGGAAATATTGGTTGAAATGCCCACATTGCGCGGCTTACAGCGGGCCAGGTATTGCGCCAGCTTATTATTCCGTTTAAAATTGGAAACAATTACATTATTACCGGTGGCACAAAGCTCTTCAGCCCGCCGGGCAAAAATTTCAAGATCATTTTTTTCAGTAGTATCTTCCTCCAGCAGGTTGCTCATCAGCACTTCTATTAATACCACCAGGTTATCGCTTTTTACATTTTGCGACAGTTTGAACTGCTCTACCGCTTTATTGAACAGATCAAAGTTGGGTATTGATTTTTGAAGGTACTTGGTACGCAAAATCATAATATCCTTTTTGTACAGCAGGTCTTTGGGTAATATTACATTGCCATGCAGATTAAAAATTGCCGCGCTGGAAAAGCCTTTCTCAATCAGGTAAAGATTTACCAGCCTGTCGTTGGTATCTCTGAACACCGGGCCGCGAAGGCTGATCATATCTATTTCTACAGAACCTGCCGAAAGATTATCTACCAGCGATTCTACCATCAGCTGTACATCGTGGTTATAGTAAAACGCACCATACACAAGGTTTACCCCAAGTATGCCTAAAACATTTTGCTGAACGCCTGTATCACTGTCCAACAACCTGACATGAAAAATAATATCGTTATAGTCACCACCGGGCTTAACCTGGAACCGGAGGCCCAGCCATCCATGCGGTTCATTGGTTTTGCTGAAGTTTAAAGTAGTTACGGTATCGGCAAAAGCAAAAAAGGTTTTCTCCCTGTATTTTTCCCCGTAAAGCCTTTCTGTGAGCAGGTCATATTCGTGAGACAACATCTGCTTAACCCGCGAGCGGCTGACATAGCGGCCGCTTTCCTCTACACCATAAATGGCATTGCTGAAAGACATATCGTATGCCGACATAGTTTTGGCTACTGTTCCCGATGCTGCACCTGCTGTGAAAAAATTTCTTGCTACCTCCTGGCCTGCGCCAATTTCTGCAAATGTACCGTATACCGGTGCATCGAGGTTAATCTTTAATGCTTTCCTTTTTGTTTCGAGTATTTCCCTTGACATATTATTTACCAAAGCTACAATTTTTAATGCCTGCGAGGAAAAGGGAACTGATATTTTTTATTGAGCACGATGTATGTAAGGTTTAAAAGACATTAGACAGTAACAAGCGACCAGAAACTGTAACAATCAACAATCAATGCTCAGAGCCGAAAGCTCAAAGCTTTAAGCCTTATGCTTTCAGCTTCGAGTGAGTCTATAGTCCATAGACCATTATCCACGGACGCTCCAATCGGCTATCAACCTATAAGACTGCTTACAATCACCAGAAATATGCCTGTAAAAAAATATTGTATGCTTCCTTTTATACATAAAAAATATTTATACTTTTGACATAATTATAGAAAATGTTTATTGAATCATGACTCTGCAACAACTGGAGTATTTACTGGCGGTACATCAGCACCGGAATTTTTTAAAAGCGGCCGAAGCCTGCTTCGTAACACAGCCCACCTTAAGTATGCAAATACAAAAGCTGGAAGAAGCTTTTGAAATAAAGATCTTTGACCGGCGCAGGCAGCCGATAACCACCACTCCTGCCGGCACTGAGATTATTGAATATGCCCGGAATGTAGTAAATGCTGCCCACGAGCTGTCATCCCTGGTAGAATCGCAAAAAGGGAAGATGAAAGGAGTATTGAGAATAGGGATCATTCCCACACTGGCGCCTTACCTGCTACCCCTGTTTGTACCCTCTTTTACCAGGCGCTATCCTGATGTAAAGCTATTAGTTCAGGAACAAACCACCGATGTCATTATCAATATACTAAAAGAAGGCGCTATTGATGCCGGTATCCTGGTAACGCCTGTTAATGAAAAGAGTATTAGTGAGCAGGTACTTTTTTATGAAGAGCTGATGGTATATGCCTCAAAAAACCATCGTTTATACCAGAAACAATACCTGCTGCAAAAAGATATTGATGTGAGTAAGCTATGGCTACTGGAAGAAAGTCATTGTTTCCGCTCCCAGATCCTCTCTTTATGCGAGCTGCAGAAACAAAGCAAGGAGTTCAGCAATTTTGAATATGAAGCAGGAAGCATTGAAACCTTAAAGCGCATGGTAGATGTAAACGATGGTATTACCATTGTCCCGGAGCTGGTAACATTACAGATGTCGAAGAGCGAACAAAGGGCTGTCAGGCATTTTAAAAGCCCGGCGCCGGTAAGGGAAGTAAGCCTGGTGGTGCATGGGAATTTTATTAAAAAGAGGCTTATAGATGCCTTAAAAAAAGAGATACTGGCCACGATCCCGGAAAAGCTGAAAGCCAACCAGAAAAAAAATGTATTACCCCTGCATTAGGCTACTTCTCGTAAACGATATTTTTCAATAAAACGTCAATCCTTTTTTTTGATAAGAGGTCAGTCAGTAAAACACCCTTTTGCTTGGTTAAATCGAGGAGCGTTACATCGTGGTCATAACCCAGTTTAAAAAATACCCTGTCATCAATAATCCAGCCCTGCACCCCAAATGAATATCCTTTAAAAGACAGGCCATACCGGGAAGTGATCAGGTCTTCATCCAGCACTATGGTTACCATATTGCCATCCAGAAAGTTCTTCATTTTACCTTCAATATGGGCCAGCACATACTGCTCTTCTTTTATAACGGGCGCTTTCCTGTCTTTATTTTTTTCAAGCTCCTGCTCTATTACTCCAATAATATCAGCATCGTTTGTAACTTCGAGGTCAGCTTCCTTCGGCTTTTTTTTAGGCCCGGCCTTTGCACTAAACACATTATACCCGAACCTGGAGTTGTACAATTCCGGATATTCAAACAACTCTTTTACTGCAATAATCTTGTACACGTACAACCCGGTTTCGGGATTGAGCTTCATTGCAAAATAGTTATTACCCTGGGTTCTCATGGCATCTAAAATGTTTCCGATACCGAAATTATAGGCAGCAATGGCCAGCGGCCAGTTTACCGTACCTGCAAGTTTTTTAAGCCCTGTGTAATTATCCCTTATCAGCTGACAGGCCACCCTGGTAGCTTTATCAAAATTCTCCCGCTCATCAATGCCGGCATCTACTTTCATACCATAACCTCTGGCCGTGGCGGGCATGATCTGCCAGATGCCTTTAGCTCCCGCACCCGATTCGGCCCTGGTTAAGAACCCGCTTTCCACAATAGGCAGGTATTTTAAATCCTGGTGAAGGCCATAAGCGGCCAGATATTTTTCCACCAGCGGGAAATAGCTGTTGGCCCTTTGCCGCAACGAAGGCAGGTTCACCACATTTACCTGCTTCCTTATTACATTGATCAGCTTATCCTGAACAAACTGCTGATCCATTGGCACGGGCACGCCACAAAATGTGATAATGTGCTGAGCCAAAACGCTGCTGCCGTTAAAGAAAACTATCATTAACAGCAGCACCCATTGTCTTATACATTTTATTTGCCGGTACATATTTAACCTGTAGCCCTATTTCTTCTTTTTAGATTTCCTGGTATTTTTTTCTTCAGTTTTTGTATTGCCTGTATCGCTGACCGTTTTTTTTGTTGTACTTACAGTGGTTTGAACCTTTGCCAGTTCTTTGATATAATCATTTCCCGGTATTACAATACTTGTGCCTCCTTTATCTTTTCGCCTGTCCTCAATAAACAATACCAGGCTCTCACTGGCTATAACATTGGGAGAGCGTGTTGCAAAAACGATGTACTGGGTAGTTCCGGGCCTGACAATAGGATAGAAATTAATATATGTGAGATAACTGCATTTAATGATCATCTTAGCCTGGTCTTTCTCATCGTACCAGTACATATAGGTTTTTCCAAGCAGGAAATCTTCATTAGTATGGTTTTCTATTTTTACTTTGTAGTAGGTATGCACATCTTTAAAAGCAATATTTTCTAAAGTCATCTTTACACCGCCATTCACCAGGTTCCCCGCAGCAATATTCAGCTTTCCGGCTGCTGCTGTCTTTATAAGAGAATCTGCAATCCTGAAGTTACGCAGTGTATCGGCTACTATAAAGAAGTCAGCATTAACCATTGCCATTTGCCCCGCAGGAATATTGTAAACATCAATGCCCTTTTTACCATAACGCTGCCAAAGCCCGATTTCACTATAAGCTTTATTAGCTTCCCTCTCCTTTCGTTCAGCCTCCAACTGCGCCAGCTTTTCCCGGGCGGCTTTTTGCTCAGTTTCTTTTTTTGCAAATTCTTCGGCGGCTTTTTTTCTTTTCTCTTCCTCTATGGCTTTTTGCTTAGCCAGCGCCTCCTCCTGTACACGCTTTTTCTCTTCTGCTTCTTTCTGGGCTTTTGCCAATGCCTCTGCCGCCTGTTTATCTCTCTGCTCTTTTTCCTTCTGTGCCTTAGCCAAAGCCTCCTGGTCTTTTTTGGCTTTCAGTTCCTGCAGCTCACGTTCTTTCGCTTTTGCCTCTGCCTCCTGTTTAGTCTTCAGCTCTCTGATCTTCTGCTGTTCGTCAGCCTGTTTTTTTGCTAATTCCTCTTCCTGTTTTTTAGCCAGGGCTGCTGCAGCTTTTTTGTTTTCTTCTTCTTTCTTCTGTGCCATCAATAACTGCTTCTCTTTTTCCTCGGCATCCTTCTTTGCTTTTGCCAGGGAAGCAGCTTCTTCTTTTAACCTGGCTTCTTCCAGCTTTTGTTGTTTTTCAGCCTCTTTTGCCCTCTGTGCAGCTTCTGCCTCATTCTTCTTCTGGGCTACCATAGCTTCCGCTTTTTTTGCATCCATCTCCTTTTTTCTTTCCTGCTCCTGCTCCTTATCCAGCCTGGCAATAGCAGCTTCATCATTATCCCTTGCCATTGATTCTTTCTGGCGCTGCACAAACGCTTTTAGCTCCTTTAAGCTGGAATGATCATACCATAAAGGCGGACGGCTATCATCATTAATGTTATAGGTTGAATCAAAGACTATGCGGAACATGTGGCTGCGCCCCCCTTCATTAACCAATAAGGCAGTATTGGGCGCCGTTTCCTTTTCTTTATTAAACTGAAGCGAAATTGATCTTTCCTCCCTGCGTTTAGGAATGTAATAATCATAAGCCCCGTCATCAGAAAAATTGATATTCAAAACCCTGTCGGGGAAGTTAATGATTGTGATACTTTCCTTACCTACCAGTATTTTCTCTCCGTTAATATTTTGCGCATACAAAGCATACGGCAGCCCGGTTATAAATACCAATAGTAACACCAAATATTTTTTTTGCATATAGCCTGCTCTTTAAGAGTAATAAATATTATTGCTGATCATACGCTGTATCCCACCTGGCGCCTTCTTCATCTTTTTGTCCGGCCATTTTGATCATAAAATTTTTAGCAGGAAAATAAGGCTTCAGATGGATATTCAGATGGATCTTATCCTTTTGTAAGGCATCCTGCTCAAAACGCTGTATATTAAAATCTTCAATCAATCTTCCGTTACCCGAAATACCATCCAGAAATTTCACAATCTGCCCCATTAATTCCTTCCGGATATTGGCATTGAAGTTTTCAAAAGCCCTCCTGTTTAAAAAGTCCATCAAAACTTTTGTAACATAATCAAAAACGCGCACCACCGAATAGATCTGCAAACCCAGATTGGCACCGTTGAATAACGTTTTTGCTGAAAAAGCCATCACTTTTCCATACTCGCCAAACATGGGTACCAGGCCCATACGCTCCAGAACTGACACTTCGCTTTTTTTGAGGGGAAATTTTACACCCTCTGCACCGTAAATGATCCCGAACCTTTTCCCGGCGGCAACCTGGCTTAAAAGCCCAACGTATATTTTACCTGCAAGCGCCATAGAGGGTGGCAGGTAAAGATCATGCTCCTCACCTGCAGGATCAAATCTTCCCCGGCCTATCAGCCAGTTGCAACACATTAACACACTGGAACGATATACATCGCCCCCGGCCATACCTGCAGCATTAAACACTTCCAGCACATCGTCCACATCATCAAAGTCCTCAAAATCAGTAATAATGATAACCTTATTTTCGTATGCGGTCTTTGCCCATTTTTCTATTACTGCATTGGGGCCCAGGTACCCGGGCAAAACCAAAAGGCTATAATTATTACGGAGATCTATCCTGTCAAAGTTTCGCCTTAATTCTTCGCTTATATAATCAAAGAACCGGGGCGCATCCAGGTCCTTTAACTGCTCCACAGTACAATTGATAAATGACACATTGCGTACCTGGTTACTTTCTGCATTTTCAAAAAACAGCGACAGTCCGCGGTACGAAGTCTCGACAGGTTTTGCTACATTGATCACCTTTAAAAGATTTTCCTGCAATACCTGGCTTTGCGCTTCAGCTTTAGACAAACAATAATCCGCCATATCATCAGCGCCTACATCCGCCTGCAGCACGTTGGCCCAGGCTTCAAGATCTTTTAACAGCAATAACCTTTCATTTTGTTTATCCGCATCGTTCAAAAAAACCGCGCGCCTGGCTTTATTTTCCGGAAGCAGATTATCGCTTCCTTCTACCACTGAAGAAAACCAGGCCGCACCTCCATAATCATCAAATAAACGGATCAGATCACTGTAAGCTACAGGTCCTTCCTTATTATCATGTACATCATATATAGTAACCGTTTCACTCATATTCAGTTAACCAACATTAATCATTAGGATTGAACGAACTAATTTCTCCTGAAGACGAAGAGGACGATGAAGCAGAAGACGTTGTTGAGGAGGATGAAGACGATGAACCGGACCCCGACGATTCAAACCCTGTCCAGTCCTTTATCAGGGTAGTTTCGGCACCCCCGTTGTTAATAGTAATTTCGCGGCAGGAGATGCGAAAATCTATTTTCATAAATGCATCATTAAATGCATCATAAATTTCTTTATAGTACACACAAAAGGCATCTTTAAACGCTACTTCCCGCGCCAGCCTCCCGTTTCTGTCAAAAAAATACGCCCCGCCATCAGTTACCTGTCTGTTAGACAGCATCCAGTGAATGATATCTATGTCGGACGGGGAAGACTCAACAGTAAGATTGATAAATCCGCCGTCTACTCTTCCGTTCGGCTGCCCGAAATGGTCTACCGGCTGCAGAAACTCGTAGGTCATATTGATAATCCGCCAGTTGTGGGTTCCTTCTCCCGCAGGGCCTAACTGAAGTGATCCTCTTATTGCCATTGGAAATTTATTTTAAGTTTTTAAGATCCTGGATCATAGCCTGCACAACAGACAAAAACGCCTTCCGCTTCTCAGGGTTGGAGAGCGCTTCTCTCAACTGTCCGTCCCGCTTCAATTGCTTAGCTGCTTTTAAATAGCCTTCACGGCTTAATGCGGCCTCTTTTAAAAATGAGCTTTGTGCTGTAATACCTTCAATACTGAAATCTTCTATTGATTGAAAAGTAAAGGGCTCTGTTCGCACACCACCATCCTTATCTTCCAGTTCCACATTTACTGATGGATTGTAATGCCGAAATACATCAGCAAGAGACTGCAACCCATGAATGGCTTCCGGTTTATGGGCTGCATGGGCAGTGAACCTGCCTGCCAGAAGTGTTCTGTTGGCTGGTATATCTACCAGGATCTCGGGATTACTGGCCTTTATATTATTCGTCATTACAAATCTGTTTTTAAATTATCCAACTCCACTATCATCAGGCTTCCTGCCCTTCCTCCTCAAGCACCTGCACCGGCTGCAGGTTTCCTTGCGGAGATCCCTTTCCCTGGTATTCATTTTTTTCAAGATTATAAAAATTAGTATATCCTATACTCTGCATATAATCCAGGTAGCCGGTCTCTTTATCAATAGTGTTTAAGATCTCGCCGTAGGTTTTACCCAGCATAATGTTATGCCCGTTATAAATAAAATAAAGGCTGTTGGCATCCTTATGTACCGGGTAATTATTCTTATCCAGGAAACCTTTGATCCGGGTCAGTTCCTTATCAAAATACTGCAAAGACTTTTTTAATCCCGGCTCATCTTCTGTGCCTTCATCAAAATCAAATCCGTCTTTCAGCTTACCTAACAGATTTTTCAGTGGTGCAAAAGCAGCGTCGCCGGTGAGCTTGCCCAGAAAACCATTTATACCTCCTAAAGGAATATACTCCAGCAGCTTTCCATAGAATTTCTTTTTGGAAGGCATCATCGGCAGTAACATCGCTGTAACTGCTTCTGCGATCTTCTGCCTGCTATGGGCACTTGTGGCATCGCTTTTTACATCAACATCACCATTTTCTGTAGCAGCGGCTATACAGGACTTTGCAGTGCTGATCATTACATTGGCCTGATCACACCATATTTCCTCTTTTGTCCGGGGAGCATCGCCTTCCTGTTTTTCTTCCCCTGGCTGTTGCTCCTCTTCCTTTTTCTGCGCAGCTTTTGCCATTTCAATCACCTTGTTTATGTAAGGATCCACAGGTAATGTTTTTATACCAGTACCTGAAGGAGCCAGCACTTTTTCTATACCGGCCTTTTCCATTACTTTATCAAAAAGCTGGTCAGTTGTTTCACCTCCTGCTGTAAACAGCCTGAGCGTTGCAGTAAGCTGATCCACCAGGGGACATAAAAAATTAAACAGCTTTCCTATACTGATGCGCGATGTGTCAAGGCTGGTACCTTCTCTTACTTTTTTAAGCTCATCAATAAATTTTCCCAGGCGGTCTGCGCTCCTTCCGGGAACACCATCAAACCCGTTCAACATTTCATCAAACTTTGGCAGATCGGGCGGCTGTACCAGGCCGGGAAAGGCATTCAGCACATTTTTGCAGGCTTCCACACACTCACTTACCAGTCCCTGCGCATCATCTTTGCATTGGGTGAGCTTGTTGATATTGCCTTCGTTATCATGGCCCGTCCCAAACCCTTCTATACTTAACAGGCGCCCTAAAGTGGCCACTAACTGCGCCTTTATCTTGCCTGTGAAAACCGAAAGCTGGTTGGAATTACTTTCAGCAATCATTTTGAGTAATTTATCATTGGGCTCAAAATAGGCTATTGCATTCTGAGTAAGATCATACGCATTACCATAGGAATAAATTTTACCTTTCCCTCTCAGCGCCTCTGCCTCTTTAAATATATGCCTGTTCTTATATAAGGGCGTGCCCACATATATTACTGACTGCACCCACCATTTATTTTTAAAATCAGGTTCTTTAATTAACTCGCTGATACATTCATTCGCCACATTCCCGCCCTGGCCCAATCCCACAAAATGAAAACAGGCGGTATAATCTTTCCAGGCGCTCACCTTACCTTTAACCTGTGTAAACAGCTTCCTGCCTTCGTTTTCAAGCCCTTTTGCATCCGAGGCCTCAAAATCGAAGACCATTGTTTCATTATCTGTATTTAGCTGATTCGCCAGCTCGTCTTTCATCTTTTTAAAATACTCATCCCAGGCACTGTAATCATCGTAGTAAGTATAGGTTTTGTCGGCTTGCTTTTCCTGCTCCTTTTCCTCCTTAAAAAACAGGTCAAGGCCCGGTATGGAAGCAGCCACATCCTCTACTTTATCAACAGCACCCTGTACAGCCCCCGCTGCGCCTCCCAGCATACTATCAGCTTCCATTGCTGATGCGGGTTTATACCTCACCAGCACCAGCATCTGCTTTTTATCGTTCACCTGGAAAGCTTCTTTTGTTTTTGTATCTCCCATACAGGTATCACTTGCTTTAAATAACCGGTTTAAAACCTGGAAACCATACCATTAAAAAACCGCACTTTACAATCT
>JASGDI010000060.1:0-35475 GCA_049841335.1 Niabella sp. | reverse complement strand
TACATCTTAAACCGTATATCTTACACCTTACATCGTACATCTTACCAAGCCCCACATTACACATCCATAGATAATAGTCTATCAGCTGGAAGCATAAAGCTTAAAGCATTTAGCTTTCGGCAAATGAAATTGAGCATTGGCTTAAGTGAACAGATGGCGGTTGACAGAGTTGAAGGCTAGTTGCTGGTTACTGGATGCTGATTACATCTTAAACCGTATATCTTACACCGTACATCGTACATCTTACCAAGCCCCACATTACACATCCATAGATTATAGTCTATCAGTTGGAAGCATAAAGCTTAAAGCATTTAGCTTTCGGCAAATGAAATTGAGCATTGGCTTAAGTGGACAGATAACGGTTGACAGGGTTGAAAAGTTGAAGGTGGTTATATTACTTCAAACCTGGAACTTCAAACCAGTATCAAACATCAGGCATCAAATCCTGCATCCTGTGCGGTTTCGTATACCGTACATCTTACATTGTACAAAATTCCACATCAGATATCAACCATGGACTATTGGCCATCGACTACTCTTACCTGCACCGTTTTGCTATACGTCTTTGTTCCGTCAATATCCACCTGCGCAATGCGGATGAATGATTTTTTATCGGAAATATCAATTGCATCAAGTGTTGACTTGTTGCAGGAAATATGGCAGATGGATAACAAACCAAAAGTAATAAACAGCAGTGCTAACCATTTTCTTCTTTTCGTAAACAACAACCCCAAAAAAACTGCTGCGTTCATTGCTAAAAGCCCCGTGCTGATCTGATAACTGAAATCATAGCTTAAAGACATATCAGCGTTTCCATCCTTTGCCTTTGACAGCACTGCTTCGCCGATCTTTTGAAAATGCACGCCATCTCTGGACACCTCGATTTCGTAGTGATGGTTATTGGTTTCGGTAAGCGATGTCCAGTTTACAGTAAGCAACCCGTTTTTCACAAAGGCTTCTATGGGACCGAAAGTTACAGGTAGTCCGTTGGATACATTGAAAGCCGCGAAACGGGGTCTGCTTTGCCCCTCTATTTGAGTGAATTGCCCTCCCGCATATAATGCGCCGCCTGCCGCTGCAAGGGCCTGTACACTACTGCTGGCGTTTGGATTCCATTCTGTGGCATTGCCGGTGGTTGCATCTAAGGCTGCCAAATAGCTGCGTGCCTGCCCGCCAATGGTAAAGAAACCTCCTCCCGCATATACCTTGCCGTTCGCCACTGCCAGCGCATTAACGGTTCCATCAACAGCATTAGGGTTCCAGGATGAGTGGGTGCCGTCCGCACCTACAGCAGCTATCCGGTTGCGGGGTTGCCCGTCAAAAGTAGTAAAAGCCCCACCCACATAAACCATACTGCCACTAACAGCAATGGCATACACAGTAGTACTGGCGCCGGGATTCCATTCTGTGGCATTGCCGGTGGTTGCATCTAAGGCTGCTATATAGTCACGTGGCTGCCCGCCAATGTTTTTGAAATTCCCGCCCGCATATACTATATTACCCGCTACGGCAAGAGTGCCCACAGCATTGGTTGAGAGACTGCCATTGGCATTAGGATTCCAATCTGTGATGGCATTACCGGTGGTTGCATCTAAAGCTGCAATACAGCTACGGGTAGCGCCGCCAATATTAGTAAATAACCCGCCAGCATACACCCTGCCACCCGTTGCCGCAAGCGCCAAAACACGGTGGTTGGCGCTGGGATTCCACGATGGTTTGAGGGCGCCGCTCGTTTCATCAAAAGCAGCTATAAAATTACGGGGTTGTCCGTCCATAATAGTAAATTCCCCGCCCACATATATGGCGCCGCCGCCCACTGCGAGCGCATAAACAGGGGTACTGGCGCCACCCGGGGCCGGGTTCCACGATGTAGGTGCGCCGGTGGTTGCATCGAAGGCAGCTAAATTGCGCCGGTTGACTGCGCCCATCATGGTAAAGCTCCCGCCCGCATATACCGTGCTGCCGGCTACTGCAAGGGCAAGAACAAGATTATTAACATTAGGGTTCCACGATGTGGCATTGTTGTTCCCTGTATTTAGGGCCGCTATATAGTTCCGGGGCTGCCCGCCAATATTGGTAAAGCCTCCCCCGGCATATACAGTACCTCCCGCCACTGCAAGCGTGTACAAAGGGCCATCAGCATTAGGATTCCAGTCTGTGAGAGTGCCATTTGACGTATTTAAGGCCGCTATCCGGTTCCTGCTCTGCCCGCCAATAGTAGTAAAGGCTCCTCCCACATATACCGTATTGCCATCCCCGCTCATTGCCAGGGTATTTACCACATCATTAGCATTAGGGTTCCACCCTGTAATGGCAGTGCCGCTGTTTGCATCTAAGGCTGCTATACGGCCCCTGCTTTGCCCGCCAATGGAAGTGAAGTTCCCGCTCACATATAGCGTACTGCCTGCTACAATAATAGTACTCACGTAATCACCAGCATAGGCATTCCAGGATGTAATAACAGCGCCGCCTGCATCAAAGGCTACCATATAGCTCCGGCCGACGTCGCCACCTACATTGGTGAAATTCCCGCCCACATAAATCTTACCCGCGCCCACAGCAAGGGTTCTTACTAAATTATTAACAATAGGGTTCCACGACGTGACAGCGCCGGTTATTGCATCTACGGCCCCTATATAGTTACGGGTCTGCCCACCAATAGTATTAAAGTTCCCTCCTATATATATTGTACTGCCATCTATTGCAATTGTGTACACAGTGAGAATAGTGGGTGGCGTAATGCCCAGAGCCGGGTTCCAGCTATTTAAACTGCCATCTGCATTAATACGCGCCAGCCCGGTGCGTGGCTGCCCGTTCACACTGGTAAAGCTACCCCCAATATACCAGCCTCCCGCGCCATCAGGCACAGCAACCCGAACCGAGTTATTTGGCTTTGCATAGCTTAAACCGGGGTTCCCTGTTCCGGTGCTGATAGCAGCGCCATAAGGCACATTTGAGCCAACCTGGCTAAAAGAGCCCCCGATATAAACGGTGTTGCCTACTCGTTGTATCGCATAAACATCTCCGTTAGTTACCCACATATTTTCCTGTAACACCTGTGCAAAAGATGTTGCTGTTAAAAACAACAGTAAAAATGCAATAAACTGCTTCATAATATTTGGTTTTAAATTGTGCATTTATGGTTAACAGCGTACGGACGACAGATGACGGTTGACAGGTATAAAAAGTTGAAGGTGGTTGCATTACTTCAAACCTGGAACTTCAAACCAGTATCAAACATCAATGTCGATGGTCTATCGACTACTCTTACCTGCACCGTTTTGCTATACGTCTTTGTTCCGTCAATGATCAGGCAGCCGTGAACTACAGGAAAATTGTAGTACAAAAATGTATCAGTATACATTTTCTTTCAATACTCCATTTGGATAGTTTTTACAAATGCTGATTGCGGTATCTTTACAAAAAACTACTGTGCGGCCCCACACCTCTATAATTACGGTATTATTAATTACTCTTTTTTACTGTGCCTACAGCCAGACAAAAACGGCAGACAGTCTTTTAAACAATATTCATCATCAAACCAATCCGAATAAAAGACTTGAAGCTATACTGGCCTTTTGCGGGGAATACCAGAGCATCAACCGCGATACATTTGAAGTATATGCTAAAAAAGCAGTGGAGCTGGCGGGTAAACACGGTAATAAGAAACAGAAAGACCTTTCACAAATAGCAATGGCGAACTGTAATTACCGCTGGGGCTGGGTGGACAGCTCGGTTATGATCATCGACCCTGTAATCAAAAATAATGATGTTAACAAACCGGATGAGCGCGATATTTATTTCAACGCTTCCCGGCAAAAAGCCATGTACCTCGGAGGAAAAAATAAATTTGCCGAGGCACTGGATATACTCTATAAAATAACCAGCGAAGCTGAAAAATTCAAGGACACTATTGTTTACAGCACAAATATTAATACTATTGGGTCGATAGCACTGGCAAGAAAAGCGCCCAATGTCTCAATGAAATGGTTCAAGCAGGCCCTTTCATGGCTAACAACTTCAGAAAAATACGACAAGGTAAAAGCAGCTATATACGCTAATATGAGCGAAGTTTATAACCAGGATGGGAAAACCGACAGTGCGCTGTACTTCAGCCAAAAATCCATCAGCCTTTACAAAAAAACACAACTATTATACGGGCTGGGCATAGCCTACCAACGCCAGGCCGGCATATATCAAAAGCTGAAGCAATACAATAAAGCTGAAACATCGCTGAAAGAAATGATTAAAGTCCGTGGAATGATGAGCGACGGTTCTATGTACGCGGATGATAACCTTACACTCATTGATTTTTACCTGGCAACCAGCCAGGTGGACAGCGCCATAGCTTTTTGCAAACGCAACCTTGTTTCGGGTAATATATATGCGCTCAGCACCGAGCGCAACAAAACATTAATGAATACACTTGGTCTCAGAATTTTATTCTACGAAGCCCTGGCCAAATGTTATCAAAAGAAAAACGACCCCGTTTTATATGCTCAGACGCTTGAACAGATTATCAGCGCCAAAGACTCTTTGAACGCAATGCAGCAGGAGCTGGCCATTGCCGATATCCAGACAAAATACGATGTTCAGAAAAAGGAAACGACCATTGTACAGCAGCAACTGGATATTTCTAAAAAAAATACACAGCTAACATTATACAGCAGCCTCGCAATGCTGGTTTTGATGAGCGGTATAGTCTATTTTATCAATTTCAGAAAAAAGCAAAAGCTAAAGGCAGAAAAAGCTGTACAGGATGCTGAAGAGAAAGAGAGAAAACGGATTGCCGCCGACCTGCACGATAATCTTGGCGTACAGGCCAATGCTATTTTATATACCAGCGAGCTGTTAAAGCAGGAAGAAGGCGCTAACAATGAGCTTACAGACAACCTGAATGACACGGCAAAAGATATGCTCTTTTTTTTAAGAGAAACTTTATGGGCCTTAAAAACAACAGATACAACAGCTGCCGGCCTTTGGGTGCGTATCATCAGTTTTATAAGCCAGATGCGAAGAAATTATAAGCATATTGCTTTTACTTCATCGGGCATTGCTCCTGAAACGCTCTCCATACCTTCTGCAAAAGCGCTGAATATTTTAATGATCGTTCAGGAAGCTGTTAATAACACTATAAAGCACAGCTACGCTGAAAATATAGAAGTGAACACAAACATTACGGATAAAGAGTGGATTATCACCATCCGCGATAACGGCAAAGGGTTTCTTGTACAGGAGGTGCAGGATAAAAAAGATAGTCACGGGCTCAGCAATATGCAGCAACGCGCCCGGGCTTCTCAAATCATCATAGATATAAAAAGCAACGAAGATGACGGAACGGAAATTATTTTAGGCATTCCCCTGGCATAGATTATCCAAATGGATTATTGATATACCGACTTTTTATTTTCAGCTTTGAATAAAAACAAACCATGATCAGAATTGCTATTGTTGACGATAAAATAACCAACCGCCGCATAGTGGCAGACAAGCTATCCCGGCACCCGGTATTCACCATCCTGTTCCAGGCATCGGACGGAGAAGACTTTCTTGCCCGGATGAAAGATTGTAAGGAAGACCAACAACCCCATATCGTTCTGATGGATATTGAGATGCCCAATGTAAACGGAATCACAGCCATTGCAACAGCATCATCGCTTTACCCGGATATTAGATTTGTGGTACTTACTATTTTTGATGATGAGGACAAAATTTTTAACGCCATAAAAGCAGGTGCCTGCGGTTATTTACTGAAAGAAGAAAGCGGACCTGTTATTGCGGATATGCTTACCAGCCTTTGGGAAAGCGGTGCAGGCCCCATATCACCCAGTATCGCCTATAAAATATTACAGATGGTACAGGCACCGCAGGCAACTACCTCTGCTTTAAAGAACAGCACTGAAATATTTCATCTTTCAGAAAGAGAGAAACAAATACTGGAAATGCTGAGCCAGGGATTTGAGTATAAGGACATCGGTAATAAATTATTCATTAGCGCTAATACAGTAAAAAAACACTGTATTAATATATACCAGAAACTGCATGTTAACAGCCGCGCCCAGGCCTTAAGAATAGC
This sequence comes from Niabella sp., assembly GCA_049841335.1. Taxonomy (GTDB): domain Bacteria; phylum Bacteroidota; class Bacteroidia; order Chitinophagales; family Chitinophagaceae; genus Niabella. The sequence goes on along the minus strand of JASGDI010000060.1, from coordinate 29,399 downwards.
CTACACCAAAGGCCTGATTTAGGAAGCCTCTTACAATGTGACACCTTATGCTCCCGAATTTTTTGGAAAGCATTATTTCAAAATAATATCTCATAATAAATAATTAGTCTACTAATTTAGTAGAATATTTAAATATATAGTATATATTCGCACCCAATTTTAAAAGAGTGCAACAGCACATATATTAATATGAGCGAAATTTCAACAAAAAATAACGATAGTATAACTGGTACTCCACCTTTTCCCGCATTTCTAAAAACCGGGGAGCTGGATATCCTGATAGTGGGTGGTAAAACAGCTGCACTGGAACAATTGAATTTGCTATTGCATAGTGCCTCCCAGGCTACCATAAAGATAGTAGCAGAAAGTATCCGGGATGATATACGGAAATTAGAAACCGATTTTAATAACGTAAGTGTAGAAGAGCGCCCCTATGAAAGAAAGGATATTAAAAATGCAGACCTGGTTATTGTAACAGAAACCAGCCAGGCTCTTATTGATAAGATCATTAATGACGCTGCACATACAGGTTTAACAGATATCCATATCTTACAAGGGGATTATAAAAACCCCTACCCTGTTCAACCCGGCAGTGCTAATACCCTTTCAGAACATTCAGGACAAGAAAGAGAAAAGAGGAAATTTTCTTATAAAAGGATTGCCTCCTATGCACTGGCAGCTTTTGCATTCATGTTAATAGGTCATATCGTTTTTTCTTTCTGGCCTTTTGACGCGATCAAAGAACAAGCCCTGACACTTTATGATTCTTTAGGACAATCTTTCCTTATTATGCTTGCCGCAGGCTTTATTGCACAATTAGTGGATGGCGCACTAGGCATGGGCTATGGGGTTACCAGCGCCACTATCTTATTATCGGCAGGTGTAAATCCTGCTGCTATCAGCGGAAGCATACACACAGCTGAAATGTTTGCCAGCGGGGCATCAGGCTACAGCCATTATAAGTTTGGAAACGTAAATAAAAAGCTGTTTAGAATGCTGCTGATACCCGGTGTAATCGGGGCTATTGCCGGAGCGGTGTTGTTAGTGTACCTTGGTGAGAAGTACAGCGACTGGGTACGGCCGATACTTGCCTGCTATACTTTATTCTTAGGATTAAAAATTTTATACAGCGCATTCAAAAAGCAGATAGCGAAAAAGAAATTTAAACACTACCGGGCATTAGCAGGCGCCGGCGGATTTTTTGATTCGTTTGGCGGTGGCGGATGGGGGCCGATTGTTACAACAACCCTTATTACAAAAGGGCGTAGTCCCAGGTACGTGATCGGTTCTGTAAGCCTTACCGAATTTTTTGTAACCCTGGCAAGTGCCTTTACCTTTTTTATTTTATTAGGTGTCAGCCACTGGCAAACTATACTGGGACTGATTGTTGGCGGGTTAATAGCGGCACCATTGGCAGCAAAACTGGCCGGCAGGCTACCGAGAAAAACCTCCTTTGTACTGGTAGGTATTTTAGTCATCATCTGGAGCGTACGTATTTTGATAAAACTTTTATAAAAAATTCTACAAATTTTGTAGACTAATAGAATAATGCTATATTTGCATCAGTTCTTTTCAATTTCTTATCAAGAAAGGCTGAGGGTAATGGCCCAATGAAGCCTTGGCAACCTCTTTATAAATTTTTTATAAAAAAGGTGCCAAATCCATCCCGTATATTTTGGGGCAGATAAGTCAGTGCTTAGCTTTAGGATTATTTTTATTGAATGATAATAAGCTCACCTGGTTTGTCGGGTGAGCTTTTTTATTATAAAGCCATGCCGGTTTTCTTTTCCTGATAAGGTTTGAATAAAAGTATTGTATCACCTTAAAAATTAAAGATCGTCATGAGTAACATTGTAACACAAACCATCCACAGTATTCCGTCAGACCCGCTAACAGGAGCTATATCGGTTCCCATTTACCAAACCTCCACTTTTGTACAGGAGGCGCCCGGGGTGAATCTCGGTTATGACTATTCAAGAACCAATAACCCCACACGCGCCACGCTTGAAAAAATTGTAGCCGGGCTCGAAGGAGGACACACAGCAGCAGCATTTTCAAGCGGGCTGGCTGCTATTGACGCAGTCATAAAATTATTAAAGGCGGGCGATGAGATAGTTGCCGTCGACGATATCTACGGAGGAGCTTTCAGGCTTTTTACACATATCTATGAAAAGTTCGGCATAAAAGTAACTTATACAGATAGTACCAATGCTAATAATATCCTCGAAGCGATAAACTCAAAAACAAAGCTGATATGGATAGAAACGCCCACAAACCCTACCCTCAAAATTTCAGACATCGAGGTCATTTCAAAAATTGCAAAGGCCTATGGTTGCTTACTATGCGTAGATAATACCTTTGCATCGCCTGTATTACAGCAACCATTATTATTGGGTGCAGACCTGGTAGTGCATTCGGCAACCAAGTACTTAGGCGGCCATTGCGATCTGATTGCAGGTCTGGTCATTACTAAAACTGAAGAGCTTGGCAGCAGGATAAAATTTATACAAAATGCCAGTGGTGCGGTATTGTCTCCCTTTGACAGTTGGTTAATTATCCGGGGCATTGAAACCCTACACCTGCGTGTAAAACAGCACTGCGAAAATGCTGCTACAGTTGCAAAATTTTTACAAACCCACCCTGCTGTAGACAAAGTGTTCTACCCAGGTCTTAAAGATCATCCCAATCATGAAATTGCAAAAAAACAGGCCAGAGGTTTTGGTGGTGTTGTTTCCTTTACATTAAAAGAAGATACAGAAGCCGCGGCTACCTCTTTTGTAACATCAACAAAATATTTTAAGCTGGCAGAAAGTCTGGGTGGCGTAAAAAGCCTTGTATGTCATCCTGCTGCAATGACGCATAAAAGCATACCATCCGAAAAACGCCGTGCAGCAGGGGTTTTGGACAGCCTGATCCGCTTATCAGTAGGGCTGGAAGACGCTGCTGATCTTATTGATGATCTGAACCAGGCTTTTAATAAGGTAGCAGAAAAACCCGAACAGCAATATGCCGTTTCATAAAGCCTGAAAAAAATAAAAATAAAATATTAGTCTACTTTTTTGGTAGACTAATATTTGCTGCTTATGTTTGCACCAATATTACTTTCTACAGTGATACCGTCAGTAACATATAATATACTCCCTGCCTCAAAGCATGACAGTGCAAGCGTAATCGTCATGTGTTGTTGTTGCTGCTGATTCTTTGCTTCTTATTGAAGCCGGTTCCTGATTCACTTTTATTTTTCTTCCTTTATTTTTTAACCTTTTAATACTGTATAGTTATGAGTAACGCTACACAACAATTCTATTTTAATGATCAGGTTACACAATTGCACACAACGCATCTGCAAAAACACGGGGTTTTGCATTTTAAGCAATTCGTATCCTCCCACACTGTAAAAGAGTTTTTATATGAGATCAGCTCAGTTGAACGGTATCTTTTAACTAAAGGCATCACCGTGATAAATGGCATACCGCTTAAATTCGGAAACGATGTAGACGGTTCGCAGCTTATCCAGCGTATTGCTTTTACATCTCAGTACAGTAGTGTGCTAAATAATTTCTTAAAGAGCGACCGCGTACAGCAATTGGCTAAACTATTGGCTCCCTTCGAAGGCCGTATAGGTGAATCAGAGAAAGACGGGCTCGTGGTAAACCACTACCTGAATACAGAAGACAGCTCTTTTACAAGATTAGGATGGCATACAGACAGTCCCCGGGACCTGTTTCTGGGCTCGAGGATCAAACCAATGTTGAACGTAGGGTTACATTTAGACGATTGCCCGCAAAGCAATGGCGGACTAAGGGTTTTAGCTGGTACACACAACAAGGGCTTATTTACACTTTTCTTTAGAAAGAAATATTTTATAGATCATAAACCAGATAAAAAAGAGATAGGGCTTGACATTGAAGCCGGGGATCTCACCATACATGACGGGCGCCTGTGGCACCGGGTAGAACAGTCTCCTTATGTTGGAGAAAAAAGCAGGCGGCGGGTAATGTATATTCCAGTGGTAACCGGAGCTTATCAGCCAAAAACCGAAAAAAGCAGTACACCCTTTTATCATAAGCTGGCTGTTTTGGTATCAGCGAGATCTAAAAGAAAACCGGTTCCTGATTATGCTCCACAATTAAATCCAACACTATGATCCCCTTATTGATTTTCGCACTGATAAAAAGTTATTTCAGAAAAAAAACTTTCAACTGATATGTCATACACACTTATTACCGGCGCCGCAAAAGGCATTGGCGCTGCAATTGCAACAGAGCTGGCACAGCAAAAGCGTGGGTTAATTCTTATTGATATTGACGAAAGGCCACTATTGGATATAGCACAGTACATCAGGGACAAATACCATGTGGATGTGGTAACCCTCATACAGGATCTCTCAGCACCTGATGCAGCCCAAAGGATATTCGAAAAAACAAAATGGTACCACGCCTATCTTGATATGGTGATAAACAATGCAGGGTATGGCCTCAACACGCCTTTTACACAAACAGGAATTGAGGAACAATTGAACATTATTGATGTAAATGTGAAAGCCCAGCTACGCATAGCACATATCTTCATCCCCGTTTTAAAAAAATTCCCACGTTCATTCCTGCTGAATGTAGGCAGTACCACCTGTTATCAGTCAGTCCCCTACTTATCAGTATATGCGGCATCCAAAGCGTTTGTCATTTCATTTACACGCAGCCTACGGTATGAGCTGAAAGAAACATCCATATCTGTTAGTTGTCTTATTCCGGGCGCTACAGATACAGCTTTCGTAACAAGAGCAGGTATGAAAGCATACACGCTAAAAACAGCTGAAAAATTTAACATGACACCACGGACCGTTGCAAAAGCAGCAGTAAAAGGGTTGCTGAAAGGTAAGGCTGAAATTATTCCGGGGTTTTCAAACAAGTTAAATGCCTTCATCACAAAAATAGTTCCCAAAGGCCTCGTAGAACGGGTTGCCGCAAATATTTACAGGCCCAGGGAAGATGGACCTGCGATACAACAAGCTGTTGCTCCACAGTACTAACTCAACCATTAATACCAGAAAGCCACGTGGCCGAGCGGCAAGGCAAAGGTCTGCAAAACCTGTTACGAAGGTTCGAATCCTTCCGTGGCGTCAATCGTCTCCAGCTTTATAAAACGTTTTCAGGTAACCATCTTTGCTTCCCTTTATTGTATTCCGATAATAAAAACCTCAGCAACAGCTTTTATTCAAGTAGGCAGACGAAGACGTCTTTGAAACAATATTCTACAGCGCCTCGCTTTATTTTTTCTGTTATGTTAAAGAATCAGATTGTACCCCGATAGAGATATTTTATAAATAAACGGTCAATATCGCTAAAGTATATCCACGCTAATAAAAGGCCGGCTGTAAACAAAGTTATCACCAAATGTGAGGGGTAAAACTGGTAAAGTATCAGGAACAATAACAATGCCCTGGCAACTTCCAGGTAACTTATCCAACGACGCTGATCTAAAATAGCGCCGCTGTTGATTAAACTGATAAAGATAAACAGGGAGCAAAAGCTCAGCGTTGTTGCAGAGAGGTATTTTTCATAGAGCAGTACCAAAAACAATATAATCAATGATAATGCTGTCTGAATAGTAACATAAGTTCGCATAGCCGATGTTGGTGGGTTCTTTACTTTTCTGTTTTTCAAAAATTTTCTTTCCAATATCGAACGATAGCGTGGATCCAGATCATCAGGCTGGCCAAAAATAGTTTGCCACTTAGCTCTAAGTCCTTTAGCGTAATAAAAATTAAGTCCTATTTCAAGAATGAAATGAAAATGTTGCCATAAAAAGCTGTGACTTTCCAAAGGCCTGGTTAAGCCATACGTTATTTTTATATTTTTATTTTCTTCAACAAATGTCCCGAACATCTTGTCCCAAATTATTAAAACATCCCCATAGTTCTTATCCAGGTACTCGGGGTTGGAAGCATGATGTATACCATGATGTGTAGGTGTTACCAGGATCTTTTCGAACCACCCCCACTTCCCCAGGGCCTGTGTATGTACAAAGAAAGGGTAAAGCCCATGTACAAGCAAAAGCGTGGTGATCATTACTGGAGGGAACCCCAGTAAGGGTATTACGGCCCAAAATAAGCTACGTACAACCGCCTGGAATACTGTGATCCTGGCCGATACGGTATAATTAAAATCTTCGCTCTGATGATGTACTACATGTACCGCCCAAAAAGCATTGATCTCATGCGCCAGGCGATGATACCAATACCATACAAAATCGGTGATCAAAAAAAGCAGTACCCAGGTAAAGACATTCGCTTTTATATGCAGCAAAGCATAATGCTTATGTATATATGCAAAAAAATAGAAAAATAAACCAGTGGTTAATACATCCAGCAAGCGTTCTGCAATGCCCACATTAATGTTGGCCACAGATTCAGCATACTGGAAAAAGTTCTTACCACTTCTTTTGGTGTACAAATATTCCCATGCAATAAAAAAAAGAAATAGCGGAATTGCAAATGCTATGAAATTAAAATGCATTGTAGAAAATTTTATTAGTCTACCATTTTAGTAGAGTACAAAAATAATGTATATCTACAAATAACCTGAAATAACATGTACTGTTTCTTTATTATTGGAAAGAATAAAAAATATTAGTCTACTTTTTTGGTAGACTAATATTTACCCCTTATGTTTGTATCAATAAAACATCTGGCTTGAAATTCTCTTCAACATATCAATTTAATCAACAGCTGTACAAGGGCTGTTTATTGTGTTGTACCTGTTGTTAACCTGCGTCCATAACGCTGTTTGTAACCTTTAACCTGATCATTCAATACCAAGTATTTTTTTTCTAATCATAAATCCTCAAATTATGTCATTATTTATTGCAGATATCACGCTCCATCAGGCTGTAGCGGGGGATCATCTTCTGTTAAACCAGCAGTTAACGCCTAAGTTTTTTCAATCCGAAGCTAATCAACTCCCGAACGTTGTCAGTAATAAGAACGCCGGTAATGAAGATGCCTCCCTTCACATACAGTATTTAAGAAAAGGGGATCTTTCTTTATTAGATGTAATCAATGAAGTTAGAGAAGCTGTTTCAAAAACAGGAAAGAAATTCTCTTTTACAATCCGTAAAGAAAAGAGACCTGCTTATCAAAAAGATTAGAGAAAATATATAGTTACCTGTTATGCCTGATATACTTACCCTTGTCGGAAATACTCCGGTTGTAAAACTGAAACGCATTCATCAGCATGATTCGGTAAATATATATTGTAAGCTGGAAGGAGATAATCCCGGGGGCAGTATAAAGGACCGTACAGCGTATGGTATGATAAAAGGAGCAATCGAAAAAGGCATTCTAAGGGAGAGAGTAAAACTGGTAGAGCCTACAAGTGGCAATACAGGCATTGCACTTGCGTTAATAGGCAGCCTGTATGGTATTAGTGTAGAGCTGATAATGCCTGAAGATGCTACTAAAGAAAGAATATTGGCCATGAAGGCATTTGGCGCAAAAGTTACTTTAACACCTAAGCGAAGGGCTATGGAAGGTGCTATTGACTATGCCAGGGAACTGGTGAAGGCCGGAGGATATGTCATGTTGGATCAGTTTTCAAATCCTGATAATTCCCGTATACACTATGAAACAACAGGTCCGGAAATATGGAGCGGTACCCGTGGTCTTATCACACATTTTGTTTCCGCGATGGGCACCACCGGGACAATTATGGGTGTGTCCCGATATTTAAAAGAACAAAACCCGGATGTAATGATTGTCGGATGCCAACCTACTGATAATTCCAGCATCCCGGGCATCCGTAAATGGCCCGATGCGTATGTGCCCAGAATTTTTGAAAAGTCGCGCATAGATAAAATTATTGAAGTAAGTGAAAAGCAGGCCAAACAAATGACAAATCGCCTGGCCAAAGAAGAAGGAATTTTTTGTGGAATGAGCAGTGGCGGTGCTGTACATGCTGCCCTTGAAGTGGCAGCTACTCTTGACAGTGGCAATATTGTGTGTATTATTTGTGATAAAGGAGATCGCTACCTGTCCTCCTATCTTTTTGAGTAAACTTAATAAACTATACCATGTTTTCTCTGATGCCAGATATCCAGCTACATCATAAGCTGCTTCAAATACATCAAAAGTACAGACCTGACAGGAAATCCATACCTTTTAAGGATAATGTGCATCAATGGATAGATCATTTTATATCGGTACTGTTTCCTGTCAATGGCGACAATATGTTCAGCAAAATAGAAATTCTAAGTCTTGAGCTGGAATTACGCCAATTGTTATCGCCGTCCCAAAATGAGGACCGGTTTACAGATGAAGCAGTTATTGATTTCTTTAATACTATACCGCAGGTGTTTGAAACACTGCATGAGGATGCGCAGGCCATTTTATTTTTTGATCCTGCCGCCCATTCCATTGAAGAAATATTTAGCGCCTACCCGGGTTTTTATGCGGTTGCCGTTTATCGTTTTGCACATGAACTATATAAGCTGAATATACCATTGTTGCCAAGGTTAATATCCGAGTATGCGCACAGCAAAACAGGAATTGACATTAATCCCGGCGCGGAAATAGGATCCCGTTTTTTTATAGACCATGGTACAGGCGTAGTGATAGGTGAAACCTGCATTATTGGGAACAACGTAAAAGTGTACCAGGGGGTTACGCTTGGTGCCTTAAATGTATCTAAAGATCAGGCCTATGTAAAGCGGCATCCAACCATTGAAGACAACGTGGTAATTTATTCCGGGACCACTATTTTAGGTGGAAATACTATTATCGGGCATGACTCGGTAATTGGAGGTAATGTATGGCTTACAGAAAGCGTTCCCCCGTATTCATTGGTATATCATAGAAGTGAAATAAGAGTAAGGTCTAATAACGATTTTGATGAAGGAATCAATTTTAGTATTTAGCCTAAGATCAGATAAACGTTATCAATATTAATTAAACTAAAAATTCATAAAAATGGCAACACAAAAACAACAACAGACTGCTCTTGGAGATGTAGCAGCCCGGCAACTCGCAATTGCCACCAGAACGGTTCCTCAGATGGTAACAATTACTCCCCGTTGGCTTACCAGGCTTTTAAACTGGGTACCGGTAGAGTCGGGCGTTTACCGTTTGAACAAAGTAAAGAACGCTGCTCAAATTGAAGTAGACTGCTCTTCCCGGGATGAAAAGGTATTACCCCAAACCTTTGTTGATTATATTGAAAATCCCAGGGAATATAATCTTTCGGCAGTACAAACTATTGTGGATGTACATACGCGCGTTTCTGATCTGTATAGCAAACCTTATAACCAGATATCGGAGCAATTAAGGTTAGCAATAGAGACCATTAAAGAGCGCCAGGAAAGTGAGCTCATCAACAATGCCGGTTATGGATTGCTACATAGTGTTACAGATAGTCAGCGTATTAAAACCCGCGCCGGCGCTCCAACACCTGATGACCTGGACGAGCTGATCTCTAAAGTATGGAAAGAACCCGGTTTCTTTTTGCTGCACCCGTTAGCCATTGCGGCTTTTGGCAGAGAATGTACCCGAAGAGGAGTTCCTCCGCCCACCGCATCGTTATTCGGCTCACAATTTCTCACCTGGAGGGGTATTCCGTTAATTCCGTCTGATAAATTGCCAATCGAAAAAGGAAGGTCAAAAATCATTTTATTGCGTACCGGCGAAACGCGCCAGGGCGTGGTAGGTCTTTTTCAGCCGGGCTTGCAGGGTGAGCAAACTCCCGGCTTGTCCGTACGTTTTATGGGTATTAATGAAAAGGCCATTGCATCTTACCTTGTATCGCTGTATTGCTCATTAGCCGTTCTGGTAGATGATGCTATTGCAGTATTGGATGATGTTGAAATTAATAAATACCATGAGTACAAATACTAACCCTTCCAGTAACCTTCCCGACGTGGAGGCGTTACAGGAGCTGGCCAACCAATATTTTAAAGCTTTACCTGATGAAGTGCCCAAGGAAATATCTTTAGATCCTTACGAGCATCCCCGTGCTGTGGCCTTTGCAAGATCAATAACCGGAACCGGTACTATACCCATCTTAAATATACCGGCTGATGAAGTGTATACGCAAAGCCCTTACCAGCCATTAACCGTAGGTTCTTCACCGGTTGGAGGATTGCAAAGCCCACCTTCCGCTACAGGTTTGGGTGCTTCGGCCACAGCGGACAGCTATACCGGCTTAACAGGTATCTACCCTGGTGTAAGCCCTTTACCTGATGAGGGCAGCGCTTCTTTAACTCCCTATGTTCCCGGAACTCCGCCTTCTTCTATAACGGCCAATGGAGCTTCTGCTTCGGCAGGTAAGCATGTTGGTCCAGGTAATTTATATCCCGGATCTACTCCCGGCATTGAACAAATAGCGGGTGAAAGTCAAAGTACTGGTAATAATGAGATACCTGCATCTGTTGCAGGGAGCGGTGCTTCCCCGGGCTATACACATCAACAGGAAAATTTTAGCATCGTCGAACCTGTAACAAGCTTCCCAGATTCCAATATTGATAAAAAAGCTGCCGATCCGGGTGCTGACCCGTTTGCGTTGCCGTTTATAGAGGATCAACCTTTCTGGTCAGATATTGAATCGATCTTAAAGCGGGTAAATATCAGCGATGCCCGTGTTGTTAGTCCGCAGGTTATACCGTCAGTTACAGATGCAGCAACGCCATCTTACTATTTTTTGAGCAGCGAAAAGGAAGCGCTCCCTGCTTTACAGGCCGGCGGCTTTATTAACGGCTTTGATGCTTATAAAATAAAAAAAGATTTTCCTGTATTAAATGAGCGCGTAAACGGCAAGCCTATTGTTTGGTTTGACAATGCAGCTACTACACAAAAGCCCCAGTCTGTAATAGACAGGATCAGTTATTTCTATCAGCACGAAAACTCAAATATCCATCGTGCAGCGCACGAGCTCGCGGCAAGAGCTACTGATGCTTACGAAAGTGCAAGAGAAAAAGTACGCGCATTTTTGGGAGCAAGATCTGCCAACGAAATTATTTTTGTTCGCGGGGCAACCGAAGCAATTAATCTTGTAGCACAAAGCTGGGGCGACCAATATTTGAAACCTGGTGATGAAATCATTGTAAGTCACCTGGAGCATCATGCCAATATTGTTCCTTGGAAAAGGCTGGCTGATAAAAAAGGATTGGTACTTAAAGTAATTCCTGTTGACAATGACGGCCAGGTATTGTTAGACGCCTATGCAAAACTGTTGACTCCAAAAGTAAAACTGGTGGCGTTTACGCAGGTATCTAACGCATTGGGCACTGTTACACCGGCTGAACAAATGGTAGCTATGGCTCACAGTGTAGGTGCCAGGGCCCTGGTAGACGGTGCACAGTCCGTATCACACATGCCTGTGAATATACAGGCACTGGACGCTGACTGGTTCGTGTTTAGCGGACATAAAGTTTTTGGCCCTACAGGCATTGGTGTTGTATATGGCAAGGAAGATCTGCTCAATGCCACCGAGCCCTGGCAGGGCGGTGGCAACATGATACAGGATGTTACTTTTGAGCAGATCAAATATCATAATGTACCCAACCGTTTTGAAGCCGGTACTGGTAATATTGCCGACGCAGTGGGGCTTGGAGCAGCCATAGATTATATAACAGCTTTGGGCATGGCTAACATTGGCGCTTACGAGCACGCTTTATTAGAGTATGCCACACGCCGTTTAGGATCTATACCTGGTGTGCGGCTGATAGGAACCGCAGCTAATAAAGCCAGCGTACTTTCCTTTACCCTTAAAGGTTACTCAAATGATGAGGTAGGTAAAGCCCTGAATAATGAAGGTATCGCAGTACGTACCGGCCACCATTGTGCTCAACCAATACTACGCCGCATGGGTGTTGAAACTACAGTACGTCCTTCACTGGCATTTTATAATACCTGCGAAGACGTAGATCGCTTTATTGCAGTGGTGAAGCATCTTGCTAAAAAGTAAGACATAAACTATAGGTACAAACAGTTTAAAAGCGACTATCTGACGTAAATGATAGTCGCTTTATACTGCGTTACGCTATCATTATGGCAGTAAACTTTCGGAATAGAAATGCGCTCTATTGCCCCAACAACTTTTTGAAACCGCTAAAGACCGATTGATTCATCCTTATTGATTTTATCTTTATTATTGTAGCCTATTTACTAAAATAAAAATATACAGAGTTGAAGCGCATTTATCTTACTGAAGACTGGACCGTTGTAGTTTTAGGTTTTATAATCATTATCCTGTCGGCTTTCGGATTTATTATTAACGCTCCTGAATTTGACTGGAAAAACAGTTCTGAATTATTAACAGGTGTATTGAGCATAGATAACCTGGTCAAGATAGTGTCGCAATTCCTGTATACCTTTATTATAGCCATTATTGGTAACTATTTAACCGGCAAATCCATAGGACATATCCTGAAAGGCTTCCCGGTCCTGTACCTGCTCACCATACCGGCATTTATAATAGGCGGAAACAGTACCATAAAATTGCTCAACCTCGAAACAGTTATTTTTTGTTTAGCTTTCGGACTGGTTATCCGTAATCTCTTCACATTGCCCGAATGGTTGACCGGCTCACTTTCATCAGAATTTTTTGTAAAGATCGGTTTGATATTACTAGGCACTAATGTCATCTTTTCGGATATACTAAAGGCCGGTTCCCTGGGGCTGATACAAGCATTGGTTGTAGTACTTTCAGTATGGTACTTTTCGTTCTGGCTTTGTAAAAAGCTTAAAGTAGATAAAGAGCTTTCGATGATGCTTTCAAGCGCCGTGTCTATCTGTGGGGTATCAGCCGCCATTGCTACTTCAGGAGCTATCAAAGGCGATACAAAAAAATTATCCCTGGTGGTTTCTTTGGTATTAATTACGGCAGTACCCATGATGATTATAATGCCATGGATCGCCAAAACATTTGGCTTTTCACAGGAAGTAACCGGCGCCTGGCTGGGAGGAACTATTGATACAACAGGTGCCGTAGCAGCGTCGGGCACCCTGGTAGGAGAAACGGCATTAAAGATCAGTACTATCGTAAAGTTTTCTCAAAACGTATTATTAGGTATTGCGGCGTTTGCCATATCTGTTTACTGGACTTATTCTAAAACCACCTCTGAGCATTCCATTGCTGAAAAGCCCACTCTAAAAGTAATATGGGAGCGGTTCCCAAAATTTGTTATAGGTTTCGTAGCTGCATCGCTTATTTTTTCATTCTTCATAAGCGCAGATACTATTGCCCTTGTAAAAAGTCCTTTAAAAAATCTCCAGGCATTATGGTTTGCCCTGGCCTTTACCAGTATAGGCCTGGAAACCAATTTTAAAGACCTCATAGGTGCACATAACAGAAAGCCAGTGATCGCATTTTTAGGAGCACAGCTTTTTAATGTGATCATAACACTTATTATAGCCTGGCTTCTCTTCAATGACAGCATGCTTTAAACCGTCAGAGCACGAAGTTTTATAAGAGCATTCATCATTGTCCAATTTTTTTTGAATAATTGTAAAAAAATCTTTTAAAAGTTTTTTTATACCAAACAGGTTTACTACTTTTGTCTACCAAATAAGTAGACTAATAACTGTTAACCACCGGCAGTTATACTTTTAAACTCAAATAAAATGAATAGCTCAACAAACGCTATGTTTAAGTTGCAAAACTGCGCTTCTGTAAGCCAGGTGGTAATTCCTTTACTAATGTTCTCTATGAACAGGACCACTACTACCTGCTGTTGTATATAGATTTTTCCCTTTCATCTGAATAAGCCAGGTATTGTTGTAACCGGCAAAAGGCATCTCATGGCCTGTCCACAATAATCGGTGGTTGGTTATAGATGGGGGCCGGGGATGTCTTTTGCTGATTACACTTTACAGGAATTTCTACAATCCATATATATACTATCAAAAAACAAGTACAAAGTACCTGTGGCATTGATATGCCCTGCATGTACCGCATACAAACTACAAATAAAATGTGCAAGAAGAATAATAAACTTTTATATAGCATTGCGCTATACCTGTTGCTTCTTTTAACTAACAGTGTGCTCCACGCGCAAAACCCCACTACAATCAATTCGGTTTTGGAAGGGACAATAGTGGATGAAATAACAGGCCTTCCCTTAGAGGGTGCCAATATTATTATTGAAGGCGTTACCAATCAAACTACAACAAATGAAAAAGGGCAGTTTGTGCTGCGTACGGGCCAGAAATTTCCATATAATATTATTATAACTTTTGTTGGGTATGAAAAGAAGATTGTTATAGCTAATGGTTCCCCAATTTTTGTAAAGCTGAAGCCAGCGGCTAATAATTTGGATGATGTGGTGGTAGTGGGGTATGGAACGCAACGGAGAAAGGATTTTACAGGTTCCCTGGCTTCTGTGCCATCCACGCTTAAAGAGCAACCAGCAAGTTCGCCTGATAAATTATTACAGGGAGCAGTTTCTGGTGTACAAGTGATTCAGGCAAGTGGGCACCCCGGTGCAGGGGTTAGTGTTCGGGTACGAGGCGGAACTTCAATTAATGCTGGCAGTGAACCGCTATATGTAGTAGATGGATTTCCTATTTATAATAAAATTGAAAACGGTGCGGCGGTCAATCCGTTATCGGCATTAAACGCTTCTGATATAGAATCAATCGATGTATTAAAAGATGCGTCGGCAACGGCCATTTATGGTTCACGTGGTGCTAACGGAGTGGTTTTGATTACTACAAAAAATGCCAGAAAGAGCGAGTCGTCTGTAACTTATGATGGCTTTATTGGGCAACAGGAAGTAATCAGAAAAATTCCATTATTAAATGCAGAGCAATGGGGAAGGTTAAAAAATGATGCAAGGATCGATGCTGGTAAAACACCATATTACACAGAGGAACAACTGCTACAACTGGGTAATGGCACCGATTGGCAGGATCTGGCGTTTCAGAAAGCACTTACACAAAGTCATAATATATCCTTGCTTTCAGGAGCAGAGAAAACTAAAATTTCATTAGGGTTTAACTACTTTGACCAGGAAGGTGTAGTAATTCATTCAGGTTTTCAACGGTACTCCGGCAGATTGAACCTTCAACATTCATTAAATAAAAAATTCAAAGTAGGTGCTTTTTTAAATGGAAGTCTGATAAAAACAAAGCAGGCTCCCCCGGGCGTTGTGCAGGCTTTACTGGAAATGCCTCCAACTGTACCGCTAAAGGATGAAGAGGGGAATTACACAAAAGTGAGTGAGTTTGAAACTGCGATCGGAAACCCTGTCAGTACATTGATAAACCAAACGAATGAGATAAATGTTCAGCGATTTTTATTAAGCAGTTATGGCGAGTATGAACTTATAAAAGGATTAACAGCGAAAATGCTTTTCGGTACAGATATTCAAAATAATACAAATAATCTGTACTATCCTTCTGTTTTGTTGGAGGGAACACCGGGAGGAAAAGCCAGCATTAGCAGTGGGGGAACCATTAACTGGTTAAACGAAAATACGATCAATTATAAGAAAAATCTAAATGAAGATCATCAACTGGATATTTTAGCAGGGTTTACACAGCAACAATCAACAACAAAAACCCATTCGTCGGGGTCTTCAGATTTTGTAACTGATGCTTTTGAATACCATAATTTAGGTGCAGGAACTGTTATTTTAGCGCCGGGGTCTTCATATAGCAGGTGGGTCCTCCACTCTTATCTGGCACGGCTTAACTATAGTTTCAAACAACGGTATTTGCTTACCTTAACAGTGCGGGCTGATGGATCTTCCCGTTTTGGGAAAAACAATAAATGGGGTACATTCCCATCTGCTGCATTTGCCTGGGATGTAACAGAAGAAACAGCTTTGGCATTGCCGAAAAGTATCACACAGCTAAAGTTGCGGTTGAGTGCCGGGTTAACAGGGAACCAGGAAATTCCTGAGTATCGCTCGCTTGCGCGTGCGGCTTATTATCGCTATAATTTTGAGGATAGATTAGTAGGTGGATTCGCTCCTAATAGCTATGGTAATCCTGATCTCAGTTGGGAAAAAACATCACAATATAATATTGGAGTAGATTTTGGGTTATTTGATAATCGTATTACGTTGGTGGCCGATGCTTATTATAAGCGCACAACCGACCTTTTGTTAGAAGTTCCGCTTCCCTTTACCTCCGGGATAGAAAGCGCGTTTCAAAACTACGGCTCTATTGAGAATAAAGGGATAGAATTGGCGCTGCAAACCAGGAATTTTGAGGGAGCGTTCAGTTGGAACACAAATATTGTTTTTGCTGCCAACCGAAACAAAGTTTTAAGCCTTGGTCCCGGCGTGAAAGAATTCGTTCCAATTAACCCGTCTAATACGGCCAGGGTTTCTGAAATAGTTCGTGTTGGCGAGCCTCTTGGAAATTTTTATGGTTATGTCACGGATGGGATTTTTCAAGACGGAGATGATTTTAGCTTGTCTCCCACACAAAATACAAGAGCAGGGAGCCAAAGGTACAAAGACGTAAATAACGATGGAAAGATCACACAGGCAGGTGATGTTACAATAATTGGAAATTCCCAACCAAAATTTGTAGCCGGAATTACTAACAGTTTTAAATACAGGGATTTTGACCTCAATATATTCTTTCAAACCTCATATGGCAATCAGATATTCAGCTTTACTAAAGCGCTTTTAGAAATAGGCTCAGGATTCACGGGTACATCTGCTACCCTTTTAAACAGGTGGACGCCAACAAATACCAATACTGATGTTCATCGTGCCATTGAAGATCCGTCCCCAACATTATCTGATCGTTTCGTTGAGGATGGCTCATATCTGCGTTTAAAAAACCTGGCATTAGGATATACGTTGCCAGCCAGCATAACCAGTAAAGCTAAAATTAAAAAGCTAAGACTTTATGTTTCCGCTCAAAATCTTGTTACCTGGACTAAATATACCGGGTTTGATCCTGAAGTAAGCCGTAATGGCCAAAATGCTTTGTATTCAGGATTTGATTATGGCGGGTACCCCGGAGTACGTACCTATCTGGCTGGCCTTTCATTAACCTTATAATCGAAATTAAAATGACCAAGTATAATTATCTGTATTATTCTTTAGCCGTTTGGATACTATTTAATAGTATATCGTGCACCAAGCTAACAGAAGATCCTAAATCCTTTATTGTAGTAGACAATTTTTATAAAACCGAAGCCGATGCCATTGCAGCAGTGGATGCTATTTACTTTTCATTGAACAATAATTTACCGGAAGGGCAGCACCAAATGTATGGCTCTTTGTTTAATACAGCTATGGATATGATGACTGATGATGTTACCTCCGGGCCGGGAACGCCCAACCCCAACGTTCGCGAATTAGCCATTCTTACACATTCTTCAACTAATATAAGAGTGGAACAGATGTGGCAGCAGCAATACATTGCAATAAACAAAGCCAATGCAGCAATCGATCATATTGCGGATATGAGTATTAGGGAAGGATTGAAATCAAGATTACTTGGAGAAAGTAAGTTTTTGAGAGCATTGTTCTATTTTAATCTGGTTCGCTTATTTGGTGATGTTCCACTTTTATTAACAGATCAGACATCAGTTCCCATTGAAGAGCTTCAGGTGGCGAGAACACCGGCAACGGAGGTGTACGCACAAATTATCAGGGACCTTGAGGAGGCTGCGAATTTTTTAAAAAATGGTGTTGAGGGAGAAGCAGGACGTGCTACCGAAGGTGCTGCGGTATCTCTTTTAGCAAAAGTTTATTTAACTAAACGTGAGTGGGGAAAAGCTGTTCAAACAGCTGAGTCGGTAATTAACGGTTCTTATGGATACAACCTTATGGCCGATTACTCTCACGTTTTTTTACCCGCTTACAAAAACAATAAAGAACATATCTTTTCGGCTCAATTTAAGGGGTTTGCACAAGGCCAGGGGCATGCATCCACTTCAAGGGCCATTAGATCGGGTGTGCCCGGATTAAGAGGTACGTATGGGGATCAGGTGGTGTTTTATAAAAAAGGCTCAGATAATAATTTTAGTGTTTTTAAGCTTTATTCAGCCAGGGATAACAGGAAAAATGTAACTTTTGTTACTCGTTTTCAAAGCCCAACCAATGGACAATGGTATGGAAGCCTTATTGATCCGTCCGTACCCGGAGATTCTGTTCCTTATTTCAATAAATACTGGGATCCGGATGCCGTATTGAATACCAGCGAATCTGCTGCCAATACTCCAATCCTTCGTTTTGCGGAAGTATTATTGGTCCATGCTGAAGCTGAAAACGAACTGAATGGCCCGACAGCAAAAGCATATATATCTTATAACAGGGTTCGACAACGTGCGAATTTATTGCCATTGTCGGGCCTTACAAAAGACCAGTTTAGAGATTCACTTTATCTCGACAGGAGGCTGGAACTGATATATGAGTTCCAACGCTATTTCGATTTGATCAGGCAAATAGGTTCGGAAACTACCGGTGTGGGGCCGGAGAGTAAAGGCATACTTTTAAAAAGCCTGAGAGAAGCAGGTAAAACCAATGTTGCTGAGAGGCATTATTTATATCCAATCCCGTACCTGGAGATACAAAGAAATCCAAAGCTTACACAGAATCCCGGCTGGGATTAAATATTGTCTTATATCCGTAAATAATAATTGTAGAGTATCATGAAAAAAAAGAAAATAATACAATCGCTGCTTTTTGCCCTCTTTTTTCAGATGGCATTTAACGGAGTAATCAACGCCCAACACAGCCCGCTTGTGCCTTTTAAGGGAAAGATCGGCAAAACAATAGAAGAAACAGAACAATGGTGGCCGGAGCGGGTAAAGGCACCGGCAAATGCCCCCAATGTAATATGGATACTGCTGGATGATGTCGGGTTCGGCGCTTCTTCTGCGTTTGGCGGTCTTATTGAAACACCAACGTTTGACTACCTTGCTGACAATGGTCTTCGTTACACAAATTTTCATACAACAGGGATATGCAGCCCTACCCGTGCGTCTTTACTGACAGGCCGCAACGCACATAGTGTAGGCATGGGACATCATGCAGAATTAGGAATAGGCGCGCCAGGCTATTCGGGCGATATTCCATTAGAAGCCGGTACTATTGCCGAAATATTCAGGGAGAACGGGTATAATACTTTTGCTTTGGGCAAATGGCATGGCAACCGTACTATTGACCTTACCGCCGCAGGTCCGTTTAACCGTTATCCTACAGGTAGAGGATTTGACCAGTTTTACGGTTTTCTGGGAGGTGCAACTGACCAATGGCATCCCGACCTGGTAGAAGGCGTTACCCCCATTGATATAGAGCCTAATAATAAGAGCCTTAATGAACTGTTGTCTGATAAAGCTATCAATTATATTGCGAACCAAAAGTCTGCCGATGCAGAAAAACCTTTTTTCCTGTACCTGGCACCGGGGGCTGTTCATGCACCACACCAGGTTTCGGGGGAATGGATAGCTAAGTATAAAGGGAAGTTTGACAAAGGATGGGATGTGTACAGGGAGGAAGTTTTTGAAAGACAAAAAGCTTTAAACCTGTTGCCGGCACATGTAAAATTACCAGCAAGACAGGAAGGCATCAAAGCCTGGAAGGCACTGTCTGCCAAAGAACAAAAAGTATATGCCAGGTTTTTTGAAGTATATGCCGGCTTTCTTTCGCAAACTGATTATGAGATTGGACGTATTGTTCACTACTTAAAGGATATTGACCAGCTCGATAACACGCTTATCTTTTTAATTATCGGTGATAACGGCGGTAGCAAAGAAGGGTCGTATACCGGAACAACCGGTGGCAGTAAAAGCGCAAAAGGCCATCCCATTGACTATCTCTTTGAGCGTTTAGACCTGATAGGTACGGAAGCTACTTATCCCAATTATCCTTTAGGCTGGTCTCAGGCAATAAACACACCTTTCAGGTACTGGAAAAGTGATGCTAACTCTGAAGGAGGTACGCATAATCCGCTGATTGTATTTTATCCGAAAGGAATACAGGAAAAAGGAGGTATCCGGTCGCAATACACACATGTAACAGATGTCTTGCCAACTGCTGTTGAAATAGCAAAAGTAGGCGTACCAGATACCATCAATGGTTATCCTCAGTTGCCGCTGCATGGGGTGAGCTTTGCTTACACAATCAGCAATTCTTCTGCACCTGCCAAGCATAATCTACAGTATTATGAAATTCACGGTGGGCGCGCCATATATCACGATGGATGGAAAGCAGCCGTATATCATCCAAGGGCTTTGTTTGGCAGTGAAGAAAACGATCCGCATTTTAAACCCCGACCTTATACACAGGATAAATGGGAGCTTTATAATTTAGCCGAAGACTGGAATGAAACAAATGATCTGGCGGCAAAATACCCCGAAAAGCTGAACGAATTGAAAGCGTTGTTTGATCAGGAGGCACAAAAATACCAGGTTTATCCATTAAGAGATTATCGTGCAGGTGTTCCTGCGCCTGTGGTGAAATCAAAAGTTACTATTTACGAGCATACAACAGCCAGAACAAAAGTAGCAACAGGCAAAGGAGACGTTGCAATATCCGCTTATGTCCATATTAAAGACGTCAATAGCAATGGCGTTATATTTTCAAGCGGAGGCTTTAACAGGGGCGGACTTAGTTTATTTATTGAAAAGGGCAATTTGCTTTTAGCTATCTACGATGGTGATAAAGAACAAATAATAGATCCCGGCACAGGTGCTCTTTCCGGCGACAACCTTATCAGGCTTGAGTTCTCGGGAGAGGATCAATTGACTGTTTTAAATAATGGGAAAGTAGTTGCCACTCAAAAGACGGCGCCAAGAGGTTCCTTCCTTAATGCAATTTCCTCGGATGGTATTGCTATTTCGAGTGATCAAACAGTGCCTGTTACCAAACGATATAAAGCCCCATTCAGGTTTACCGGCGGAACTGTAAAAAAGATAGTAGTGGAACAAAATCCTTAAAATATTATTGATGAACAGAATAAATAAAAGCCGGAGATCGTTTATAAAATCTTCATCATTTGCAGCTTGCCTGCCTGTTATATCTGCCGCCGGTATAGCTGATGTGGATTGCATTACAACAAGTGACGCTTTAAAAATAAATGGACTAAAAGTTCATATTTTAAAAGTAAATCATCGGGGTAACTGGGTTATAGTTGAGCTTGCTACTAATAAAGGCCTAACCGGATTTGGAGAAGCATCGCAGGGTGCAAAAACTATTACAGCCATCGAACAGCAACAAGTGAGGGATGAAATAGCCCTGTTTTATGCAATAGCCAAAGAAGGTTCTCCTTTTGCGATAACCCGTTACAGGGAAAAGGGCTTTGAGCTTTTGAAGAAAAGAACATCCAGACTTTCGCATACAGCTTTTTCTGCAGTAGAACAGGCATTGTGGGATCTTCAGGGTAAAGCATTGGGGGTGCCGGTCTATTCTTTACTTGGGGGCAAGATCAGAGACAAAATAAAGGCGTATGCAAATATTAACAGGGCAACGAATGATAAAGACGGTAATGGACGCAGGCCCGCGCATGCTTTTCAAAAGAATGCAGAGAGTGCCTTAAAGGCAGGATTTAAAGCTATAAAAATGGCACCCTTTGATGAAATGCAACCAATTGCAGGTTCCTCTGAGCAACAAATAGCCGATGACATTGATCATGCAATAAATTGTTTGGAACTGGTCAGAAAAACCATTGGAGATAATGTTGATTTGCTGGTTGATGTGCACAGCCATCTTGACGAGCAGTTGGGTGTAGCGGTTGCAAAAAGAGTGGAGCCTTTAAACCTGTACTGGTTCGAAGAACCGGTGAACCCCGAACGTTATGTGAAAGAAACAAAAATAATTTCTGATGCTACAGAAAGGGCTACTGCCGGTGGTGAATCTATATTTGGAACAGGAGGGTTCTACCCCTTAATAAAAGAAAAGGCTTTAGATATTTTAATGCCTGATGTCAAACATTGTGGCGGAATTTTAGAGCTTAAAAATATTGCTGCCCTTGCCAAACTTGAAGGGATCTCTATTGCGCCACACAACCCAAGCGGACCTATATCTACAGCGGCAAGCGCACACGTAGTGGCAACACTGCCCAATTTTAGTATTCTGGAGTACGCATTTGGTGAAGTGCCCTGGAGACCAGCACTTATTCAACCTGAGGAAGAATTTATTGACGGGTATCTTACAGTTAACGATCGCCCCGGTTTCGGTGTGAAACTGAACTCCAAAATAATAGCAGCATATAGCGTATAAATAAAAATCACAACATGAAAACCATATTAAAAACCCTCTTGTTAGCAGGTAGTGCTATGTTTAGCTATAGTATCTCATATAGTCAGAATGCTTTGAAAAAGCAACAACCCAACATCATTTTAATTCTTGCAGATGATCTTGGATGGAGCGACATTTCGGCTTATGGAAATACTTATATTAGAACTCCTTCAATTGATGCTTTAGCAACGGGAGGAGTGAAATTTACCCATGGTTATGCCACAGCACCTATTTGCGGCCCTTCCCGTGCCGCTCTTATAACAGGTCGATATCAGCAAAGGTTTGGCAGCGAGTTTCAAATTCATGAAAATATAAAAGACCCTTATTCGGTAAAACCTGCTCCGGGAGGGCATGTGTATGAATACATACCGGCTAACTTTGATTCTGTTACCAGGCAAGGATTGCCTGTAAGCGAAGTTACGCTGGCCCAACAACTGAAAAAAGCAGGTTATAAAACGGCTATCATTGGGAAATGGCATTTAGGCCGCCACCCCGAATTTTTTCCCGAAAGGCGGGGCTTTGATCATCATTTTGGATTTTTGGGCGGAGGAACTTATTATTATACCGATTCTACCGATACTTCAGTAGTCAATCAAACAACTTTTGCTGCTGAAACAAAATTTAAATGGGCGAATCGGAGAGGTGATAATGCTATAAGAGAAAACGGCAAATCTGTTGAGGTAAAAGAGTATTTAACAGACAGGTTAGCAGACGAAGCAGTGAACTATATTGAGAAAAATAGAGAGCAGCCGTTTTTTGTATATATTGCTTTCAATGCGCCGCATACCCCTGTTCAAGCGCCCAGGTATTACTATGATCAGTTAGAACATATTGGTGATCCAAGAAAAAGGGCTTACTATGCCATGATTCTTTCTTTAGATGCTGCAGTTGGCAAAATTACCGGTAAAGTAGAAAATTTAGGATTGGCTGACAATACGCTTATATTTTTCGTAGGCGATAATGGCGGTGCTTCTTATACTGATTTAACTGATAATGCTCCTTTAAAAGGTGGTAAAATCACTGAATTTGAAGGCGGATTGAGAGTTCCCTTTATTGCTAAATGGACAAAAACTATTGAAGCCGGCAAAACTATAGATGCGCCGGTTAGCCTTTTAGATATTTTTCCAACAGCCTCCGATGTTGCTGGCCAACCGTTATTATCTGATAGAAAATATGACGGCGTAAACCTGATCCCCTATATCAAAGGTGTAAAGCATGAACCGCATAAGAATTTGTTCTGGCGACATGGATACCAGAAAGCGGTAATAAGTAGCGATTGGAAGCTATTAGTAGATGATAGTTTGAAAACAGTACACCTTTATAATAAGATAAATAATGAATTTGATGAGCATAGTAATCTTGCAGCATCAAATCCTGAAAAGGTAAAGGAGTTGAAGCATTTACTTTCTACCTGGGAATCTGAACTTCCTGCGCCCCGTTGGAAAAGTTGGAGGATAGGCAAGGTGCAGGTTAATAAGAACGAAGTGTATTATATGCCTTTGTAAGGTATGGGGCATACACTAAAGTGATTGGTATATAGCAAATCCGGAGATAGCATCTACTATATATCCTGCCAAAGGCTGTTAGGCAGAAAACGCCCCGCAATAGCGGGGCGTTGATTATATCCGGTAATTTAAAAAGGCAGATCGTCAACAGGCGGTTCTTCAAAATTATTGGCAGCAGAACTACCGGAAGGCATAGATGAAGCCGTGCCGGAAGCGGGCGCCGAATAATTACCTCCTCCCTGGGAGGTACCATCGGCTTTGTTACCTAAAAGCTGTACTTCACGCACACGCATGGACAATGCAGCACCTGCTGATCCATCATTTTTGGTAAAAGTCCTTACTTCTGGCTGACCCTCTACAAAAACCTGCGTACCTTTTACTAAGTAAGGAGCGATAGCGGTTCTGTCTGTCCAGTAAGCACAGTCCACCCACACCGTCTTTTCCTGCTGAACACCCTGGCTATCTTTATATCTTTCAGAATGGGCCACCGTAAAATTAATTACATTCCTTCCGTTCACAGTATTTACTAAACAATCTCTGCCCAGGCGACCAATAACCTGCATTTTAATCATAGCTTCGTTTTATTTTAATATTAAAAAATTGGACAGGCAATTTAATAACAAAAAACAAATATCAAACAGCAATTAACAAATTCCTTTAAAAATAAACGCTTACCGTTAAAAGACAACCAAAAAGGCTGAGCAAAAGCATAAGAAATATCATCAGAAGCTCTGCTCATCCGCCGAAGGCCCATAGCTGCCCGGCACTTTAATGTCATTAAGCCTGTAATAAACACCTAATTGTGCACGATGGTGGGTAATCTGGTTCAAAGAATGCCTGATCGCTCCATACTTGGTCCATTCTGCCAGTTTCTGACCTTTATAGGCAAGAGCCCAGTTAGGTTCCAGGGCCGCTTCTGTTACTCCGTTCAATACTTCTACAGATGCGGCATAATTCTTTTCCAGGTCTTCCAGCAGTTGCTGCCTGGTTTCAAATGGTGCAGGCCGCTCGCCATCAGCAAAATCAAGCACTTCCGTTTTTAAAATAAAGGGAACCCAGCCAAACACTTCCGTAATATGCTGTGCAAGCGGCATCAGCTTCATACTTTTAGGATGTGGGGCATAATCATTTTTTCCTTCAGGAAATTCATCCAGGAATTTTTTAGTAATCGCATATTCTTCTCTTAATTCGTCTTTAAGTTGTTGTAGCGTATCCATAATTTTTATTTTTAGTTTTGAATAAAATTAGTAAGAATAAAATCATACCCAATGTAAAATTTTAAGAGTAAAAAGCTATTTCAACCCCATATGTGGTTACCGCACTGCAATAATCTGCTAACTTTGTAAACTATTATCATCCTAGAAATGAACAAAATATTTCTTTTTTCCGCATTTGTAATACTCTTAGGTTGTGTAAAAAAGGAAGCCCCGATAGCAATCAGGTCGTCTCCCATTTCGCTTATGCCTGTACGACAATCAACTGATTCTGTCTTTTTACAATGGAACGCACAAACTGCGCCTTCTTTCAAGCACTATATTGTATTAAGATCATGGAATGGCACTGCGTGGTCTTATATAGCTACAAATTCAGGCAGCAGTAACACAACGTTTACAGATATCCAGATAATGCCTGACTGGGACCTGAGATATAAAGTAGTGGCGGAGTTCTCAAACGGAGATACTGTTGAAAGTAATATTCAACCCATCAAAACCGACCCGCTAAAAATAGACCTGGATCCCTTACAAATAGATAGCGACAGCATTATTCTTCACTGGCATACCAACTATACCAGGAACATTTTAGGCCAGTATTTTGTTTTTCGGAAAGTAGAAAATATGGATAAAACAGAGCAGGCCCGAATTTATGACATAGCAAAAACAACTTATACGGATAAAGATATTCCATACACCACCAATATAACCTATGAAGTGGTTTTTAAGTTTCAATACAACTCCAGCGAAGTAAAAAGTGTTGAAAGAACCTATCAAAGAAAAGAAATAAAAATAGCGGATATTAAGGCATTTGATGCCCTGTATGATGCAGAAAAGAAACTGATTTACTTTTTTAATAGTGCCGGAGAAATTAAAATTTTTGATATTGCCGCTGATAAAATCACCCACTCAGTTAATGCAGGTGTGGTAATGGTCACTACAAGGCCGGCAATTGGTTACAGTGATCTTGCCACTTTTAATAATGAAAAAGAATTATATGTGCCCACAGCTGACGGGCGGATCATTATTTATGATGCGCTGACTTTGGCAATGAAAAGTCAAATACAGGTAGGTAATAGAATAAGTACCCGTTCTGTTTTTTTTAATAACGGATTACTTTTTGCCAATACAGATGCCTGGATGAACAATCCACTCCGGGTATTTTCCAGAGCAGGAAGAAACCTGGTAGAACAAGGTGGCTTTTGGAATGACCGAATGATAAAAAAAATACCGGGATCGAACACCGAAATGGTTGAAGTTGCTATGTCTCCCTCCGGTTTAGCCTTAAGCTATTATAGCTTCAGCAGTTCCGGGAAAATTCTTACCCAGTTAAAAGATGTGGAAATGAACCCTTATATTGCCCACGGCAAAATATTTGAAATGCTTGGTTCAAACGGCAGGTTTATCACATCAGAAACCGGAAACATATTCAGCAAAGATTTATTACAAGTAGGACAGCTTCAAAATATTAATAAAAAATTCGGATCGTATGCGGTTGACAACACCTCAAATGAAATATATGCCGGAACGAACGAAAAAACGATTGAAGTGTATTCACTAACCACTTATCAGCACCTTCGAACGATCCATACAAAATATTATCCTTTTAAGGTTTTTAAAACGGGTAACCAAATTATTTCGACAGGGACTCTTTACAAACGGGACAGCAATTTTGATGTTCCTGAAAAGCTATTTATTGAACTCTTATAAACAATTTTATGAAACTGAATCAATACATCGATCATACTATATTAAAACCCACAACCCTGGTAAGCGATATCGAAAAAGTTTGTGCGGAAGCCCGGCAATATGGCTTTGCATCTGCGTGTGTGCCACCTCCATTTGTGAGGAAAACAAAAGAATTATTACAGGGCAGCCTGGTGAAAACATGTACCGTTATCGGCTTTCCGTTTGGCTACTCCGCTATAGAGGCCAAGCTGGCTGAAGTGTTGCTGGCCATTGTAGATGGGGCCGATGAGCTGGATATTGTTATTAACCTGATCGCTCTGAAAAACAACGATTGGCAATACCTGGCTAACGAGGCCAATCATTTAATTCCCCTGATAAAAGAAAAAGGAAAAACCGTTAAAATCATTATTGAAAGCGGTGTGCTTACCGACAATGAGGTTATCAAATGCTGTGAGCTGTATGGTGCCGCAGGCATCGACTACCTGAAAACTTCCACCGGGTACGCAGAAAAAGGAGCCAGCGTGCATGCTGTTGAATTGTTTAAGAAACATCTGCCGCAAGGCACCGGCATTAAGGCCAGCGGCGGTATACGCGACTATACATTTGCGAGGCAACTGGTAGAAGCCGGCGCTACCCGCCTGGGATGCAGCGCCAGCGTGGCTATAGTAGAAGGTGGCAAAGGAGAAGGGAATTATTAAACTGCCGGTAAGTTATTCTTCCTGAAATTGAATGCTAAAAAAATAATCAATATTCAATAAGTCAACGCTCAATATTCATCAAAGTAGCATTGAGCATTAACCTATTGAACATTGCCTATTGAGTATTTGTTTTTTTACTCATAACAACACAGCTACCTCCCGCTGTTCACGACATAGCCTTTCAGCTCTTCATTAAAATCTTTCTCCTTCAGCAACTGCTCCAGGGTAAGGTGCATACGGTATCGCCAGTAGTGTTGCGGATTAGCGGGGATGTTGATGCGTTCGTCCTCCGGATTTTCCCGTCGTAAGGTGGCGCTCATGCCTAAAATATCCTGTAACTGGAAAATACTCCACATAGCAGGCGAATATAAATGCTGCAGCACAATAGCCCTGTTGATCCATGGCTCACAGAAATAGGGCGCTTCCCCGCTCTGGCCTAATTCGGTGTTATAAAATTGCTGCGTAATATTGCGATCTTCCTGCCACCAGCCACGTATGGTGCTCATATCATGTGTAGAGGGCGTTACCACCGACAGGTAAGGTGCATGAGCAGGGTTAAAGAATGCAGCACCCTGCTGTTTAGGCATTCTCTGAATTTCGAGGCTCAAAATACCCAGTTGTTTCATTACCCCGGGCACACTATCAGGCACCATGCCCAGGTCTTCCCCGCATACCAGCATATCCGTTACTGCTTTCAACCCGGGCAATTTTTTGAGCGATTCATTTTTCCAGAATTCATTTTGCCTGCGATAGAAATAATCAATATAAAGATTCCACAGTTTCTCCCTTATCTGAGGCTGCAAATGGCGGAAAGAGCTGGTTTCATCAAGCGATATCCTGAAATGGAAAGCCGTTTGGGAAGATCCTTCGTGCTCAAACAAAATCACATTGCTGATCAGATCATATAACCCGTTACGTAACTTAATGCTTTCGGCATCCTGTTGTTCTTTAAAACAGGCTTCTACTTTCTTTTGCGTGTCGAACTGAGAAAGTAATATATACTGATGGGGGCCGCGTTTCTGCAAAAACTGCTTCTTCACTTCCTCCGCTTTTTCACGGAACAATTCCCACAAAACTTCATCGATAATATAAGGCATACAAAACCTCTCATAATCAAACCATATCCCCTGTTCACCAAATTCGCTGACATGCACCGGGATACAGGGATCAAATCGACCCATAATACCCTGCACTGCATGAAGCGGGATGCTCCATATTCTGAAAAAACCAAGTATATGATCAATTCTGAATGCATCAAAATAACAGCTCATCTGTTTAAAACGCTCACGCCACCATGCAAAGCCATCCTCCTGCATTTGCTGCCAGTTATAGGTAGGGAATCCCCAGTTCTGCCCCTTAACGGCGAAGTCATCCGGCGGTGCCCCGGCCTGCCATTGCATATTATACAGTTTCGGCGCTACCCAGGCATCGCACCCGTAACGATATACGCCAATAGGTATATCGCCTTTCATAACAATACCCTTTTTATGAGCATAGCCCACCGCATCACTTAATTGCAGGTGCAGCTGATACTGAACATAACAAAAAAACTGAACCTGCTTACAGGCAATGTTTTTTTCTTCAAAAAACTCATTCACCTTATGCTCTTCATAAACAGCATTGGCTCCCCAGTCTGCAGGGTTGGGAGAGCCAAATTTGTCGCGCAGGTAGCAGAATGCAGCATAAGGCTTTAACCAATGCCGGTTGTCTTCAAAAAAATCTTTATAATCCTGCGTTTCCAGGTAGGAGCTTCCGTTCTCATCAAACAGTTCCTGCAAAGCAGCCATCTTAAATTTCATCACTGCCTCATAGTCTATATGCGCCAGCTCATTCAGCTGTTTGCGTTTGCTTTTTAAAGAGGCTTCCCAGTTCTTATTCTTTTTACCGTCAATAGCTTCCAGGTTTATGTATACAGGATGCAATGCAAAAGCAGATATAGCGGCGTATGGATAAGAGTCCACCCAGGTATGTGTTGCTGTGGTATCGTTAACTGGCAGTATTTGTATCAATTTCAATCCTGTTTTAACCGCCCAGTCCGCCAGTAATTTAAGGTCGGTAAACTCTCCCACACCCAGGCCGCTATTGGTTCTTAAAGCAAATAC
>JASGDI010000059.1:0-26245 GCA_049841335.1 Niabella sp. | reverse complement strand
CTATCTGCTCTTTTGAAGTAAAGAGCATATCATCTTTAAAACCTTCAATCTGGATATCATAGCCTTTACAAACGCCTGCTTCCTGTACACGCATAGCAGCAGTGATAACAGTGCCCATGCCTATTGCTACGCCCAACCACATGAGCGTCAGAAAAAATCGTTTTATAGCCCTTTTTCTTTTCACTTTATTAAAATCTGTTTTATAGGCGCTACCAGCTTATCTATATCTCCCGCACCTGCGGTAATCAATACTTCTCCAAATTCTTTGTCCCTGTTTACAGCAAAATTGTTTTCTACCCAGTCCAGTAATTGTTCTTTGGTATATAATGCTTTTGCTTCCAGCTCCACATTTTCTAAAATCATGCTGCTGCTTACGCCCTCTATGGGCAGCTCACGCGCCGGGTATACAGGTAACAAAATGACACGATCCACCTTACCTAACACTTCTGCAAATGCTGATGCAAAGTCCCGGGTCCTGGTAAATAAATGAGGCTGAAAAATAAGCGTACATCTTTTTCCCGGGAACAGTGATTTTACACCATTTATCAACGCTTTCAGCTCTTCCGGATGATGGGCATAATCATCTACAAACACAAGCCTCTCCCCTAAAGGAGAGGTGGGAATGATGTATTCAAAACGCCTTTTCACCCCTTTAAAACCGGCTACCGCATTTTTTATCTTTTCTTCCTCTATGCCCATACTGTCGGCCACAGCAATAGCCGCCATCATATTTTCCACATTATGCATACCACCCATGTTCAGCCTTATACCTTCAATAGTTTTCTCCTCCAATACTGCATCAAAATAGTAGCCGCCATCTTTCATTTGGATATTGGCCGCATGTATTTCAGCACTGTCGTTTTGCAGGCTGTAGGTCAATGTTCTGTCTGCCGCGAGTTTCCTTTCCAGACCAAACTTTTTAAGTAAAAGCCCTCCGGGTTTCACCTTTCCTGCAAATTCCCTGAAAGCCTCTTTTACGTTCTCTTCAGTCCCGTAAATATCCAGGTGATCTGCGTCCATTGCCGTTACTACTGCCACATCAGGACTTAATTTCAAAAAGCTCCGGTCATACTCATCTGCTTCTACCACACAAACATTATTGGCGCTGCTCCAGAAATTAGTGTCATAATTGGCAGAAATTCCACCCAGGAAAGCGTTACACCCATACCCGCTATCGCGCAGCAAATGCGCTACCATAGTTGAAGTAGTGGTTTTACCATGTGTGCCGGCCACGCATATATTGAACGTGGTTTCCGTGATCACCTGCAAAATATCACTGCGCTTTACAACCGGATAACCCTGCTCCTGGTAATACACCAGCTCTTTATGATCTTTGGGCACGGCAGGCGTGTACACTACATAATCGGCATCTTTAGGGATACGTTCCACGTCTTCGGTATAATGCACCTCAATACCTGCTGCCTGCAAATCCCTTGTATTTTCCGTTTCTGTTTTATCGTAACCACTCACTTTTTTACCAATTGACGCAAAGTACCTTGCAATGGCGCTCATACCAATGCCGCCGATACCGATAAAGTAAACGGTCTGTACCTGGTCAATATGTTTGTGTGTTACGCTCATCCAAAATGGATTTATTCAATACTTTTTAAAATTTCATCCGCTACCATTTCCGCTGCATTGGTAATAGCCAGCTTAGAAAGATTGTTGCTTATTTCCTGTCTTTTATTATCATCGGCTGCCAGCTCAATCACCCTCTTCACCACTTTGCTCCCGGCCTCCGTATCCTTTACCATTAAAGCAGCGCCCTTATTCACCAACTGCTGAGCATTTACCGTTTGATGATTTTCCGCAGCATAAGGGTAGGGGACAAAAACCGCCGGCTTTTTAGTTACACATATCTCAGCCACTGTCATGGCTCCTGCTCTTGCTACGATAATATCTGCGGCAGCATAAGCATATTCCATATCTGTAATAAACTCATTAGCCCATACCTGCTTATACTCTTCAGCCACATGCGCGGCCTGGGCTGATAAGGTTTTACCCGTTTGCCAGATGAGCTGCAAACCCGCCTTCAGCAATTCATCCACACCGGCCAGCACCGCTTCGTTAACAGATTTAGCGCCCAGGCTCCCACCTACCACCAGCAGGGTTGTTTTTCCTTCTTCCAGTCCAAAAAAATCAAGGGCCTCTTTTTTACTGATGGCAGCATTTACAATCTGGCTGCGCACCGGGTTACCTGTAACAATGATCTTATCTGCAGGAAAAAATTGCTCCATACCGTCTGTTCCTGTAAAGATCTTCGTGGCATGCTTAGCCAACATTTTATTGGCCTTGCCTGCAAAAGAGTTAGACTCATGAATAAATGTGGGAATACCCTGGGCCTGGGCATGTTTCAGCACAGGAAAAGTGGAGTACCCTCCCACTCCAATGACTGCATCAGGTCTGAACTCTTTAAAGATCTTCCTTACCTGGAAAAAGCTTTTTATAATTTTTACCGGAAGCCCGATATTTTTTATCAAAGAACGGCGATTAAACCCTGCTATATCTATGCCTCTTATATTGTACCCTGCCTGCGGTACTTTATCCATCTCCATTTTCCCCTTAGCTCCTACAAACAGAAATGCTGTATCCGGCTCCCTCTGCTTCAGCGCATTGGCTATAGCTATTGCCGGGAATATATGACCTCCCGTACCACCACCTGCTATGATAATTTTTTTACTCACTTTTATCTTTGTTATCCCCTGTTACATCCGGTCCTACTACTTTAACTGGCTCAAGGCTTTCAACGTTCCTGGATACGCTTAAAATAATACCTATTGCCAGGCAGGTAAATAAAAAGCTGGAACCTCCCATACTCACTAACGGCAGCGTAACGCCCGTAACCGGAAACAGGTTTACCGTTACCGCCATATTAGCCAATGCCTGTATGGCCAGTGTAAAACTCAGTCCCAGTGCCAGGAAAGCTCCGAAAGCAAACGGACATTTTTTAAAGATCCTGATACATCTGAACAAAAACACCAGATATACAAATACCAGGAAGGCACCACCTATTATACCATACTCTTCTATAATGATCGCAAAAATGAAGTCGTTATATGCCTGTGGTAAATAGTCACGGGTGGTACTGTTGCCGGGCCCCACACCCAGAATGCCTCCTTTTGCTATAGCTATTTTTGCCTGGTTCACCTGATACATTTCATCGGTATCAGCCTCTTTACCGCCATACATAAAGTTCTCTACGCGTCCCACCCAAGTACTTACACGGACCCATATACCACCAGACTTCTTTGCAGGAGCTTCAGCCGACAAATGTTCTGTAACCACAGGAGCCGGTTCTTTATCTGAATGATGCTGTGCCACTGCTGCAATGATCAGCATGGTTATGGGTATTAAAGCAAGGCCTGCTACCATTAAAAGATGCTTTGTATTCACCCTTCCAATGAATAATAAGATCATACAGCTGGCACCAAGCAGCAGGGCTGTAGACAGGTTTGCGGGAGCAATCAACATACAGGTTATGGCAATGGGAATGATTACCGGCAAAAACCCTTTTTTAAAATCCTTAATCACCTGCTGTTTCCTGCTAAGCAACCTTGCCAGGTACATGAATAACGCAAGCTTGGCCAGATCGGAGGTTTGCATGGTCATGTTGATGATGGGCAATTTGATCCACCGGCTGCCTTCATTGATCTTGGCACCAAAAAACAATGTATAGATCAGCAGCGGAATGCTTAACAAAAACAATATCTGTGCTACTTTTGAGTAGATGGTATAATTAACCCTGTGCGCAAAGTACACTATTGCAAAACCCAGGAGAATAAAAATGATCTGCTTAAAAAGATATATTTCTGTATTGCCTTTATAATTTTTATATGCCAAAGAACCTGTGGCGCTGTACACTGCTAAAAGAGATACCAGCGTAAGTAATACCACCAATGCCCATATCACCTTATCACCACGGGTATGGCGATTTAAGTTCTCGCGCCAGTCCGTAGACGGTATATTGCTTCTTATTTCAGTTGTTGCAGACATCGCTTAGTTCAATGTTATTAGTTAATTGTTCACAGACGGGTTATATACTAAACCAGCTACATCATTTTACAGATCAATTACAGCGCTTTTAAACTGTGTTCCCCTGTCTTCGTAATTTTTAAACAGATCGAAGCTGGCACAACCAGGACTCAGCAACACCACGTCTCCTTTCTCAGAGTAGCTGAAAGCGGCTACTACGGCTTCCTGCGCACTGGTTGTATCTACCATAACAGGCACTACTTCTTCAAAAGCCTCATGAATTTTTTTATTATCCACCCCCAGGCAAATGATTGCTTTCACCTTTTCTTTTACCATATCCATCAGCAAGCTGTAATCATTCCCTTTGTCAACACCTCCTAAAATCAATACCGTGGGTTTGTCCATATTTTCCAGCGCAAACCAGGTAGAGTTCAGGTTGGTAGCTTTGCTATCATTGATAAACTCTACTCCCCGGATAGTGGCCACATACTCCATCCTGTGCTCCAGGTTCTGGAAGGTTTGTACCGCCTCACGAATCTTTTCTTTCCGGATCTCCATTGTGGTACCCGCCAGGCATCCTGCCATAGTATTGTATTGGTTGTGTTTACCTTTAAGCGTAAAATCAAATACGCTCATTGTCATAAAATCCTCTCCTGCTCTTACGTACATATTGCCGTCCCTGATAAATGCCGCGCTTTTTTCGTTTGCCATACTGATCGTTAATGGGTTAGAATTAATATTAAATTGATCTATATATTTCATGGTTACTTCATCATCCAGGTTGTAAATGAAGTAATCGCCTGCCTTTTGATTCTCTATTATCCTGAACTTGCTTTTTATATACTTTTCAAAATTGTAATCGTAGCGGTCTAGGTGATCTTCTGTAATGTTGGTCAGTACTGCTATATCTGCCCTGAAATCAACAATATCATCCATCTGAAAACTGCTAACCTCCACTACATACACGGGCTTTGGATCTATAGCCACCTGCTTTGCAAACGACTCACCTATATTACCTACCAACGCAGCGTCTATCCCCCCGGTTTTCAAAATGTGCCAAATAAGCGAGGTAGTAGTGGTTTTACCATTGCTGCCTGTAATAGCCACTATTTTACTATCGCCTTTAAACCTGTATGCCAGCTCAATCTCACTGATAACAGGAATCCCTTTCCGTCGGATCTTTTTTACCATTTCATTCTTCTCCGGTATGCCGGGACTTTTCATGATCTCGTCCGCAGCCAGGATCCTTTCTTCGCTATGCGTGCTTTCTTCCCATTCAATACCCGCAGCATCCAGCTCATTACGATATACTTCCTTCAAAGAACCGCTATCAGAAACAAATACATCATACCCTTTCTGCTTAGCCAGAATGGCCGCACCAACCCCGCTTTCACCACCACCCAGTATGATCAGTTTCTTCGGCACTATTATCTTAGTTTAAGTGTTACCAGACATATTACTACGAGCATTACCTGTATGATCCAAAAGCGGGTTACAATCTTTGCTTCATGATACCCTTTTTTTTGAAAATGGTGGTGCAGGGGACTCATTAAGAAAATACGTCTTCCCTCACCATACTTCTTTTTAGTGTACTTAAAATAAGTAACCTGTAAGCTCACACTTAATATCTCTACAAAAAACACCCCGCAGAAAATAGGTATCAGCAATTCTTTATGTACAATAATGGCAATAGCTGCTATAATACCTCCTAATGTTAAGCTGCCCGTATCTCCCATAAACACCTGCGCCGGGTAAGAGTTATACCACATAAAACCTACGCAGGCTCCTATCATTGCTGCAAGAAATATTGACAGCTCACCTAGATTGGGTATATACATGATATTAAGATAGTCCGCAAAGAAAAAGTTACCACTGGCGTAGGCAAAGATGCCCAGCAATACTCCTATTAAAGCAGAAGTGCCCGAAGCCAGCCCATCCAGTCCGTCTGTAATATTGGAAGCATTCGATACTGCTGTTATAATGAATATTACTACCAGAATATATAAGACCCATGTATATTGTTTTAAAGCATCCGGCAGCAGCCTGGAGTAATTAAACTCGTGATTTTTTACAAACGGGATAGTAGTAATGGGCTCTTTGGTCTCCACAAAATGCTTTTCCTTATTATTCACCATCCGGGTAATAATATTGGGATTGCCCGGATTAGGAGTGCCATGGTATTCCCTCCATATCTTAACATCGCTGTTAAAATATAAAACCGCCCCTACCAGGATACCTATCCCTACCTGGCCAAAAATCTTAAACCATCCTGCAAGGCCATCTTTATCGCCTTTTTTATAAGCAACTCCCTGCTCCTGTGCCAGGCGCTTTGCCCTCAGCTTTAAATAATCATCAATAAACCCGATAATTCCCAGCCATATAGTACAGGCCAGCATAAGTAATACATACACTGTATTCAAACGGGCAAAAAGCAAAGTGGGTACCAGGATACCCAGTATGATGATAATACCACCCATTGTTGGCGTCCCTTTCTTGGCCTGCTCGCCGGCCAGACCTAAATCACGAACGGTTTCGCCTACCAGCTTTGCACGCAGGATATTGATCAGCTTTTTGCCATACACCAATGTAATGATCAGGGCAAGCAGCACTGCCATCATAATGCGGAAGGTTTGGAACTCCATCAGTTGCCTTCCGGGAAAGTTGATCCCCTGTTGCTTAAACCATTCAAATAAGTGATATAACATAATTCAGTTGATATGTTGATTGGCTGAAAAGCTTATAAGGAAAATCCCTATCAACTTTTAAACCTTTTAACTTTTATTTACCCAACAATTCAAATACTTCCCTTACTACTTCCTTATCATCAAAATGATGCTTTACACCATTTATCTCCTGGTATTTTTCGTGCCCCTTACCTGCCACCAAAACAATATCTTCTTTATCCGCAAAACTGATGGCTGTTTTTATGGCTTCCTTCCTGTCCGCAATTGAAATACATTTTCTTCTCGCAGCCGCAGGCACTCCTGCCTCCATCTCTTTTATAATTTCACCTGCGTCTTCAAAGCGGGGGTTATCGCTTGTAAATATTACTTTGTCGCTGTATTCACAGGCTACCTCAGCCATTACCGGCCTTTTGGTCTTATCCCTGTTACCACCGCAACCTGCTACTGTTATCACCTGCTCAAAACCTTTCTTTAACTTTTTTATCGTTGCCAGCACATTTAATAAAGCATCGGGCGTATGCGCATAATCAATAATAGCAATCACCCTTTCTACCGGGGACATGATGTACTCAAACCGTCCTTCTGCACCATTTAAAGTGCTAAGCATCTGCAGCACTTCATACTTACCCTGCCCCAGGCAAACTGCAGCACCATACACTGCTAAAAGATTGTGCGCATTAAACTCGCCGATCAGGCGAAAGTGCACTTCCTGTCCGTCTATATTCATGTGCAACCCCATAATGCCATTATCCAGCACTTTTCCTTTGAAATCACTTACGGCTTTTAAAGAATAGGTTTTGACTATAGCCTTTGTATTCTGCACCATCACCATCCCTCTTTTATCATCTATATTGGTGATAGCAAAAGCAGCCTTGGGCAAACCATCAAAGAACTGTTTCTTTACACGGATGTACTCATCAAATGTTTTATGATAATCCAGGTGATCATGTGTTATATTGGTAAAAATGCCTCCCGCAAACTC
The DNA here is from genome assembly GCA_049841335.1 of Niabella sp. GTDB lineage: Bacteria > Bacteroidota > Bacteroidia > Chitinophagales > Chitinophagaceae > Niabella. The sequence goes on along the minus strand of JASGDI010000059.1, from coordinate 18,607 downwards.
TAAACCATTTGTACGATGCTGATCTATGGCATGGGAGCTTACTTCCATAAATACATAAGAACAACCTTCGTCCGCCATATTTCTCAACAGTTGGTTCAGTTGAACCGCATCGGGTGTGGTGTGAGTAGCGGGAAGAATAGTATTGCCTATATGATTCTGCACTGTACTTATCAAACCACATTTATATCCCAGGCCGCTAAATAGCTGGTACAGCAAAGTGGCAACAGTAGTTTTACCATTGGTTCCGGTAACCCCAACCAGTTGTAGCTGTGCAGACGGGTTCCCATAAAAATTATGGGCCATTATACCCGCAGCGGCTGCACTGTTTTCTACCTGCACGTATACTACTCCTGCTGCAACATCAGATGGCAGCACTTCGCACACTATGGCCATAGCACCACCTGTAATTGCTTTTTCAATGAACTGATGACCATCAGCCGCCACACCTTTCAGCGCTATAAACAGGTTTCCCGGCTGAATACTACGGGAGTCGATACAAATACCAGTCACCTCTGTATCCGTATTTCCTGACACCGATATTAAACTGGTTTTATATAGAACTTCCTGTAATTGCACAATACGGCAAATGAATATATTATGAGAATGAATTAAACAAGATTCAATACGATGTCCTGCCCTTTCCTGAAAGGCGCACCCGGCTGAATGGACTGATCAGTCACTTTCCCACTACCCTTTGCACGCACGCGCAACCCCATCTCTTCCAATAACCTGATTGCATCTCTAAGCCCCATCCCTTTTACATTAGGCACCAGGTTATCTTTCACTATGTTGGTTTTTAAAATCCTCTTATAATTCGTTGCATACATGGAGGCCCAGCCGTTTTGCTGTATAGAATCCACATAAGGCATATCCAGGTAGCTCAGCACGTTCTTAATAGCATTAGAGCTGCCGGCATAAAAATAGCTTGTGCTGTCAACAGCGCCTTCATACTCTTTGGGCGTTTTCCGGTCTACATACATAGAGTACACTTTCGTGGCAATTTCGCGAAATACCGGTGCGGCCAGCTGGCCTCCGTAATACAGGCCGGAACCTGCTTTGGTACGAACTACTACAATGCAGGAATACTGCGGATTGTTAGCTGGAAAATAGCCGGCAAATGAAGCCTGGTAAATACCGGCGCCATATTTGGTATTACCATCTGCCACCCGTGCCGTACCCGTTTTACCTGCTACCTGGAAGGGCATATCTTTAAATACATTTTTTCCGGATCCTTCAGTAACTACCAATTCAAGTGCTTTTCTGGCTGCTTCAATGGTTGCTGGTTTACCTATTTGCTGCTCCAGAACAGCCGGTTGCATTTCTTTTACCACTACCCCTTTGTTACGTACACTATTCACCAGGTAGGGGCTAACCATAGTACCGTTATTGGCGATAGCATTATACAAGGTTAATAATTGCATAGGGCTTATCTGTATAGCATACCCGAAGGCCATAGTTACCAGGTTCATCTGGCCGCCATGATCTACTTGCAGCGGGGCAACCCTGGGGTTAGGTATGGCAGCAAGATCGATAGGGGATTTTTTGGTAAGGTGGTATTTATCCAGGTACTCTTTAAACTCAACAGGTTTTTTACCAAAAGCTTTAAGTGCTACCCTGCCCATTCCCACATTAGAGCTATGTGCTATACATTCTTCTATTGTCAGCACGCTTTTGGGCATCCTATGCGCATCAGTAATAGGACGCGGACCTACCTGCATACGCCCTGTGCTGCCTACTTCAAATAAATCTCCCGGCTTAACATCTCCCTTATCTATTGCGGCAAGATAACTTACTATTTTAATGGTTGAGCCGGGCTCTGTAACCCTCAGCGCATAGTTATCATTCTCCCAATAGGTGGTATCATTAGGGTTACGTCCAAGATTGGCAATGGCTTTAATCTTACCTGTTTTGGTTTCCATTAAAATAGCTGTTCCATACTCAGCATGTGTTGACTGCAACATGCGCAATAATGCAGTTTCGGTAATATCCTGCATGTTTACATCCAACGTAGTATAGATATCTTTTCCATCTTCAGGCTCTACCTGGAAACCCTGTACCGGCACTGCTCCGCCTGAAATAAACCTGACCAATCGCTGACCATTTTGCCCGTTCAGCAAACTGTCGTAGCTCATTTCAAGGCCTACATTCATCTTCTTCACCTTACCCTCACTGTTGATATATTCACGGCTTAAGCCAATAGTTCTGTTAGCCAGCAACCCGAAAGGAGCAATACGTTTGCTCGTCTGCTCTACAATGATGCCGCTTTTATTTTTTCCCAGCCGGATCAAAGGAAACTCCCGGAGGGCTTTATAATCAGCAAAAGAAATTTTCTTCTTTAAAGCATAATACCTGTTGCCTTTGTTATAGGCTTTATCAAATTCGGCCCTGTATTCCTTTGCGGTTTTATCTTTAAAATATGCAGCCATAGCTACGGCAAAAGAATCAATATACAGGTTATAGATCTTTCCACCTTTATCACGAAGTCCATCGGCCTTAAAGTCCATATAAATATCAAACTGCGGCAGCGAAGTGCTTAACATTTGCCCGTCTTCGCTGAAGATAGTGCCCCTGTCCGCATTGATCTCCACAATTTTCTGGTGCATACTATCGCCCATGCTTCTCCAATGCTCTCCCTGGAACTTCTGGATAACAACAGCTTTACCCAGCACCATAACAGACAGCACCACTATGCCGATAAAGCACAGATACACACGCCATAATATGTCTTTTTTTATCTCCATATTCCAACCTCACCCCTGCCCTCTCCTTTGGAGAGGGAGTTAAAATCCGCTCCTGTAAAGAGTTTGACAGAAATTATAAGTTTTTACTTTACTTTCAACTAATCATTTACTGCACATTGGCCATGTAGCTTTCCAGCGAATCCCTTAGCACATAAGGTGTTTCATTTAGCTCACTCAGCCCCAGCGGCCGTAGGGCTTTTGACAATTCACTGGGCTTACTGCGGAACATTACTTCACTTTTCAGGTTTTTATATTCCCACTGTAATTCCTTTACCTCTTTGGCCATTGCATTTATTTTCCGAACTGTTTTATCAGCAGTGTGCCCGTTGTAGATATATACTACTGCAAGAAAAGCAAGAAAGAAAAGAAACGGCACCTGCCTTACAATGGATTGATAATTCAACCATTTTTTCCAGCTCAATTTCAACCGCTTTTCTTTCATATCTAATGTTTTGTAGTTGACTTCATCCCGCCCCTATCCTTTAAAGGGCAGTGCTTCCCGGTTATGATAAGTATTCCGTCTCTTTATCTTCCATCACAGTTTTTCTGCAACTCTCAGCTTAGCGCTTCTGGATCTTGTATTTCTTTTTAGTTCTTCCTGAGCGGCTACTACAGGCTTTTTTGTAATCACCTTAAGCACCTGCTCCTTTTTTGTATTCATAAAAGGATTTTCATCCGCCTCTTCAAAACTTCCATCTTTAAAAAAACGCTTCACCAGCCTGTCTTCTATGGAATGAAAGGTAATGACCGCTATCCTGCCGCCCGGCTTTAGCAATGCAACAGATTGCTCCAGCATATCTTTCAGCGCCTGTACTTCTTCATTCACTTCCATCCTTAATGCCTGGAAAACCTGTGCGAAATACTTATTCGGATTTCCTTTTACTACATCCCTCAGCGCATTTTTAAACCCGTCAATGGTTTTAAGTGAAACCGAATTACGCACCGACACTATGGTTTTTGCAAGCGTCCGGGCATTAGTCACTTCCCCGTATTGCTCAAACAACTTATGCAGCCTCACTTCAGGGTAATTTTGCACCACATCAAACGCTGTAACCGGCTGCCTCCTATCCATCCGCATATCCATATCAGCATTAAACCGGGTGCTAAAGCCACGATCTGCTTCATCAAACTGATGACTGCTAACACCCAGATCAGCCAGTATCCCATCCACCCGGCTCACCCCGTGCAGGCGCAGGAACCTTTGCAGATGCCTGAAGTTTTCGGGAATAAAAGTTACCCGTTGATCATCCGGCACATTTTGCTGCGCATCTGCATCCTGGTCAAAAGCGTACAACCGTCCCTCTTCATCCAGGTGCTTTAATATTTCGGCAGAGTGGCCGCCACCGCCAAATGTGGCATCCACATATATACCCTGCGGATTAATATTTAACCCTTCGATGGTTTCATGCAGCAATACAGGAATGTGGTAGCCGGTTGAAAAGTTGACTGGTTCAAAAGTTGACAAGGCTTCTTTTTCTTCTCCATTCCTGCTCCTGTTGTTTTTCCTTTTCAACTTATTAACTTTTAAACATTTCAACTTGGTCCGCCCCCCATAACCAAATTGGCCAGGTCGCTGAACGACTCAGGTGAGAACGAATCAAAGAACTCTTTATACTTAGCAGTATCCCAGATCTCCATTTTATTACCTGCAGGAACCAGCACTATATCTTTCTGAAGCGTAGCGTACTCTCTCAATGTTGGCGGCAGCAAAAGCCTGCCTGCACTATCCGGTTCCACTATAGAAGCTCCGTTCAAAAAATAGCGTTTGAACTGCCTCACTTTAGGATCAAAATCATTCAGCGCATTGATCTTTTCCGCAATGGGTTCCCAGGAACTTAGCGGATAAAGACTCAGGCACTTTTCAAATCCCCTGTTTATGACAAAACGTTCGGTATCCCCCTCCGCCAGCTGCTTTTTAAAGCCAGCCGGTAAAAGAAAGCGGCCCTTTGCATCAACTGTGGCCTCAAACTCTCCAAGGAAACCGGTCATAAATAGTGTTTATGTGATTTGCAAATACTAAACTAACACAAAGTAACACTTTTTCCCACTTATCTACCAAATTTTAGCATTTTTGATTTATCCACAAATAAAAAATGGCTATAATGCAATACAGTAAAGGGATTCAGTCAATTTCAGGCGATTTTCTAAAAAACAGATGTTAATATAATGTGGATTAATGTGATTTAAAAGTGGAAATCCCAAAAAACGGTGCAAAATTATGCGTATCGGGTTGTAAAAACTGCTGAAAATACAGATTTTTGCTGCATTGGTACAGACAGGAAAGGTTCAGCAAGTGAAGTGAACATGACAAAACCAATAATAGCAGCATCCCGAATGCTTTGGGGAATGACTTCATAAAACTAAAAAATGCATCCTAAAAACTTATCTATAAAGGATTTTACCTACGAACTGCCGGAAGAGAAAATTGCGTTTCACCCTTTACCAAACCGGGACGACGCCCGGCTCCTCATTTTTGAAAAAGGGAAGATCCATACAGATATTTACAGGAATATAGCCCAACATATTCCCGGTGGTAGCCTGGTGATCTTTAACAATACGAGGGTGGTTGAGGCCAGGCTCTTATTTAAAAAAGATACCGGCGGACTCATTGAAGTTTTTTGCCTGCAACCCCATGAAATGTACGCTGATATTACTTCCGCAATGAATGAAACGGGCAAAGTAAACTGGCTTTGTCTGATTGGAGGCGCCGCCAAGTGGAAAAGCAGGCAGCTGTTATCCTTACCTTTTTCTGTAAGTGGACAGTCTTACACGCTTGAGGCGGCGCTTATTGAAAAAAGAAGCGATTGCTACGTGGTAGCGCTTAGCTGGGACAGCAGCCTGAGCTTTGCTGAGGTATTACACCATGCGGGTCATGTACCCTTACCCCCTTATATAAAAAGAGCAGATGAGACAGCAGATAAAAACCGATACCAGACCGTATTTGCACGTTACGATGGATCGGTGGCCGCACCAACCGCAGGATTGCACTTTACCAAAGAAGTACTGGCATCACTCAACAAAAAAAGAATAAAGCAACACTTTGTAACGCTGCATGTAGGCGCAGGAACCTTTAAACCGGTAAAAGCCGAAACCATGCAAGAGCATGAGATGCACGCTGAATTTATTGAAGTGGGCCGGGAGCTGATACAACAACTGCTGGAGCATAAGGAGGGGCCCCTGGTAGCCGTGGGCACTACTTCTTTAAGAACGCTTGAAAGTATGTACTGGGTGGGCGCGAAGCTCATCAGCCATCCTCGTATTTTTGATCATACCCTGCCCGTGCTTACCCAATGGGAACCATACGAAACACTTTCTCCACCCTCAAAAGAAGCAACGCTCAGGGCGCTGCTTACCTACCTGGATACCCAAAATACCAGCCAACTGATTGCTAAAACGCAAATCATCATTGCCCCCGGCTATGATTTCAAAATGATTGATGGCCTGGTTACTAATTTTCACCAGCCCGCCTCTACTCTCCTGCTCCTGGTGGCCGCACTGGTGGGTAATGACTGGAGGAAAATTTATAATTATGCCCTTGAAAATCACTTCCGCTTTTTAAGCTACGGCGATGGCTGTTTGTTGTGGAGAGGCGATCAATAAAATTATAAAAAGATTGATTGGTCATACACCCCAGATAGGCCGAAACAATAAAAGATAAAAATATCTTTATTTTTACAGGAGAAAAGTTGTTTTTTATGAAACCCGATATTCATATAAAAAGGGTATACGAACCGTTCTCAAAGGAAGACGGGTTCCGGGTTTTGGTTGACCGTGTCTGGCCAAGAGGTATCTCTAAAGCTACTATCCATTTAGACCTGTGGGCAAAAGAAATAGCCCCCGGCACTGCCTTGCGTAAATGGTTCAACCACGATCCGGCCCTGTGGCAGGCATTTCAAACCAGGTATAAGGCTGAGCTTGATGAAAATGATGCAGTTGAAGCATTCATCTGTGAATGCAGCCAGCACCCGGTTGTTACTTTTTTATATGGCGCCAAAGACACTGAACATAACCAGGCCATAGTATTACAGCAATACATCACTCAAAAACTAAAGAATCAACGCTCATAAATGAACAGGAATACAATAACAGAAATGGCTACTGCAGCCATACACGGCGTACAGGAAAATATAGCAGAACATGCCCACCTCGTACCTATATATGCAACATCTACATTTACATTTGACAGCGCCCAGCAGGGAATGGACCGGTTTTCGGGCAAAGAGCAGGGATTTATCTATTCAAGATTTGGCAATCCTACTACTTCAGCAGCAGCACAACTGGTTGCAGCTCTTGAAACACATGGGCTAAAAACAGCAACAGGTGAGCCCATGGAAGCACACGCATTCCTTACTTCAAGCGGGCAGGCTGCACTGGCTACTATGCTGATGAGCCTCGTAAAAGCCGGCGATACCATTATCTCTGACCATGTTTTGTATGGAGGCACTTATGAGTTCTTAAATAATTTTTTACCGGCATTTGGAGTACGCACTGTATTTATAAATATAACCGACCTCAACGCGCTTGAGCAGGCATTGAAAAATGATCCTTCCGTCAGGCTGATCCACATTGAAACTCCTGCCAACCCCCTTATGCAATGCACTGATATGGAAGCAGTATGCCGGATAGCGCAAAAACACGGGGTCATTGTTACCATCGACAATACTTTTGCTACGCCCTATTTACAGCAGCCTTTCAGGTATGGGGTAGATTATATTTTTCACTCTACCACAAAATTCCTCAACGGGCATGGCAGCGCTATTGGCGGTGTTATTGTTGGCCGCCACATCAATTTTATGCGTACCCAAATGGCAAAAACCCATAAGCTGCTGGGAGGGAACAGTAACCCTTTCGATGCTTTTATGCTGATGCAGGGGATTAAAACATTAGCTGTAAGAATGGACAGGCATTGCAGTAATGCAGAGCAGGTTGCCGACTATCTCTCTGCCCACCCTGCCGTGGCCAAAGTTAATTACAATGGCCTGGCTAGCCATCCTGACTATGCTATATCAAAAAAGCAGATGCGTGCGGCAGGCGCTGTTTTGAGTTTTGAGCTAAAAGGCGGGTTTGACCAAAGCGTGCATTTCATCAACAAACTGCAGTTATGTGTACGTGCAGTATCCTTGGGAACAGTTGACACGCTGATCTCCCACCCTGCCTCTATGTCGCATAGCGGCATGTCAAAAGAAGAGCGGGAAAAGGCGGGGATATCAGACGGTTTGATCAGGATGAGCGTAGGACTGGAAGACATTAACGATATCCTGAACGACCTGGGGCAGGCCTTGAACTAAAGACCTGGAAAACAGGTATGATAACTAAAAAATAAAAGCCCCGCGATAATGCGGAGCCAATAAAACAATAAAACAAAACCAAAAATTTAGTTCAGGTGTGCCTCAATTTTCTTTACAAAATTGCCTTTAGGCTGAGCGCCCACTAATTTATCTACTACCTGACCGCCTTTAATAAATAAGATGGCAGGTATAGAAGTAATGCCGTAGTCCATAGAAACCTGCGGGTTCACATCCACGTTCAGCTTACCAATGTTCACTTTACCATCATATTCTTTTGCCAGTTCTTCAATTACCGGGCCTATAGCGCGGCAAGGGCCACACCATTCTGCCCAGAAATCTACTACAGTTAGTTTATCTGAATCCAAAACTTCTGCCTGGAAGTTTGCGTCGTTAAATTCTTTCGCCATTATTAAGATAGTTTAAAAGTTGATAATTTTTATGTGAATGTTACACCAAAGTTAAGTCCACAAATTAAATAACAGCAATAGTGTCATTTTGTTGTGAAGAAAATGTCAATTCTCCTCTAAACTCCTGCCAGAATACCGCTAACGGCCGTTGGTAAAAGCTGGAAGATTAATGGGCTACAGCGCCTATCTGATCAGGATGGTGTTTATGCCTGAAGAATACAGCAAAAAGAATCGCGATGACCAGGGCATAAGCTGCAAAAGTGAACCATATCAAAGGCCACTCCCTTATGGCTACGGGCTGACTTAATAAACCATCTGCGCCCACCGCTACATGAAACTGGCCGGACAAAACAGACAAATACCCCGGATCGTCAGGTGTGGTATGCAGAAAATCAGCGAGGCCCGTACTGTCCGTAAAATGCCTGGTAAAAAATTTCTCGATCAGCCATCCAGAAGTAAGGCTGCCGAATACCGCTCCAAAACCGTTAGTCATCATCATAAACATTCCCTGGGCAGAAGACCGTATTTTGGCATGTGTATTTGTTTCAATAAATAAAGAGCCTGAAATATTAAAAAAGTCGAATGCCATGCCATACACGATACAGGAAAGGATAATCATCCACAACCCCGTAGTTGGGTTACCAATGCCAAATAAACCAAAACGCAGCACCCAGGCCATCATAGAAATGAGCATTACTTTTTTAATGCCATACCGCTTTAAAAAGAAAGGAATGGCCAATATGAACAGCGTTTCTGATATCTGTGAAATAGACATAATGATAGTGGAATATTTCACCACAAAAGAATCTGCATATTTCGGATAGTGTTTAAACTCATCCAGAAATACATCGCCATACGCATTGGTAAGTTGCAGCGCACCTCCCAGGAACATGGAGAAGATAAAGAACACGGCAATCTTGTAATTACCAAACAGTTTAAATGCATCCAGGCCAAGAGCCTGGGAAAGACCTGCACCACGGGCGATCAGCTTCTGTGGCGGGCATTTGGGCAATGTAAATGCAAATACGCCGATAAGTACAGCCGCAGCGCCCGCAATATAAAACTGCTCAGCGCCCGCTTTGCTGCCTGATAAATTAGTGAGCCACATAGCCACGATAAAACCAATAGTGCCCCAAACCCTGATAGGCGGAAAATCTTTAATAACATCTCCACCATTATTTTTCAAAATGGTATAAGATATGGAATTCGCCAGCGCAATAGTAGGCATATAAAATCCCATGGCCAATAACATTACCCAGAAAAATGTATCGGGATCATTTACCTGTGGAATATAAAACAATACCGCAGCATATAATATTTGTAACAGGCCATACAGGCGCTCTGCATTCAGCCATCTATCTGCTATTATTCCTGTCAGCGTGGGCATAATAATAGACGCAAACCCCATCGTACTGAATACAGCGCCAAATTTAGAACCGTCCCACCCACGCGTTCCGAACCAGTAGTTGGCAATGGTAATAAGCCATGCGCCCCATACAAAAAACTGGAAAAAGCTTAAAACAGTCAGCCTGAATTTTATCGACATAAGTTTATTTTATTTTTAGCCCGGTATTTGTGCTGCTATGCCCTTCTGGTAACGCTATTGAACAGCCCAACGAATCTAAAGAAAAATATTAGCATAATGTTGGACTTTCAAAAGTGAAGTACCAGATCATAATAAAACATGATCATAATCAGACAATTTTTAAATCCTTAAACCCAAAATCCGTTTTATCTTTGTAAATTATTAATTTTTACCTGATGAGTATATTCAGCCTTTCTAATATAGATACAGCACTACATAAAATAAGCGACAAAGTACACAACGGACAAAGGATCAGCGATGAGGATGCTTTACATCTTTTTAAACATGCCAGCTTAGGATTTGTGGGGTCCCTAGCCAACTATGTACGGGAGCAAAAGCATGGTGATATTACTTACTTCAACCGCAATTTTCATATTGAGCCCACCAATGCCTGTGTGTACTCCTGCCACTTTTGCAGCTACAGCCGCGTGTATGCCCATCGTGATGAAGCCTGGGAGCTTTCTTTAGAGCAAATGATGGATATCGTAAAAAAATATGATAATGAACCGGTAACTGAAGTACATATTGTAGGCGGTGTGCATCCTAAGATGAACTTAGAGTTTTTTGCAGAATTACTGCGCAGTATTAAAGCGCACCGCCCTGATCTTCACATAAAAGGTTTTACTGCCGTGGAGCTGGATTATATGTTCCGCAAAGCAAAAAAATCCATCCCCGAAGGTATGCAATATCTGAAAGAAGCCGGCCTAGAAAGCCTGCCCGGCGGCGGCGCTGAAATTTTCGCACCTGAAATAAGAAAACAGATCTGTGCCGATAAAGTAGATGGCAAAGGCTGGCTATACATTCACCAGACAGCACATGAGCTGGGTATGCAAAGCAACGCCACCATGCTTTACGGGCACCTGGAAAACTATAGTCATCGTGTTGATCACATGAGCCAGTTGCGCAACCTGCAGGATCAAACCGGCGGGTTTAATACTTTTATCCCGTTGAAATTCAGAAACAGGGACAACGATATGAGCCATGTTGCAGAATCATCACTGATAGAAGACATGAAAGTGTACGCTATTAGTCGTATTTATTTAGACAATTTTCCACATGTAAAAGCATATTGGCCAATGCTTGGTCGACAAAACGCGCAACTATCCCTGTCTTTTGGCGTAAATGATATTGACGGAACTATTGATGATACTACCAAAATTTACTCCATGGCCGGTTCTGAAGAGCAAACCCCTTCTATGACCACAGAAGAGCTGGTATTACTGATACAGCAGGCTAAAAGAAGACCCGTGGAAAGGGGCACTTTGTACAATGTAATAAAGGATTATAGCACTGCCGGTGTTTTAGAAACGGTTTAAGACAGGCCCGGCTTGTTTTGATTTGTGTTTATGGCTTTTTTTAGCTATATTAGCCTGTATAACTAAATCATACTATCTATGACCAAAGTATCCACAATCCTTTCAAGGAAAGGACGTAATGCGATTAGTATTCAAACAGATACTAAAGTTTATGATGCTTTAAAAATCATGTCCGATAAAAATATCGGCTCCTTAATAGTGCTTGACGGTGAAAAATATGCAGGGCTGCTTACAGAAAGAGATTATTCAAGAAAAGTAATTCTTTTGGGCAAACACTCAGACGAAACCACTGTAGCCGAAATTATGTCAACCGATTTGCCAACAGTACATCCTGACGATACCATAGAACGTTGCATGCAACTGATGTCCAACAAGAACATAAGATACCTTCCTGTTTTTGAAAATGATACACTTTCAGGCATTATATCCATCAGTGATGTGGTTACGGAAACTATTTTACAACAAAGAGAAACCATCAACCAGCTGCAAAACTATATTCAGGGTTAATGTACATTCTTTAATCCATCATTAATAATAGCACTGATCTCTTTTGCCCGGTTCATGATCATCATATGGGTACCTGATTTTATTATATGAGTAGGATTGATGGTTTTTATCGGGAAAATCCTGTCTGCATCGCCATGTATATGAATGATACCAGGAGGGTACTCCTTATTTTTCCAGTTGAGTATCTTATCAAAGCTCCATTTCACATATCCAATATCAGCATTGCGCCTGTAAGCGTTGGCAAATGCTTTTTCCTGTGGCGTAACTGCTCCCAGCCGCTTATTGGCAATTTCATATACTTTGCTGCTCTGCTGTATTTTCTTTACCGGGAAAATTTTATCTAACCGCAAATTACCAATGCACTTTAAATGGAAAGGCAGCTCCTTCCGGCACTTAACCCCTGAAATGATGATCACCTGTTTAGCCGGTAAAAATTTGTCAATTTCTATAGCTATCATTCCTCCAAAAGAAACACCTAAAATAACAGGTCGCTCCTCCTTTATATTTTCGGCCATACGGCGTGCATAGTCTTCTATGCCTTCTTTTTGACAAGGCTTTATCCAGTTAAGAAACTGGAGATCCGCATCAACTTCAAGGTTAGCAAAAATTCTCTCATCCACTCCAAAGCCCGGGATACAATACACTTTGTGCCGCTGCACCCAATGGTTTTCTTCCCTGCTGATTACATTCATTATACAATTATTTACGGGCTGCAAAACTGTAAAATAAGAAACTAAAATGCAAAAAAAGTGCGAAGGTTTCCCTCCGCACAGTAAAACATATTCCGCAATCGTTCAGGCACTCAATTTAACCCAAACATACCCTTATTCAGCTGCTGCAATAACTGTGTTTTATGCTCTGCTGCAACCAGTAAAGAGATATTATGACGGCTGCCGCCATAAGAAACCATACGGATAGGTATGCTTCTTATAGAGCCGAACAGCTTTTTAATGATCTCTTCAGTTTCGTTAATGTTATGTCCCACCACAGAAATAATAGTTTGCCCTTCATCTACCTCAACAGAACCCAGCACTTCCAGCTCTTTAATGATTTGCTTCAGGTGCTCGGCATTGTCAATAGTAATAGAAACAGCAACTTCTGATGTCGTGATCATATCAATAGGTGTTTTATATTTTTCAAACACCTCAAATACTTTTCTCAGAAAACCGTAAGCCAGCAGCATACGGCCGCTTTTTATCTTTATAGCTATGATATTATCTTTTGCGGCAACGGCCTTAACCCCCGCCGATGCAGCATCCTGTGTTATCAAAGTACCTTTGGCATCCGGCGCCATAGTGTTCAGCAGCCTTACCGGTATTTTATACTGCTGTGCCGGCCAGATGGAAGCCGGGTGCAGAATTTTAGCCCCGAAATAAGCCAGCTCAGCTGCTTCATCAAAGCTCAGCTGCTCTACCGGAACAGTTTTGTTTACCACGCGGGGGTCATTGTTGTGCATGCCATCTATGTCCGTCCATATTTCGCAAACAGAGGCATTGATTGCCGCAGCAACCAGTGAAGCCGTATAATCGCTGCCGCCACGCTTCAGGTTGTCTACTTCTCCCCTAGCATTTTTACAGATGTACCCTTGGGTAACCAATATTTTTTTATCCTTATGCTGATGGATCAGCTGTGTAAGCCTGGTACGGATAGTGCCAATTTGTGGTTCTTCATTCTCATCAATACTCATGAACTCCAGAGCCGGGAGCAGGGCATAAGAAGCGCCCGCCTCTTCCAGGTAGCAGCAGAATATTTTGGTAGAAAGCAGTTCTCCCTGGGCCAGTATATCCTTGCTCAGCGCTTCGCTGAAAGAAATTTTGAGAATAATGTTCAGAAAATCAAAATGCTCTTCTACAATAGCCTGTGCCTTTTTATAGGCGTCTTCATCCAAAAGTAATTCCCTGATAAAGGTTTTGTAATGCTCATGCAAAGCATTGATATTCTGGGTAGCCGTATGCCTGTCGCCGGCAGCAATATTATCGCCTATCGTTACCAGGGCATTGGTAGTACCCGAAAGTGCCGAAAGCACTACCAGCGCTGGTTCTGTCTGCTTTTGCAGCAGTGCTGCAATATGTTTCATCCGCTCGGGCCTGCCCACACTGGTGCCGCCAAACTTCATTACTTTCATACCGTGAAATATCTTTATTTAATAATCTACAAAACGAATCGGGTTGCAAATATAGTCGGAAAGTCGGAAAGACCGAAGTCGGAGGTTGCCGGATAATGGTTACCGGTCGCAAAACCCGAAGCTGAAACCTTGAAAGCGGAACCCGTTGTGACGAAAACTTAAGGCTGAACACATCCAGCATCCAGTATCAAACATCAAGGATCCAACTTTCTTGCGCAGGTCTGCAGCATAGCAATAAGAGGGGCTGACCTGAGCATCATGCTGTTACTTATTAATTCTGATAGAAAAGTAACAGTTATACACTGGCCCGAGGCCAGCGCAAGAGAAAGTATCAAACATCAAGGATCCAACATCCAGCATCAAACCATTACAATTCTATTGAAAACCTTTCACCCAGCTTTTTTAAATCGTCTACAACCGCACCTACCAAAGGAATACCTTTTTCTTTTCTCTCTTGCTCTATTTCTCTTTCAGGATCGCCGGGTATTAATACCTTTTCATATCCCGGCAGGGTTTTGGCATTTCTGAAGCCGGAGATCCAGTCGTCCATATCCCGTTTAAATTCATCGGCAGGCCTGAAGGCATCTATCCTCATAGCACCAAAAAAGTGCCCGATACCCTTTCCAGGTTGTTTTTCGGGCATGGGAACATAGGCCGGGAACGGGGGCACCCAGGGTGCATAGTTAGCCCCACTTAACAGGGCCGAAAAAATATCCACCATCGCGCCCAGCGCATAACCTTTATGGCTGCCATGCTCGCGGTCGCCACCAAGCGGCAATAAAGCGCCGCCCTTTTTTAAAATATTCGCATCTGTAGAAGGATTGCCCTCAGCATCCTGCACCCATCCATAAGGAGCCTCTTCCTTTTTTCTTTGCAAAATTTCAAGTTTACCGTTTGCTGCAGTTGTAGTAGCCAGATCCATTACAAAAGGCGGTTGCTGCCCTGCAGGCGCAGCTACACAAATAGGATTAGTGCCTAACATTTTTGAAACAGAAAGCGCAGGCGCCACTAAAGGACTGGCATTGGTCATAGAAATACCGATCATGTCTTCTTCCAGTGCCATCATAGCATGTGCGGCAGCAATGCCATAATGGTTGCTGTTCTGCACACTCACCCATCCGGTACCTACATTCCTGGCTTTATCAATAGCTACTTGCATGGCAACGGGCGCCACTACCAGGCCCAGACCGCTATCTCCATCTATTACGGCAGTAGATGGAGTTTCATGAATAATCCTGATACCCGGTGTTGCATTTACCCTCTTTGCTTCCCACAGCCTTACATAGCCGCTCAGCCGCGCCACACCATGCGAGTCTACCCCACGCAGGTCAGCCAGAAGCAAAACTGCTGCTGCAGACGCTGCCTGCTCTGCAGGACATCCTATCTTTTCAAAAATATTTACGGTAAAATCGTATAATTTGCTGTAACTAAATGTTTGTGTGCTCATATAAACAAAGAAACAAAGAAAAAGGCAATTGCGGCGAAAGTCGGGAAGTCCGAGGTCCGGAAGTCGGAAAGTCTGAGGTCAGTAACTGATGCTAGCAAAAGGCTGAAAGCGAAAAGCATAATAAGTCAAACCTTCAAATACAAAAAAGGGCTTCCTACATGCGGAAACCCTTTAATCATCACCAATCACAAACAGCCTTTATATTTTTATGGCACCAGTACACCGCGTAAGCTGGTTTTAAAACTCTTCCCTGAAAAAACAGTTTCCATACTTGCACCAATCTCCGAGCGGTCAAGGCGGGCAGTGCGTCCGCGGGCGTTGAGCGAATTAAAAACAATACTCATCCGCCTCGATCCCAGGCCCTTTATCTTACCATACAAAATAGTACCTTTTGGGAGAATGACTTCACCCCGCAACATGCCCGGCTCTAACAATTTAAAAGTTATCTGCTGGCCTTCGCTGGCTGTTTCCTTACTTAAATTTTCCCGTAATGCAATAACCACCGGCATGCCCCTTCCCCGTAATGCTATTGGTCCTTTGGAAGCTACGTCATCCGGGTCGTTCTCTTCGGCTTCATCAGGTCTGGGAGTAACCTGTGGTTTGGGTTTTGTGTCTGATGGGCCTGGCTTTACAGACGCGCTGCTCCCTGTATTTTGAGGTGAGGGCTTTTCACCAGGCTTTTTAGTTGAAGCTGAACCTCCGCCGGCGCCGGCATTATTCCCCTGCTGCACCAACACCAGTTGTTGTTCCTCCTCTTTTTTTTTGTTGAGCAAAAAATGTATCGAGTCGTTGTTTTTATTGCTTACAGAGACGTCCTCTGCAAGAGGCACCTGCTCATCTCCCGGCGGTGTATTATCGGACATCAATGGGGTTGAGCCATCATCATCGGGCTGCCGGTTGCCTGAAGAAAATAACTGAGATAGCGTAAATACTACCACTGCCAGAACAGCCGCGCCTAAATAAAAGAACTTATTGGTAAGAACAGCGGTTGACTTCCCTTTAGCACTGCTCTCTGTTTCTGTTGCGTCTTTTACGCCTAACAGAGTAGTAACAGGTACTTCTTTATATAGCACTGTCGCCGGTGCAGCATCTTTCAGCAATGCAGCTTCCAGCACCTCCTGTATTTTTGGGTGGGTTGTGGCAATTGCTACGGGTTGTATTGATCCCGGCGGGATCTGTTTCAGATCAGGGAAGGCTTCCTGCAAAGACCTTGAAAATTCCTCCGCTGTTTTATAACGCTCTGCAGGTTTTTTCTCTAATGCCTTCAGCACAATCTCAGATAGCTGATGGGGAATGCTATCATTCCAGTTGTCGGGCAATGCAGGCTTTTCTTTTACAATTTCCTGCATCAGCATATAATCGCTTTTACCTGTAAACGGCAGCTTGCCGGTAAGCATTTCATACATCGTTACACCCATGGCATAAATATCCGAAGCAGCTGAAGGCTCCTGGCCTTCAATCAATTCGGGCGCAAGGAACTCTAAAGTGCCGATCACCCTGCTCACCTGTGTAAGCTTCACCTGGTCCGACATTTTAGCAATGCCGAAGTCCATAAGCTTAATGGTATTATAAGGTGTCAACATAAGGTTAGCAGGTTTGATGTCCCGGTGCAATACGCCCTTACCGTGCGCATGTGCCAGGCCTTCTAATGCCTGCACCATCATAGGAACAACGGCATGGTAGGGAATGGTTCTGTTCTTTTTCGTTAACTGGTCGAGGTTTTCACCTTCTACATATTCCATTATCATATAATAATCGCTGCCACTCTGCAGATAATTATATAATACAGCAATATTAGGGTGCGATAAACGCGCCAGGATTTTTGCTTCATTTTTAAACCGCTCTAGAAAAGACGGCTGGTTGGTCAATGAAGCGTTAAGGCTTTTTACAGCAACTACCCGCCCCAGAACCGTATCTGTAGCTTTATATACCTTTCCCATTCCACCCTCTCCAAGTACAGACTCTATATAATAATTTTGCAAAGTTGTGCCAGTCATGACTTTAAGTTTCTCTTGTAATTAAAGGAATTTCAAAATCCCGTGTGCTTTTTAGCCGGGGGATAGATGATTGCTCTTCCCTGGTTGCTAACAATACCGTAATATTATCATGCCCACCTCTTTTTTTTGCTTCAGCAACAAGCCTGTCTGCCGCAGCAGATATATTTTCAGAGGCATTTATTATTGCAATAATGTCTTCGTCGGTAACCAGGTCATATAAACCATCGGAACAGAGCAGCAAGGTATTTCTGGTATCAAAGGCAATATCAGCTTTCAGCACGTCACCGTTAACATGTGACTTTGTTCCTAAAGCGCTTAACAGTACATTACGTTCAGGATGGCTGCCAGCCTGGTCTTCTGTTATCTGCCCCATGTCTACCAGTTGCTGCACTACCGTCTGGTCTTTGCTTAGCCTCAAAAAACGATCCTTCCCCAAAAAATAAGCCCTGCTGTCTCCCACATGGGCCAGGTAAACACTGCTGCCCCTTATCACTACGGCAGTTATAGTAGTACCCATGCCGGCATATTGAGGATCGGAAAGCGAGGCATCAAATACAGACTGGTTGGCTTTTTTCAAAGCATATTTAAGTGATTTGCAAATATTGCTTCGATGATTAAAATATGCATCTGTAAAAACGGTTAGGGCAATCTCGCTGGCAACCTCCCCGCTATTATGTCCGCCCATACCATCTGCAAGAACTAAAAGGCAGCCCTTATGTTTTTGCAATGGTTCTTCAGCAAAACTGATAACTGCCCCGTCTTCATTATTGGTGCGAACATTTCCTATATCCGTAGCAATAACTGCTGTCAGTTCTTCAAGCACTGCCCTGTTCCTGAACCTGCGTACCTGTACATTATCCTTCTTTAAAAACCAGTTCATATACTAATTTTAAAGAGGCGTTATCCAATCTTTCTTCTGAAAGCTATAATAGCAAGCAGCGACAGGCCGCCAAGTGCCAGCAGTGAATAGCCTGTTGTTTTCATTTTGGCATTACCCAGGGTTGTAATGCTTTCTGTGGGCATTTTATACTTCACAAGCACATTGTTAAACTCGTCCCTGTCAAACTCCATATTGGTGGCAGCAACAGGCAGGGTTACCTTCATGCTGTTCTGGATAATTATATTGTTACCACCCATTTGCGACACCACGCAGTTAAAAGAATTTTCGGTAAGCTTCATGGGCTGCGCATCCCT
>JASGDI010000058.1:0-2574 GCA_049841335.1 Niabella sp. | reverse complement strand
TTCGTTCAGGGCCCCCACTCCTTTATCAGGAATAATAATAGCATTTACGCCACAGCACCAGGCCGTACGTGCTATACCACCAATATTACGGATATCAGTAATGCCGTCTAAAATCAAAAACAAAGGGATTTCTCCTTTCTCCACAACAAAAGAAATAACATCCTGCAGGTTCTGATACTGCACTTTGGCAATTTGCGCAATGCAGCCACCGTGGTCTTCCACGTTAAAGCTGTGAAGCTTTTGCTGCGGTACATAATTAACAGGCACTCCCTGCTGCGCGGCCAGCATTTTCAGCTCCGAAGCCTCCCTACCCACATACCGGGTATCCATATAGATCCTGTCCAGCCCTTTGCCGGTCTTCAATGCCGCTATTATCTTTTCTGCGCCTATAACAAGCGAGCTTTTCTTTGGTCTCTGTGGTGATCTGAAATTTTTCACACAGCAAAGAAAACGAAAAGTGCAGATATTTACGATACCGGTTGATGAAGAGCGTATAAAACTTTCGAACTATTACTCTCCCCCTCTCCTTTGGAGGAGAGGGTTGGGGTGAGGTTCTTCCAAGAAATTTTTCTTATTATACCGGCTGATGAATATAATGGATCGAGATTGCTACGCTCTCCCGATAGCTATCGGGATTATCGTCCCGGTTATAGGGCATCTTATACAAACTATATCGGTCAGACCATGTTTACAGAACAAAGAAATCCAAAAGCAGGTAAAATACAATAGTACGGGATTGATCTGGTTACTACAATCCCAATAACTTTTCCAGCCATACAAACAGCTTTACCACTAACCAAACCAAAGCTACCAGCACCACCAGCACTACAATCAACACTGAAATGATAATGGGCTTTGCGCTGCCGCGATGTTTACCCTCGGTATAATGCTCTGTTAACAATTTAAGATTGCGGGTATTGGCCTTGTAGGTAAAATCAAATATCCATCCTATGAGAGGGATGGCCCCTACAACTGCATCAAGAGTAGCATTCCCCAGCATTTTCATGGCTACCCTGCCCGATGCACCATGTTGTATCATGGTTATTATTAAAGCAACCGAAATGAGATAGCTGCCAATATCCCCGGCCACAGGCAGCAGGTTAAGAATAGGATCAATCCCGAACTTAAAGCCACCGATAGAAAACTGCTCATCCATAAGCCTGGTTACCCGGCGCACTATTGCCAGGCGCGGATCGGCAGGCGGACTTACTGTTATATTTTTCTCCGGTTTCAATTATGAAAATTTATAGTTCGCCTGAAAGCTGCATTAATTGCACTTTTTGTATGGCCATAACAGAAATAGCATCGGTTATAGCGCCATTGTTCACCATTTTTACTACTTCGCTAAACGGTACTTTCATTACCTTTATATCTTCCGTTTCTTCCGGTGCTGCAATGCCCTGCTTTAAATTTCTCGCCAGGAAAATAATACATTCTTCATCACTTACCGAGTTGGATAGATGGCTGCGCAAAATTACTGTCCATTCTTCAGCCATCAGGCCGGTTTCTTCCAGCAGCTCTCTTTTTGCAGCTTCTATATAGCTTTCTCCTTCCGGGCAGCCGCCTTCGGGTATTTCCCAGCTGTAGGCGTTTAAAACAAAACGATACTGGCCCACCAGCCAGGTGTTCATTGCTTCATCCAGGACAATCACGCCAATAGCCGCATTTTTAAAATGCACCTTTCCGTAAATACCTTTACCTCCCGATGGATTAATAACGTCAAACTCCGTAACACTGATCCAGGGATTATCATATACTTTTTTTTGCCCGTTTATCTTCCAGGGATTTATTACTTCTGTTTCGTCCATAAATTGGTTCAATGTTTGTATAAAAGACTATAACTACGGACCATTACCATAGCATATCGTGTGGTAAAAGTAAACTTTTATCTATTTTTATTTATTAAACTTCTTTAACTTAAAAATTTAACAAGTATTATGAAACGTTTTCCATTATTACTAAGTGGTATAATAGCTATTACAGCCCTGGCTTCCTGTGGCGGCGCATCCAACAACAGCGACGATGCCACAGGAGCGGATTCAGCTCAGGTTGTAACAGACGGTACAGATATTTTACCCGCTGCTGAAGGTACATTAGTAGCCAGTGCCAACCTGATGTCTACTGCAGATTCTACACAACAAATAGGCACTGCAAAATTTTATCAATTAGATAGTACCCAAATACGCCTCGACCTGGTGATTGATGACAAATCAAGGGCCGATAGTAATGTAGCCGTTCATTTCCATGAGCATGGTGATTGCAGCAATAAAGGAGAAGGTGCGCACGGTCACTGGAACCCTACTAAAGAAAATCACGGGCAGTGGGGTACAGCTCCTTTCCATTCGGGAGATATAGGAAATATCCAGCTTGACAATAACGGTCATGCTACAAAATCTGTAACTACCGACAAATGGAGCATTGCAGATGATGCCACAAATAGCATTATTGGCTTAGGCATTATTGTGCATGGCGGCACCGATGATTATACTACACAACCTACCGGTAACTCCGGACCTCGTATTGGCTGTGGTGTTATCATAAAGCAATAACTACTCCCGTTCTTCATAAACAAAG
>JASGDI010000057.1:0-39354 GCA_049841335.1 Niabella sp. | reverse complement strand
TGTAAAAAAAGTAGAAAGCTCGGGCAAAGAAAAGTCGGGCGGATTTATGGGTCAGGCCACTTTTGTGCATGCCAAATTATCCAAAGACCTCGATGATGCCATTATAGCCGATGTTGACCTGTTTGTTTTATTTATTGAAGATAAGGGATCATGGGATATAGCAGGCGCTAACATTAAAGTAAAAACCAATATGCGCCTTGCAGCACAGGAAGCAATAGAAATGAGCAAAACAACCGGTTTTAGAATGAAAGGACAAAACACCTATACCGGTGTGAACAGCCAGGTGGCCTTTTACTCCGGTAAGATGGGCGCAGGCATTGTCAGCAGCTATGTAGGCAGCATGGGAAAATCGATGGAAATAAAAGACGCAATTGAAGATAAAAAAATCCAGGCTTTTGCAAAAAGCCATGTAGACCATGTAGGCGTAGAAACCGCCTATGGCAAATATTATAATCCATATAACACTACATCCACCTCAACAAATATTATCCCCGTAGATGAAAAAAAATATACTGAAGGCGCGTATATGGCGGGCAAAAAGTTTATTGAATACCATACCACAGCATTTTTAAAAGAGCTTAAATAATACAACACATACCTCTTTACATTAAAAAATAATACTATGATCAGAACTAACGCTTCTTTAAAAGGCCTGATGGCCGCAGCCATTCTAACTGCTTTTGTTTTTACCTCCTGTAAAAAAGGAAATTCGGGAGACGACGCCAGCCTTGGAAAAGCATCCATTCAGTTTTCAACCAATAAATCATTTGGCGGCAAAAATGAGTTTAAGTCCAACACTGCTGCAGGGGCTTTTGCCAACAAATCAAATACGGTGAACCGTACACAAATAACCATCACGGCTATACAAACTAACGGCACACAAATAGGTACAGCACAGTTTGCAATACATGTACCTTTAAATCATACTGGTGCCATCAGCGGCAAGTTTGAAAACAGCAGCTCTGCAAATACAGGTGCTGTACTAACTATTGGCACCTCCAATGCAGGCAGCAACCAGGAATCCTATGCTTCCAAAACAGGAAATTTTAGTATTACAAAACTTACCGACTCGGAGGTTGAAGGAACTTTTGATGCCTACTGCATTAACGAATCCACCAATACCAATATAACTTTAACTAGCGGCAAATTTTCCGGTAAGTTCTAAAGAAAGATACATTGATACATCTCTAACAGTGGGACACACTAAGTTAAAGCCCTCCTTATCGGGGGGCTTTGCTGTTTCACATCTGCATACGCATTCGGAAGTATTAACTATTTTTGAATAATGTCAGATGTAAGAAAAATCCTTTATACAATACTTATCCTTTTGCTCTGCCAGATTTATGTGGGCTGCAGTAAAAAGATCGTTGAATCGGGCAAAGCCTCGTTTTATGCAGATAAGTTTATAGGCCGAAAAACAGCCAGCGGTACCGTTTTCAGGCAAAACAGGATGACGGCAGCCCATAAAACCTTACCCTTTGGTACCAAAGTAAAAGTCACTAACCTGTCTAACGGCAGAAAAGCAAAAGTGCGTATTACCGACAGGGGGCCATTTGTAGAAGGCAGAATCATTGATCTTACTAAAAAAGCCGCAAAACGACTGGATATGGTGAATGACGGAGTAGTAAAAGTAGAGATAAAGTATAAAAAGCCTCAACGATAATCTTATGATTCATTTATCAGGTAAAATACTTACCAGCGCTCCTTCAATGGATGATCCCGTTTTTCGGGAGTCTGTTATTTTTATTGCTGAACACAACGAAAACGGCGCTTTGGGTTTCGTGATCAACAAAATCTTTGAAAGAAATCTGAACGAGCTCATAGAATTCAGCAGCAGCCCTGCTTTCCCACTGTTTGAAGGAGGTCCGGTGGATAAAGAACATCTTTATTTTATTCATAAGCGCAATGATCTTATACCCGGCGGGGTTTGGGTGATTGAGGATATATATTATAGCGGCAACTTTAAACAGGCCATTACTTATATAAATAATAAAACACTTACGGCATCAGATATTAAAATATTCATCGGCTATTGCGGATGGGATAAAGGCGATCTTGAAGCAGAAATTGCAGAAGGAAGCTGGATAGTGAATGAGTACAGGGAAGATATCATTTTCGACAGGAGCGGCTACCTGCCAAAGACTAAAAGCTAAAAGATTAGAGCCTTATGCTTTATGCTTTCGGCTTCCTTACTGCAAAACCGGGCTTAACCATTTCTCAGCGTCTTCAATACTCATTCCTTTGCGTGCTGCATAATCTTCCAGTTGATCCCTGCTTATTTTTCCCAAACCAAAATAATGGCTTTGGGGATGCGCAAAATACCAGCCGCAAACAGAAGCCGGTGGATCCATAGCCAGGCTTTCGGTAAGCGTTATACCAATGTTCTCTGTTACTTGCAGCAGGTTAAACAGCTTTATTTTCTCGGTATGGTCCGGGCAGGCGGGATAACCGGGTGCGGGGCGAATACCCTGGTATTTTTCCCAGATCAGATCCTTATTGGTAAGATTTTCATCTTTGGCATATCCCCACAATTCTTTACGCGTTTTTTCGTGTAAACATTCTGCAAAAGCTTCTACAAAACGGTCTCCTAAAACCTGCACCAATATTTTGTTATAATCATCAAGCTCTTCAGCAAACTGTTTCACTTTATCCATAGCACCATGGATAGTAACTGCAAAGGCGCCCATATAGTCTGCCCCCTGTCCTCCGGCCGAGGGTTTCACAAAATCAGCCAGCGAAAAATTGTAATGTCCGGCCGCTTTCTTGGATTGCTGGCGCAGGCTTTCCAGTTTTACTTCTCCTTCTTCAGTATATACCGTAATAGTATCTGCATTGTTGCTGTTAGCTGGCCAAAAACCAACCACACCATCCGCCTTAAACCATTTTTCCGCTACAATGGTGGCTACCATCTTCTCTGCATCAGCTAAAAGTTTTCTTGCCTCTTCACCAAACTTCTCATCACTAAGCACTTCAGGATACCGGCCGGGCATTTCCCAGGCTATAAAAAACGGGCTCCAGTCCAAATATTTAGCTATTTCACCTAAGTCAAAATCTTTAAAAATAGTAACTCCTTCAACAGCAGGCTTTGTGGGTATATAATGCTCCCAATCAAGCTGTTCTCTATTCGCTATTGCATCCTTGTAAGGGATCAGCTCCTTTTTGTTTTTATTGGCAAACTGCTGGCGCAGGCCTTCGTACTCTGCATCGGTTTTTTTCAGGAACACATCTTTCTCTTTTCCCAGCAACGTGCTTACTGCCGTTACGCTTCTGGATGCATCCAATACATGTAACACACCATTATTGTACTGCGGTGCAATTTTTACTGCGGTGTGCATGCGCGAAGTGGTAGCGCCACCAATTAACAGAGGCTGCTTCATATTGCGACGTTTCATTTCACGCGCTACATGCACCATTTCATCCAACGATGGAGTAATCAGTCCGCTTAGTCCTATAATATCAACCGCTTCTTTTTCTGCAGTATCTAAAATTTTATCAGCGGGCACCATTACACCCATGTCAATTACATCATAGCCATTACAGCCCAGCACAACGCCTACGATATTTTTGCCGATGTCATGCACATCGCCCTTTACAGTAGCCATAAGCACTTTACCGGCGCCCCCGGTCGCTGCGGCAGGATTGTCCAGCTT
Organism: Niabella sp.; assembly: GCA_049841335.1. Classification (GTDB taxonomy): domain Bacteria; phylum Bacteroidota; class Bacteroidia; order Chitinophagales; family Chitinophagaceae; genus Niabella. Next base: position 35,704 of record JASGDI010000057.1, on the reverse strand, counting down.
TTCCTGCTCAATAAAAGGAAATAGCCATGCCACGGACTTTTTCATCACCCTGGCGCTTTTTACCACCTGGGGCAAAAACATTTTACCGGCACCAAATAGATCTCCCACTACGTCCATGCCAGCCATTAACGGGCCTTCAATCACTTCCAACGGGCGTGGATATTTTAACCTGGCTTCTTCCGTATCTTCATCAATATATTCTGTGATACCGTTTACCAGCGCATGCTTCAGCCTTTCTTCAACAGGAGCCTGTCTCCAGGCATCATCTTTTTTCTGTACCTTACCTTCCGATTTTACCGTCTCTGCAAAGGCTAACAACTTTTCAGTTGCTTCATTGTTTTCGTTGTTCCTGTTCAGGATCACATCCTCGCAAAGCTGCCGCAGCTGCGGCTCTATTTCATCGTACACCACCAGCTGACCGGCGTTCACGATACCCATGTTCATACCTGCTTTAATAGCATAATACAGGAACACAGAGTGCATAGCCTCACGCACCGGCTCATTACCTCTAAAGGAAAAAGAAAGATTACTCACCCCACCGCTTATACCGGCTAAAGGCATCAGCTGCTTAATACGGCGGGTGGCATTGATAAAATCTACTCCATAATTATTATGTTCCTCAAGTCCTGTGGCAATGGCAAAAATGTTAGGGTCGAAGATAATGTCCTGCCCCCTAAACCCTACCTGCTCTGTTAGTATTTTATAGGCCCGGTGGCATATTTCTACTTTCCTGTCTTCAGTATCAGCCTGGCCTTTTTCATCAAAAGCCATTACAATTACCGCAGCTCCATAGCTCTGACAGGTGATTGCCTGCTCAATAAATTTTTCTTCCCCTTCTTTTAAAGAGATGGAGTTTACAATACATTTCCCCTGCACACATTTCAGGCCGGCCTCTATAATCTCAAATTTTGATGAATCAATCATCAACGGCACTTTACAAATATCCGGTTCACTTTGCAGCAGGTTGATAAACGTTGTCATAGCCTGCACACCATCCAGCAAGGCATCATCCATATTAATATCAATCACCTGGGCGCCGTTCTCTACCTGCTGACGGGCTACGCTTAGCGCTTCTTCATATTTATTCTCCCTAACAAGACGTGCAAATTTTTTAGAACCTGTAACATTGGTTCTTTCGCCTATGTTTACAAAATTCGTTTCAGGCCTTACAATTAAAGGCTCTAAACCTGAAAGACGAAGGTATGGTTGTATAACTGACATATTCTTTTATTTTACCACAGAGACGCGCTGAGTCCTTCTCATAGAGTTGTAATAATATTTATTGTTTCAAAACTTATCTTACTCCATGCATCGCTCCTGTACTCAGTGGCTAAGTGTTTCTTCCACAACAGGTAATATTCTTGGCTTGATATCCTTTACGGCTTTTGCAATTTCCCTTATATGATCGGGTGTAGTACCACAACAGCCTCCAACAATATTTACAAAACCCTGCTTTGCCCAATCATCCAGGAATGCGGCTGTTTCCGTTGGCAGCTCATCATACTCTCCCATTGCATTGGGCAGGCCGGCATTAGGGTAAGCGGATACATAACAGGAAGCGATTTGAGAAAGCTCTTCCACATGGGCACGCATGTCCTTTGCTCCAAGCGCGCAGTTCAGGCCAATGCTTAAAGGATTGGCATGTGATACTGAAATATAAAAAGCTTCCAGAGTTTGACCACTTAAGGTTCGCCCTGACGCATCGGTAATAGTTCCGCTGATCATGATCTCGCGCTCTGTGCCCGGATGCTCACGGAAATACTTTTTAGCAGCAAAAATGGCCGCTTTTGCATTAAGTGTATCAAAAATAGTTTCAATTAAAAGTATATCGGCCCCGGCATCTATTAGCCCGTGCATTTGCTCAGTATAGGCAGCTACCACTTCATCAAAAGTTACGGCACGATAACCGGGATTATTTACATCGGGCGAAAGGCTCAAAGTTTTGTTTAACGGGCCAATAGCTCCGGCTACAAAGGCCCCCTCCCGACCTTCCCCGGCAGGAGAAGAGAGAAATTCGTCTATAGCCTCACGCGCACATTTTACCGAAGCAACGTTTAGTTCATACGCCAGATCCTGCATATCATAATCCGCCTGAGCAATAGAAGTGCTGCTGAAAGTATTGGTTTCAATAATATCAGAGCCTGCATTCAGGTATTCTTTATGAATAGCCTTGATAACATCAGGCCGGGTAATGCTTAAAAGATCATTATTTCCTTTTACATCTGTGTGCCAATCCTTAAACCGTGTACCCCTGTAATCTTCCTCGGTAAGTTTATACCGCTGGATCATGGTACCCATAGCACCATCCAGCACTAAAATGCGCCTGTTTAATAAATCTCTTATTACACTCATAGTAAACCCTTTTTTGGAGGATGCGTTAAAAACATAATAAACGTAAGGGAATCAAAAGGATGCTCTTTCCGTTTATTAGTTCTATTTTACTTATGCAGGATGAACAATAAACAAATCCTCCTGCGGGGCACAAAGTTAGTGTAAAAGTTAAATATTTTGGCTACATCCTTATTTACAGGACAAACATCTATAAAAATAGCACTTAGCAGTATTTAATGCTAAAAGAGTATCTGTTTCAATCTGCCAACTTATAGATTTCCCTATTACCCGCAAAACAGCATACAGGTGCTAACGGTTACGCATGCCGCCCCCGCCAAAATTTCCACCGCCGCCCTGTCCTCTTCTTTCAAATCCACCTCCCTGGCGACCTTCACCTCCTTCACGTCTTCCCTCGCCTCTAACCTGCCGCCCACCGCCAAACCTGCGCGGGTAGTAGGATAATGTAACCATAAAGAACTGTTGCAGGCCGTTGGACACAGTAGTACTGAGATTATTGATGTTGGCAGAAGTGGAGATATTTTTATTCTGCTTCAAAATATCCATAGCAGAAAGCTTTACCTCCGCCTGCTTTGTTTTCAGGAACCTGTAGGTGGCAAAAGCATTCCACAATGCTGATGACTGCCCGGTTGTATTGTTAGTTACATAATTGAAAGTATTGCTAATGGTAAGGTCTTTTACAGGGTTTATATTCAGATTTCCCCGGGTGATATAGTTAACGGCTTTTAATGATTTAAGGCTCCCCCCGCTTTGGGTGCTGCTATTGGTATTTATACTTTGCGATATAAGTACATTTCCAAGATCACCCAAAGTATAAAATACGCTCAGGCTGTTGTTGATATTATTGGCCCTTGTTACCGTATAAATAGCATCTATAAAGTTGGGAGAGGTTGTATTGGATAAATTGACTGAATAATTGAACTGCAATATCTTATTATTCTTCATTTTAAATGATGTTCCCGCATTAAGGCCTGCATTGTAAACACGCCGGCCGTCCATATTGATCAGGAAAGTAGTGCGCCGGCCGCTCAGCCTGTCATAAAAGCTACTGTCAACAATAGCATCATTTACATCGCTTATACTTGCAGAAACACCAAAATTGTAATCTGTCTTTTTAGCTGACTGCTGACGCCTGTAGTTAAATCCAAAGTTAAGCGCGTTGGTAACAGAAGGTTGCAGGTTGGCGTTACCCAAACTAATATTATAGGCATTCACACTGGTATCTATGATGGGCCGCAGTTGGTCTACAGAAGGAATAGAAGAGGCCCTGTTTCCCGACAAATTCATTTCGATATTATACCGGTTAAACCTGTCATAATTATAGCTTACAGAAGCCGATGGTGTAAAAAAGTTAAACGATCTTTCCATATTGCGGTAATCAAAGCTCGACTCATTTTTTTCTAATAAAAACTGTCCCTGCATATTAGCCGTAATATTAATGTACCGGTTAAACCTGTCTGACAGGCGCTTTGAAAAATTTTTCGATAATCTTAAGGAAGGTCTGTCTTCTATTCTTGTAACCCTGTTATTATGGGTTAAGGAATCGTTTCTTAAATAAGCCCCGGTTAAAGAATCATAATCGCTCACCTTCACGTTGGCATCAGACCGCGTTACGCTAACATTATTATTCAGCACCATATTGATGTTCCATAAGCTGAAGTTCCCGAACAACAAACGTTTCAGTGCATTGTAGTTCATTCCCAGGTTATTGCTAAAGCCTGATGATTCATTATTGTTAAGCCTGTTGAAATGCTGGTTCTGACTTTCATCTTCATAAGAAATAAAATCAGTGATGGTATTACTTTGGCTTTCACTATTGTTGTATGACAGATTGTAGTTAATACCAAAGCCTTTGAGATTTCTTTCATCATCATCCTTATTTCTGAAAGAAGTAGTAAAGTTCACACCATTATTTTTACTTTGAGAAGAAGACCTGCTTGAGTTCTCACTCAACACACTTCCCCCTTCCACTGCCCTGGTAGAAAAACTATTGGAAGTCCTTGTATTCTCTGACGAGTTGATACTGGCATTGACCGAAAAGTCCTTATCCTGATCCCGCTTATTATAGCTGATGCCGCCGCTATGATTATTATTGGTTGAATTAGTCTCCTGCTCTGAATCCTGCAGCAGTACCCTGTCCGTTACACTGTTTCTTGAATCAGTTGTTGAAGTAACATAATTATTGGTGCTCCTGAAGTCATAGTTAGCCCTTAGCTGGTTGCTGAACCGGCTGTTGTTGTTTTCAGAAAAATCATATTGCATATTACCCCCGATAAACATCACTTTATTTACCCCAGCACTCCCAAAGTTGGCTACATATCTGTTGCTGGGATTATAGTTGCGGTAAGTACCCTGCTGAAACATTTCCTGCAGACCTGCTGTTTTATTAATATTGTTCAGGCTGGCAGCTATACCTCCCCGCAGCTTTTTGTTATATCCCAATCCTGAGGCATCCGCTTCATACCGTCCATCCGTACCAATACCTGCTCCGGCTTTACCAAAATAGCCAAATTTCTTATCCTCCCTCAGCCTGATATTCATCGTAAGCAAAGAGTCGGCTGGATTATCATCTATATTGTCCTTAGAGTAATCTGTTTCCCTGTACACCTGTATTTTTTCAATAGCATTTTTAGGCAGGTTTTGTGTAGCCAGCGTAGGATCATTACCAAAGAAAGGCTTTCCATCCACATACACATTATTCACTGTTCTTCCGTTAACGGTAATAGTACCATCGCCCCACATTGTTACACCAGGCACACGCCGTAACATATCCTCAACCACCGCATTAGAATCCAGCTTAAATGCCGCCGGATTGATCTCCAGTGTATCCCCGTTCATGGTAATGGGCACTACTGCTTTTACCACAACTTCATCCATCACTCCTTGTGCTTTAGACAAAAAAAGCGTTTTAAAATTATAGTTCGGGGTGAGTGTATCTAAGGTGATCGTCTTAGAGAAAGGATTATAACCCGTAAAAGAAAAATTGATATTAACCGGCGTAAAAAAAGGAATATCAGAAAAGTTGAACGTACCGTCTTCCCCTGTTATATGATAATTAATTAATGTAGAGTCTGACTTTTTATATAATGTAATAGTTACAGATTGCAACGCATAATCATCGGCAGAATCTTTCACTACACCAGTAACTGCACCTTTATTATAGCGTACCGTATCTTTTTGGGCCAATAACAACGATGGTATTATTGCAATGAGTACAGCAATGAGTATCCGCATCATCCAATTTTATTTTTAAGTTTTAACTGAATGATAACCGGATTATCAGTACGGGTACCTTTTTCAAAATATTGTTTTATTGCAGGCTTATACTCGGGATTTCTTACCTGGTTATTATCTTTAGACTGGAACATAGAGGAAGAGGAAGCGCTGCTGTACAGATGATTTTCATCTGCATACTGAATACCGCTCTGCAACAGGGGCAAATAAGCATTGGTGCTGTCTGTATTTATTTTACCGGTACTATAAAACCGGTTAGTAGTTTCATCAAACATAAAATTCCGGTCTCTCGGGCTCTTGTTATAATCAAGCGAAAAGAACAGGTAGTGCTGTACCCTGTACACATTGTTGATCTTCCATACAAGGCTTCCGTTTTGCGTTCGGTACAGATCCAGGTCATTTTTAGAACGAAAAGGGTGCGTAAAGAAAGCCTTCGGCAAAGAATTTTCAAGAGGTAATATCAACGTGTACAGCAAAGACACGCTGTCCTTTGTTAACTGGTAAATGCTATAATTGTAAGGCCGGGTAAATAACAGGTGCTCCCTGTCATTGGTTGGGAAAAAGTTTACCTGCTCCGGTTTATAGTAAAAGGCCTCGTTTTTTTTATTATAGGGAAAGTCTTCACGGATATTTTTTTCACCATCATATACTTTCAGCTCGTAGCCTGTATTATCAGTAAATTTCCTGTTGGCAAAGATGTAGCTGTAAGCCCACTGGTCATTAAAGAGAACAGGTGACACCAGTGCAAGGCTGAAATCTTTTAAGCGCTGTATTTTTTCTTTATGAATATCAGACAGATCATAATAAGCAGACCATGTGAACCTTGCAAAAGATTTATTGGTAGGGTCTTCCATCATTTTCTCCACTTCTGCAGGTGAGAAGCTGAAGTTTTTATTACTGCCTGAAATAAACAGGGCATTTCTGCTTTTGTCTAACTGAATGGTTTTAATAGTGCAATTCGGCGGCCGGTATTTCTTTACAAACTTCCCTTTTTTATCAAAGAAATAAATAAAGTTGGTATCGGCATCCCAGATGATAAAATATTTATCAGATACTATCAGTTTCCTGATCCTTCCAAAAAGGCTTTTCTTTGTTGTTTGTAATGGTATATAGTTTATTTCCTCAAATATCTTTGACGCAGGCGCACCTGTAGCAAAGGAGGGCTGAAAATACAGATCACGGGTATTTTGACCCGAGGCAGTATAATATACGATAAAGCAAAAAATCGCTATCCATTTTCTCATAAAGCTTTGACGCTTTAAAAAAGCTTTTCCTGCAAAAATTTTAGAATTTTTCTACGTATACGCTATAAAATATTAAAGACCCGCTGTAAAAACAGCAGGTCTTTAAATGATTGCCAAAATTTATAAGAGAACTATTAAACCTTTTAAGATTTTGTAAGTCTGTTATTGTTTGCCATTAAATGAATAACTAAGTGTGATGCCGTAAGTACGCGGATCGCCAAGCACCCCGGCATAATGGCCGGCATTACCTCCTGCCGGTAACAGCTGTTCATAATAATCTTTATTTAAAAGGTTTCGGCCCCATATAAATGCAGAAAACCCTTTTGTTGCCTTAAAACCAAGCCTTGCATTCAGCAATCCGTAACCGGGAACATTCAGGTAAGCCGATGGCGAAGGACTTGATGAAAAACCAGAGCGGGCAAAAAAGTCGGTACCTATAAAGAACCTGTTAGCGCGGCCAAACAGGGATGATGGGGTGGAGTACTCACCACCCAAAGAGCCCGACCACTTTGAAACACCTGGCAGTGAACCACCTGAAATATCTTTAAACGCTACCTGAACACCCTCGGAGTTGGTAGCCCCGGTTTCTTCTAAGGGCAATGGAGCATTGGTAAATTTTACATAAGTGCCTTCAGAGTAGCTAACGGCGCCATAAAAATTAAAGTGATAGTTCAACCTGTAGGAAGCATCAGCCTCAACACCTCTTACCCTTACTTTATCAGCATTAGCTATATAACCCCTGTTCACGCCCAGCTCCGGCGATTGTACGTTGGTCTGATAGTCTTTGATATCAGAATTATAGGCCGCTATATTGAAAGTAAAATCTTCGGTTAAAGTTGTCTTTACGCCCAGCTCATAGTGCCTGGTATATTCGGGTCTTATTACTGCCAGATCCGTTGCCGGCTGCCCGTTTACTGTAGGCAGGCCCGCCACATTTACACCCACTGGCTTATAGCTTGTAGAAAAAGTACCATACGCATTGAGTTTCCTGGAAGGGCGATAGGCAAGCGTTACATGGTAAGTGGCATTTCTTTCATAAGCATCCGCATCATAATACTGGTTGCTGTACACACCATTTTTTAATGCTAACAGTGCTGGATCAGTTGTTTCCAAACCTCCGTAAGCCGTACGGTTATATACCACCACTTTTTCGTCGTAGTTGAGCCTTACGCCCGGCTGTATGTGAAAATGATTGGCAACCTCCCAGTCCACATTAGCAAATACTGCCGCACTTTTTGACCTGATGGATGAGTTGGTACGAATACCGTATCCTTCGAACAAACCGGGTGTTTTCCAAAGATCGCTGGTAGAACTTTGCGAAAAACGCCATTGATCCCTACCTGACTCTTCTGTTCCCGTAACCTTTACTTCCTGGCCAAGATAGAATATACCAATCACGCCGCTCAGCTTATCGGAAATATCGCCGGCGTATCTTATTTCCTGCGAAACGCTTTTATGCTTTGCAGGGTTTTGCGACTTTGACAAAGCCTGAAGGCCGGTAAAGTCCCTGTCGTTGGAGGGTTCCCACACCCAGTAGCGCCATGCAGTGGTGGCAGTAAGCGTACCCTGGCCTATTTTACTGTCTACATTAAGGGATGCACCACCAATTTCGTTTCCTGAATTCCAGGGTGTATCATGGTCTATAACACGTAAAAACGCATCGGGCCGGCCTGTTTTGGAGTTAATATTGGGAAGGGTATAGTTCAAATCAGAAATAATAGCGTTGAACTGACGGTACGCCGCCCTTTGAGTAGTCACCACTCCCGCTACTACCTGTGCATAGCCATCGGGTTTTTGTTTATTATACTCCCCGGCCAGGGTAACCGCTGTGTTGTCAGACACATTATATAAAAACTGGCCACGTAAACCAAGATTATTAATATCATTGGTGTATTTATTGGTTACCACGTTTTTAATAGTGCCGTCTCTTTGGGTACCGGAAAACGATACACGGGCTGCTAATCTTTCTGTAAGCGGTCCTGTTACAGAAGCTTTAGCCTGTATAAAACCATAGTTACCATAACTTACTTCCAGGTTACCTCCGGGTACAAAACTGGGTTTACGTGTGGTTATATTAATAGCGCCTGCAGTAGTATTTTTACCAAACAGGGTACCCTGCGGACCTCTTAAAACCTCTATTCTTTCCACATCAATAAAATCGAGCGTTGCAACAGCAGGCCTTGCATAGTACACACCATCTACATAATAGCCCACGCCGGGATCAAGGCCGTCATTGGTAAGCCCAAATGGCGAGCCCAGGCCACGTATATTCACTCCCGTGTTTCTTGGATTGGATGTGTACATTTGCAGGGAAGGCACAAATTCTTTTACACGGGTAACATTGAAAGCCCCTGATTCTTCAATTTGCTTACCCCCTACTACCGATACGGCAATAGGTACATCCTGCGATAGCTCCCTTCTTCTTCTTGAAGTAATAATAACGGTATCGGTTTGATATAAGATCTGCAACCTTATAATAAGCGTATCATCTAAAGATCGCACGGCAATATTCCTGGGTGCATAATTTATCGAGGAGGCTGTAATAGAAAAAGGTATTTTAGGAACCGGCGACAAAGTGAAAAAGCCCGAAGCATCGGTAGATACCCCCTGTGTGGTACCCCTTATGATGATGCTGGCTCCGGACAAGGGTTCGTTGCTTTCATTTACCACACGGCCTGTAAGCTGTGCATATATAAATGCAGGAAGCAGGTTGAGCGTAAGCAGTATGAGTATTTGCTGATATTGGGTTCTCTTATTCATTGTTCAGAATTTTAGTAAAATGTAATTGATAAAAATTTTGGCTTAAAAGGCAATAGAAGCCTCTTATTAGTCTATTAAATTAATAGACTAATAGTTTAAAAAAAAGTTCCCCGGATTAATTATGTCATGCAGAGCCGCATGAGAAGTATGTGTTACAACAACAACACGAACAGTAATGATTTTTTGTATGCATAAATTTTTAAATGAGATGGCAAATATAGAAGAAGTTTATTAGTCTACAAAAAAAGTAGACAAATAAATTTTACCATTATATAACAGTCTATGTACAATAACGCAAGTTGTGAATGTTCTAACTATCGCGCAGCGACAAAACATGAATAGCATTAAATATTTAATAGTGTTTCTTTTGTCCCCGGACCAATCGGAAAAATGTCCCTCTTTGGCGGGGGATATTGGAAAGCCCGTTATTTAGACAGTAGATGAAGGGGGCGGACAGGAAATTGCTGCCTTTATAGTTATGAAAAACAGGTTTGAAGATCACCAATACAAATATTGAATAACATCGGCGATGTTCACGCCTTTCTTTCGGATTGGATTGATGAGAAGATGGAACAGCGATGGTTGGTTAAATAGAAAGGTAGCCTCCTCCCCCCAGGGGAGGGACATGTAGCACCTCACAAAAAATGGCAAGTAAAAGATGTATTCACACGATAGCTCCCGGGATAAAACGATCATCATCCCTGGGAAGCACTTTACACGAACTTCATCGGATATTTAGTTTTAATTTTTCCTTTTACGATCTTTTTAAGTTTTGCTTCTATTAGCTTTTTAGTAAGTGGTTTGAGGTAATCCAAATATAAAATCCCTTCTGTATGGTCATATTCATGTTGTATCATTCTTGCGGTTGTACCACTAAATGTACGTACCTGTTGTTCAAAGTCTTTGTTATAGTATTCTATGGTAATTGCCCAATGCCTTTTTATTGGTTGCAATAAGTTGGGGATACTCAAACAGCCTTCTTCATCTTCCCAAAGTTTTTCGGAACATTCAATAACTCTCGCATTGATAAAGGTTTCCCTTATACCACAATCATTATTATCAAAATAAATTTGCCGGTCCTGCTCATTAAGATTTTCAAAAGTTGTTTTACTGTCAACAATAAATAACCTGATGGGAAGCCCGATTTGTGACGATGCCAATCCGCAGCCATTGGCGCTTTTCATCGTTTCCCACATATCAGCAATCAGATTGTCTAATCCGGGATAATCTCTTTCTATGTTGTTGCATTTCTGCTTTAAAATGCTATGTCCGTATGCTAAAATGGCTCGTCTCATTCTTTAGATTTTATTGCAAAGGTCTAAAGAACAAACACAGCAGGCAATGAACCTATGTTAAGTAATTTGCCTGCGTATCCGGCTCAACCCCTGGGGCGTTATGCCGATGTAGGAAGCCACGTATTTTAACGGGATGAATTTCAAAATGCCAGGTTGTTCACTAAACAAATTCAGATAACGCTCTTTGGCAGTATGCTTTAAAAGTGATAATTCTCTTTTGCTTTTCGCAAGGAAAAGCTTTTCAGATACAATGCGTCCTAAATAATTTCCGGCTTTGGTTTGTGCATATACTTTCTGTAGATCAACATAAGATATTTGCCAGACAATAGTTTCCGCTAATGCCTGCAATTCGTACTCAGACGGTGTTTGTGTGAGAAATGAGTTGTATGCACAGGTAAATTCTTTATCAAAACAAAAATTAAACGTCAATTCGTCCCGGTTGCCATCCGGGTCTTCAGGAATATAAAAACGAACGATACCTGTTTCAACGAAAGAAAGATAGTTTTCTGTTTCACCTTGTCGCGTAATGACCTGGTTTTTGGCAAAAACTTTCCGGCCAAAATGTGAAGCTATAAATTCCCATTCTGTTTCCTGCAATTTTACTATCCGTTCGTAATATTCCCTGATGTGCCCCATGCTGACAAAGGTTTACCGGTATAACAAAATTACACAACCTATCCAATTCCTCAATACCGAAAGGCTGTATCCTGTGAAATCTTTCAACACACAGATAAAATACGATTGGCTAAAGACCTTTAACAGAATAATCAGAGAAAGAGTGCCCTGTAAATAGTAATACTGCTCATAATAATAACCAGCACACCTACAATCAAAAACATCCTTTTTACAGGGAGCCTTGAAGTAAGCATGGCCGAAAAAGGCGCAGTAATAATACCGCCTATAAGCAGGCCTGCCACTATGTTCCAATGATGAATACCGATTGTAATAATGAAAGTAACAGCACTGGTAATGGTTAGTATGAACTTGGCAACAGTAGAACTGCCTACAACATAACGCGGTGTTCTTCCGTTTTTAATGAATGTTCCGGTAACTAAGGGCCCCCAGCCACCGCCGCCAAAGGAATCTATAAAACCACCAACCAAACCCAAAAGGGGGATATTGGTCTTTTTGCGTTTTCCTATCACTTCCTTTTTTGATTTGAAAACATTCATCAATATTCTTACGCCAAGGTACAGTGTGTAGGCTGCAATGAACGGTTTGGTGATGGCGGCATATCTTTCGCCCACATAGGTTAAAAGAACAGCACCTATAATGGCGCCTATAATAGCAGGCAGCGCAAGCGCCTTTACTAATTTTTTGTTGACATTGCCTAACCGGATGTGGCTGATACTACCGGCTGCAGTAGTAAAAGATTCTGCAGAGTGAATACTGGCGCTTACCACCGGCGGAGGAACATTCAGCATTAATAAAATGGTAGTGCATATTACACCGTATCCCATACCCATGGAACCGGCAACAATTTCTGCAAGAAAGCCGGCCAGCAGCATCCAGTAAAAGAGATGATGGTCTTTGTTTAAAGCCTGAAGAATGGGTTCCACCAGGCCGAAAGCATAAAGCGCATATACGCTTATGCCTACCAAAAGAATAATACCGAGAATAATTAAATACCAGTTGGTACTCTTCTGGGCTTTGGCAACCACATCGGCAGATTCAACAATTTCGGCAACAGCCTCATTACCCGTTTCAAACTCTTTTAAGGCCTCATCGGGATCCTCAACCAGGGAACGTGTTACCTTATTCAGTACTTTTACCTTATGCTCAAAATCGCCGGAAAGCTTATTGCGTAAGGCCTGCATATTGTTCAACACATCATCCATCTCTTCGGGGATTGTATCCGCCAGGATTTCTTTTAACCGCTTGGCTATTGTAGGCGATTTACCATTTGTGGAAATGGCGATCTTTAAGTTTCCTTTTTTTACTACAGAGCCTAAATAAAAATCGCAAAGCTCCGGCTTATCTGCTACGTTCACTAATTTCTCACACGCCTCCGCATCCTGCCTTATTTTAGAGGCTGTTTCCAGGTTGTTTACAGCAGCAATTACCAGGCTTGCCCCGGCTATATCTTCTTTCTGATAAGCCCTTTGCTCCAAAACGATATTGGGATAAGAAGCCGCAAACTCTTTAACGGCATTGCTTATTTCAATAGCTACGAGCTTTATTTGTGTTGCCGGAGCATTATTAGCAACAGCCTGTAATTTTTCAAGACCAATATTCCCCCCGCCTATGATCAGCAGCTTTAACTGCTCCAGCTTTAGAAAAACAGGAAACAGGCTATTACCAACCGCAGTGGCCAGGCCAGCCTCTCTCTCCTGCCCTCCCTCCCTTTCGGGAGGGATATTTGTATATTTTGGATCGTTACTCAATTGATGTACGATGTACGATATTGGATGTACAAATTGCTGATTATTCTACAGTTGAAATGAATGACAAAACAAAGATGCCATCTGTATTCCTGAAGCATCCGAGACTGGTTTGATAAAAACTATTTCTTAGATGTTTTTAAAATTTTGCTTACTGAATCCTTATGCGAGAAACTGCCTTTATCTGTTACCTCGCTTTGATTATACACCAGCGAGCCGGCAGGCACGTCAAAAGTGATCCAGGCATTCCCCCCGATAATGCTATCGCGGCCAACAGTAATATTCCCGAGAATAGTAGCGCCTGAATAGATAACAACATTATCTTCGATAGTTGGATGACGCTTTGCCTGCTTTTTGGCTTTTGCAGAATTTAATGCGCCAATGGTTACGCCCTGATACATGCGCACATCGTTTCCTATAACAGATGTTTCTCCTATAACAACGCCAGTACCATGATCAATAAAAAAATTGGCCCCAATTGTAGCATACGGATGAATATCAATGCCGGTTTTGCTATGCGCATATTCGGCAAAAATTCTTGGCAGTACACGAATACCCTGCTTGCGCAATTGGTTAGAAATTCTGTAAACCGTAATAGCATAGAAGCCAGGATAAGTTTGCAATACCTGGCTTATATTCAGTGCAGCCGGGTCGTTGGCTACAAACGCTTCAGCATCTTTTTGCAATGATACATATAATTGTGGCAGCGCCTCAAAAAAAGTGTCAGCCTGCGTTTGCGACTTTGCGCCATCGCCCACCACATCATATATCAACGTAGCTAAATGACTTTTAAGCGCGAATAATCCCTTTTCCAGATCGCTTTCCTTTTGGTTCACCCCGGTTTTGGGAATGAACAGGAAACCAAAAATATCATCTACAAACTGATGCGCCAGGTCTTTATCGGGCAGATTGCCTATTTTGGCGTTGTTTTGTAATAATTGCTTTATAAAATTTTTGTTGCTCATTTTTTAAGTTGATGGTTCATGGTTCATGGTTGATAGTTCATGGCCTGTCAACGAACCATTAACTATGAACTATATGCCAATTAAAGAATCCACTTGCGATAGGAAAAATCACCAAAGGTTTCATTTTCCTTTTTCTCCTTCTGGTATACGCCAAATAATTCATCCAGTGTTTCCAATATTTGTCCTTCGTCAAGGCTCTCTTTATATTTTGTATTTAATCTTAACCCCAACCTGTCGCCTCCAATATGCAGATTGTATTTTCCATAAGCGGTACCTACAAAACCTATTTCAGCATTGGGAGAACGGCCACAACCATTAGGGCAGCCTGTCATACGCAATACAATGTCATCGTTCTGCATCTGGTGTTTATCCAACAAGGGCTCTATCTTTGAAATCAGTGTTGGCAGGTAACGCTGTGCTTCTGCCAGGGCCAGACCGCAGGTATTAAACGCCACACATGCAATTGCATTTTTTCGCAGCGCCCCGGCATTTTTGGTATGCTCAATAATGCCATACTCCTTCAACAGCGCTTCTACAGCAGGCTTATCTGCACCCTTAATATCAGTGAGAATAACATTCTGGTTGGCAGTAAAATGGAAATTACATTTTCCAAGCGCAGCAATTTTATAAAGGCCTTCTTTGAGCTTTATTTTTTCATCATCCAGCACCCTCCCGCTTTCTACAAAAACTGTATAGTGCCAGTTGCCTTTATAATCCTGCAGCCAGCCATACCGGTCCTGCCGTTGGGTAAATTCAAAAGGTCTGGCCGGTTCAAGCCTGAAGCCGCAACGCTTTTCAACTTCCTCACGGTACTTATCTATTCCCAACTTATCAATTGTATATTTTAGTCGGGATTGCTTCCTGTCACTGCGATTACCAAAATCCCTTTGCACGGTAATGATCTCATAAACCGCTTTTAATATTTTCTGCTCATCATTTTCAACAAATCCCATCACCGATGCCAAACGTGCATAGGTATTAGGATTACCATGAGTACTTCCCAGCCCACCCCCTGCGCCAATGTTAAATCCGAGCAGTTTATCGTTTTCAATGATCGCTATTAATACTACATCGTTTATAAAAATATCAACATCATTATTCGGAGGAATAGCGATACCTACTTTCAACTTACGCGGCAGGTACTTATCCTTATATAGGGGATCATCCTCTGTTTTTTCGCTCAGCCTTTCTTCATCCAGCCATATCTCATACCATGCACGGGTTTTAGGCTTCGCCATTTCACTGATCTTAGCGGCATATTGGAATACCTCATCATACACCGGAGACTCTGCAGGATTAGAGGTACAACATACGTTACGATTCACATCGCCACAGGTAGCAATTGAATCCAATCCCGCGAGATTGAAGGATTGCATGGTAGGCTTTATGTGCGACTTTAAAATACCATGCAGCTGTATAGTTTGGCGGGTAGTAATTTTTATCACGCCCGTTGTATGCTCACCTGCAACATGGTGCAGGGTAATCCATTGATCAGGTTTCAATAAGCCTCCCGGCAGGCGCAGGCGAAGCATAAAAGAATACAGCCATTCCAGCTTTTTCATACTGCGCTCTTCGCGGCGGTCGCGGTCATCCTGCTGATACATACCATGAAACTTGGTAAGGCTGGTATCATCTTCGCGTACAGCACCGGTATAATTATCCAGCAGGCTTTCTTTTAAAGTTCCCCGCAGACCATTGCTGGCAATTTTAATTTTTTCTGTCGATGATAAATTAGGTAGTTCGCTCATTTATTTCTTAATGTTGATATGTTTAAAAGTTGATAAGTTGACAAGGAATTGTACAGTTTTCCCTCTCAACTTTTCAACCTATTAACCTGTTAACTTTTCTTAATATACATCTTTTTCCCAACGTCCTTCTTCCACTAATTTATGTAAATATTTTTCAGCTTCTTCTTCCGATTTGTTTCCATGCTCTTTAAAAATATCTACCAGCGTTTTTTCCACGTCTTTACTGGTGGGTTCGCGCTTACCGCTAATATACATATACGCTCCATTTTGCAGCCAGTCATACAGCTCAGCGCCTTTCTCTTTCATCCGGTGCTGCACATATATTTTTTCTTTCTGGTCGCGGGAAAAAGCTACATCAAGATTTGTCAGCACTCCCGTTTGCAAATAATCCTGCAGCTCTGTCTGGTATAAAAAATCTGTCACAAAATGCTGCTCGCCAAAGAAAAGCCAGTTACGCCCGCTTGCGCCCGAAGCATCTCTTTCTGCTATAAAGGAGCGGAAAGGAGCAATACCTGTTCCTGGGCCAATCATAATCACATCTTTTTCCTGGGTCGGCAGCCTGAAGTGTTTTTGTTTCTGTATAAAGAACTCAAATTGTGTATCTACCGGGGCAGTTGAAAAAAACTCACTGCAAACCCCGGTACGTTTTTCATCCTCCACATAAAATTCATCTTTGCTTACCGTAATATGAATCTCGTTCAACCCATGGCTTGCGGGAGATGACGAAACAGAATACATCCTTGGCGCCTGTGCCGTTAATATTTTTATGATCTCCTCAAACATAGCGGCATCCTTAACAGGATACTTTTTCAGCAAGTCAGGGATACTTAGCCTTGTCTCTTCCTGGATCTCATGTCCCGTGATAGCGGCATATTGCTTTATAGTTGATTTAAGCGGATAAAGAATATTCAAATGTTTCTTTAAAAGCTCCTCAACAGATGCCGTTACTTTAGCTGTTTGTATTTCTTTATTTGCATCAATACCAGTGAGTTGAATGATCTCCTGCACAGCTGCATCACAGTTGGGCGGTATAATGCCCAGTGCATCGCCTGGCACATATTCAAGATCTTCTTCCGTACTGATCTCAATATGATACGTTTCTTTATTACTGCCACGGTCGTTCAAATTGATGCTTGTTACAATAGTTCCCTTGTAATGCTTTTTACCCGCAGGTTTTTTCTCTTCGGCAGGAGCAGCCACTGCAATAGCGGGCACGCTGCCTACCTTAGTTTGCAGGGCCGCTGCAACATTCTCAATCCAGTGCAAAGCATCTTCTTCATAGTCTACATCACATTTTTTCAGCGGTAAAATACGATGAGCGCCCAATGCTTCCAGTCTGGCATCCACATCTTCCCCGGTTTTACAAAACTGGGCATAAGAGGTATCGCCCAAAGCCAGTACCCCAAACTTCATTTTCTTCAGATCTACCAGCGCTTCATGAATATGATCATAAAACTTTTTAGCCAGGATGGGAGGCTCTCCTTCTCCTTGCGTGCTGATAACAACAAAAAAATACTCTTCCTTCGCAAGATCAGAAAACCGGTATTGATCAAGCCCGGCAAGTTTTACGGTAATGCCTTTCTTCTTTGCAATACCAGCCAATTGTGTAGCCAGTTTTTTTGCATTGCCCGTTTCCGTGCCGTAAACAAGCGTAATTTTTTTATTGATGGCAGCAGATACTGCACCTGCCGGAACAGCTCCCTGTAAAGCTCCGGCCTGCCCTGCAATATAGCCATTCAGCCAAATGAGCTCTTCACGTGAAAGTGTGGATGTAAATTCTTTTATCTTCTGCAGCTTATCTTCAGATAACATGCTTTATTGGTTTATTAAGTTCGTTTATATTTTGAATACCTTCCCCTACCGATGCAAAGTATTGCTCTTCATGATCACTGTTCTTTAACCACTTGAACTGCTGGTGCAGCGCTACTACTTTTCCAATAATAACCAGCGAAGGAGAAGCAAATTCTTTGCCTGCCAGCCTGGCTTCATAATCATAAATATTACATTCATGAATGTGCTGGTAACAGGTTGTTGCCTGTTCAGCTACTGCTAAATGAACCTCTTTGCTAATACCAAATTGCAGCAGCTTTTGCACAACACCTGACAATGCAGAAGAGGACATATAAAATACCAGCGTATCATTAGTCCGGGCAAGTTCCTGCCAATGGGCATCGGTTACTATATCAGATTTATAATAAGTTAAAAAACGAACAGATGTTGCGTAACCACGCGCCGTTAAAGGCATTCCGGCATAGGCAGCAGCGCCTAAGGCAGCTGTTACGCCGGGTATAATTTCGTAAGGAATTTTATTTTCGATCAGTGTTTGCAGTTCATCTAAAATATTGGAAAAAATAGAAACATCGCCGCCTTTTAAGCGTACCACTCTTTTTCCCAGGAGTGCATATTTTACAATAAGCTGGTTAATGACCTGCTGCGAAGTGGAAATATTGTTTCTGCATTCTTTTCCTACACGCACAATCTCAGCTCCCGGTGCAACATAACGATGCAGGATCACTTCGCTTACCAGGCGGTCAATCAACACTACATCAGCCTCTCTTAAAGCATTGGCAGCCTTAACCGTAATCAGATCCGGGTCGCCGGGGCCGGCAGCAGCTATTATTACCGAACCTGTTCCTGAAGGTCCGTGATCAGAAAGGTTCTTTGTATAATGAGGAATGATCATTTTATAGTTTTCGTAATAAGCAATTTTCCATCAACCATCAGGATAGCAACACCGCAGCCACCGTACTGTTGCTGGTTTCATCAACCAATATTGCGTTTCCGTAATCGCTTATCCTGTCAAACGGGTCATAAACAAGGGGTTTGGCTGTTTTAATTTTTGCTTTAACTACCTCATTCAGTTTTACATTATCAGTAACCGCTGTATGCTCCAATGTGTTTACGTCCAGCTTATATTCTATTTCCTTAATGATAGTTCGCAATATCCTTCCTTTGTGTTGCAGAAAATATTTATTCCCCTGGATCAAAGGCTTATTATCCAGCCAGCACAATAATACTTCAATCTCACTTTCTACTTTAGGCTGATTGTCCGAATGAACGAAGGTATCGCCACGGCTGATATCTATATCATCGGCCAGGTGCAGCACCACTGCCTGCGGGGCAAAGGCTTCTTCCACTTCTTCACCGGCAATTTCAATTTTGGAAAGGGTGGTTTCTATACCAGCGGGTAATACGGTTATTTTATCGCCTTTTTTATAAACACCGCTTACTATTTCCCCGGCATAGCCGCGGTAATCATGCAGTTCTTTGGTTTGAGGACGAATAACATACTGCACCTGGAAACGGGGGTCCGTATGGTTGATATCTTCCGACACCTCTACTTCTTCCAGGAACTGCAGCAAAGGACTGCCGGTGTACCAGGGCATGTTTGCAGAAGGCGCTACAATATTGTCGCCATGTAAGGCTGCAATAGGGATATAGGTAACATTGCTTAAACCCAGCTGAGCAGCTACTTTTTCGTAATCCGCTTTTATTTCATTGTAACGGGCCTCGGAAAAATCTACCAGGTCCATTTTATTGATAGCCACTACCACATGCGGCATCTTTAATAAAGAAGCAATGATAGAATGACGGCGTGTTTGTTCAATAACGCCGGCACGCGCATCAATTAAAATAATGATAAGGCTTGAATTAGACGCACCGGTGATCATATTGCGGGTGTACTGTACATGACCCGGGGCATCGGCTATAATGAACTTTCTTTTCGGTGTATTGAAATAGCGATATGCTACATCAATAGTAATTCCCTGCTCACGCTCGGCACGCAGCCCGTCTGTAAGCAACGCCAGGTCAATACCATCAGCATTTTTATTTTTGGATTGTTTTTCCAATGCTTCCAGCTGATCTACCAAAATGCTTTTGCTATCGTACAGCAAACGGCCTATTAATGTGCTTTTGCCATCATCTACGCTGCCTGCGGTTATAAAACGTAAAATGTCCATGTTAGGTTGAAAAGTTTACAGGTTGAAATGTTGATAAGGTTACGATCCCCCGGACTTCCGTTCCAAATACGAGATATATCCATTTAGCAACTTTTCTGCCTCTGTTATTTTATTCCTGAAATAATTCAATTTATCTTTTGTTATATATTCTTCGTCAAGTGCATCTATTAAGTGGTTCAGGGTCTCACTCAAAGAGCCTCTTGCTATTACACAAAACCTGATTCTGTCAGGTATAGTTTGCCGTCCATGTCCTTCAGCTATCTGTGTTCCAATAAGAGCGGGAGCTTCTGATTAACTGATCGGAAAGCCTGTACTTTTCTATATCAGGTAAGGTTTTGCTCAGCTTTGAGATTTCTTTCTTCAGTTCTCTTGCTTTTTTCCAAACTTCTAATGTTTCAAAGTTTTGATAAGCCATTTCTATCTCTTTCCTTTTTAACTAATCAACTTATAAACTTATCAACTACTAAAAGTACCCCCCCTTCTTCCTGTCTTCCATAGCGGCTTCGGTAACACGGTCGTCAATACGGGTTTCGCCACGTTCGGAAATACGGGTTGCCATGATCTCGTTCACCACTTCATCTAATGTTGAAGCGGTGGACTCTACCGCAGCAGTGCAGGTCATATCACCAACGGTGCGATAACGCACACGCTTGTTTACGATCACATCGTCCTCGTCTATTGTAATAAAATCTGAAACAGCAATTAACTGGCCCTCATGCACCAGCACTTCCCTGTCATGCGCAAAATAGATAGAAGGCAGCTGTACTTTTTCCTTTTTAATATAGCTCCATACATCCAGCTCTGTCCAGTTGCTGATAGGGAATACCCGAACGTTTTCTCCTTTATGGATCCGGCCATTGTATATATTCCATAGCTCAGGTCTTTGTAATTTGGGGTCCCACTGGCCAAATTCATCACGCACCGAGAATATCCTTTCTTTGGCACGGGCTTTTTCTTCATCTCTGCGGGCGCCACCAATACAGGCATCGAATTTAAACTCTTCAATTGTATCTAAAAGGGTATGTGTCTGCAACCAGTTGCGGCTGGCAAACTTGCCTTTAGGCTCAGTAAGTTTTTTTTCCCGGATGGTATCTTCTACTTTTCTTACAATCAGCTCTGCACCTAACTCCTTAGCCAGGTTATCACGATATTCCAATGCCTCCGGAAAGTTATGCCCGGTATCTATATGCACAAGGGGAAAAGGGATTTTCCCAGGTGCAAAAGCTTTTTTGGCCAGCTGCACCAAAGTGATGGAGTCCTTACCTCCGCTGAAAAGTAAAGCAGGCTTTTCAAACTGCGCAGCTACCTCGCGCATAATAAAAACTCCTTCTGCTTCTAATTGCTCTAAATAATCTAATTCGTATTTTTTCATTGTATGCTTAATGCTAAACACATAAGGCTTAAAGCGCTTTGCCTTACACTTTATTTACATGAAGGCCGCATTCTTTATGCGACACTTCCCACCACCAGCGGCCGGCACGTGCATCTTCCCCCGGCTCGATAGCGCGGGTACAGGGCGCACAGCCAATACTGATAAAACCTTTGTCGTGCAAAGGGTTATAGGGTACATTGTTTTCCTTAATATAATCAATCATCTCTTCGTATGTCCAGTGAATCAGGGGATTGAATTTGTAGAGCTGGCGGGCCTCATCCCATTCCAGCATTTTCATATCCTTCCTGTTATCCGACTGTTCTGCACGTAAACCGGTGATCCATACTTCAGCGCCTTCCAATGCGCGGTTCAGAGGCTTTACTTTCCTTATAAAGCAGCATTCCTTACGGTTTTCAACCGATTCAAAGAAAGCGTTTACACCCTTCTCGTTCACAAATTTTTCAACATCAGGCGCCTCTGGAAAATACACCTGGATATTGATCTTATACCGGGCATTTGTTTTCTCAAGTAAGTCATAATGCTCATAAAACAGGCGACCTGTATCGAGCGTAAAAATTTTTACAGGCAGGTTATTGCGGGCAATTACATGGGTAAGCACCTGGTCCTCCTGTCCTAATGATGTAGAAAATACAACACCCTGCGGAAAAGCCTGTGTTACTAAAGTAATCGCTTCATTCAGCGATGCGTTTTCTATTTCCTGTATTTGAGTTTCCGAGAACATTTGTCTGGTTGATAGACGATAGTCCATGGACCATAGACTATGGTCCATGGACTATAAACTAAATATTAGGTTGCGGCGTATAACGTAAGTAAGGTTTTACTTCTTTTACACCTTTAGGAAATTTCTTAATTGCATCTTCAGTGCTGATAGAAGGTACCACAATTACATCTTCACCATGCTGCCAATCTGCCGGAGTGGCTACGCTTTCATACGCTGTTAACTGCAATGAATCCAGTACACGCAGCACTTCATTGAAGTTTCTGCCTGTAGAAGCCGGGTAAGTAATGATCAGTTTGATCTTTTTATCAGGCCCGATGATGAATAATGAACGCACAGTAGCCTTTTCAGAAGCATTGGGGTGGATCATATCATACAAAGTAGCTATATTCCTGTCAGGATCAGCAAGAATAGGGAATTCTACCGAACAGTTTTGAGTTTCGTTGATATCACTTTTCCAGCCAATATGGCTATCCAACGGATCTACACTAACCGCTAATACTTTGGTATTGCGTTTTGCAAACTCCTCTTTCAATAAAGCCGTTTTACCTAATTCAGTGGTACAAACAGGAGTAAAATCTGCCGGGTGAGAGAATAATATTCCCCAGCCATCTCCCAAAAACTCATGAAATTTCACTTCACCTTCGGTGGACTGCGCCGTAAAATCGGGTGCAATATCTCCTAATCTTAATGACATGCTTAAAAATTTTTATAGTTAAAAAATTAGTTTCAAAAACCTACCAAGAAAGTAGACTATTACCCCAAAAAAAATCGGGCCCGCAAGATAGTATATTTTTTTAATAGACTAATAATTTTTTTGAAAAACAGCAGGAAAAGTACCTCTACCCGGACAGGTAAAGTGTGAAGCTGACACCCGATGCAGTGTTATTCTTTAGCTGAATTGTACATTGTATAGCTTTGGCCAGATCCCGGATAAGATGCAGCCCAAGCCCGTGCCGCGTGCCTACCACGGCTTGCTCGTTGTATAAAGCATCTACCTGCTCCTTATGCACCCCGGGACCATTATCGGAAATACTGAGCGCTATACTGCCATTTACTTTCTGAGCTTTCCAGTCAATTCTGGGGTTGATGGTATTGGCAAGGGCTTTAACAGCATTTGCGGTAAGATTGTACATGATGGTTTTCAAATAATCCTCATCTGTGCTTACCATCAGCTTTTCAGGGTTGCTAAATGAGATCCGGATAGGAGTGTTTTGTGGTATTTGCTTTTGTATATAATTAAATAAATGATCTACATCAATCAGTTTTTGATGGGGCGCAAAATATTCCATCTGGCTCTTGCTCCAAAGCAGCATGGCTTCCATTGTTTCCAGAAGATTTTCGGCAGATTGTGTTAATTGTTGCCGGTGTTTTTCGGATTTTTCCTTATCCATTAAATACGGTTCTTCCTGCTGCAAGTGCAAGAAATGGAGCAGGTTGGCTACAGGGCTTCTTAAATCATGACTGAGAATACCAAAGAATTTTGTTTTTACTTTATTGGCTTCATCCAGCTCATTATTTAACATAAGCAGGGTTGTATTGGTTTTGCGGCGGGTTTGGTTCTGGTAAAACAGCAGCCCTCCAATAATCATCAGCAGTATAGAACTGGCTATCAGCGCTATGCGTGTACGTTTTGCATTGCTTAAAGCCAATTGATTAATTTCGATTTGTTTTTCCCTTGCTTCTATTTCCCGGCGACTTTCAATGGCAGCAATTGTATTTTTATTTTCCTGTGAATAAATGGAGTCCCTGATTGCGCTGGAACTTTTCATATATTGTACAGCAGCTTTATAATTGCCCTGAAATTCTTCCAACTCTGCCATAAATGAAAGAATCAGCCATTCTGCATCTATATCTTTATTTTGTTTACTGTATTCAAGTGCCCTGCTTAAATACGATTCCGCATTTCTGAGATAAGATGCTTTTTGCCCTTTGGTTTTATAGTCAGCAGCTGATTTTGCCATTTCCAGGTACGCAGCGCCTATATTGCCGAGGTTATTGACCGAAAGCATATTTCGCGGGTTTACAGTATCCCATATATTTTGCGATTTTAATCCATAGTATAGCATTTTGGGCGGATCTTTCTTATAAAGCTCTCCTATTTTAGCATATAAAGAAGCCTGTCCCGTAAGGTCGTTCAACGCTTCATACAATTGTAACGACTTTTTATAATAATCTTCCGCCTGCTTCAGGCTGTCCATCCCAAAGTATGCAGCTGCAATGTTTTTGAATGTGGAGGCAATTTTCCTGTTTTGCTCATATGGCTCCTCATCGTATTTCCGGTAATGAGACAAGGCTTTTTTATGATACGCTAATGATTTTTTAAAATCACCCTGGTGACCAAAAACAATACCCAGGTTGGCATAAGCCAGCGCTGTTAAATATTCATCATTTACCTCTTCGCTGATAGTGAGGCATTGTGTGTAATAATCGGCGGCAGTGGTGTAATCGCCCCTGTCTAAATAGCAGCCGGCAATATTGTTCAGAACGTTCCCCATTCCGGCCTTATCCTTCAGCTCTTTATATTTAAGATAAGATTGCTGATAAACATCCAGTGCCTTTTCTGCTTCGCCACCGGTATTATATATAGTGCCGGCGAGGCTTAATAAAAATGCCTGGCCTTTCTTATAGCCAATACGGTTAGCCAGTGCCAGGCCCTCATTGATATAACGCATAGCCTCATGCGGATTATTATGTTTTATTGGATTGGCTACATTATGATAGGCTTTTACTTTGCAGGTATCAGTAGCACAATTGGCAATAGCTTGTTTCAATGAATCAATATGCTGCGCAGCACTATTAAAGCTAATGAGTAAAAAGCATAGCAGAATGAATAGCTTCATGGTATATGTTTTAGGACATATAAATTTATCATTAAGCAATCAGTTTATCTCACTAACGCTTCCACTGCCTCTTTATAACTTCTCCCTACGGGAATTTTTATATCCATCACTATCACATCCTGCGCTGCTATAGTATCAATGTAATTTTTCTGAACAGCATAGCTGCGGTGCACCCGTATAAAACTGGCATAGGCGCTGTCCTTTAATAAATTACCCAATGAAGCATATACCGCATATTTTTTTTGCCTTGTTACAATGCGGGTATAGTCTTTCAGCGCTTCGAGATATAAAATATCGGAGCGTTTTATTTTAACATGCTCATGTCCGTCCTTTATAAACAGGATATCGCCATTCAGGCTATGGTCAAACAACGCTGATTTTTGCCGGAGCGCCATATACTCCTGCAACCGTTCCATTGTTGCAGCAAAGCGGGTGGCTTTTATGGGTTTTACCAAAAAATCAAGCGCGGCCAGCTCAAAGCTTTCTACTGCATAGTCTGGATAGCTGGTAATGAAAATACAGGCATCGGCATGTAAAAGCTCTTTGCGCATTTCAAGCCCGCTGATACCATCCATATCCACATCTAAAAATAAAACCTGGGGGCAGGAACGGTCAATTTCTGCCAGGGCGGCTTCGGCGCTTTCATATACACCGGATACGGAAAGAAAAGGGTACTTTTTTACGAAAGACAGTACTGTCAGCCGGTCTATCTCATCGTCATCCACAATAATGCAGCGATATGTATTGCCTGGATTCACAGTTGCAATTTATAAAATTAATGCTGGATTTCAGGGCCGGCCAGCTCCTGTAAGAATTAATATTTCCTCCTTGGTTTAGCAAAAATAAACTTCCGGTTCCTCCCCGCGCTATGCTATTCGTCGAGTATTTACGTTGTTTGTCGAGCGCTGCTTTTTTTCGTTTCCTTCCGGTAATATTTTCGGGTGGCAGTATTTAAAATACATACAACCGTTAAAATATAAAGATGAAAAAGCAATTCCTCCCCTACTTCTGTATGTTGATTGCCATATTGTTATTATTAATAGCGTTGTTTTCGTGCAGTAACTAAGGCTACTTCTTTTAATCTAAATGTACATCACTCTCACAAAAGCTAAAATTTAAATATCATGAAAACTCAATTCCTCTACATCATTATTTTCTTTTTTTCAATTGTTGTAACAAGCTGTAAAAAAGGCGATACCGGCTCTGCCGGGCCACAAGGCCCGCAAGGCCAGATTGGCGCTACCGGCGCGGACGGTACAAAGATATATTCCGGACACGGTGCACCTGAAAGCACATTAGGCAGGAACGGCGATTTCTATTTAGACCTCATTGCCTCCAATATGTATGGCCCTAAAACTGATGCAGGCTGGGGAACTCCATTATCCTTAAAAGGCATTAGTGGCACCAATGGGACAAATGGCACAAATGGCGCCAATGGTACCAATGGCTCTAAAATATACAGTGGAACCGGTGCCCCCGGTAACAATATCGGCGTACCCGGCGATTATTTTATGAGCACTAATACCTACTTTTTTTACGGCCCCAAAACAGATACCGGCTGGGGAGCTGCTTTAAACCTGAGAGGCCCGCAAGGTCCGGCAGGCCCGGGGGCGGCAACCCGGATATTCTCTTCGCAGGAAATAAACTGGAGTACTATAGCAGAGTATGGCGTACAATATAAAGCAGGTCAAATAGCATTGCCCGAGCTTACAAACGACATAGTAAATAATGGCGCTGTTTTAGTATATGGAGCATTTAATTTTGGCACATCCTCCTGGACAGGGCTGCCCATAACTTACCTGGGCGAGCTCCCTCCCAATAATAATGAGGTGAAGCTAACTTACAATTTGTTCTTTACCTACCAAACCGGTTCGGTGCAGTTACGGTTTAGCCGGTCAGACAATTCAGTTCCCGGCAATCCTGTCATACGTTTTAAAGTAGTGCTGATACCCGGCACAGCCCTGAATATGGCTAAAAAGAATGGCGTGGACCTTAAAAATTATGAAGCGGTAAAAGCGGCTTTCAGGCTTCAATAAGATTACTACAAAAGATCAACCCAAAGCATTTCAGGGAGCTAAGCCAGACAGTAATTGGCTTAGCTCCTTTCACTTATACTTTATATAGCTTAAATGGCAACAAAAAACAAAAGGATGCTCAAAAATGTTTAGTCCTTCAAATCGGCCAAAGTCCTGTTTTCCAGGATAGCCAGGGTAGCATCACGCACCTGTTTCATTACATCGTGCAGGCCGCAATGTTTTTCATCGCAATTATTACATCGTTCATAGAAATTCAGGCTTACGCAGGGCAGCATGGCTATTGGCCCGTCTATAAGCCGGATAATTTTTGTCATCTTAACCGAGGAGGGTTTGACCTTAAAAAAATACCCGCCGCCCTTACCTTTTTTACTGTCCAGGATATCGGCTTTTTTTAATTCAAGCAAAATATTCTCTAAAAATTTTAAAGGTATTTTTTTCTCTTCTGCTATTTCGGAAATCAAAACAGGCCCCTCCTTTTCCCTTTCAGCAAGGTAGGAAAGCGCTTTAAATGCGTATTGAGACTTTTTCGTAAGCATAACAAGTAGTCTACGAATTTAATGAACTACTTTGAGTATTATGTTTTTTATTTTTTAAAACATTGGTTAAAGTCCATTCTACTTTGGCCTTAAACGGTTGTTTTCGTACCGGGCAATCGGGTTTCATGCAAATAGGGCACTGCGGGCCTTCGTCGCATCCATCTGAATGAACAAACAGCTCCAGCGATTCTCCGTATTCTTTTCTTATTATATCAGAAAAAATATCTACCTCCCCGTGGGCGTCTTTCACTGTAAAATACCAGGGCAGTGTGAGGTGCGCATCTACATGAAAAATACTTCCGAATTTGATCACCCGTAAATTGTGAAGGTCAACCCAGTTACTACTCCGGTGGGTATTGATCAGGCGGATCATTTCCATCAGCAAATGGGTATCTGCTTCATCCATTATACCCGCAATAGACCTGCGAATAATATTATACGATGTATATAATATAAACACAGAAAGAATAATGGCTACCACTGCATCTACCCAGTTGAGCCTGGTAATATGTAAAATAACCAGCCCCGCTACAACCGCCAGCGTGGAATAAGTATCCGTTTGTAAATGCCTGCCGCTGGCTTCTAAAGCAAGCGATTTGTTTTTCCGGCCCCGGGCTATACAAAGTGCGCCCAAAGCATAATTGGCTACAGCTGTAACCGAGATCAATACAATACCAAGGTCTGTTTTTTTGACTTCTGCGGGAACAATAAGTTTATGTATCGCTTCATATAAAATAACAATACCTGCAACACCAATCAGGGAACCTTCTATTGCCGCTGATACAAATTCTGCTTTCCCATGCCCGTAAGGATGGTTCAGATCCCTGGGCCGTGCCGCAATATATAAACTGTACAACCCCACAAGGCCCGCCACCACATTTACAATACTCTCCATTGCATCAGTTAAAATGGCAACAGATGAAGTATAATACCAGGCTATAAACTTTATAACCAATAAAACACCTGATGCCAGTGCTATCCACTTCTGCACTCTGAGATTTTGTAGCTGTGGAGAAGAAGATTGTATCATTTTTTGATTAGGGTAGAGTTAATGTAAAAAGGAAGCGGAGCAATAAGAAAATAAGCAACTCCTGTGCTATCCTCTGCCCAGCCGCTTTAATATTTTACGCCTGAGCCTTGTGTAAAACTCTTTATTAAACAGGTTAGAATCGTGCATTGCCTTATAAATGAGGAAAACACCTATAGGAACTAACACAAAAGTGGAAAGCCATAAGCCTAAAAAAGCACTCATTTCCATTTCTTTTGCCAGCTTTTCACCGCGTGTGGAAACAAAGTAAAATATCATGAAAAAGATGATGGCAAATATCATAGGTGTTCCCAGGCCCCCTTTACGTATAATAGAACCTAAAGGCGCTCCTATCATAAATAATACTATACATGCCATTGCGAGTGATATTTTTCTATGCCATTCAATTTTGTATTTCTGAAGGGTTTTTTCCTGTTCCAGAATACTGCTGGCATTCATATCAAGATTGCTGGCCAGCCCTTGCAGGCTATTTAAAGCGCGGTCTCTTACAGCTATTCTTGCACTGTCTGGCAAAAGTGCATCAAAGCTGTTACGATCTTTTTTAATCTTTTTTGGCGGCGCTGCTACTTTTTTAGCGCTGTCTTTTTTAAGGCTGTCTGGACGAGACACTTGGGCCGTATCCTGCAGGGAGCCTGCGATAGAGTCTTTCCCCGCAGCTGTTTTTACACTATTTAAGGTATCAATATAAAATACGGGTTTGTTACGGGCCAGTCTCAGCGAATCCCTTCTTGCCTTTCTCCTGTCAGCGTCTGCCCGGGCTTTCTGTTTAATAGAGTCTTTCCTGGCCTGCCTCTTTATAGAATCGGCCTGCGCTTTCAGCTTTACAGAATCAGCCTTTGCCTTAACTGAATCCTTAGCCTTTTTAACGCCCATATAGACATCAATGTTTTCACGAAAGTTGAGTATAGAATCGGGGATTGTAATATTTTTTGTTACGCTATCTCTATAGCTTAAAATAGAGAGGTTTGCAAACATATTGTTTTCAAAATTTCTCGATACCTCTTTATTAAACCTGGACATAGAGTCGATGGCCACATCAAGCTGGCGCATATTGTACATCTTCTCATTATTTACATTTGCGCTGTCATCCGACTTTTTAAACTTAAATGAGCTGATGTCCATCTGCATTTTATACTCCTTAAAACCCAGCCTTATATAGTCGGTTACAGAATCGCTCCTGCTGCCACGTTCCTGGTATTGCCAGCCATTCTTAAATACAATATCAAGAAAGCGTTTATCGGCAGAAGGTTTCATTACCCCGTCCCTGGCAATTAAAAAATTATCCTGCAGGCTGCTACCCCCGTCCTGGTACACAATTACATCCCTGATGATACTATCATTAGCCTCTTTTTTGCCAATCTTGATAGCAAACTTGTCTATTCCATCAAAAAAAACACCCTCTTTTATGGCAAAAGCAGGCTTGGCCAGTACTATATCAGCCAGCAAGGTGCGCGATTTAAGGTTGGCTACCGGTATTACATAGTTTGAGAAAAGAAAGGCGCCCAGGCTGATAAGACCTGCCACTACAAATAAAGGCCTCATAAACCGCATTAAAGAAATACCTGCCGACTTAATAGCTACCAGCTCAAAGCTTTCACCCAGGTTACCAAATGTCATAAGTGAGGATAACAGCACCGAAAGCGGCAACGCCAGAGGAATCAGTACCGCACTTTGAAACCAGATGAATTTTAAAATAGTACCTGCATCTAATCCCTTACCCACAAAATCGTCTATCCACAGCCAGAAGAACTGCATGATGAGCACAAACAGGGTAATGAAAAAAGTGGCCACAAAAGGGCCAATAAAAGCTTTTATGATTAGTTTATCTAATTTCTTCACCTTCGTAATAATATCTTTACCGGATGCAATCAGCAAAAATACATCTTTCGCCGCAGCATATAAAGCTTGTTACCAATGCAGAATGGATTTTAACAAAGAATGAAATCCTTGGGCATATAAAAAGCGCATTTGAAGAGCTTTATAAATGGCAACTGCCTTTGGTACAGTCATCCTTGTTACCCGACGAGGTATTGAGGTCCGGTAGTAAAATTTCAAGGGGCGAAAACTACCTGGGATTGCCCTGGATCGTATTGGATCATCCCCGTCATTTTGTCAAAGGAAATATTTTTGCTATCCGCACACTGTTCTGGTGGGGACGTTTTTTCAGCACGGCACTGCACATTTCAGGGCACTGGCAACAATGGGCAGCCCAAAAATTAGTCGCGGCCTTCCCCTCCCTGCAAAATAATAACCTGCATATATGCTGCAGCGGGGATGAGTGGGTGCATGATGTTACCAGCGCATCTTACCTGCCTGTTACTGCTATGACGCAAAAAGAGTTTGAAAAAATACTGGCCGAAGCTCCTTTTGTAAAAATAGCCGCCCACACAAACATTAACCATATTGAAAATGCTGTTGAAATGCTGATGAAGCAGTTTTGGTTCTTAACAGAAATTCTTAAAGAGAAGGCATAAAGATAACGGATCAACGGCGATCAGCCCTAATTACCTAACCTGTGAAACAGGTCTTTTACCTGGTAATCCCAAAGCTGCGTCTGGTCTTTAATTTCCTTTTTCTCAGCAAAATCAGTAATTACCAGGATGGTCTGGTTGGTTATTTCAGATTTATCTATCCTGAACTCAAAATATTCTTCACTGGGTGCTCCCACCCAATGAAAACGGATGAATTTTTCCTCTTCCTCTTCCAGAACCTCAGCCTCTTCGTAGCTCCCGTTCCAGCCAAAATAAAACTTACCGTCACGTTCATCAACGTGCTCGGCAAACCACTCACCCAACCCGTTAGAGGTAGCTAAAAACTCATATAAAATAGTTGGAGAGCAGCGAACGGGGTACTCCAATGTGAACTTCTGTTTACTCATCTTCACAAATATTAATACTCAATAAGCCGCAATTATATAAAATTTATCAAACAAACAAAATTTATTTTTATTTACAGGGGAATAAAGCTGCTTTTCGGCGAAATTCTGCTCCCCAGGCGCAGCATTTCATGCTCCAGCAATAATGTAAGATAATACGCCTGCGAATGGTAGAAAAAGTTCGTTTTCCTGCTGGCAGCAAACAGGCCTTTAACCGGATTAGGGAATACAGATGTCATATTAGCCACAAAAAAATAGAACCCTTCCATATCTTCCGGCGATACAATGATACGCTCCGCTCCGCTTTCTCCCAGCCTTAACAAGGAAGTTTGAAGCAGTACTTTTTCCATACCGTTAGCTACTTTTTGCATCTGAAGCCTTATATCCTGCACCAGTACCGGTTTTAAATCATAAAGGTCTTTATGTTGCGGATGGGCCGTTACCAGGCGTGTCAGGTGATACAGAATAATGCTTGCTTTCTGATAATGGGGCGCATTGTAAGGCGTACGTTTCAGATACTTACCCGAAACTACCATACGGTTGATCAGGCGGATGGTAGCACTGTCGTACTTATCTAACCCGAACCCGTTATCAAGCACAAATCTCAGCCCGTTGGCCTGCACACATATATCAAAATCTACAGGCATATTTTTCCCGAACCAGGTAGAATAGGCCGGTATTCTTTTATATTTTTTATAAGTGTTCCGTATCGTTCGTTTAGCGCCGTTGGCATTTTCAGCAATCAGTTTTTTTACAGCGTCCTTCAAACTATCGGCAAAATCAGCAGATAAATAAATGATAGACGTATCGTCCAGGTCGTCAGGCAGTATATACTTTTTCCTGGCAGAAAAATAGGCGCTGTTGGGAAAATGTTTTGATGGTTTTGTTTGCCAGAAATTATAGGTAGGCCCTCCGTCTTTATTGCGGTACCTGGAATAGTTCTTTTGTGCCTTTTCGCAAAGCGCATCCACTATTTGCCGGTTTTCAAAGGACATCTCTTCCCTTATCGTTTTCAGCGTCCATACAATCAGTCCTGTAAAAAATATATTATCATCTTCTTTAGCTGGTCTTTTGGGAGAAAGGTATATTCTTTGAGAAGGGAACATACCCTGCTCATAATGGGGATCAGGGCCCGCCACCTGGTACCCTGCTATCCGAACCAACAGGGAATCTACATAGCTATTCTGGGCAAAAACAGCATTTTGCCCATACAGGAAAAAAGAAATAAGTAACAATATTTTTTGCACCGCTTATACTATTAGCTGCAAATTTAGGCTACCGGGCAATGTAGATTTTAGTATTTAGTACTTAGTACTCAGACTTAGACTGTGCACGCCTGTTTCAGGTTGATGTTTTTTTTACAATATTCAATTTTCAGAGATGTACAGCAGGAAGCATAAGGCTTTAAGCTTTTAGCCTTCGGTAAATGAAAAAGGAGCATTGATTGTTGATTGTTTTTTGCCAGCACTCAACTTCATACAAGAACGTTGTCCCTCTCTCCAAAGAAGTCTCCCAGTCCTCCGGACCTTGGGACCGGCCTGCGGCCACCGCCCCAAGGAAGGACATATATAACCTCACAAAAAATGTTTGCACCCTGCTACAATGCTACCTGTTCCGTTTCAAAAAAATTTACATTAGTTTTACAGCCTTACACTTGCTTGCCCTAAAACTCAAAAAATTAATGAAGGGCAATAACAATTTCTTCAAAATATTCATTTTAGGTCTTCTTGCAGCTATCGGTCCGTTTTCGATAGATATGTACCTGCCGGGATTTCCCGAAATAGCTAAAGACCTGGATACAGACGTAAGCAAGATTTCATTAACGCTTTCCAGCTTTTTTATCGGCATTTCAGCAGGACAGCTGCTGTATGGCCCCCTGCTTGATAAATACGGGAGGAAAAAGCCTTTGTATTTTGGGCTTTCCCTGTACATTATAGCTTCTTTAGGGTGTGCCTTATCCACATCTGTTACTATGCTCATTATTTTCAGGTTTCTCCAGGCTTTGGGCGGGTGCGCAGGTATGGTGGCCTCAAGGGCTATGGTGAGAGATATGTTTGCCGTAAAGGACAATGCCAGGGTGTTTTCACTGCTTATGCTGGTTATTGGCGTGTCTCCGCTGCTGGCGCCTACCATTGGCGGCTATGTTACTGCTGCAACAAACTGGCGGTACGTTTTTATTATTCTCCTGCTTATTGTGCTGGCCATGCTGCTCATGTGTATTTATATGTTGCCCGAAAGCCGGAAGCCCACAGGAGCATATTCGCTTGCCCCAAAGTTCATATTGCAAAAATTCGGGGAGGTTTTTAAGCAGCCGCAGTTTGTTATCTATACTTTTACCAGCGCTTTTACTGCGGCTGGCTTATATGCTTATGTAGCCGGATCACCTCATGTTTTTATGGAAATTTTCAAAGCCAGCGAAAAAACCTACGGCTGGATATTTGCCATAGTTGCCGGCTCCCTGGTGCTTGCTACACAAATCAACGCACAAATATTGCGGTTTACCAGCAGCGAAAAGATCATTCCCGTGGCTATTGTTATCCAATGCTGCGCAGGCCTGCTGCTGGCAGTTGGCTTTATGAATAACTGGTGGGGTATGATAAGCAGTATTATACTTTGCAGCATTTTTCTTGCCTGCCAGGGCTTTACATTTCCCAATGCCTCGGCACTTGCATTGGCCCCGTTTGACAAAAATGCCGGCAGCGCTTCTGCACTGATCGGCTGTGTACAAATGGCTACGGGTACCCTATCCTCTGCTATGGTAAGCCTTTTTCACAATAATACTGCCACCCCGCTGGGTGTTGTAATGGCCTTTTGCGCTTTTACCGCCCTTACTATTTTGCTCACGGGGAAAGGTATTGTGAAATATCGCGCCCGGAAAGAAGGCGTTGAAGAAAGCTCAGTAGATATGCTTTCGGAAGTGTAGCTTAGAAAAACTTTATGGTATTGTTTTAATTTTAGAAAATTCCCCTTACCTTTGCAGTCCTTAAAAAATTAAGTTATGAGCAGCGCAATAGCTTTCGTTCACGAGCAATTGACACAGACAAAGAAATTCCCGGCTTTTAAAGCAGGCGATAATATTACGGTAAACTATAAAATTATTGAAGGAAATAAAGAGCGTATCCAGTCCTTCAAAGGCGATGTTATAAAAAAACAGGGCAATGGAGCTACTGCTACTTTCACTGTCAGGAAAATTTCTGATGGTATAGGTGTTGAAAGGCTGTTCCCCTTCACTTCTCCTAATATTGATTCTATTGTATTAAACAAAGTTGGCCAGGTTCGCAGGGCTAAACTGTTCTATCAAAGGGAAAGAAGCGGTAAAAGCGCCCGTATCCGTGAAAAACGTATGGCGGTTTCTGCAAAAAAAGCTAAAGAAACAGCGGCATAAGCCAATACCCGAAATAATTATAAGAATCCTGCCTGTCCGGCGGGATTTTTTGTTAAAATATGCCACAAACCCATAAAATCATACACGGATTTTAAACTCTTGGGGTCCTGTATTTGTATTCTTACCGTATCTTTGATAACTAATTTTTAAAGTTTATGACACAAATTCAATTATTAGGCGCTTTAGGCACCAACGAAATAATTATTATCATGGTAATTGTGCTGCTTCTGTTTGGTGGCCGCAAAATTCCTGAACTGATGAAGGGGCTGGGTAAAGGCGTACGCGAATTTAACGATGCTAAAGACAATGTAAAAAGGGAAATTGAAGAAAGCGCTAACACTATAACCAGCGAGCCTAAAAAAGCTGAATAAACCCGCTTTATAATTTTTAACTGACTAACAAAAGCCAAACCTTTTGCCAGACTTTATTTCTATTGCCCGGTATCACCAGGATCTAGAGCAAGGGCATACCTCATGCTTAGCAACGGTTCAATATTATCTCGAAAAAATAACGGAGAAGCAGCATCTTAATACATTTATAGAAGTACATGCTGAAGAAGCTATAGCAAGAGCAAAGGAACTGGACGCCCTCCGGGGGGCCAAAGGCAGGTTACACGGTGTGATCATTGGTATTAAAGACGTTATATGTCATAAGGATCACTCTGTAACAGCAGCTTCCCGTATCTTAAAAGGCTTTACCTCCATTTTTTCTGCCACAGCAGTAGAACGGCTTATTGAAGAAGGCGCTATTATCATTGGCCGTCTTAATTGCGATGAATTTGCGATGGGGTCAACCAATGAAAATTCTGCTTATGGAAAGGTTTTGAATGCAGCTGACGAAACCCGTATTTCGGGTGGTTCCTCCGGTGGTTCTGCAGTGGCGGTTCAGGCCGGCCTTTGTATGGCATCCCTGGGAAGCGATACCGGCGGTTC
>JASGDI010000056.1:0-4640 GCA_049841335.1 Niabella sp. | reverse complement strand
ATTCGACAATAGACCCTATACTTATTGCATCGCATCTTGTAATTGCATTGCAGCAAATTATCAGCCGGAGAAAAAACCCCCTGAACCCTTCCGTACTATCCATAACAGCATTTAACGGCGGCACCACTACTAATGTTATCCCGGAAGAAGTGCGGCTGATGGGCACTTTTCGCGCTATGGATGAAGCATGGCGGTTTGAAGCCCATAAGCACATTAAAACAGTGGCGGAAAACCTGGTACAATCAATGGGCGGCGAGCTGGATCTGCACATAGATATAGGCTATCCCACAGTGTTTAATAATGAAGCCTTAACTAACACGGCTACTAAAAAAGCTATTGAATATATGGGCGCAGATAATGTAGGAGAAACAGAAATACGCCTGGGAGCGGAAGATTTCGGATATTATACCCAGAAAATACCCGGTTGCTTTTACAGGTTAGGCGTAATGGGCGACCCCAATAATATACGTAATGTACATACCCCGGTTTTTGATATTAATGAAGCAGCAATAGAAACCGGTATGGGAATGATGGCCTGGCTGGGCGCATCGGTAGATACATGGTAGCACTAACTTAGCAACCCTTGCGGGGTTTTATTGCATCTTACAAAAAAGGGAACTGTAACATCTGGTATAAGGCTAAAATTAAAAACAATGCACATATTCAAAATACTGGTAATACTGGCAATCAGCATAAACCTTGCTGCCTGCTGCCACAGCAAAAAACAAAAAGCACCACCCGCTGCAAAAGATGTTCTGCACGACAGGAATACCAGGGACCCGAAAATACAGGAGGGGGGGCCACCCAAAACAGAACTGCAGGATACTACCACGGAAAAAAATCAATAATATCAGCGGATACTTTTAGGTGTTGCGATCATATCATAAATCTTTGTTGGCTCACCCACATATTGAACCAGCTTATTGCTTGTACCTGATACCCCGGATGTAACAGAACGGGGAGAAGTGGACTCAGGCTGATAAGAACTATTTCCTGTAATCCTTCTTATAGCAGCTAAAAAAGCCGACTCGTTGGGATTGCCTAAATCGTATCGCACATCATCATCCGATCTCAGGTCAGTTCTCATTCCCTGGTAATACCCTCCCTCATCATTTTTATTTTTCGATTCAAAATTGGACATATAAATGCTGTACTTACCCAGTCTTATCTCGAAAAACCCTATTGGTTTTCCATAAGTATAATTGGGGTTATCATTTGCAGAAAACGGTGCATTGATTAAATAAACCTCGTTAAAATAAGGCTTTACACTATTAATCAGCAATTCGCTGGCCGATGCAGTGTTATCACTTACAATAAAATACACTGTACCAATGTTTCCCGATGCATTAAAACTTCCTTTCTTTTTTATATAGGTGGTATTCCGGCCTACAGAAAAGTCTATATCGTAGTAGGAATAACTCTGCTTAATATTATTCAGGTAAACCGGCTGATTTTTCAACAAAGTGGCCTGCTTGTTTTGCATGGTAGTATTATAAACTTCTTTAAACAAAACACCTCCATTAGCCCCTGACGGCAATATCGTATTTGCAAAAGACTCTGCTGTACTTACATAACCACCACCATTATACCTGAGGTCGATCACCAGGTCTGTAGCTTCTGAAAACCTGCTGAACGCATCCTGAAGCGCAGGGTCGGTATTGTCCCCTGTTGTAAACGATTTGTATGCCACATAAGCAATCTTTTTGGTACCTGCAGTAATAAGTGTATCGCTATATACCGGGTTGAAAGTGTACAGGGTTTTATCAAAAGAATGATCAGAATAAGCCCCTGTAACAGGATTGTAGGTAGTAAGTACCATACTGTTTCCATCCAGCGCGTTCGCTATTTGAGTCAGGTGATTGGCGTAAGTCCAGGTATTGCCATTAAATTTTGCGATGAGGTCTCCCCTTCTTACTCCTGCATTCCATGCCGGAGAACCTTTGGTAACAATTCTTACCAACCCCACAATACTATCCGAGGGGGAGGAAGGTAGTGCTTTGGGTGTTCCGTCTAAATAGGAAGCCCTTGCAAACGCAATGGTAAAGCCCAGCTCATTTTCCTTACCGTCAAGGGTCATTTTCAAATCAGCTACCCTGTTCTGATCTGTAATAATGTTAGAAGTAACACCACCACTGTATAGATCAGAAGTTAATATGGCATACGAAAACTTACTGGCAGTGTTAACATCAGTTACCACACCGTTATTATAGCTTTGATACTGCTCATAAGGTTTGCCTGTAGCCGGGTTTATAGCAATCCTGGTAAGGGCTAACAGCTCACTTTTCAAACCAGACAGCGTGTCTGACCGGGTATAGCTCAGGGGCTTGAATGTAGCGCTGTCGGGCAACAGGGTATTCCAGTAATAAATTTGCATGGCATATCTATATAAAGAGTCAGCCAGCAGTTCCTGGTAAGTCTTTGTTTCAGCAGGAGGATTCGGAGTCGGTTCAGGATCAACAACAGGATCTGGCGTACAGGATACCCAAACCAGCAAAAGAATAACAGCTGACAAAAAGGCCTGTCTGGGCGTTATCATACTCGGATTTTTATGAAAAGATAAACTATTATCTGCTTTTATAAATAATTTTAACATAAAAGCCTGTATTTAACCAGTTTAACAAAGCACAAAATATCAATACTCCATATATAAACAACAAATACTTTACTTTAGCGCAACTATTATTATAGCATGATCCTGAAAGAACAATTACTACCTTTTTCCGGCAAAAGGAAACAGCCTCATATTCTCGTAATCGGGGATATCATGGCCGACAGGTATGTTTGGGGAAGCGCCAGCCGTATTTCTCCCGAAGCACCGGTACCTGTGGTCAGTATAAAAAACGAGACCATCACACTGGGCGGAGCGGCCAATGTTGCCCAGAACCTTTATAAACTCAACGCCAAAGTCTCTATATGCGGCGTTACCGGCAAAGATCCGGTTGCGGATACCATCCTGGCACAATTGAAAAAAGAAAACATAGATGCAACAGCTGTTGTGGCCGATCCTTCAAGACCCAGCACTTTAAAGACCCGCATTATGGCTGGTACACACCAACTGCTGCGTGTAGACAGGGAAACTACAGCCGATATTTCCGGGAACATCGAAGCTCAACTTCTTAAAAAGCTCGAAACCAAAATCGGTAAAGCAGATATGGTGATGCTTTCTGACTATAATAAGGGACTGCTTACCCAAAGCTTCACCCAAAAGCTGATAGCGCTTTGCAATCGGGCAGGTAAAAAGGTAATGATAGATCCCAAAGGCCTGCATTATGAAAAATATACCGGCGCCTGGCTGATAAAACCCAATAAACGGGAACTGGCAGAAGCTACTGTTACAGAAAAGATAGAAACCGCATCCCAGCTGATCAATGCCGCGCATAAGCTCCTGAAAAAAACAAAAACCCAGTACCTTGTTGTAACAAGGTCGGAAGAAGGTATTTCATTGGTTTCGAAAAAAACGGAACAGCATTTTTCTGTAAAAGCCAAAGAAGTGTTTGATGTAACCGGGGCCGGCGATACGGTTTTTGCCTGTCTGGGATATTTTATTGCATCGGGTATTGATTTACCTGTAGCCTGCGAGCTGGCCAACTATGCAGCAGCTATTGCTGTAAGTAAAGTAGGCAGCGTAGCCGTAACCCTTGATGAAATTATATCTATAATAGATACGCATGAGTAGCAGCATTGAAAATAATATAAGGAGCAGGATCATGTCTTTGACAGCAGCAGCAGCTTTACGCGCACAATGGAAGCAGCTGGGCAAAAAGGTAGTCTTCACAAATGGCGTTTTTGATATCCTGCATGCAGGCCATGTGCAATCGCTTATAAATGCCCGCAGCAATGGCGACTACCTGATCATCGGCCTGAATGCGGACGCATCGGTAAAAAGACTAAAGGGGGAAAGTCGCCCTATCATTGCTGAAGCAGACAGGGCCCTGCTTTTAGCCGCTTTATCTTTTGTAGATGTGGTTGTACTTTTTGAAGAAGACACGCCCATAAAGCTGATCGAAACTTTACTGCCGGATGTTTTAGTAAAATCTGCCGATTATAATATTGACGCTATCGTTGGCGCTAAAGAAGTAATAGCCAACGGCGGCGAAGTGAAAATAATGCCTTTTGTAGAGGGGCTTTCTACTACGGGCATTATTGATAAAATAGTTAATGGTGCATAGTTAGTGGTTCATCGCAGGCTGAAAGCAGAAGGCAAAAGCTGGAAGCCAATTTCAGGACGTTCACAGGCATTTAATATTTTATATTTAGCATTCAACATTTTATATTCCCCCATTGCATTCTCCGAAAAAA
Source organism: Niabella sp. (assembly GCA_049841335.1). Classification (GTDB taxonomy): domain Bacteria; phylum Bacteroidota; class Bacteroidia; order Chitinophagales; family Chitinophagaceae; genus Niabella. The sequence continues at coordinate 341 of JASGDI010000056.1, read as the reverse complement.
ATATTAGTCATACGTTTCAGCTCGCTGGGTGATGTCATTTATACCACTCCTGTAGTACGTTGCCTGAAACAGCAACTGCCGGGAACTACCATACATTTTATCACGAAACCGCAGTTTAAATATATTTATGAGGGCAATCCGTACCTGGATAAACTTTTACTCCTGAAAAAATCGCTCAATGAAACGATTGCTGAAATTAAAAGCGAAAAATATGATTGCATTATTGACCTGCACAGTAATTTAAGAACGCGCATCATAAAATTGCGAACAGGCATCAGGTCTTACACCTATAATAAACAAACGATCCGCAAATGGCTGAGCCTGAAACTCCGGAAACAGCT
>JASGDI010000055.1:0-37847 GCA_049841335.1 Niabella sp. | reverse complement strand
TGATTGCTGTTTGTTATCGAATGTGCTCTCATCCTTTCTCACTTCTTTAAATCTTCAAATTTATTAGTTCAATACATCAAAATCTCAAAGAACTGTTTCTAGTGTACAAACATAGGAGTTATCGGAAGGGGACGACATTGATTTTCATTTATTTAAACTTTTCGTCATTAAGAGCTTGTCGAAGGCTAACAATTTGGTTATAAATATTTCGTCTCCCGATAGTTATCCTATCGTGTGGACAGATTCCTTGTATCATTCCCCTATTGAAAGTAAAGTGAAGCGAGTTCCGGTCGAAAAAATATCCTCCTTTTTCCCTACCAATACCAACTTCCTGTCATTCACCTCCGATTAGTATGTGATACACAGGAATGTGTCCACACTATAGGCTGGAAGTTATATCATTTTAATCAGACGATAGCCACCGCTCTTAAAACCAACGTTTTATCCATAAACTATATTTATAGAATTTTATCAAATGAAAACCAGCATGATATAAATTTTTTATAACAAAATCGCATTTTTTTAGAAATTTTAAAGAATACCTTAACGTTGTCTTTATACATTATTGGTGCAACCTGGCGTTTTTAGTATACATGCGCCCCGCTTTTATAACAGGTAAGCAGGCGCTATTATTAACTATAAACCCTTATAAGATGAAAAAAATTGCAACAAAATTCGTACTGGTAGCAGCTTCTGCTTTTATTTTCGGAACAACAATGGCACAAACAGACACAACAAAAACACCTGTACCTGTGCCTGATACAACAGAAACACCTGTGCCTGACACAACAGAAACACCGGCACCGGTACCTGAACCGGATACCACAACCGTTCCGGATCCAACAGAAATATCAATAATACATGCAGATAAAAATACTTCTCTCGCTATGCAATTAAGCAAATACAATAGCGGTTTTTATGCAATAACAAACAGGGAATTATTGAGCGCTAAACAGCACGACATTAAAACAGAAGAAGAAAACGAAGCTTAATCAGTACTACCTACTGTTTCGGCTGGTTGCAATAGCCATTCCATTTGGGATGGCTATTGTTTTGCAGTGTAATGCCATACAATTTGTAAGTTTGAGGGGTATTACAAATTATACTATGTCCACAAAAATAAAATGTCCGTCCTGCGGAAACGAGTTTGAACCTAATGAGGCTATACGTGAAGAAGTAGAAAAAGAACTTCGCGCTAAAGTAAGCGATTGGCAAAAGAAAAAAAGCGAAGAGCACCAGGCCGAGCTTCAAAAAAAAGAGCTGGAGTGGCAGCAAAAGCTACAGCAGGAAAAATCTTCTTTACAAAAACAGTTAGAGGAGCAGATACGGAAAACTATAACAGGAGACTTTGAGAGCAAGCTATTATTATTACAAAAAGCCAATGAAGAGAATGAGGAAAAATTAAAACTGTCGAGGCAGCGTGAAACAGCCTATCTAAAACGTGAACAGGAACTTAAAAATAAGGAGGAGGAACTGGATCTTACCCTTCAAAAAAGATTAGCCGAGGAAAGAGAAAAACTAGCTGATAACCTGCGAAAAATAGAAGTCGAAAAACTGGCACAAAAAGAAACAGAATACCAGCTAAAGCTCCGGGAACTGGAAAAGCAGCTGGAAGACCAGAAAAAGCTGGCCAGCGAAATGAAGCGCAAAGCCGAACAGGGTTCGATGCAGTTACAGGGAGAAAGCCAGGAACTGGCGCTGGAAGAACTGCTGGCAACCGCTTTTCCTTTTGACAGGATTGAAGAGGTAGGCAAAGGTATTCGCGGTGCTGATTGCGTGCAGGTAGTGAGAAACAACCTGGGGGCCGAATGCGGCCGTATTATATGGGAAAGCAAACGTGCCGAAAATTTTGGTGGAGAATGGATAGAAAAACTAAAAGCAGATATGCGCTCCCAAGGCGCTGATATAGCTATCCTGGTTACCCGCCGTTACCCTAAGGATATGGATTGCTTTGGAGAAAAGGATGGCGTATGGATTTGCAGTTTTTCTGAGGCCAGGGCATTAGCCGCTGTGCTGCGCGATGGCATACTGCGTATTTACAATGCTGCCAAAAGTCAGGAAAATAAGGGCGATAAAATGAATATGCTTTACAGCTACCTCACCGGTACGGAGTTTGCAGAACAATGGAAAGCCATACGCGAAGGCTTTTTAAGCATGAAAATGAGCATACAAAAAGAGAGAGATGCAATGGAACGCCTTTGGAAAGCCAGGGAAAAGCAACTGGAAAAAGTGTTGCTGAATGCTACTCATATCCGCGGCTCTATAGATGGTATCAGCGGCCTGGAAAATGTAGATCTGAATTTATTAGATTATAACTATGAAGAGTAATAATCACTAAAAAGCCCTTGTGTACACATAGCTCAGGCACAGGCCGTCAAACGGCTTAAGCTGCACATTGATCAGCGTACTTCTTTTTGCAAAAAAGCAGTGAAATACCCGTTTACCGGCATCATAAGATTTTAGCTGGATATGCTTCCTGAAATCTACTTCACCATCCCCGTGCCATTTAAACACCGCTTCTTTAGCGCTCCATACCAGGGTAAGATCCTCACTGGTAGCCGGGCGGATAGCTTCTTCCTCTTCGGCGCTGATGAACTTGTGCCTGATACGGCCCACCTTGTCCGTTGGTATCTCTATATCTATTCCTACCCTGTGGTCACGGCTTACAATAGCGGCTGCATAATCGCCGCAATGGGATATAGAAAAGTGATAAGCCTCACCGGGTAAAAAAGGTTTCCTGGTATCAGCAATTTGTACCTGGTGCGAAGGAAAATCTGCAAATAAATATCTCAGCAAAAATCTTCCTGCCAGATGTTGCAGCCGCTTATGCGGATGCGTAACCTCCCGGTGCAGCGGTACAAGCACTTTAAAAAAAGCCTCCTCCTCTTCTATTTTCCAGATACCCAGCCGCGTGGTTTCATTAATATCTTGTTGATAAAAAACAGGCATAGTGATGCTAATAATTTTATATTGCGCAAAGTAATTGAATTTAGTGAATGGTGAGCAGTGAACAGGAAGTAGTGAATAGGGTAATCTATTATCTAACTTCTATCGGCTAAATACTATTATCTAAGTACTAACTAACGTTTAAAGACTAAAAAATGATCCTGTCTGATATACGGATACAGCAAGAGATGGAAAAAGGAACTATTGTAATTCAGCCTTACAATAGGGACTGCCTGGGCAGTAACAGCTATGACGTGCATTTGGGTAAATGGCTGGCTACATACCGCGGGCATATACTTGATGCTAAAAAGCATAACGAGATAGAATATTTTGAAATACCTGAAGAGGGGTTTGTGCTATACCCGCATGTATTTTACCTGGGCGTAACTGCCGAATACACGGAAACACATGCCCATGTGCCTTTTCTTGAAGGCAAATCATCAACCGGCCGGTTGGGAATAGATATACATGCTACCGCAGGCAAAGGCGATGTGGGCTTTTGCGGGCACTGGACACTTGAAATATCAGTAAAGCAACCCGTGAAAGTGTATAAGGGTATGCCGGTAGGACAGCTTATTTATTTTCCCGTAGAAGGAGATATAGAAATAAAATACAACCAGAAAAAAAATGCTAAATACAGCAGCCAGCCAGATAAGCCGGTAGAGAGCATGATGTGGAAGAATAAGTTTTAAACTGCAGTTAAATTAACTGCAATTTACCCGCTGTGAAGTTGAATGCCAACAGAAACAATCAATCCGCAATGCTCAATATTCAATAATCATTTTTGAGAACGGCTAGCAGTGAGCATTCCTGCCCGTCCGGTCAGGCGGGGATTATTGAACATCACATATTGAGGGTTAAAGACGAATTCACTTATAGCTCGCCATTCGCTCATAATAAGACTGCTTACAATTACCACAACTCTACCTGTTCTAATCTGCCAAAGGCAACTCTACGGTAAACACAGACCCCTTTCCTACTACGCTTTCCACTTTAACGGTGCCCCCATGAGAGTCGGCTACAGACTTAACGTAATTCAGGCCCAGTCCAAAGCCTTTTACATTGTGCAGGTTGCCGGTATGTGCCCTGTAAAATTTTTCAAAAATGCGCTTCTGGGTTTCCCTGCCCATACCTATACCATTATCCTCAAACCTGATAATAATACTTTTACCGGAATTAGCAGTAGTGATCTTCAGCTGAATAGGCACATTATCCTTTGAATACTTAACAGCGTTATCTATAAGGTTGTTTACAAGATTGGTAAAATGCACCTCATCGCCTTTTATCACATCCCTGGCTGCTGCAAAGTTCACTTCCGCATCACCATTCTTTTCATGAAGCTGCAGCTGGAAATTATCTATTACATTTTCTATAACCTCATGCACGTGCAATGGCTTCAGGTCTATATCAGCCTCCTGCTTTTCAAACTGCGAAGCTTTAAGTATCGTTTCCACCTGTTTATTCATACGCTGGTTTTCTTCCTTAATGATACCGCTGAAATAATTCAGCTTTGCCCTGTCGTTCATCACCTTTTCATTCTTTAAGGCATCAACTGCAAGGGATATGGTAGCAATGGGTGTTTTAAACTCATGCGTCATATTATTGATAAAATCGTTCTTTATATCACCCAGCTTTTTCTGTCTGAGCATAGTGTACACGGTAAGATAAAATGCAGAAACAATAACCAGTGTAAATAATACAGCCAGCAAAATGCTTCCTATCAAAGAACGCTTAACAAACGATTTCCAGTTAATAACAGTTAAATAAAGCGCCTCATCCCTGGTTATATTTTCAGAAACCGAACCGCTTTTAGACTGTATGATACTCACCGGGGGAGTATAATACCTTAAAGTATCGCTGCTTACTTCATAAAAGTTGGGAGACTGTTTTTCTATATTGATATTTCCCGACAGCATAGAGCCTGTTATAAAAGCGTACTCATATTTCATATCATGCAGCTTTGCCCTGTCAAAAGCCCTGCGTATGATCTTATCTATCTCATCGCTGCTCAGCCTGGAGCTGATAGTTATGGATTTAAACGGATCATAAAAATTACGCTGGGAGAACAGACTGCTGTAATCGTGGCTGGCTTCGTTTATATACTGATCTCTCAGGTTTCCAAATTCATTACTGAGGGCCTGATATACGCTGTTAATTTCCTGCTTTACCTGGTCTTCACGCAATGCAATAAGGTTCTTTAACCACGATACCTGCATTACGATAATGCCGATCAGCGATAGCGTTATCAAAATAGTTATGGAGGAGAACAATTTTTTCACAAAAGCAAATATAGTCATAGCAGCAACGCCACAAATGATTAGTTACAAAGCATTTTATATTTAACTTTTTCAAAAGAAAAGTCAGAAGTCCGCATCTGAAAGCCTGGAGATGGAAAATGAAAAATATTTAATACACCGGGGTATTCTCATACATTCAGGAGCGGCCTCTCCGCCCGTTCCGGCCCTGGCAGGCGCTACGGTCGGATGACAATAACGATAATTTGAAATTCACCGTTTGCCCTGCCCACAGAAAAAGTTTCAAAAAAAATTTACTATATTGGCTTTATGATAGAGCCAGCACCTGGAACATTACTGATAGCCAATCCCCACCTGGATGATCCTAATTTCTTACGATCGGTCATTTTGCTATGTGAGCATAGCGAAGAAGGCAGTTTTGGCTTTGTGCTTAATAAGCAACTGGATTACTCGGTAGATGAGTTAGTACCGGAACTGGGAGATTTTCAGCTACCCGTTTTTGAGGGTGGTCCGGTAGAACTCAACACTTTACATTTTGTGCATCAATATCCGGAGCATATACCGGGAGGTAAGGAAATAACAGATGGCGTTTACTGGGGTGGTGACTTTGATAAGCTTATAGAGCTGATCAACTCAAGAACAGCCGATCCGGCTAAAATAAGGTTCTTCCTTGGTTATAGCGGGTGGAGCGAGGGACAACTGCAGGCGGAAATGGAAGAAAAAACCTGGATCGTTGCCGGTGCCAGCATTAAGTTTATTTTCTCTGACCATGAAAAAGAATTATGGAAAGAAGTATTGAAAGAACTGGGAGGTGAATACAGGCTGATCCTTAATGCGCCTCTTGACCCCAGAATGAATTAATTTTACAGTTTTAATATATCAAAAACATGAGAAGACTCTTATTTGCATGTGTGTTAAGCAGCAGTTTTTTTCTATCGGGCTGTGATACGCTTAAAAACGTTGCCGGCACCCTTTCTGCCTTTGAAATAGCCCAGGGACTTAAAGAAGCCCTTACCCAGGGATTGTTCAGCGGCTTTGACGCTTTTGCTAACCCGAGCCAGGGTAACGCTTTGGTTCGCTTTGCTTTTCCCGGTGAAGCCGCAAAGATTGAAAAGACATTAAGAGACCTGGGCCTTACGCAGGTAGTGAACAATGTAACAGCCAAATACACTAATGCCATGTCTCTCGCTGTACAGAAAGCGAAACCCATCTTCTTAAACTCAGTGAAGAACATGAGCATTAGTGATGCTGCAGGTATTTTATTAAGCGGAAATAATCATGCCGCTACCCAATATTTCAAATCTGCCATGTCGCCGCAATTAATGTCTGCTTTCCGCCCTATTGTAGACAGCACCATACGCACAACAGGTGCCGGTGATGAATACAATACCATTGTAAAAGCTTACAATTCGATTCCTTTATTAACAAAAAAGCTTGAACCCAACCTGAACGATTTCATTGCTGCAAGAGCTATTGATGCTATGTTTTTATATGTAGCCAATAAAGAAGAAGACATCAGGTCAAATGTATCTGCCCGCACTACCCCATTACTGCAGCGGGTGTTTGGTTTTGCTGATGTACAAAGAAGCAGTAGCACTCCGGCAAATTAACACGGCCATTTCTTGTTCTTTCAAAAAACTTATTTTAGCTTAGAAGCCATTATTAAACCCTAAAACCAATACCATGAACGAACCTACTACTCATTATAGCTACCAGGGAGAGTCCAATTTATTCAACGAAACGCCCCAGGTGGTTTATGCCGGCTTTTGGGAAAGATTTGCTGCTGTAATTATAGACGGCATCATACTCTGGATTATAGGCTATTTTATAGGAATGATACTGGGCACTCCCAGCACCGAAGAAATCCTTGCAATGAGTCAAAGTGAAGGTTTTTCAAGTACAATGAGAGCCACTTATTTCAGCACATCCAACATAACATCATTTATAGTACAATGGCTTTATGCGGCTCTTATGATGTCCGGCCCCTGGCAGGCTACCTTAGGCAAAAGAGCTTTAGGAATAAAAGTAACAGGTATGAACGGAGAGCGGATATCTTTTTTAAACGCTACAGGCCGTTACTTTGCTACTATTCTTTCTGCTATTATTTTGTTAATAGGATATTTTATGATGCTGTGGGACGATAAAAAGCAAACCCTTCACGATAAGCTGGCCGGAACGCTGGTGGTGAAAAGCAAGTGAGAAGTCAGAAAGTCGGGAATCGGAAAGTCCGAGGTCAGTGTCTTACCCAGTGATTGAAAAAGTTTAAAGTGAAAAGCTTGCCTGACCCTTGGGGTTAATACGCCAGGAAACGGCAGACTATCGGCTTTAAAGCTACTGGCACAGGCAGAAAGCTGAAGGCATTCGGCTTAAGCATTTAGCTTCCGGCTTTCTGCAGCTGGCAGTAAAAAGTAAATAAGAAGACAGAAATCCGGGGCTGGAGAGTCTGATGATCCTCCCCTTAAACCCTAAACTTTTAAACCCTGGCACTTTATTTCACCTGGAAATAATGATGCTTAATAGCATACAGCACCAGCCCTACTCTTGATTTCTGTTCCAGCTTTTCAAAAAGGCTGTCGCGATAGCCATCCACGGTACGTACACTTACGAACATCTTATCAGCAATTTCCTTATAGGTAAGATCACTACAGCAAAGGTTTAAAAATTCTTTTTCTCTTAAAGATAGTTTGGTAGGGCTGGTAATATCAGCAGGTTTATTCATAGCAAACAGCAGTTTTCCTGTTACAAGTTTTGACAGATGGTAACCATGGTTCACTACATCACGTATGGCGCGGCAAAGCTCCGGCGGGTCAGCATCTTTAAGTATATAACCTTTGGCACCGCAGCGCAGCATTTTAATAACCATGTCCTCATCATCATTCATACTTAGCACCAGTACGCCTGTTAAAGGCAAATGTGCTTCAATCCATACCGCGGTTTCATAGCCATCCATTTCGGGCATGTGCACATCAAGCAGTACAATATCCGGCTGCAGCTTCTTTTTTTCAATTGTCTCCGCAAACTGCTTTCCGTTATCGGCTTCAAGCACTACAGAAAAACCCTCCTCTTCATTTAAAATATTGGCAAGTCCTTTGCGCAGCATGGTATGATCGTCCACAATGGCGATAGAGACAGGTTTTGTTTGAAGCATAGTTTCAGTGATTAGCTGGTTTTTTCAATAAAATCTTTATAGAAGTACCTTGTCCGGGAGTGCTTTCAATAAAAAGATCAGCACCAATGGTATGCGCCCTGTTCTTCATATTCATCAGCCCGATACCGGAAGTACTTTCCCCAGCTAATTTAAAACCTTTTCCGTTATCCTCTATAAGAATTTTAAGATGATCTGCTTCATCATCAAGGGAAATGTTAACAATACTGGCAGCAGCGTGTTTAATAATATTGTTGAGCGCTTCCTGCACTATACGAAAAAGAATGATCTCTTTCTGATCATCCAGGGAAAAATGATCCCGCGAAAAAGAGAGGTTGATGGTTAGCAGTCCGAGCTTGCTGATGCGCTCCACTTCGTTTTTGATGGCCTCTGCAATACCAATGCTGCTCACTTTTTCGCCCAGCAGGGTTTTGGAAATGCTCCTTATCTGGTAAATAGAATTACTGACCAGCTCCCTTGCACTTTCAATTTTTTCTTTATCGGGTATATTATGAATTTCTTTTAAAGTGCCCAGGTTTAATTTAGCCAAAGAAAGCTGCTGCCCCACATTATCGTGCAGTTCCCGGCTGATATTATTAAAAGCCTGCTCCTGGATCTCTATTTTGGATTGGAGCAGCTGTTGCTGAAACCTAAGATTCAAGAGCGCCCGTTCTTCCTTTTCCTGTGCACGGCGTTTGAGATAATATAAAACAAAAAGAACACAAAAAACAGTCAGCATCAGAAAGAATGCTGAGCCCGCAACAACTGATATGGTTAGGTCATCTCTTGACATTTTTTATTTTTGGTATAATCAACTATAAAACCTGTAGCAATAAAAACGTACAAAATAATATTGAAAAAGCTCTGCACAAATCCGATATCTTTTAATATTGGTATTCCATTATTTCTCTGGTTCCAGAACAGAAAGACCAGAGCAGTGCAAGGGCTGTATAAAAGATAAGCTGTTAAATACCAGGTTTGAGATGATTTAAAACTAAATACAGCATCTTCTTTTATTATTGTATATAAATAAAATAAAATCCAGCCAGTATATATAAAATTAGAAAGGAATACCAGCCTGCTTAAAAAGAAAGTTCGAAAGCCATAAATCAACACTAAATAAGCAACTGCAGAGATGAAAACAAATACCGAAAAGATTGAAAAAAACTTAGCTCTGTCAAATATTCTCAAACGATAAAAGAAAAGCATTAAAAGGATAAATTCAATCAGCGTATAAATATTATATACTAAATTGATTTCCGAATTTTGTTCCCATACCAATGCGAACATTATTTGCGGTATGCTTGCAAAAACAATCAAAAGCAAAATGAGTTTCGAATTACCCTTAAGACATCCGTACAAAGTAACTCCTACTATTAAAGGAACTATTACTATCCAGGTTGAGCAATAGCTTAAAACTTCCCGAAAACCCATTTTGCTTTTTCATAAAAATATTACATTTCTTTATTAATTAAATCATCTAATAAGAATAAACGAAGTTGGAGTTTCGCCATCCAGATCAGTCAATGGTTTAGTTTCCTCAATTGTTGTGGCTGTGAAATTTGGATGCTCAGTAGCCGGAAGATCCAACCTGGATTTTTTTATGGGATTATACTTAGTTAATTCCCTTCTAACCCCACCTGCATCTATCTCTTCTGTTTTCTCTTTCTTACATCCCACTAAAATAACCGTTGGCTCTCCCTGCCTTTTTATATCATCGTCAGGATCAATCTTTTCATATACTCCATTTATCACAAGTAATGTATCTACTTCATCTTCTGAAAAGGCAAAGAAACGCTCAACTAATTTTCGGTCAAACACAAACGCACTATATTGTTTATTCGATGATATTTTTTCAAAATATTTTTGTATCCTCGGATCCCTTTTAGAAATATCCTGAATCAGTTCTGAAGTAGATGTAAATAAAACTGAAAAATTCTCAGCAAGTCGTTTAGCATGATTAATACTAATGGGTTTACCATTTTCCATAAATATAAATTTTTGATAGTTAAAAAATATTTTCCAAAATAACAAACTCTCCCCACCTTTCCAACCCCGTGTTTTCACGGTATTTTATTCCCGTTTTATCCACCAGTAAAATCAGGAGATTATACGCTTGCCCAGGGCTATGCTTTGCTGCATTTTTGTGATGAGAAACGGAGGAAGACGGAAAGCAGGAAGCGGAAAGCAAAAACAAAACAGCATTAAGCTTTAAGCCTTAAGCATAAAAAATACCCACTAAATACCCACCTGTTGGTATTGCGGAAATAAAAGCCGGGCAATAGTTTTGGAGCAGCAATAATAAAGCTGGAAAACCAAAACAAACTGTTTATGAATACCTCTTCTCCAAAAAAATATAAAAATAAAAAGCGATCCCCATCAATGGAGCCAAAATGGAACATAGAACGTTTGAACGACCAGGGCATTTTACGCATTACAATGGATATAAAATTTAAGCATGTGCCTGTACTGCTGATGAGTGAATTAAACAAATACATAACAGGGAAGAATTTTATCAGCACAAAGCGGCCCTTGTTCAATACGCTCTCACTGCGCGAAAAGGAAATATTGCTCCACATTATTATGAGCCAGACTTCCAAACAAATAGCCGCCAGCTTAAGCATAGCAGAAGATACGGTAAAAACCCACCGGAAAAATATCATGCGCAAGCTGCAATGCACATCGGCAAAAGAGCTGGAAAAGTATAAAGCGCTTTATTAATGAAAATGGTCAATGGTCTATCATCTAAATACTATCATCTAAATACAAACAAAATGAAACAAACTATCAAAACACTTACAGCATTAGTACTTGGCGTTACTATTCTCTTCTCCTGCAGCAAAGACAAAGACGAAGCTAAAGGAAAATCTAAAACCGAACTGCTCACTAATGGCAGCTGGAAATTAGCCGCTTACACTTCTAACCCGGCCGATGACTGGGATGGTGATGGAGTAAAAGAAACCAATTTTTACGCAGTAATGGAAGCCTGTGAAAAAGACAATATTACAACATTCAAAACCAACGGCGATGTGGTTTTCGATAATAAAACCTTATGCGATTATGATAGTGGCCCGCAAATAGAAACCGAAAAATGGGACTTTGCCAACAACGAAACAACCCTCAGGATCAAGTATAACGACACTGACATTGACACTTACCAAATCGTTGAGCTGACAGCATCCACACTTAAGATCAGGGATACCTACACTTATGAAGGTATTACCTATACCGAGGAGCTGACCTATACCCATTAGGAATCTAAAATATTAAATGCTGAATGTAAAATTTTAAATAAAATATCAAAAAATACTTTTTTATGAAACCAAAAAATTTAATTCTATTATTTTTTTCGCAGTATCAGCAATAAGCTGCTCGAAATACGCAGAAGACGCTGCAAATAGTGATGATTCTTCTGCCACTACTATTGATGGTACTTGGCGAGAGACTAAAACAGGTCTTACTATTAGTATTTCTGGTGTAAGTAAAAATACAATGGGTAACGCAAGAATAATAAAAGCAGGGGCAATGCCGGCCGGAGCAGTTGGAGGATACCCACTTACCGAAATAGAATACATAAGAGGCGGATATTGGGAAGCATATAATAACACTTATTATGGGCCAGGAGACTGGAGGCAAGCAAATGTTGTTGGCGTAGCTATAACCGATAATAAAAATCAATTCAGAATTGGCTCTGCTGTTTATGAAAGGCAATAATAGCAACCTGTAATGTATTCGCAGGTCGACATTAAATCTCAATATTTTTCAACATTACGGAAAATTGGGTTTTAATATTTAAGGAAGATCATAATATCTACATTGCCACTAACAGCCTTTTAACTATAACAGGCATAGCCATGCTGTTTGCTTTAGTACTTACCGTAAAGAGCAATGGAAAACCAAGCTATGCATAGTAATGACAGCCTTCCTGTTTGTTTCCGCTTTTTTTACCTGTAACAGGCACGAAGTCCCTGTGAGATCGGGTACTGAAAAAACACCTGTTCATCCGCATAGCACAGGTAGATATTGACGGTAAAAAAAGCTATTCTAAGGCAGTGCAGGTAATTAACAGGCAGCAAATACAGCAATAAAATTCAAAGAGGTTCCAATACAACACATTTAATTACTAAAACAAACGCAAAATGAAAAAAATCATTGTGGGCTGCTGTATGCTGTTAAGCATATTGTCAGCTACTGCTCAAAGCCAACGCTCACCTTACAGAAGAGGATACCTGAGGTTAGGTATCAATAACTTACCAGGTAAGCTGAATAATTCCATGTCGCCAAAGGAAAATATGCTGGCCTCCCGGTACGGCTCCGGAACAGGTTTTGCCTTTGAGATGGGGAAAGTGTATTATTTCAACAGGCCCGACTCAGATGACCTTATAGGTTACGGGCTTGACTGGACAGTTTTTTCGCTTACCTACAACCCCTTAAGCAAATGGAACGATTATGAAAGCAATACAGGTAACACAAGCATTTCAGGAAACCCGTTAGTGGCTACATTATCCACAAAACTTGGCCCGGTGGTTTCTTTCAACCCAGTAGAGGATCTTATTATAGATGCCAGGCTGCAGCTGATGGCAACAGCTCATCATTTTAATTTTTATCATGAAACAAACAACGGTTCCTTCGAACTCTTAAATGGTATGAAAGATGGCTCAGAAAACAATGCGCTGGACAACATCGTACTGGGATTCAAACCCAATATAGGCTTTACAGTGCGGCGGGGTGTTATAGGGCTGGCATTAGACTACGCGCCCGGGAAGATGAAGATGAATTACGGGGAAAGCTCCGGTAATTATGAAGACGGATATAACGACTCGTACGGAAACGCTGAAATCAAAAACAACAACCTTCAACTCAAATTAAGCTTAAGCTTTTAATCCCTGTACTATAAAATTTATACACTATTCAATACTGCAAAAAATGAAAAAAGCAATTACTTTAACACTTATCCTCCTGGCTTCATTGATACAGATATTTGCTGCAGAGCCTTACAGATCAAAAATTATCAGACTGACAACAGATGAAGGAGCCACCATTTACCTGAACGGTAAGCAGGTTTCTCAACCACTTAAAATAGTAGTAACGTCTGACCAGGACATGCATGTACGCATTGAAAAGCCAGGATTTATTACACAGGAAAGGACCTACTCTTACAGGGACACAGAAAGCAAAAAGGAATATATCAAATTAGAAAAGGATGATGCGTTTGAAAACTCCTATATAACCAATATAGCCAACCAGGATATTGATATACGTGCGTCAAAATCAGAAGATGAATCATGGATAACGTTAAGCAGGATTATTACGGGTTATTTTGATGTAATTGCAACTACCGATAAAACTACGGGATATATCTGCACAGCGTGGTCGGTTAAATCATTTAAAGCTGCCACTATCCGTACCCGTTTAATTATCAGAACCAGCTCCAGCAATCCGTTGGTTTATAAAGCCAAGCTTGTATCGGAGATTGCACCACCCGGCACCAGCGCCAATGCCGATGAGATTTTTAAAAAATGGGATCGCGTTTTACGCAGTTTTGAAAATGTGATACCGGAGCTACAAAGCAGGCTGGGAAAATAACAGGTGTAGAACAAGTTACTATTTCACAAAAGCTGTGTGAAGCGTCTTCGCCTCGTACTTATACACTATAATCTCTGGCGATGAATATACTTAGAAAAGAGTATTTCATCCTCCACCAAAATAACAATTAAAAAATTTTACGTCACTGCTGGCATTACGCGCTGCCCCCGCAGGAAACTATAAAGATTATTTTCTACCCCGGGAAGCCGAAAACGGGATTATAGAGTAGGCAAATAAAAATACAATTATGGCTAAGTATGAATTTTCACCATTAGAAAAAGAAATGCTGTCTATTAACTTAAGTACAGCAGAAGCAGATTACAATGATGCTGTTGAAGCAAGCACCCAAAGAGAATTTCTGGATGCATCAGAAAAAATTTGTGCGGTTTGGAGAAAAGCCAGGCCTTATGTACGCCTTGCTGAGGCAATTCCTGTTGCAGGCAGGTTTATTAAACTCCTGGCAGATGTTCTTGATACAATTTGTCCAGCTAACCCCTGATCTACAGCAAAAGCCGGTTGATGATTTAACCGGCTTTTTTATTATCCTTTTCCCTCTCTCGCCGGCTCTCCAATCTGTGTGTTGTTGATACTTATCTGAAATCAGATAATGTCACTACACAGGCCAGCCACACTTATTTTTTGCTACAGGCCGGCCCAGGAAAAGATATAAAATGAATGTCCGTATTATATAAAAAGCCAGCTGAATCATCAACCGGCTTTTCAATTATTTTAAATGCTAAAGAAGATTATGCCTTTTTCGCTCCTTCTACCAAAACCGTAACATGATCATTCAGCACTTCAACAAATCCACCCTGGATATCGTAAAAAGCAGCTGGTCCGTTAAGACTCGTCTGCAATACTTTCAACTTTCCTTCAGCCAAAGCGGCAATCAGGGGTGCATGTTTATCCAGCACTTCAAAAGAACCGGTAACACCAGGCATCTGCACACCATAAGCATCACCGCTGAAAATACTGCCTTCTGGGGTTAAAATATTTAGTTTCATCTTTTAAAATGTGATAATATGCTAATGTAATAATATGCTAATTCTATCAAAATGTATTGGCACATCAGCACATTAGCTCATCAGCTAATTAATTAAGCATTTGCCAGCAGTTTCTTACCTTTTTCAATAGCATCATCAATGTTACCTACCAGGTTGAACGCTGCTTCGGGGTATTCATCCACTTCACCATCCATGATCATATTAAAACCGCGGATTGTCTCATCAATCGGCACCAACACTCCTTTCAAACCGGTAAACGCTTCTGCTACATGGAAAGGCTGCGAAAGGAAACGCTGTACTTTACGTGCACGGGCCACCGTCATTTTATCTTCATCGCTCAGCTCATCCATACCCAGGATAGCAATGATATCCTGCAACTCTTTATAACGCTGTAAAATCCTTTTTACCTTGTTGGCACACTCATAATGCGCTTCACCCACCACTTGAGGCATCAGGATACGCGAGGTAGAGTCCAGCGGATCCACCGCGGGATAGATACCTAAGTCAGCAATTTTACGGCTTAATACCGTAGTAGCATCCAGGTGGGCAAAAGTTGTAGCAGGCGCAGGATCTGTAAGGTCATCCGCAGGTACATATACCGCCTGTACAGATGTAATAGAGCCGTTTTTAGTTGAAGTGATACGTTCCTGCATCAGTCCCATTTCAGTAGCAAGCGTAGGCTGATACCCTACCGCTGAAGGCATACGGCCTAAAAGCGCCGATACCTCAGAACCTGCCTGTGTGAAACGGAAGATATTATCTACGAAGAAAAGGATATCACGGCCTTTACCTTCGCCATCACCATCACGGAAGTATTCGGCAATAGTCAAACCACTTAGGGCCACACGTGCACGGGCTCCAGGAGGCTCGTTCATCTGTCCGAATACGAAAGTTGCTTTTGAATCGGCCAGCTCCTCAGTTTTAACTTTGCTCAGATCCCAGCCACCTTCTTCCATGCTATGTTTAAAGTCATCGCCATATTTCATAATACCGGCCTCAATCATCTCACGCATCAGGTCATTACCTTCACGCGTTCTCTCACCCACACCGGCAAACACAGATAAACCAGAGTATGCTTTCGCAATATTGTTGATCAGCTCCTGGATCAATACCGTTTTACCCACGCCGGCACCACCAAACAAACCAATTTTACCACCTTTTGCATAAGGCTCGATCAGGTCGATTACCTTGATACCTGTAAATAATACTTCTGAAGCAGTGCTCAAGTTTTCAAAAGCCGGAGGCTGCGCGTGAATAGGGCGACCGTTTTCTTTTGAAACTGCTGGCAGTCCATCAATAGGGTCGCCGGTTACATTAAAAAGACGGCCTTTGATTGCTTCGCCGGTAGGCATTGCAATAGCTTTTCCAGTATCACGTACTTCGGTGCCACGAACAAGGCCTTCAGTACCGTCCATCGCTATAGTGCGTACGCTATCTTCACCTAAATGTTGCTGAACTTCAAGCACAAGCGTTTCGCCATTTTCTTTTGTCAGCTCAAGTGCGTTATAAATTTCGGGGAGGGCCTCATCAAACTGAACATCGATCACCGCTCCGATAACTTGTTTAATTTTACCAACTTTTGCCATATTATTGAGGTGTGGTTATTTTTGTGGCTGCAAAAGTAAGGCTTCTACGCGTATAATTGTGCACCCGGTTTACAAATTATTCACATTTCACCTGTTCGGTTAAATTAAGGAGGTAAGAACACTCTCAATCCCGATTCGCTTCACTACCACTTCTTTATAATATAATTTATTACAATATTTCTTTTAACCGCAACTTTTTATTATAATTACAAGTATTTTTGCCTGCAAATCACAGTATCCTTATACATTAACCTATATATGAGCTTCAGACTACCATTACTTATCGCTTCTGTTTTTACTATAATATCAGGCTCCTGCAATCTTTTCGACCTTAAAACAGGGGAAGATCATTTACCTAAGGAGGAAAAAGAGATCACAAAAGTGGATGTTACCATTGATACTTCCAACTCTTTCAACTCCCTTTTTATTGACAGCGCCGATGTCAGAACGATCTTAGAGCTGAATGACCTGGGTGATACCCTGTTCAACCGCATCAAAAGCTTCTATAACAGCCGCAACTACCAGTATGCCTGGTTCTCGAAAGAAGGCTTACCCGAGCACACTGTTTCTTTCTGGAACCTCCTGAAAAATTACCTGAACTATTCTAAAGATTCTGCCGTTTATAACAAATGGCTGAACGATAAAATGGAGACTCTGATAAGAGTTCAGTCCATCCGCCCTAAAAACGACTCTCTTTACCAGAATGCAGAGCTGCTGCTTACCAGGTATTTTTATACTTATGCCGATCATGCGTACGCTGAAGATCCTGATTTCGATATTAAATCCCTGGAATGGTATATTCCCAAGAAGAAACTGACACTGGAAGCCATGCTTGACTCTGTACTTACCCGGCACGGACAATACGCCGATGAGTATGCACCTCAAAACCCCCAGTATCTTATGCTGAAGGATCAGTTGCTCAAATACAAGCAAATAAAAGACAGCGGAGGCTGGCCTGCAGTAAACAGCAAAGTAGAAGTAATGAAAAAGGGCTATACTGACCCTGCTGTAAAAGCATTAAAAAAGCGCCTGAAAACAGAAGGCTTTTTAGACGTCCCCGATAGTACTTTAGATAATACTTACAACCAGGAGCTTGCCGATGCAGTAAACGCCTTAAAAAAAACCTATGGCTATAAACCCGATGGCACGGCAGGTAAAACATTCCTGAAAGATGTGAACATCCCGGTAGAAGAACGTATCCAGCAGATATTGATCAATATGGAACGTATGCGTTGGATGCCCGGCAATACCAAAGACAGCGGCCGTTCTATTATAGTAAATATACCTGAGTTTCGCCTGCATGTATATGAGTATGGCAAACCTGCATGGAACATGGATGTAGTAGTAGGAAAGGAAGGGAATAATACCACCGTTTTTACCGGCAGGTTAAGCAATATTGTTTTTAGTCCCTACTGGAACGTACCTGCCAGTATTGTAAAAAACGAAATGAACGGTAAACCAAGTGCAGCCTATTTAGCACGCAACCACATGGAAATTGTAAACGGAAGGGTACGCCAGAAACCCGGCCCCTGGAACTCTTTGGGACTGGTAAAATTCCTGTTCCCGAACAGTTATAATATTTACTTTCACGACTCACCGGCTAAAAGTCTGTTTAACCGCGACAAAAGAAGCTACAGCCATGGCTGCATCAGGTTGAAAGAGCCGGCCAAACTTGCAGCATATCTTTTAAACGACACTGCAAAGTATAGCAGCAGGAAAGTAGACAGCCTGATGCACACCTATAAAGAAAAATATGTGAGGGTTAAAAACCCGGTACCGGTATTAATAACATATTTTACTTCCTGGGTAAACGACAGCAGCGTATTAAACTTCAGGGAAGATATTTACGGGCACGATGCTATCATAGCAAAAAAAATGTTCCTGAACAGTGTAGGTACCAGCTACAGCCGGCAGAAAGCTGTTAAAGACAGCATCCAGCGTGTAAAAGATTTGGCCAGGATGAAAGAGCAGAAAAAGAAGGATTCACTGGCTAAAGTAGCAAGACAAGACTCTATAAAGAAAGCTGAAGCGCTAAAAGCAAAAAAAGAAGAAGGATAGTGGGGAGGAAAGTCAGGAGGTCGGAAAAGTCGGGAAGTCCGAAGTCGGAGGTAGTACATTTACAGAATCTTACCACTCTCCTCTTTGGGGCATTTTACTATCTGCACTTCCCGGCACTATGTGGGGGCTTACATCGTACATCGCAACTCATACATCTTAAACACATCATCAAATTATCACATTCCCACATTATCGCGTTCTCACATTATCACATTAAAACCCCTCCGCTGCTTATTTTTGTAAAATGAATCTGATTGAAGTTTCCACACCTGCATTAGCAAAAGACTTTATAAAAGCTAATGTTATTATCAATAAGAACGATCCAAATTATATCTGCCCTTTAGATAAAGACATCAACAACGTTTTTAATAAAGAAAAAAATAAAGCCTTCCGTTCCGGCGAAACTATTCGCTGGGTATTAAAAGATGACAATGGCAACCTGGTGGGCCGCATTGCCGCTTTTGTAAATAAAAAATACAAAACAAAAGGGGATGACGGGCCGGTGGGAGGCATTGGTTTTTTTGATTGTATCAACAACCAGGATGCAGCAAACCTTTTATTTGATACCGCAAAAAAATGGCTGGAAGCAAAAGGTATGACCGCAATGGATGGGCCTATTAATTTTGGCGAACGCGATACCTGGTGGGGCTTATTGGTGCAGGGATACGAGCCGCCGCTATACCGGATGAACTATAATCAGCCCTATTATAAAGAACTATTTGAAAACTATGGGTTCCAGCCATTTTTTAACCAGGTATGTTTTGGACTGAACGTAGGCCGGCGCATACAGGAAAAATTTTATGAGCGCCATGCTGCTTTATCAAAAGACCCGCACTATTCGTCAGACAATATTAAAACCAATAACCTTGCTAAATATGTAAAAGATTTTACCACCGTTTATAACAAAGCCTGGGCAGGTCACGGAGGTTTAAAGCAATTGGATGAAAGAACTGCAATGAAGATGTTCCAGTCTATGAAAGCAGTGATGGACGAACGCATCAGTTGGATCGTATATTACAAAAATGAGCCTATCGGTGCCTGGATCAATCTGCCCGACCTTAACCAATGGTTCAAATATCTAAACGGGAAGTTTGGCCTTTGGGATAAGCTCAGGTTTCTGTGGTATAAAAGAACAAAACCCTGCGATAAGTTTATAGGACTGGTGTTTGGTATTGTGCCGGAGTTCCAGGGCAAAGGCGTAGATGCTTATATGATTATTGAAGGATGCAGGCTGATACAAAACCTGACCATAGAAAACGGCCAATATATTATTGGTAATCCTATTTATGAAAAATATGAGATGCAATGGATCGGTGAGTTCAATCCTAAAATGATCAATGTTGCTGAATCTTTAGGCACCCACCGTAGCCGGATATTGACTACTTACCGGTATTTATTTGACAGGGAAAAGGAGTTTAAAATGCACCCTGTGTTGTAAATAACGCAGATAATAGCTGGTGGGAAATAAGCGCCCGGTATGATGCCTATATTGTGCCTGTGTGATATTTTATCCTGCCCATTACCTAAAGAGTATCCAGCAAGGATTTTTTTACCAAAAACATCAGGTGGAGGCAACCCTATTTGAAAAAACACTGTATATTCTTATAGAACAAATTAATCAGAAACCTTAATACTGTTTGCATATAGCCCTTGATATTGAATATACACTACCCGATATTGTGGGAGGATGTAGGCTCGGTCATCCGGGTTGGCAAAAGGTGATGTATGAACAATACTATAGTTATGCGCTTTCTATATGCATACGATATACATCCAATTATGAAGAAGCAAAGGAAGTGCTTAATGATGGATTTGTAAAGGTTTTTAAAAATATTTCCAACTTCACGGAGCCTGAAAACAATGATCATCTTTCAAAGTTATTTATGGGCTGGCTTAAAAAAATAATGATTAATACGGGGATCAACTATTCTGTTTCTGCCCATAAAAGAACAGAATTACCTGTTGCCGGCGATAATTTACCGGAAGACAGCAAATGGGAAAACCCTGTCAGCAACCTGGCTTATGAAGACCTGGTAAAACTGATTCAAAGATTGACTCCATCTTACCGTAATGTATTTAACCTGTATGTTATTGAAGGCTATAAACATGAAGAGATATCGAACATGCTTGGTATAAGTACAGGAGCTTCTAAATCAAACCTGCTTAAAGCAAGAAAAAGTTTGCGCAAAATGCTGGAAAAAATTTATGAAGAAGAAGTTTAATCATATTACAGATGCTGAGCTTGATAAGCTGTTCCGCGACGCAGCGGAAGGCTATCGTCCTCCTGCTGCTCCGCAGGGTGCATGGGAGGATTTTCTTAACAGCAGCCAGGATAAAGCAGCTGCTGAGAAAGAATTTGCTGAGTCTGTCATGTATTCTTCCAAAAAGAAAGCCCTCCATTTTTTACTAACCAGGCGCTGGCAAATTGCGGCAGGCTTACTATTAATAGCCGGAAGCTTCTGGCTATTTAAAAACAACCCGGATAATAACACACCACCAGCTCACACCAGCAATAAGGTTCAGGAGCCGGTGAAAAGTTTAGCCGATAAAAAAAAGCCGGAGAACACTATTCCTGTAAGCCCCTACTTGCGGGATAATACAACATTCGCGCAAAAGAATACATTTCCAGAAACAAAAGCCTGGCAAAAACCAGCCGCTGTATCTCATATTAGTGCTTCGTTACAGGCAGTTAGCGGCATGCCGGTGGCTGTAAGCAACAGCATCAACACTACAGGATGGCCGGACGGAAACAATACTATACAGCATAAAATACTTTCAGACAGCAGCTATAATACCCTCACCCGGCAAAAGCAGAATAAGCCAATGTTAGGGCAGGCCAACCCGGCCAATGAAAACAGGAGGCCTGACTATACCTTGTTACCGAAACAGCAGGAGCAATATGCATCGGGCAGGCGCTATGGAAGTAACAGTAAATGGCAGTTAGGTGTTGTAAGTGGCACCAACCTAAGCATGGTTGCCGGAAATATATCAAGCCAGCCAGGTATTAATGCCGGAGTAACTGTACAAAGAAAGCTGGGTAATTCCCGCTTTTCTGTTGAGTCTGGCGTCATCTATGAATCGATGAATTATAGCGTGGATAATAAAGATTTTAACCCCGGAGGTAAACCTGTATCGTCAAGGGTTTCAAATATTGAAGGCACCTGCTCTATGATTGATGTGCCAGTAAACGTACGCTATGATATTATCGAATCAAAAAAAGGAAAAGCTTTTGTAAGCACAGGGGTCTCTCCCACCATAATGGTAAAACAAAGCTATATATACCAGCTTGAAAGAGATAGCGGTCCCGTTCAAATTAACAGGGACGTATCGGGTGATGGCAAAAATGTATATGCTGTGGCTAATATCTCAATCGGGTATGAGCAAAAGTGGGATCGTACTTCTGTTCAAATCGCCCCTTACCTGAAAATACCTACTGGCGAAATAG
The DNA here is from genome assembly GCA_049841335.1 of Niabella sp. Classification (GTDB taxonomy): domain Bacteria; phylum Bacteroidota; class Bacteroidia; order Chitinophagales; family Chitinophagaceae; genus Niabella. Next base: position 15,822 of record JASGDI010000055.1, on the reverse strand, counting down.
GATATGGTAACCTTAGTCTCGGAGGCATCGGCACCCAGGTTTCAATAAAACGTGATTTGTAAGGCGTAAAGCTTTATGATATAAAATATTCTGTAACCGCTTAAATCATTTAATATGAAAAAGATGAAGCTTGTATGTGCTGCATTTACGCTATCTTTTATTTCGTTCGTATTTACCGACTGCGGGGATAAGAAAAAAGATATTCCGGATCCGCCAAAACCTCCGCCAAACAACGCATGTAACGGTGTAAATGCAACATTCAGCGGTAATATAGCAGCATTAATCCAGTCTAAATGCGCAGGTTGCCATAAGCAGGGCGGTAACCCGGATGTGCCCTTCTTCCTCGAAAATTATGACCAGGTAAAAGCAAGGGCTACCCAGATAAAAGACGCTGCAGTAACCAATAGCAGGATGCCGAAAAATGGCCCCGCATTAACTGCAGAAGAGAAAAAAATATTAGGCTGCTGGATTGATAACGGTGCATTAAATAACTAATGTAATGAAAACAAAAAAGATCATCGCGTTGGTGTTTATAATCATCGTAGCGCTTGGTGCAGCATACACATACTATCAATATAACAGGAAGCCTGCCAATATCAAAAAAGAAAACGCGCTGATAGCAGTTACAGCAACATCCCTGGTTGAAGATTTTAATAAAAACGAACAAGCGGCAAATCAAAAATATACCGATAAAATAATATCAGTAACAGGTAATGTACTACACGTGCAGGCAGACGTGGACGGTCAGGTAACTGTTATCTTAGAAAGCAGCGACCCGCTGGCTTCAGTAACCTGCAGCTTTTATAAAGACGAAGCCCCGAAAGTAAAAAATCTTACACCCGGGCAGCAAGTAAGGATTAAAGGAGTTTGCACAGGTAAGCTGATGGATGTAGTACTTAATAAGTGCAGCCTGCAAGATTAAGAACAATAGTTTAGAGACAGCAACCCGTTACCTCTATTCATGAAAAGGCAGGGATACAAGCTATGGCCCTGGTTGTCCTTCCCATGCCACAACATACTCATTTAAAAGTACTGAAAATAAAAAAACTACAGATGAAAAAACTTTTATGCCTGGCATTGGTTTTTGGGGTATGCCAGTGTGCGGAAGCACAAAAAAAATATTTTACCAAAACCGGGATACTGTCATTTGAAGCAAGCACGCCACTTGAGACTATAAACCCGGTGAATAAATCTGCAACCAGTGTTGTGGACATCACAACAGGGCAAATAGAGTTTGCTGTTTTAATAAAAGGCTTTGAATTCGACAAGGCACTGATGCAGGAACATTTTAATGAAAACTATATGGAAAGCAGCAAATACCCCAAATCTGTTTTCAAAGGCACTATTACCAACCTTCAAAGTATCCATTTCTCTAAAGATGGCACCTACCCTGCTACAGTAAAAGGCTACCTGGAAATTCATGGTGTAAAAAAAGAGATTACGGTAACAGGAGCTATTACAATCTCTGGTACCACCATAAAATCAGTAGCACAATTCAATGTTTTAATCAGCGATTACAATATTTCGATCCCCGGAATTGTTCGGGACAAAATTTCTAAAACGGCAACAGTAAAGGTGAACTGCACCTACGCTCCATTAAAATAATCACTTAAACCAGGATAACATGAAAACAGGCCCCATCATTGCATCAGCCAAAACAATAAAAACACAGAGCCTCATCTGTATATTAACAACGCTCTGTATTCATGCCGCCACAATCTCCTCGGCCCAGGAAGACCTGCTCTCAATGGTAGATTCGTCAAGCAACAACAAAGAATATGTAACAGCAGCGTTCAAATCTACCCGGGTTATCAATGGTCAATCCATAGAAATGCTGGGTAAAAATGTTTTAGATGTAAGGATACTGCACCGTTTCGGCCTTATCAACGAAGGTATTAATAATCTTTTCGGATTGGATGAAGCCAGCATGCGTATGGGATTTGATTATGGAATTTCCAAAAACATAATGATTGGTGTTGGCCGCAGTACACTGGGTAAAGAGTTAGATGGCCTTATAAAATACAGGGCAATACAGCAGGCCATTAATGGCGCACCTGTTTCTCTTATTGTTTTGGCCGGTACTACACTAACCACTCAAAAATTTGCCGAAGGGGCAAAGTACACTGAAACAAAACATCGCATGGCCTGGTATTCGCAGTTAATTATTGGCCGAAAATTCAGCGAACGTTTCAGCCTGCAACTATCCCCCACTTATGTACACAGGAATCTTGTACCGGTAACAACCGACTATAATGATACTTATGCCTTAGGCATCGGGTCAAGACTTAAAATAAGTAAGAGAGTGGCATGTGTTGCCGATTATCATTTAATAGCTTCAGGCATTAACAAAGCGTTCTATAAAAATCCCCTTTCTATTGGTTTTGACATAGAAACAGGAGGCCATGTATTTCAGCTACACTTCTCTAACTCAATGGGCATGAATGAAAAAGCATTTATCACCGGCACCACTAACAACTGGAGCAATGGTGATATAAGATTCGGTTTCAACCTGTCGCGTGTGTTTACCATAGGAGGAAAGAAAAATAAAAAATCCTATCCAGAGTGATAGCGTCTGTTTATCAGTTCCTCACAAACCATGTATTATTTACTTCGAAAATTTTAAATTATGAAACTTTATACTCTTAAAACATTTACAGGTTTACCTGTTATGCTGTTATTTATCTTCCAAAATTGCTCAAGCGATAAAGATGGTTATACACCGCCCGAACCTGTTATACAGGTAAAATTAGCCAATAGCCCGGCATTAGGCAGCTATTTAACCGATAAAGACGGGAGAACACTATACTATTTTGCCAATGATTCAGTTACGGTAAATACCTGCAAAGGTGGATGTGCGGCCCTTTGGCCTATATTCTTTGCCGGGATTAATACGCAAACGATTGGTGAGGGACTTGACATTAATGATTTTGATACCATCGGAACAGGCGCAACCCAGCAATTAGCTTACAAGGGCAGGCCTTTATATTATTATGCGCCCGCAACAGGCGGCGTAAATACGCCCGAGGCCGCCGGGCAAATATTGGGTGAAAATGTAGGAGGTAATTGGTTTGTTGCAAAACCTGACTATACCATCATGATAACAAATGCTCAGTTAGTGGGCCAGGATGGTAACAATTACATTTTTGATACGTTGGCAGCCACTGCAACTCCTGATTATGCTGTCGGCAACGGAAAATCAAGGTATTTTACTGATGCGCTAGGAAGAGCGTTATATATTTTCAGAAATGACAGGCTGAATAAAAATAATTGCACCGGAGGCTGCGCTACTACATGGCCGGTATATATTATGGATAAAATTGTAGTGCCTTCTGCACTGGATAAAACATTGTTTGGCGCTATTGATATTGCGGGAGGTAAGCAAATGACCTATAAAGGCTGGCCGTTATATTACTATGCCGGGGATAATATGACAATGGGTTTAACCAGGGGGGTATCTGTTCCTCAGTCTGATGTGTGGCCGATTGCTACACGAGGGCTTAAAACCGCACCGGCACCATAATGTTTATAGCAGGAACAGGTTGTATTCAAAAAGCCTGATGCAACCTGTTTTTATTCCTGTTAAATAAATACAAATGCAAAAATTAAAAATACTATTATATAGCATTGCAATGGTGCTATCCTCTTGCACTCGTGATGAAAACATTAAATACCCACTACTATTCCATAATATTGATACAACCGACAAGGTTAGTGTAAAGCTCAAAGCCATTAACCAGGCCAATCTGCCTTCTCCTGTTTATTATTTTGAATATAATGATTCAGGATATATTACAAGAGCCGGATATGCCTCTGGCCTGGCATTTTACAGGGTAGCATATGCGGAGGGTCGTATAACGGAAATGGGAAACATGGTTACTGTAAAAAGAGACAAACTGTTGTATAAATATAGCAGCGGTCATCCGGATATAATCAGTATAGCTGATTCCAATGGATTTGTATACAGAACATGTTATTTTATCTATATATCAACAGGACAGTTACAGAAAATAGACTGGAGAATGCGGCAACCTGATGGGAGTTTTATAAAAGATTTAGCGATGGAATTCAGCTACCATCCTGATGGAAATTTAAAAGAGCGTATACACACCTATCATATTGATAATACCCAGCCAGGTATACTTACCTTTACCGAAACATTTGAAAACTACGACGATAAAATCAATGTAGATGGATTCAGGCTTTTACATGCAAACAATAATGAGCACCTGTTCCTGACGCCGCAACTGCGTTTACAAAAAAACAACCCGCAACGTGTTACAAGAAAAAGTTTAGGTGCAGGGGTCAGTTATATAGCAAATTACACCTATTCTTATAATGCAAATGGAAGGCCATTGAAAAAACCAGGAGATATTTTGTTTCCCGATAGTAATGAAAGATTTGAATCCCAAACTAATTATTCTTATTATGACTAAAAGCCCCCCTTTGCTTACCAGATTTATAAAAGCAGAATAAAAAAAAGAAACAGCTGTTTCACTTTTTGAAACAGCTGTTTTATTGAATGAAAATGCTTTTTGCTTATAAACTGTCGCGGGGCAAAAACCCATTGAAACGGCCAACCTGTATCAGACAGATATTGAAGCTCATGATCTTTCAAAACAACTAAACTACCGGGTACAATCTGCTGTCCATGTTTTCCCATCCTTAATATAAAGCATTTTCAGCGTATTTGCATCTATCCTTATATAATTAACGCCTTCTTCCCCACCTATATTTATAAGCACATTATCTCCTTTCTTTTCAAATTCGATACCGTTAAGATTGGGAATACCATTTGAAAAAGCAAAATTATATTTAGTCCCTGAGGCCACTTTTATAACTGTTACGCTGCCGGATGTGCTGGTTACATCGCCGCCATCATCGCCGCCGTTATAAGATATTGTACCATTATAAGTACCTGCAAAAAAATCATTATCCGCAGGATCATCATCTTTACTGCAAGCCGTAAATAAAAAAGTTACCGCTAAAGCAATACCTAAAATTTTTAAAACTGATTTCATAAGAATTTGGATTTTTTTAAAAAATAGAATTTCAAAACAAAAAGGACAAACCCCATACCAAAGCAAGCTATTCTGGTAAAGCAATTTGTTAATGGAATTGTATCAAATTGTGAAAGCCATTTATAAAAGTTACAATTGTGCATTTTATATATAAACCGAAAAAGCAATAGGATAACAGGCATTTTTCCACAAATCCTCCCCGCACAACAAACAGAGCTTCATTTATGTTACATTTGTTGCAAGGAATTTTTCATGGATAAGTTTATAGTTTCAGCACGAAAATACAGGCCCCAGAACTTCGATACTGTTGTTGGGCAACAGCATATTACCACAACCTTAAAAAATGCTATCAGGCAAAACCAGTTGGCACATGCTTTTTTGTTTTGTGGCCCGCGTGGAGTAGGCAAAACCACCTGCGCGCGTATCCTGGCCAAAACCATCAATTGCGAAAATCCAACAGCCGATGGAGAAGCCTGTAACGAATGCCCGTCCTGCGTTTCCTTTAACCATGGCAGCTCATTAAATATACACGAGTTGGATGCTGCCAGCAACAACTCGGTGGATGATATACGTACACTGGTAGACCAGGTTCGTTTTGCGCCGCAGGCAGGAAAGTATAAGGTATATATTATAGATGAGGTGCACATGTTGAGCTCCGCAGCATTCAATGCTTTTCTAAAAACGCTGGAAGAGCCTCCCCCCTATGCCATTTTTATTTTAGCAACCACTGAAAAACATAAAATACTCCCCACCATTTTAAGCCGGTGCCAGATCTTCGACTTTAAGCGTATCACTACCAACGATACGGTAGAGCACATGGAAAACATTTGTGCGAAAGAAGGCGTTAAAGCCGACAAGGCATCGCTGCAGCTAATTGCGCAAAAAAGCGAGGGTTGTATGCGTGATGCGCTAAGCATTATGGATAAAATAGTAAGCTTCAGCAATGGCGAGGTAAGTTATGATAATACTTTAGAGCACCTGAATATACTGGATGAAGATTATTATTTCAGGCTAATGGATTTTATGCATCAGCAGGACCTCACCGGCGCCCTGTTATTATATGAGGATATTAACCGAAAAGGCTTTGAAGGTGACCTGGTACTGAATGGCTTTGCCTCATTTATCAGGAACCTGTTGGTAAGCAAAGATGAAAAAGTAGTGGCATTATTAGATACGGTTGAGCGTTTTAAAGAAAAATATATTATTACAGCAAAGCAAATTGCTACACCCCTGTTAGTAAGTGCACTTAACATATTGAACGAGTCGGAGATCAATTATCGCTCAGCACGCAATAAAAGACTACATGTAGAGCTTACCTTAATAAAGCTCTGCTACCTGCAGCAGGCAATGCAGCTTTCAGTGAATGAACACTCAGTAGCAAAAAAAAAACTGACTGAATCAAGGAATGGTGCACTGGCATTTAAACAATTACAGCCTGTTGCACTAAAAACAATTATGCCCCAACCCGGGCAAAAAACACAGCCCTTACCACAGCAGGAAGCAAAGCTTACTATTGCAGAAGAGCCTGATCCTATACCTGCTGCACCTCCTGCTCAGCCTGTGCCAGGCACGGCTATCAGGCAAGATATCCCCGCTAAAAAAATCAGCAGTCTTGAGAAGCTAAGGAAGCAGTTTAAAGAAACGGCTCCTGCAAAAGAAGATAAGCCGCTTGAAGAAGCAAGCCTCCTCGAAGCCTGGCAAAAATTTACCCGGATGCTGAAGGATAATAAAAATCCCGCTGCACAAAGCTTTGAGCTTGCCACTGTAAAGATAGTAGATACCAGCTCGTTCTATGTCTATACTTCCAATCCGATTGAGAACAGGTTTGTTGAAATCACTAAAAACGAAGCTGCAGCGTTTTTAAAAGAAGAACTGCAGAATGCACAGCTACAGATCTTCAATGTCATCAATCCCAACCGGCAGGTAAAAGAGAAAGCAGTTGAAAAACCGCTCACTGCTATAGATCAGTATCAAAAAATGATCGCTAAATATCCATTGGTACATCAATTAAAAGAAAAGCTAAAGCTGGAACTGGGCAGGTAAAAGGACAACTGATGGATGACAGTAAAAACTTTTCCATAACTGCCTGCGTAAACCAAACAGGCCGTCATTTGCATTGCAAATAAGTCTGGGAGAGGTCTGGAAACCCTTGTTAATTTTTAAACTTTTCAACTTTTAACCCTTTCAACTTTTAAACTTCGCAACTTTACTCATAATTCATTAATTTCGGGCGAAATATTTTAGATACATGGCTGAAAAAATTTTAATGCCCCGTTTGAGCGACACTATGACTGAAGGGGTGATTGCTGAATGGCATAAAAAAGTGGGTGATAGCGTAAAAAAAGGCGACTTACTGGCTGAAATTGAAACCGATAAAGCCACTATGGAGCTGGAAAGCTATAAAGATGGTACAGTCCTTTACCTCGGCGCTGAAAAAGGCGGGAAACTGCAGGTGGATGACCTGATGGTGATTGTAGGTGATGCAGGTGAAGATATATCAGGCCTGGTAAACGGAAAATCCGGCAGCAGTGCTGCACCAAAAGAAGATAAAAAAGCAGAGAGCCCGGCACCGGCGGCAGCCAAAACCGAAGAAAAACCAGCGGAGGCAGCTTCATCATCAATAGATGTTTCTAAAATAGAAGAAGTAGTGCTAATGCCTCGCCTCAGCGATACCATGACAGAAGGCGTTATTGCCGGCTGGGCTAAAAATGTGGGCGATGATATAAAAAAAGGCGATCTGCTGGCTGAAATAGAAACTGACAAAGCCACTATGGAGCTGGAAAGCTACAAGAATGGCAAATTATTATACCAGGGCGCAAAAGCAGGTGAAAAAATACAGGTAAACGACCTGCTGGCCATTATTGGTGAAGAAGGAAAAGTAAATGTAGATGAAATTGTTGCTGCAATAAAAGGTGGAGGCGGGGCTCCCGTAACAGGTGCACCTGAAGCAAAAACCGAAGAGGCACAACCCGAAGTTCAAGAAACTGCAGCTCCTGCTGCAAGCGCTTCAGACAGTGATGGACGCATAAAGGCCTCTCCATTAGCTAAAAAACTGGCTGCTGAAAAAGGCATTGACCTGTCGGCCGTAAAAGGCAGCGGAGATAATGGCAGGATCATTAAATCTGATATAGACAATTATAAAGGAGCGGCACCGGCTGCTAAAGAAAGTACACCGGCTACATCAGCTCCGGCTGTTGCTGCTGCACCCACCGGGCAGGTTTCTTTTGAGGAAATTCCTGTTTCGCAGATGCGCAAAACTATTGCAAGGCGCCTTTCAGAAGTGAAGTTCTCTGCTCCTGAGATTTACCTTACCATGGAAATCAACATGGATAAGGCTGTTGCCAGCCGTGCGCAGATCAACGAGGTTTCTCCGGCTAAGATATCGTTTAACGATTTAGTGATAAAAGCCTGTGCACTTGCCTTAAAACAACACCCTGCCATTAACAGCAGCTGGCTGGGCGATACCATCAGGGTTAACCATCATGTTGACATTGGCGTGGCAGTGGCAGTAGACCAGGGTTTACTGGTTCCTGTTGTACGCTTTGCCGATACCAAATCATTATCTCAAATAGCCATAGAAGTAAAAGATCTTGCGGGTCGCGCTAAAGCCAAAAAATTAGCGCCGGCCGAGTGGGAAGGCAATACATTTACCATCTCTAACCTGGGTATGTTTGGCATTGAGGAATTCACTGCTATTATCAATCCGCCTGCGTCCTGCATATTGGCTGTAGGCGCCATCAACCAGGTTCCTGTTGTAAGGGACGGGCAGATTACTGTTGGCAATATTATGAAGGTAACCCTTACCTGCGACCACCGCGTTGCGGATGGTGCTGTGGGCGCTGCTTTCCTGCAAACGCTGAAAAGCTTCCTGGAAGAGCCATTAAGGATGTTGGTATAAACTTTTTTAAATACAACTTTTCAAAGCCACATTCTTATAGTTTGTGGCTTTTTATTTTTTTGTGGCTGGCTGTAGAACAGATGGTATCAATCTTGCTCCGATAGCTATGGGCACTCACTTGATTTGTACTGCACGTTTCGGAAAAACGTATTTTACTACAATAAAATCTATATCATGCAAATAATAAAGATAGATAAGACACAAGGCTTCCTGGTTTACGGGCTGTTTGATAAATACAGGATATTTTATAAACAACCCTCTGATATTGAAATTGCCCGAGACTTTATACAGACAAGGTTAGACAGTAATGAGTCCGTAATCTTTACAGCACTCACAAACGATGGTATACCTGTTGGGTTTACACAATTGTATCCTAAATATTCATCCATGAGGGTAAGCAAAAACTGGATACTTAACGACCTGTATGTAGAAAAGGTTTACAGGCAACAAGGCATTGGCGGGCAGTTGATAAAAGCCGCCATGGATTTTGCCAGGCAAAATGGGGCTACATTTGTTGAGCTTTCCACAGCAATTGATAATTACACGGCACAAAATCTTTATGAACAAATAGGCTTTGCCAGGCAGCCGCAGGAAACGGATTTTTTTACTTACAGGATTTCAATATAAATTACAACAAACCTTACCAATCATTATATAAAATGAACAAAAAAACATTAATACTCGGAGCTTCAGAAAATTCGGCACGATACAGCAATATGGCTTTAAAAAAGCTGCGTGCTCATGGCCATGAAGTAGTAGCTATTGGCCGCCGAGAGGGAAAAGCAGCGGATGTGGCCATTATCAAAAGCAGGCCCCATGTTCAGGGTATTGATACTGTAACCATGTATATGAACGAGCAAAATCAAAAAGAATACGAAGATTATATTCTGTCTTTAAAACCCAAACGCATTATCTTCAATCCCGGTGCTGAAAATGATGGCCTTGCTAAAAAGGCGATAGAAAATGGTATCAAGTCTGTTGAGGCCTGCACATTGGTGATGCTGAGCACAGGACAGTATTAAATTTAAAATATTGAATAATAAATATTAAATGATGTGTTGCCCACGCTTTTGAACTGAGAATAATCATTTTTCAAAGTTCCACACATTAACACCGAAAATAGAAAAGTATAGGCAACTCGTTAAGGTAGCCGCTCGCCCTCAAATACAATATTGCTGGTACCATCGCGCAGGTATAATTTGTCGCCGTCAACTGTAAAAGCGCTGATGCGTGTTTGCAGCAAATCCAAAAAGGCAGTTTCCACCTCCAGCTTATCGCAGGCCATTTTGGTGCTGCCTATATTTAGAAACCGGATGCTGTAACCATTCAGCTGGATAGTTCCAAATATGGAGTTGCAGGGCGCTTTGCCGGAAAACTTCGTATCCTTCTCATCAAATTTCAGTGTAACATCTGAAAGCGTTTCCAGATCGGCCTTCTGCTGCCTGCGCATACTAATGATGTTCCAGGTGCCCGCCAGCTCTTTTTGAAAAGATCTGATATCAGGCGTTGGAACAACCAGCAGCGGGCTCTCATCACCCTTTTGCTCTTTTGTCTGCGGTCCATGCGATGGAGTGGAGCAGGCATTTACAAAAATTGCAGCAATTATTATCAGCGTAATTCGCATATTAATCTGTTTTAAAGCACAATATAGCAACAAATGTTCCAAAACCAGCGTTACCACGTTTTAGTGAACCCTGATGAATGGTTGACAGATTTTTATTAGATTCGTTCACATAATCAATACAAACCGCTTTTCTTTCACTATGAGAAACTTTCAAAATATGAAATCCTTTTTAATACTGCTACCGGCCTGCCTTATATACTTTGCAACTGCACTGGCTCAGGACGATCCTTATTTATGGCTCGAAGATGTTGACGGAGCAAAAGCCCTCGAATTTGTGAAAGCACAAAATAAGGCCACCCTCGATAAGCTGAGCAAGGAAAAAGAATACGGGGATATTTACCGGAAAAGCCTGGAAATATATAATTCAAAGGACAAAATACCTTATCCAAGCACTCTAGGGAAGTATGTTTACAACTTCTGGCAGGACGATGTACATGAAAGAGGTATATGGCGAAGGGCAACCAAACAAAGCTACAATAGCGGGCAGCCAATATGGGAAACTGTACTGGATATAGATAAAATGTCAGAAAAAGATGATATAAAATGGGTATTCCAGGGCGCCACAGGCCTCTACCCTACCTACGATCGCTTCCTTGTTTATTTATCAAAGGGCGGGGGCGATGCCATCGTTATAAAAGAGTTTGATGCCGGCAAAAAAGCGTTCATTGAGAGCGGGTTTAATCTGCCCGAGGCAAAAACAGAGGCTTCCTACCTTGATAAAAATACGCTGATTGTTGCCACTGATTTTGGAGAAGGAACTATGACGGCTTCCGGTTATCCGCGCCAGGTAAAAATATGGCGCCGTGGCGAGGCATTGCAAAAAGCCCGGTTAATTTACGAATGCGGTAAGGATGATGTTAGCGCTTTCGCTTCTGTCATAAAAAATGATAATACCCAATACATTTTAGTAGGACGATATAAAACGATCTTTGCTTCAGAAACTTTCCTGTGGCAGAACGGCAGACTGATAAAGCTGAACATTCCCGACAACAGCCAGATCAATAGTATTATGAAAGGTCAGCTGGTGATCAGCTTAAAATCTGACTGGAAGGTAGGTGGAAAATTTTTCGCGCAGGGATCTTTAATAAGCCTTAACCTTTCCTCGCTGCTTAAAGGTGAAAAGAAAATACAAACCATTTACCAGCCCGACGAATGGAGCAGTATAGCCGGGGTAAATAATACCAAAAGCAAATTACTGGTAGCGCTTTTAAATAATGTAAAGAATGAACTATACCGGTATTCATTTGAAAATGGGGTATGGAAAAAAGAAAAAGTAAAAGCGCCTGACTTAGGAACCATTTTTGTAACCGATGTTGATCTGCTGTCGGATGAATATTATTTTGTTTACTCCAACTTCCTAACGCCTACAACGCTTTACACAGCTAATGCAGCCACCGGCACACTTAAGGTTTGCAGATCTCTCCCCGCTCTTTTTGACGCCAATCTTTACAAGGTAGAACAGTTTAAAGCAAAATCAAAAGATGGTACGCTGGTGCCTTATTTCCTGGTCTCGGCAAAGGATATGAAACTGGATGGCAGCACACCCACTCTTTTATACGCTTACGGCGGATTTGAAGTACCATCGTTGCCCTTTTATTCCTCAATCATCGGGAATGCCTGGCTGAACAATGGCGGCGCATTTGTGCTGGCCAATATACGGGGCGGCGGTGAGTTTGGCCCTAAATGGCACCAGGCCGGTCTGAAAGAAAAAAGGCAAAATGTATATGACGATTTCCATTCAGTAGCTGAAGACCTGGTAACTAAAAAAATAACCTCTCCCCGGCATCTCGGCATTATGGGTGGCAGCAATGGCGGGTTACTGGTGGGCGTTGCATTTACCCAACGGCCCGATCTTTACAATGCGGTTGTTTGCCAGGTACCCCTGCTGGATATGAAGCGGTATAACAAGCTCCTGGCCGGCGCCAGCTGGATGGGAGAATATGGCAACCCCGACATTCCGGAAGAATGGGCCTACATTCAAAAATACTCGCCTTATCAAAATCTTAAACAGGATGTAAAATATCCTGAAGTATTTTTTTATACTTCCACAAGAGACGACCGTGTTCATCCCGGCCATGCCCGTAAAATGGCAGCAAAAATGGCAGGCTTGGGCATGCCAGTCCTTTATTATGAAAATATAGAAGGCGGTCATGGCGGCTCCTCAACACCTGAGCAACGGGCAAGGGAAACAGCCATGGAATATGCTTATTTTTTGATGAAATTACGCAGCGGGCGTTAAAGATCTGCCAGGGGCTTGGTTAGCCTCCAGTAGTTTTTAACAAAAACGGATTACAGGTGTTATTATTAATTGTATATTATTAGCATTTCTATTCAATTAATAAAAAACCGGCTATGTTAAAAAAAATGTTGGCGCTTTTATTGGTTTCCTTTTTATACCTGGGTTCGTTTGCCCAAAACCTCACCCCATCTGATGCAGACAGTAAAATATCCTTTGTTATTAAGAACATGGGAGTTGGTGTAGACGGTACACTGAAAGGGCTGAAAGGAAAAATGGTTTTTGATCCCAAAAACGTAAAAGCCAGCATATTTGATGTAACGGTAGATATAGCTACTATCAACACCAATAATACGCGTAGGGATAACCACCTGAAAAAACCCGATTTTTTTGATGCAGAAAAATATCCCGTGATTGCTATAAAAACAACCGGCATACAGGCCAAAGGCAATAATATTTATTTTGCGAAAGCGGTGCTTACCATGCACGGCGTTTCAAAAAATATACAGTTCGACTTTATAGCAAACCCTGTCAGCGATGGTTATAACTTTATTGCAGAGTTTTCTTTAAACCGCCGGGATTACGGCATTGGCGGTAACAGTATGACTATGGGAGATGACGTAAAAGTAAAGCTGGATGTAGTGGGGAAAAAATAGGTAGAGATTGCTGATTTGAGATTTTTAATTTCTCATTTACATCGCTGAGCGAAGCGTTTTCACTTTGTAACCTTATTCTGCCTGCGGCGAATTTTAAACAAAAAATTTATTTCTCACCTGCGCCGGCGGAATAATACCGTGCTATGGCAACTTTTAAACAGAAAGTTTATTAGGTTTTAGTTAAAACGTTTTAAAGCGAATAAATAACTGCTAAAATCCTCAAATTGCAAATGCTCCTTTTAACTTTCCAACTTGTTAACTTTTTAACTACCTTCAGCCTATGTTAGTGAAGATAAACGGCAGTGCCGTTTATGGCGTTGAGGCGGTACCGATAACTATTGAGGTGAACTGGATGACGAGCGGTAAAGATCCTTCGATTGTTGGCCTGCCCGATAATGCCGTAAAAGAAAGCCTGCAACGCGTTGAAAGCACCATTAAAACCAATGGCTATGATATGCCACGCACCAAAGTGGTAGTAAACTTAGCACCTGCCGATATTAAAAAAAGCGGTACTGCTTTCGATCTCCCCATTGCTATGGGTATTTTAGCTGCCTCTGAACAAATTGAAAATGTGGAGGCGCTGAATAATTATGTCATTATGGGAGAGTTGAGCCTTGATGGAGAGATACGTTCTATTAAAGGAGCCCTGCCCATAGCCATACAGGCCCGCAAGCAGGAATTTAAAGGGCTGATCGTTCCAAAAGCCAATGCCAGGGAAGCTGGTATGGTAAACAACCTGAACGCTTATGGCGTAGACAATATTAAGCAGGTAATTGATTTTTTTGAAAATGGTGAGTCTGGGCTGGAACCCATTATTGTAAACACGCGTGAAGAATTTTTTCATTCCCAATACGATTTTGAAATTGACTTTGCTGATGTAAAAGGACAGGAGAATATAAAACGTGCGTTGGAAATTGCAGCAGCAGGCGGACATAATGCTATATTGATAGGGCCGCCCGGTGCTGGTAAAACCATGCTGGCAAAGCGTTTGCCCACCATACTTCCGCCACTTACCTTGCAGGAAGCTTTAGAAACCACCAAGATCCATTCCGTTGCAGGCAAGCTGCCTGAAAATGCTACATTGATTTCAAAGCGACCTTTCCGATCCCCCCACCACACTATTTCGGATGTAGCATTAGTGGGTGGCGGTGGTAACCCGCAACCAGGAGAAATTTCGCTGGCACATAACGGCGTTTTATTTTTAGATGAACTGCCTGAGTTTAAACGTACCGTACTGGAAGTAATGCGCCAGCCTATGGAGGAAAGGCGCGTTACTATTTCGAGGGCTAAAGTAGCTTTGGATTTTCCCGCCAGCTTTATGCTCATCGCCTCTATGAATCCCTGCCCCTGCGGATTTTATAACCATCCCGACAGGGAATGCACCTGCCCGCCCGGTGCTGTGCAAAAATATCTGAATAAAATTTCAGGGCCTTTATTAGACAGGATCGACCTTCATGTGGAAGTAACGCCCGTGCCATTTAGCGAGCTGTCTAATATACGCAAAGAGCAAAGCTCCGAAACCATCCGCGAAAAAGTGATTAAGGCAAGAGAAGTGCAGGCTGAACGCTATAAAGATCATCCCGGTATTTATGCTAATGCCCAGATAAGCAGTAAAATGCTCAAAGAGATTTGCATAATAGACAACGTAGGGCAAATGCTGTTAAAAGCTGCTATGGAAAAGCTCAACCTGTCTGCCCGTGCTTACGACCGCATTTTAAAGGTATCCCGCACTATTGCCGACCTGGAAGGCAGCAAAAACATCAAGCCGGAATATCTCGCCGAAGCCATCCAGTACCGCAGTCTGGACAGGGAAGGCTGGGCGGGGTAACAATTTCTGATTTGAAATTTGAGATTTAGAACTTAGGATTTACTCGCACAACAACATTTCCTTTTTTGCTGCCAGTATCCACATACCGGTGCGCTTCAATGATGTTATCAAAGTTGTATATTTTATCTATAACAGCAACGCATTTCCCCTGTTCAAATAGCTTACAAACCAATTCCAGTTGTTCTTTTTTTTCAGCAGCAATAGCTAATCCTCCAACTGTTACATATTTTCCACCTGCCTTTAATAAATGGCGACACTGCCTTTTTGAAGTTTTCCCAACCGCATCAAAAACGACATCAAACCTTTCGGCTGTTTTTGTAAAATCTTCTTTGCCATAGCAAATAATAGCTGCGGCGCCTAATACCCAAACTAATTCTTTACCCGCTGCACTGCAAACTGCTGTTACAGTGGCATTATAATTCCGGGCTAACTGAACGGCCGCAGTACCTACCGATCCGGTTGCACCATAAATAAGCACCCTGGGATTTTTAAAAGTCCCAATCCCTCCCTTCTTCAAAAAGTAAATGGCTGTATGCCATCCAAAAGGCAAGGCCGCAGCCTC
>JASGDI010000054.1:0-44752 GCA_049841335.1 Niabella sp. | reverse complement strand
GTGCAGATGAGGAGAGGAGTAAAGCTATATTGGACAGGATTCCTGCTGGTCGTTGGGCTACTCCTGAAGATTACAAAGGTCCTGCTATCTTCCTTGCTGCTTCTGCATCAGACTATGTGAACGGAACCGTATTGGTAGTAGATGGCGGCTGGATGGGTAGATAAATGTAGAATGTAAAATTAAAAATGTAGAATTTTAAATAATGGCAAAGAAAGTAACTAACACACCGTCTTTGAAAGATTACAAAACAAATACATTTACAGACGGTGATATGGAGATCCGCTTTGCGGTGGGCCCTGAAGAAACCAAACAGATGGATACCCAGAAGCTGATTGATAATTTCCTGGTAAAGGAGCTAATGGTGGCTGATCAGTTGAAGCTGGTGTACAGTCATTACGACCGTGTTATTGTTGGTGGTGCTGTTCCGGCTGCTAAAGCGCTTACATTGGGCAACCACCCTGAGCTGCGTGCAGACTATTTCCTGGAAAGAAGGGAAATGGGCATTATTAACGTAGGAGGTAAGGGTGTAGTAACTGCCGATGGAAAGAAGTATGAGCTGGAAAAACTTTCCTGCCTGTACCTTGGTAAAGGAACAAAAAAGGTAACCTTTGCATCTGCTTCCAAAAAGACTCCTGCTATATTTTACCTTTTATCAGCGCCTGCACATGCTACCCATCCTAACACGCTGTTTACAAAAGAGCAGGCATCTCCTGTAGATCTGGGAGCAGAAGCTACATCTAACAAAAGAACGGTGTATAAATACATTCACCTCGATGGTATTAAAAGCTGCCAGCTGGTGATGGGCTTAACCATACTGGCTCCGGGAAGCGTTTGGAACTCTGTTCCGCCGCACACACACACACGCCGCATGGAAGCTTATTTCTATTTTGATCTTCCCCAGGATCAGCGCCTGTTCCACTTTATGGGTAACCCGGCGGAGTCTCGCCACCTGGTAATGGCTAACAATGAAGCCGTAATATCTCCTCCCTGGAGCACGCACTTTGGTTGCGGAACGGCCAACTATGGCTTTATATGGGGTATGGCCGGCGAAAATCTGGTATATAGTGATATGGATCCTGCACCAGTTAATACGTTAAAGTAAGTAATCGTTAATGAGTGGTCAGTTACCGGTTGCCAATATAACCTGTAACCGGAAACTTAAAACCTGTAATTAAAAATTCTAAATTTCAAATATCAAATTGTCTTATGTCAAAAAAAGTAATAACCCTTGGAGAGGTCATGTTGCGCTTATCAACACCCGGCTTTCAGCGTTTTGTACAGGCCGAATCATTTGATGTAACTTATGGCGGTGGCGAAGCCAATGTAGCTGTTGCCCTGTGTAATTATGGTTTAAATGGTGTATTCGTTTCAAAAGTTCCTGATAATGCCATTGGCCAGTCTGCCATTAACCATTTGCGTCGTTATGGTGTTGATACCGGCTTTGTGGCGCGCGGGGGCGACAGGTTAGGAATTTACTTTTTGGAAACCGGCGCTTCTATGCGTGCATCGCAGGTTATTTATGACCGTGCCGGCGCTTCTATTGCTGATGTGGACGCCAGCGAATTTGACTGGGACAAAATATTTGAAGGGGCAGATTGGTTCCACACCACAGGGATCACACCTGCTTTAAGCGATAAAGCGGCTGCTTTAACTTTAGCTGCTTTAAAAGCTGCCAAAGAAAGAGGTGTTACCACTTCTATTGATTTGAACTATCGCAAAAAACTGTGGAGCAAAGAAAAAGCCCAGCAGGTAATGAGCGAATTATGCAAATATGTAGATGTATGTATTGGTAACGAAGAAGATGCCGAAACAACCCTGGGCTTTAAAGCTGCTCATAGCGATATTACCAAGGGTGAGCTGAACCTCGACGGTTACAAAGATGTGATCCGCCAGATGAAAGAGAAGTTTGGCTTTAAATATATTGCCTCCTCTTTACGCGAAAGCTATAGCGCCAGCGATAACGGCTGGAGCGCTCTGGTAAGCGATGGCACTGAGTTTTATCATACCCGCAAATATGATGTGCGCATTGTAGACCGTGTGGGCAGCGGCGATAGCTTTGCCAGCGGCCTTATCTATGGACTGGTTACAGGTATGAGCATGGCCGATGCTGCTGAGTTTGGTGTGGCTGCCTCTGCATTAAAACATACTATTCCCGGCGATTTGAACCACGCCACTCTAAGCGATGTAAAAACGCTTATGAAAGGAGATGCCAGCGGAAGGGTACAACGTTAAATAATGTACGGTGTCAGATGTACGATGTTAGATGTACGAATTAACTTCAGCAAATACCGTACATCGTATATCGTACACCGTACATAAAACATATAACTATGATCATTGATTCATTACAAAGCGCGGCCAAATACTACAGTGTTCACCCGTTATTTGCCAAAGCTTTTGAATACATAGCCGGTGTTGATCTTGCAGATATAGAACCTGGCACTTACGAAATTCAGGGCGATGAGCTCAAAGCTATTGTTTCTGACAAAGAAGGTAAATCCAGGGAGGAATCGTTGCAGAAGTTTGAATGCCATCGAAAGCATATTGATATCCAGGTTTGCATTAACGGGGTGGAAGAGATCGGCTGGAAACCCATTGAGAAATGTGAGAAAGACAATGGTGGTTATGACGAGGCTAAAGATGTGCAGTTCTGGGGCGATGCACCCGACACGTATTTCAGGCTTACCAATAACCAGTTCGTAATTCTTTTTCCCGAAGATGTACATGCGCCCATGATTGGCGCAGGTGAGGGAAGTATAAAGAAGATGGTGATTAAAGTTAAGTTAACGGGTTGATAAGTTGGTAAGTTAACAAGGACCCAATTTTACTCATTGGTAGTATTTGATTAATTAGCACATTAGCATACTTATCACATTATCACATTTTCATATTATCACATTTTCATATTAAAAAAATGGCAACAACACAACAAGCAATAGATGCAATTATAGAACAGGGCATGCTGCCTTTATATTTTAATGCCGATGAAACAGTAACGGTAGAAATTCTGCGTGCTGTATATAGAGCAGGTGTAAAAGCAATTGAGTACACCAGCCGTGGAGAAACTGCGTTGAAGAATTTTACGAAAATGGTAGAAGTACGTAATGCGGAAATGCCGGGTCTTTTGTTAGGTATCGGCACGGTAAAAACACTGGCCCAGGTAAAAGAATATTTAGCCGTTGGCGCTGATTTTTTAGTAAGTCCGGGTTACGTTGCAGAAATAGCCGAATATGCAGTGGCTAACGATATTTTATATGCACCTGGTTGTATGACGCCCACAGAAATAATAGCAGCAGAAAGCGCTGGGGTGAAATTTATAAAGCTGTTTCCGGGCGATACCTTGGGAACAAAATATTTGTCTGCTATAAAACCGGTTTTCCCTAATCTTCTGTTCATGCCAACAGGCGGTGTGGATACAACAAAAGAAAATATTGAAGGCTGGTTCAAGGCAGGCGTTTGTGCCGTGGGTATGGGAAGCAAACTCATCAGTAAGCAATTAATGGACGATAAAGATTATGCAACCATAGAAAAATCCGCCAGGGAAGTTTTTGCTACTATTCAATCAATTAAAAAATAAAACGACATGCAGCAAGCCAATGGAAATGGTAAGATGACCAATTACAGGTGGACTATCTGTGCGATGCTCTTCTTCGCAACAACTATTAATTATCTCGACAGACAGGTTTTGTCTTTGACATGGAAAGACTTTATTGTACCTGAGTTTCACTGGACTAATAATGATTATGGCACTATTACCGCCATTTTCTCTATTGTGTATGCCATTTCTATGCTGTTTGCAGGACGTTTTGTAGATTGGATGGATACCAAGAAAGGCTTTTTATGGGCTATTTTCATTTGGTCGATAGGTGCATGTATCCATGCTTTTTGTGGTATCGCTACTTCCGGTATTGTTGCGGGTAAATGGGCTGTTGGTTTTGAAGGAGCCCGGGAAGCCCTGGCCACTGTAAGCGATATTGGAAAAGTTGCCAGCGTAAGCGTGTCTCTCTTCATTTTTGCACGTATTGTGCTGGCCGTAGGAGAAGCAGGCAACTTTCCTGCTGCAATTAAAGCTACGGCAGAGTACTTTCCCAAGAAGGACAGGGCTTACTCAACCAGTATTTTTAACGCAGGTGCTACCATCGGGGCATTAATGGCGCCATTGACCATTCCTTTTATTGCAAAGGCTTATGGGTGGGAAATGTCGTTTATCATTATTGGTGCTATTGGTTTTGTGTGGATGGCAATGTGGGTGTTTATTTATAAAAAACCCCATGTTCATCCTAAAGTAAATAAAGCCGAGTTGGAATATATTCAGCAGGATGATAAAGAAGGCGTGGTGCAGGAAGAAACGCCAAAGAAGGGGATATCTTTCGGACAGGCATTTAAGTACAAGCAAACCTGGGCCTTTGCTGTAGGTAAATTTATGACCGATGGCGTATGGTGGTTTTTCCTTTTCTGGACGCCGGCCTATTTAAGCTCGGTTTATGGCTTAGATTCTACACAAAGTGCCCCGCAGATTTTCACTTTGTATTTAATAACACTTTTATCAATCATTGGAGGATGGCTGCCTACCTATTTTGTAGATAAAAAAGGCATGAATCCTTATGCAGGGCGTATGAAAGCAATGTTGATTTTTGCTTTCTTTCCTTTGCTGGCCTTACTGGCGCAGCCATTAGGTTCCTATTCGGTTTGGATGCCGGTTGTTATCATTGGTATTGCCGGTGCTGCGCACCAGGCCTGGAGCGCTAATATTTTCTCCACCATTGGAGATATGTTCCCCAAAAAAGCTATTGCAACTATTACCGGTATTGGGGGTATGGCTGGCGGGGTAGGTTCTTTCCTGATCAACAAAGGATCGGGCGTATTATTTGATCATTCGGCAAATACCAACATGAATTTCATGGGCTTTAAAGGTATTGAGGCTGGATATTTTATCATTTTTTCCATTTGCGCAGTGGCTTATTTGATCGGGTGGGTGATCATGAAATCTCTCGTCCCTAAATACAAACCTATTACTGATCTGTAACTAGGCAGAGTCCTGTAATAGAACAAAAAGTGCGACCAGAAAAGGATCGCACTTTTTTTGTGTATAGTGATACCAATCAGATCAATCGTCATGTAGAGTTAAAAATTTGCGTTGCAAACTCAATGTTATGATGACATGATTTTTATTGTTATTTCGTAGCGGGAGTGGAGAAATCTCAACGTGAGGCTGCCTTTGGTATAAAGCATATATGGGCTATACAACAAGTTTCTGGTTCATGTTGAGGTTCCTCTCTACGATCGGAACGATGATAGCTTTTTGTAGATATTGACAACCAAGCTCTACAACATGTCATTGGCACCAGAAGAAAGATGTCTCAACGAATAGCTTTACGTTATCTTAACCTGTACTTTTTCTGTACTCTCGGGCTGTTAAAATAGTCGTTCAACTGTTTTTCGGAGAGGTTTTCAGACATATCTGTAGGTACTTCCGATAGTTGTGTCTGGCTCTGCCGGAGTTCTTTTTTCAGCGTTTCTGTTTTGGTATTAATGAAAGGATCCCTGTCTCCCGAGAGCTTGTTTTCAAATACAATATATTCCAGGCGTTTAATATTAGAACGGAGAAGCGTGGCCTGGTTTTGCTCTACCTTTCTGTCAGGAGCTGCGGCTTCCTTCACAGGAACGGCAAAAACACCCAGCCCCGGCAGGATTTTGCCGGTATTTTGTTTGCTTTTATTATCGCCTGCTGTTGTAGCCAGAACAGTACCGGTCAAAGTAGTAGAGGCAGTTGTAATATCGAAGCCCGAACGCCAGCCTTTTGTCTTTTTTATTTTCCTGTCAATTTGATAAAACGTGTACTTGTATCTCAGTATATAAGTACTGATATTACTTAAAGCATCATTATACTCCTGTGTGGCAATATCATAATTCAATCCATCCTTTACAACTACTCTTACCTTGGCCGAGTCGGCAAAATTGAAATTCGTAGTGCCTATAAAAAGCAGTGTTACCACCTTCTCTTTATTAGGATCCTTTTCATTTACAAAGTCATATCCCGGAATCCATTCAAAATTATCATCGCAGCCTTTGGGCAGTTTAAAATTACCAATGGATATATCACTGGACATCAGGATCTTTTCAATAGGGAAATTGCCATTTTCGCACAACACTGCAAAGCTTAACCTGTCGCCTTCTGAAATGGTAACAGGGCTCACTACCGATGGTTTTATTCGTGGATAAACCACATCGCTGCTGTAGAATATAACATTTAAGGTAGTGTCCAGTTTGTCAAGCGGGTTAGACAGGTTTTGTACTCCAAATTTTACAGGATATTCCCTGTCATATTTCAGCCGTCCCGACAGGAAAAGCGATTTGTTGGTGCGAAAACTTAAGGTACCGTCGTCCTTGTCTATTTTAAAGCCAACAGGCGCTTCCTTAATATACCAGTGGTATTTCCGGGTATCTTTATTGATCAGGAACTTATAATTAAGGCTTGAGTCTACATGCAGTGAAAAGAAGGGACTGAAATTCACAATTCTTAAAGACGTATCTGTATGCAAATGGGGAATATCTGCCGGCTTCAATACCATGCTATCTGCCGGCTGAACCTGGGCATTGACAGAAAAAAACGTAAAGAATAATAAGGTAAGGAATGAATAGCGCATTTTTTGATGCTTTGAATTTTCAGTATTTGCAAATTTACGCATAAGACGGCTAAAACTGGCTTTTGGTAACAGCGGAATTACAATAAGTTAAAAAACCCCTCGTGGAAACGAAGGGTTTAAACCAAAACTAACTGCTTATGAGAAAAACTTATTATTGTACTTCTATGTTTTTTGACGCTGCTTTTGCCTCTTCCTTGCGCTGTAAAGTCACTATTAGGATTCCGTTAACATATCTGGCAGCGATTTTTTCTGTATCTATTTTATTATCAATTGTGAAGGTCCTTTTAAAGGAACGCAGGTGAAATTCTTTACGGATACTTTTGCCTGTTTCTGTTTTTTCTTCCTCTTTCTTTTCGGCAGATATAATCAGCAGGTTATTTTCTACACTGATATTAAAGTCTGATTTTTCATAACCGGGAGCTACCACTTCAATCTGGTATTCGTTTTCATTCTCGGTAATGTTTACGGGAACATGACTTTTAATATTAGGTTTGCTTACTTCTGTTTTTAAAAGAGCAGGCACTTCAGTAAAAAAGTCGTCCACCAGGCTGGTAAAAGTTCTTTCAAAAGGAACACCGTTGAATTTTACGTTTGTCATTGCATTAATGTTTTTAGTTTATTTAATCAATTACGATTACTCTATTTTCAAATTATAAACCAATCAGTTTTTTGATTAAATATTAAGACATAATTTCATGTTTCCTGATGAAAAAGAGACAATATGTCTTGTTTTGATTTTTTCAGAAGCCTTTATAGCATATTCTTATGCCAGTAATCTTACAGTGGTTTGGAATATATAAACGAAACGAAGACATAAAGCGTAGATGATTACAGTTTGGCCGAGCCTGTGTTAGTCTTGGGAATTACTGCTCTAAAGATCAAAATAAAAATCCTGAACTTTTTGGTTAATTTCGCGTTTTGAAAAATGATGAATATTTAATTTAAAATTTAAAATCATACATATATGTATCCTGCAGAAATAGTAATTCCTATGAAAGAGGAATTAACAGATAACGGATTTGTAGAGCTTCAAACACCCCAGGAAGTGGAGACAAGTCTGGCACAGGGTGGAACCAACCTGTTAGTAATTAATTCAGTTTGCGGCTGCTCGGCTGGTACCGCAAGGCCAGGCGTTCTGCTGGCAGTAGCCAATGCAGAAAAAAAGCCGGATCATCTTACCACCAGCTTTGCCGGGTTTGATCTGGATGCGGTAAGCAAAGTTAGGGAGCATCTGCTGCCTTATCCTCCTTCTTCTCCATCCATTGCTTTGTTTAAGGATGGTAAGCTGGTACATTTCATAGAAAGGCACATGATTGAAGGTCGTTCAGCGCAAATGATAGCTCAAAACCTTATAGCTGCTTTTGACGAGTATTGCAATTAGATTAGAAGGTTTTACAGGTTAAAATGTTTATAAGGAAAGGATGTGTAGTTGGGCTACACATCTTTTTTTACTTTATAGCCTATTAACATATTAACATGTTTACTTTTCAACCCACTTTATCGTAATATTGCCGCTAATTATAAAAGTCCAGCTGCATGTATCCTAATTTATATTATGTTTTCAGGGATTGGTTTGGAGTAGAGTGGAAGTTTTTACATTTTGTAAATTCATTTGGCTTCTTTGTTGCCGTGGGTTTTCTTGTGTGCTCAGTTGTTTTGGCACGTGAGCTGAGGCGTAAAAGCAGGGATGGTGTTTTTCAGCCTACTGAAGAAACCATAACTGTAGGGGAACCTGCCACTATGGGCGAGCTGGTAAGCAATTTTTTATTAGGGTTTGTGCTGGGATATAAGGTGCTGGGTTTGTTGTTTGTAGATAATACATTTAAGGTAAACCCCCAGGAATATATTTTTTCATCGCAGGGTAACTGGCTGGCCGGTATGGTATTGGGCGCTGTATTTGCCGCCATGAAATGGAGAGAGAAGAACAGGCAAAAGCTGGCCAAACCTGAAAAAAGAACCATAAGGGTATGGCCGCACGATAGGGTAGGTGAGATCACTATGATAGCCCTGATATTTGGCCTGGTAGGTGCCAAGCTGTTCGACACTTTTGAAAACTGGGATTCTTTCTTACAGGATCCGTCCTCTATTTTTTCAGCATCGGGGTTAACTTTTTACGGCGGACTGATATTGGCCGGTATTGCGCTTTGGTGGTACACCCGCAAACATAAAATACCTTTCATTCATTTTGTAGATGTAATGGGCCCGGTAATGATGCTGGCTTATGCTTTGGGAAGGATCGGCTGCCAGGTGTCGGGCGATGGTGATTGGGGTATTTATAATTCGGCTTTTAAAACAACTCCAAACGGTGGTATTCTTCCTGCAACCCAGGCTGATTTTAACAGCGCTTTGGCCACCCATGCTGATTTTTTTGCAAGGCATGAAGCGCATCATGCATTTTTCCCCAAACCCGGCTTTTTAAAATTTCTGCCCGACTGGTTTTTTGCTTATGATTTTCCGCATAATGTAAACGAAACAGGGGTAAAGCTGGCTAACTGTACTGATCTGCAATATTGCAATCATTTGCCGGTGCCAGTATTTCCTACCTCTTTATACGAAATCATTATGTGCCTTATATTGTTTGGCATATTATGGATGTTAAGGAAGCGGATCAGAATTCCGGGGCTTTTATTTGGTATTTACCTGGTTTTTAATGGAATAGAGCGTTTTTTTATAGAGCGGATAAGGGTAAATGTAAAAATGGACTTTTTAGGAATGGAGGTGACCCAGGCGCAGCTTATTTCTTCTGGGATTATTGTTGCAGGTATCGCTATGATTATTTTTGCTAAAACAAATTATAAAAAGATAAAACCAACGGCTGATTAAATACGTTATAGGATAGTATTGTGGGAAAATGCAGAAGATTGACAATAGTTTTTGAGCTTGTGGCTCTTAACTATTGATTTTCTTCTTATTTCTGCGTACCTTTGCATGTTATTATTTATATTTAGGCAGAATCCCACGCTTAGTTACCAAAAAAGGTTATATACATTTAAGATATGCGTCAGCTCAAAATTGCTACACAGATTACCAACAGAGATTCACAGGCTGTTGAAAAATACCTGCAGGAGATCTCTAAAATTTCCATGATTACACCAGAGGAAGAAACTACACTTGCTCAAAAAATAAAGATGGGCGACCAGCGCGCTTTGGATAAGCTCGTTCAGGCTAACCTTCGTTTCGTAGTGTCGGTGGCGAAGCAGTACCAGCACCAGGGTTTGTCTTTAAGTGATCTGA
Source organism: Niabella sp. (assembly GCA_049841335.1). GTDB lineage: Bacteria > Bacteroidota > Bacteroidia > Chitinophagales > Chitinophagaceae > Niabella. The sequence goes on along the minus strand of JASGDI010000054.1, from coordinate 34,871 downwards.
TTAACGAAGGGAACCTGGGTTTGATCAAAGCTGCTCAGCGCTTTGATGAAACCAAAGGGTTTAAATTCATTTCGTACGCGGTATGGTGGATCCGCCAGAGCATTTTACAGGCTTTGGCAGAGCAGGGCCGTTTGGTACGCTTACCTCAAAACAAGATTGGTACCTATAATAAAGCCAATAAAGCTTACATGGCTTTTGAGCAGGAGCATGAAAGGGAACCTTCTACCGAAGAGCTTTCTGAGCTGCTTGAAATGAGTGAAACAGAGATCAACAATATTTTCCAGAGCAATACCCGCCACACCTCTCTGGATGCACCCGTGCATGAGGCAGAAGATGTGGCTATGGGCGATCTGCTGGAAGGAGGATCAGACACTGATGATGATGTGATGAAAGATTCTTTGCGCAATGAGATTCGTCGTGTATTGAAATCCCTTTCTCCACGGGAAGCAGAGATAGTAAATGCTTATTTTGGTTTGGACGGAGAGAACGGTGTAACCATTGAGCAGATCGGCCAGAAATATGATCTTACCAAAGAGCGTATCCGCCAGATCAAAGAGCGCGCTATCAAACGTCTTCAAAAGGCAAGGTACAGCAGTGCGCTGAAGTCTTATTTGGGATAATCCTGAATTTGTATAGATATTAAAAACTCCGGTCAAAGCCGGAGTTTTTTCATTTTCATGGAAAGGGTAGGGATTAAAGAAATACTTTAAAACCAATACCGAGATTTTGTAATATACCGGCGTGTAAGCTGGTATTTACGGTAAAAGTTTCCTTGCCCGGCATTGTTGCCTGCTCTTCACTACCGGTTTTTGTTTTTGTATAGTTAAGGCTAACGATATTGGGAATAGCTAATTCGATTTGCGCATTTTTTAATACTTGGTAAGATATGCCAGGCATTAAGGAAAGGTTAGCTCCATTAGTTTTTTCTATCAGGGAACTACTAATTGTTTCAGTCTTTGTTTTGCCCTTAGTGTATAATGCCGCAGCCTGCCCAAATATATAAAAATCACTACCAAGGGGTTTGTAGGCCCTATAGAATGCACCGGCTCCAATATTGTTAATGTGGTTGCTGTTTGGTGTAGACCCGCTAAAACTGTAGCTGTGTTTCCCCGATGTAAGTGATACAAGAACACCTAACATCTGGTTCTTCTTAAAAGAATATCCTGACAAGATCTCAAAAGCGCTGTTTCTGCCTTTCTGACTAGAGGGGTTTGCTGGAGATTCAGCTTTATTCCTTGTACTTTGAAAGCCTGCATGTCCGCCAATTATCCAGGAACCTTTTTCAATTTGAGCATGAACGGTGGTGAAACCCGCAGAAAGAATAATAAGGGTCAATAGGAATTTTATTTTCATAAATAATTTTATTAAGCGTTTATAATCTGTTAAAGTGGATAAGCTAAGGTTAGGGAAGAAGTATTTTAAAGCCGATACCCAGGTTTTCGATAGGGTTGGATCTGAGATTAGCGTAGGCATAGAACAACTCATTTACAGCATCAACTCCCGGGTTTTCAGACTTTGAATAACCAACCCTGAATATATTAGGTATGCTTATTTCCAGATGAACATTGTTGAGTACCTGGTAGGCCAGGCCCGGGGATAAAGAAAGGTCAACACTGTTCATTTTAATCGTATTTGTATTTGAGCTGTATTTGCCATTTGAATACCAGGCAGTAGTCTCACCGAAGAAAAAGAACTTATTGCCTAAAGGTTTATACCCTTTATAAAATGCTCCGATGCCTTTTTGATGTCCTTTGGACCGGGTTTGGACAATCCCATCCTCCAGGGGCGTTTCATCGTGAAATGTGGAAGGAGCATAGGTGGCTACCAGTCCCAGGACATTGTTTTCTTTAAAGGCAAACCCGGCATTTATGCTGAATAAGCTGTTTTTAGAAGAGACTGTTTTGGGAGAATTAAGTTGAGGCAGGCTTTTATCCTTAAGTGTGTTGTAGGACGCGGCGCCGCCAATGATCCATGTTCCTTTTTCTATTTGTGCATTAGCAGTTAGAAAGGCGGAAGATAGAAGGACCGCAGTTACTAAAAGTTTTGTTTTCATAAAATGATTGATTCAGGATTAAAAAAATTTCGGCAATGAAACGAAAGGATTTTTACTTTCGCTCTATAAAATGTGTTAAAAGCATTTTTACTTTTTACGCTTTAACGAATTGATATGAAAGTATTTGTAACAGGTGCTAATGGTTTTGTAGGCAGTTATATAGTAGATCAGTTATTAAAAGACGGGCATGAAGTATTTGCATCTTCGCGCACAGGCGATCTGTCAGCTTTCAACAGCAATAAAAACTATCGTTTTATACAGGCCGATTTTACAGACCCTTTTGCATTGCATGATGCTTTTGAGTTTGTGCGACCTGATGTAGTGGTGCATAGCGGCGCTATGAGCAAGCCAGACGATTGTGAATTGAACCAGGCCGATGCGTTTGACGTAAATGTATTTGGTACAGTACAGCTCCTTTTAAATGCTGAGACTTACAAGGCATTTTTTATACATCTTTCAACCGACTTTATTTTTAATGGTGAAAAGGGTATGTATAATGAAGAAGATACGCCCGACCCTGTAAGTTATTATGGCAAAACCAAACGGGATGCTGAAGAGGCCGTGATGGAATACAAGCATGGCTGGGCAATTGTGCGTACCTGTTTTGTGTACGGTAAACCGTTTTACGGGCGGGACAGCTTTATTACCATGATAGAGAAAAAGCTTAAAAATAACGAGCCTTTTAAAGTAGTGGATGACCAGGAGCGTACGCCCACACATGCAGCAGACCTTGCTAAGGGCATTGCATCCATTATTGATAAGCGGGCAGAAGGTATTTATAACCTGGCCGGGAAAGATGTGCTGACACCTTATGAAATGGCTATGGCTACAGCCCAATATCTTAATATTACGGAGCATCAGCTAATCCCCGTAACGCGTGACGAGTTCAAAGAAATAGCAGAGCGTCCATTAAAAAGTGGGTTGAATATTCAGAAGGTAATACGCGACCTGGATTATGCTCCCATGAGCTTTGAGGAAGGATTAAAAAGGACCTTAGACGATTAGTATGAGTACTATCTCTGATACCTTAGCGGGCTTTTAAATATTTCTTCTCCCCGGCTTTTATAGCAATTTTCAACCTGTTTTCTTTAGGAGGTATCGGGCAGCTGTACCCCGAAACATAAGCGCAGTAAGGGTTATAAGCTTTATTAAAATCTATTACCACCCTGTTGTTTTTAATATCATCAATTTTAAGATCTATATACCGGCCTGTTTCATAAGATTCTTTTCCTGTAGTAGCATCTGTAAAGGGTAGGAAAAGATGATGGGCATACTGCGGATTTTGTATAAGATCCTGTGATTGATAAACGTAGAGTAGTTGTGGTTGGCCCTCCAGCTCAAAAGTCAGCTTTCCATACTGCCTGTACATTTTTGTTTTGCCGCTTGATGTGGGCAGTGAGAACCAGGGCGCATTTTTTACATACTCGAAGGTTGCCTTTACCTTATAGGTTTCATCAATTGTAAAAAACTGCAATTGCTTTTTATCATCGCCTTTTACTACTTCGTGTCTGGCCACATAGTCATTAATATACTGCTGCATGCTGTCTTTATAAGTGGTTTGAGCATGTGCTATACCGGCAGACAATAATAAAGCGATCAGTAAGAATTTCATTTGCATATACTTTTAAATTTTATATGGCAAAAATATTTCTGCCATCATACAGCGGGCGCTGCCTCCGCCATTATCTTCAATAGTATTTAATGGTGAGTAGATAATGGGATTGAAAGAGCGGATCTGGCTGACCTGGTCTTTATTCAATGAATGAAAAGCTCTTGTTGACATAACAAGCAACTGTTCGCCGGCTATGTTTTCCAACTGTAACATATTACCGGCAAACTGGTTCATTTGTTCCAGGCTGATCCCGATGAGTTCTTTCCCGGTTTCGGCGAGCCTGGAAACGAGCATTTGTTTTTGAACGGTATCCCTGATGCTTTCAAGACATATAATTGCATATTGGTCAGCCACGCACATCATCACATTGGTATGATAAATTTCATTGCCTTCAGCATCAAAAGCATTGAACAATACAGGCTGGTAGCCCATAGCGTCACAGAAATCATATAATGCGGTAGGGCAGGTGCGGGGCGAAAGGCAGGCGTATGCCAGCTCATTGGTTCTGTCCAATACCATGCTGCCGGTGCCTTCCAGGAAAATGCCCCGTTCTTCATAGCCGGTAAGATCAATAGTGCTGCGGATAAAAAACGTTTTATTAATGCTTGCGATCACATTTTTGTTTCTTTCCAACTGCCTGTTAGGAGCGAACATAGGATATAGTACTACTGTCCCGTCTTCATGAAAAGAAACCCAGTTGTTGGGAAAAATAGCATCGGGTGTATGCGGTTCGGGCGCATCCTCAACCACGGTTACATCAATACCACTAGTGCGGAGTATATTTACAAAATCATCAAACTCCTGCAATGCTTTCTGCTGAACATTTAATGGTTCTGATATCTTTTGAAAACGGTTGTTTACCGCTGTTTGCGGATTGTAGGCAAATGCAGCCGGCCGGATCATTAATATATGCGAAGTGATCATTTCTTTAAGTTGACAGATGATAGGTGACAGTTGACAGGTTTAAAGGTTCGGACCTCCGTCTTCGGACTTTCTAACTTTCTTCCCTCAGCAGCGGCATACTCATGCAATGAAACCCGCCGCGTGCGCGTGAAAGCTCTGCCGAAGGCATAACAATAAACATGTTTTTAATGTCTTTTACTGCAGTTACTCCCTCTTCTAATTGTTGTAACAGGTCTTTTACATGAATGGTTTTGAAACCAGCTTTAATAAAAGCTTGCAAGGTTTTGTCATTGCGGTCATAACCTACTACTACACCTTCTTTTAAGGCCAGTAAATTGCAGCTGTCTGTCCATTGCTCACGCACATCAAATGGGAACTCATTATTTCCTGAGTATATAAATTTTACTTTTTCGGTACATCCCAGGTCGTTTTTGCTGATGTCGATCAACAGCTCTTCCAGGTTGTCAAAATATATGGGGTTGGAAATGTTTTTCTTTTTAAACTGCACAATACTGATAGCTTCTTCTTTTTTCCGGGTGTCCAAAGCTTTCTGTATATCATCTGCATCTTCCTTTTTAACATGCTTCCGCGAAAACTTACCGAGCATTACCCATATATTTTTTTGCACCTGTGTGAAGATGGTATCAATATGCATATAATCCCGCTTCCGGGGGATCTTGATCACTGATACCTTTTGTACCACGTTTTTTTCGAAAAGGATTTTAATGGCAATATGTGCTGCTTCCAGCGAGGTGCGCTCACTAACCCCAATAAGCAGGTGACCTGCGCTGACCACCATAATATCCCCGCCTTCAAGGGTAACCAGTTTTTCTTCTGAATCTGAGGGAAGCAGGAACTGATGTGCACTTTCGGGTAGCTCAATTATTTTATCCCTGTAATTTTTGAATAAGGGGTGATTGTAGAAAATATATTTCATCAGCAAGGCTTCGCGGGTGCGGGCCTGCCTGGCAGGTTTGTTTAACAGGATATGGTCATTAATAACTATGCCTATATCTCTTGTAAAAATAAAGTTAGGCACCGGCGGAAAAAGCATTTCGGTTTCTTTGTAATAAGTACCGGTAATAAAAATATGGGCCAGCTCTTTAGCGTCTGCCTGCATCAGTTCGTTCTGTAATTCATACGAGCAGTTTTCTATAGCGCATACAGAGGCCACCAGCTTTAGCCTTATATCCACCTGTTCTAAGATTTCCGCTAACAGCCATTCAATTTCTATCACATGGGTGGACCTATAAAAACGGGCGCTTGAGGGTTTATAAAATTCATAATTATTTTTCGGGTCATCAATTTCTGCAAGCCGGCCTTTTATTTTGCCGGGATCCAGAAAGTAAAGTAACAGCTTTATGTAGTAGTCATACTCTTTGCGCCTGATGGTTTCCAGGTGCACAATGTCCTCAAAAAGCCAGTCCTGCGCTTTGGAAGGCACTACCTTACCCAGGCCGCTGTCGGGGCTGTGCACCAGGAGCCGTTTTAATGTGCCTGTTTCTGATGTTACATAAATTTCTTTTTCCTTCATAGTTTTTGTACGAAAGTCTAAGATAATACGGTTTTTACTGCAAAGCAAGTTTATTTACTTAGCTTGCGCCTGATGAAAAAATCGTTTTTACAACTGCATATTGCTGTGCTGCTGGCAGGATTTACAGGTGTGCTGGGCGGGTTGATCACAATGAATGAAGGTTTGATTGTGTGGTATAGATTGCTCATTACGGCTGTTACGCTTTGGGCTTTATTTTACGCTACAAGAAAACTACAGCGGATACCTTTAAAAGATATTGTACAGATATCCGGTATTGGTTTTATAAGCTCCCTGCACTGGGTGTTTTTTTATGCGGCTGTCAAATACGGAAATGTATCCATCGCCCTGGTATGTTTATCGGTAGTAAGTTTCTTTTCTTCTGTTTTAGAACCGCTGATCAACCGGGTAAAGATCAATAGAATGGAACTGGTGTTTGGATTAATGAATGTGCTGGGGATATGGTTGATCTTTCATTTTGATTCCACTTATAAGCTGGGTATTGCATTGGGATTAATGGCTGCGTTTTTTGGAGCGTTGTTCCCTATACTGTTGAAGCTGAAAATAGTTCGCATTAATATGCAAACGGTACTTTGCTGGCAAATAACAGGAGGCTTCATAACACTGTCGCTGGTTATGCCGTTTTACCTTAAAGCTTTCCCGGTGGAGAGTATAGTGCCTTCGCTGAGTGATTTTTTATGGCTGCTGGTATTAGCCTGGGTATGCTCGGTAATTGCTTTCCAGTTTTCAATGAACGCCCTGAAAAAATTATCGGCTTTTACCGTGAATTTATCTTACAGTATGGAGCCTGTTTATGGTATATTGATGGCTTTTTTTCTTTTCAAGGAAAACCAGGTATTGAATAAAGGTTTTTATTTGGGTACAGCGGTCATATTTTCCACGCTGGCACTGCATACTTTCTGGTTGAAACGAAGGCACAGGGAGAATAGCAAGTGGGCGGTGGCGAGTAGTGAATAGCGAGTAGGTCCTCATGCATAGCTGAGTCTCCGGCAAGGGACTCAGCGTAATAAAAGCGGGTAGCAAGTAGGTTAAGTAACACTGCCACACAGGTCAGCCAATGCCCATGGCTCTGCTTCAGACCTGCGTGAGATGGAAACTCAACTATCTTAAACCATCTTTAGCTTTTCAACCCTGTCAACCGTCATCTGTCCACCGTCCACCGTCAACTTAAAGCAATGCTCAAATTTTATTGCTGAAAGCTAAAAGCTTTAAGCCTTATGCTTTCGGCTTCCTAATGCACAGGCTCCTACTTGCTATTCCCTATTTACTATTCTGTGACTGTCAGCTTAATTAACGCCGTTTACTTCTGCTGTTTTATCTATTTTTAGTACAAGGCCCTGTAAAACCTTTCCCGGACCCGCTTCTGTAAATCTGGAAGCGCCATTGGTAATCATTTCCTGTACGCTTTGCGTCCAGCGAACCGCACCTGTAAGCTGCGCAATAAGGTTTTCTTTTATCTCTTCCTTATCTCTTACAGCCTTTGCTACAACGTTCTGATATACTGGGCAAACGGGGTTGTGGAAGGTTGTTTTTTCAATAGCTTCTTGCAATTCCTTTTGAGCCGGCTCCATTAAAGGAGAGTGGAATGCGCCTCCCACCGGCAGCACTAATGCACGTTTGGCGCCGGCAGCTTTCATTTTTTCGCAGGCTATTTCAATGCCTTTGATGGTGCCGCTGATAACTAACTGGCCCGGGCAGTTATAATTGGCCGGAACCACAATTTCTCCTGTTTCTTTTTGCACTTCTGCACAAATTTCCTCTACTTTCTCATCAGGAAGATTGATAACAGCAGCCATAGTGGAAGGATTGATCTCGCAGGCTTTTTGCATCGCGCCGGCCCGAACGGATACAAGCTGCAACGCATCTTCAAAAATTAAGGTACCATTGGCCACCAGTGCCGAGAATTCGCCGAGCGAATGTCCAGCAACCATATCTGGTTTTGCGTCCTGTATGGTCCGGTATGCAATAATGGAATGCAGGAAAACTGCCGGTTGGGTAACGTTAGTTTGCTTTAGCTCTGCATCTGTTCCGTTAAACATAATATCTGAGATACGGAACCCCAGGATTTCATTGGCTTGTTCGAACAGCTTTTTTGCAAATACGCTTTCTTCATAATGGCTTTTCCCCATTCCTGTAAACTGCGATCCCTGTCCGGGAAAAATGTAGGCATGTTTCATCTTTATTAGATAGTTTTATTTCAGAGTTGTGTTGTTTTGATCAAATAATCATACTATATGCAGTGCTGATGAACCGATCCGGCAGGTATTGGGGCTATCTCAGCCTGAAAGACATTTGCCTTGCAGCAGTCAGGCGGACAGGTCATAAGCACCACTTCTGGTATCAATAAAAATCTAATGCAAATCTGCACTTATTAATTTTAAAAATTCACTTCTGGTGGGATTTTTTTGAAACTCACCGTCAAAAGCCGAAGTTGTGGTTACAGAGTTTTGTTTTTGTACACCGCGCATCATCATACATAAATGTTTGGCCTCTATTACTACGGCAACGCCAATGGGATTAAGGGTTTCCTTAATGGCATTCATGATTTGTACGGTAAGTCTTTCCTGCACCTGCAGCCTGCGGCTGTACACATCCACCACCCGGGCAATTTTGCTGAGACCGGTGATCCATCCGTTAGGAATATAGGCTACATGAGCCTTCCCGAAAAAGGGCAGCAGGTGATGCTCGCACATACTATAAAGCTCAATATCTTTTACCACTATCATTTCGCTTATATCTTCATGAAATTTAGCTGAGTTGATAATGGCATGCGCATCAAGGTTATATCCTTGTGTCAGGTATTGCATAGCTTTGGCCTGGCGTTCGGGGGTTTTTAACAGGCCCTCCCGTGCAGGGTTTTCGCCCAGCAATTGCAGCACTTCTCTATAGTTGCTGATGAGGCCATTGGTGACCTGCTCATCATAATTTTCTGTTTTGCTATAGGACATATAATGTTTCCGATATTTTGCAAATATATCTGATATACTTTCTTAATTTGCAGGGTATTCCACAAAATTCCTGGGAGTCTCGTACAGCCGTACCTGCAGATCGAGCCCGGCATCTATATGAGGCCTTATTAAATTGTAAATAACGATCGCAATATTTTCTGCAGTAGGGTTAAGTGTCTTAAATTCTTCTGTGTCTAAGTTCAGGTTTTTATGGTCAAACTTTTGAACCACTTCTTTTTTCAGGATCTCGCTTAGCTGTTTCATGTCCATTACAAACCCTGTTTTAGGATCGGGAACCCCGCTTACTTTCACCACCAGGTCGTAATTGTGGCCATGATAATTAGGGTAGGCGCATTTGCCAAATACATTTTCGTTGGTGGTATCATCCCAGTCGCTATAATACAAACGATGAGCTGCGTTAAAATGCTCCTGCCGGTAAACGGATACTTTCATTGGTAATGATGATGAACAATTTAAAGTATAGAGTATAAAGTCTACGCGGATTATTTTTTATTTGAAATAATCCCTGTATGGCTAAAGTAACAAAAAAAAGTAATTTTTGAGAATGTTTCAACTGAAGGCTTATGCTTCAAATGACTGTCATTGGGTTATAAGGGGAATAGATGAACAATTACTGCGTAAAAATGTTGTTTATTGAAAAAATATTAAGCGATAAAACAGAGAAAACCTTAATTTCCACCTTATGAAGCGAAGCCTGTTTCTTATAATTTTTGTTACTGTATTTGTATCATTTAGCTGCGGGAATGCACAAAGTCATACAGCAGAAAAATTAGGAGCTGCTGCCTTTTCTGAAAAGATAGGACAAATGCCCGGAGCTATTATTTTAGATGTACGTACACCGGGCGAGTATGAGAAAGAGCATATTAAAGATGCGCTGAACTTTAACTGGAATGATCCCGGCTTTGCAAAGCAGGTTGCTAAAATGGACAAAACAGAGCCGGTATTTGTATATTGCTTAAGTGGTGGCAGAAGTGCCGCTGCTGCTAAAAGTATGCGTGAACAAGGGTTTAAAGAGGTATATGAAATGGAGGGCGGCATTTTAAAATGGAAAGCAGCCGGGCTACCGCTGCAAACAGATCCTGACGTACCTGCTGCCTCCGGAATGACCCTGCAGCAATTTGAAGAGGCCATTACATCAGATAAAAAAGTGCTGGTAGATTTTTATGCAGAATGGTGTGCTCCCTGTAAAAAGATGAAACCTTATCTTGATGAAATTGCAAAGGATATGGCGGATAAGATAAAAGTTGTACGCATAGATATTGATAACCATCCTGAAGTAACTAAAGCATTGAAGATAGAGGCACTGCCGTTGCTGCATCTTTACCGGGATAAAAAAATAATATGGTCTTATGCCGGTTATATTGATAAAGAAGGGGTACTTCAGCAACTTAAAAAATAATTTCTCAATCTATTGCTCAGCGATTTCTTTCAATATCCTCCCCGGCTCGATAATATGGGTACCATCCGGGGCTTGTTGGGCATAATGTAACATCAGTTCTGCGAGCTTGTTTACTTTTAAGGGCGCCATGTTTTTAAACAGTCCCAGCTTATTGAAAAAATTCAGCAGACCTTCACTGATCTTTTCCCCCTCGCGGTCTGTACCTGGCCTGGACAGCAGCCCCGGCCGGAAAATCACCAGGCTTTTAAAATGCAATGCCTCAATAGCTTTTTCCAGTTTGCCTTTCATACGGGAATAAAATACCAGCGATTTAGGGTTAGCCATCCCAGCTGATATCAGCACAAAAGCTGGAATATCATTCTGCCTGGCTGCTTCTGCAAAAGCATATTGGTATTCATAGTCCACTTTATACTGGGCTTCTTTACTTCCGGCAGCTTTTAAGGTAGTACCCATACAGGAAAAAGCCACATCTCCTTTTACAAGCGCCTGCCATTCGTGCGGTTGGTCAAAATCCACTACCTCAGCCTGTAATTTTGGATGCTGTACGTTTAGTGAACGGCGTACCAACGCTGTAACATGAGCAATATGCTCATCTTTCAATAAGCGTTCCAGCAACTCTTTGCCGGTGGCACCTGTAGCTCCTGTTACAACTACTTTCATGAATGCAATTGATCTGAAAATAAAAATAATAAATCTTTAAATCGTTACTATTGTTTTCTGCAAAAGCTATCCATCAGCATCAATGTTTCTACCCCAGCACCGGCATCGCAGGGGTTTTCGCCCCTGCCTGAAAAATAACTGACTACTTTCTCTATCATCGGCTGCTGCACATGTGCAACGGGATCAAAATTCAATGTTTCTGTTTCCCCATCAATAGTAACCGATAAACTATTGCCAAAAAAACCAAAACTTAAACTTCCCTGTGAGCCATAGATAGTGCAAATATCTTTTGCATCTGGTTCACTTACATTAAAGCACCATACGCCGTTAAAAAGGATGTCCTTTTCAAAAATAACAGTACCTGTTACCAGTTCATCAGCGACTTTACTTTGATTGAATGAAGCGCCCTGCCAGTGCTTTGCGCTGCCAAAAAGATAAAGCATCAGGTCTATCTGGTGTGGTGCCAGGTCGTGAAATAAACCACCGCCGGATATCGCAGGGTTGATCCGCCAGTTTTCATCAGTGTTGGCTACAAGATTAGCAGCGCTGCTTTGTAATAATTTCAGATCTGCAAAGCGCACATCACCAATAGCAGCAGTATCAATAAGGGATTTGATCTTTAAGAATAACGGCAATTCCCTTCTGTAATGTGCTACTGAAAGTTTTATCTTTTCCTGTTCTGCATAATCCGCCATTTGACGGGCTTCAGAAACGTTCATGGCCATTGGCTTTTCTACATATACCGGTTTACCAGCCTGTATGGCAGCTAACGCATACTGTAAGTGCGTAGAAGGAGGAGTAGCCACATATATGGCATTTATATCCGGATCATTGATCAAAGCCTGCGCATCACTGTACCATTTTTCAACACCATGCCTGCGCGCATAGTCCGCAGCCTTTTCAGCATTACGTCTCATTACCGCAACCAGCTTAGAATGGGGCACTTTATTAAACGCCGGACCGCTTTTTACTTCTGTTACATCGCCACAGCCGATAATACCCCAATTTACCTGTTCCATACCTGTTGATTGTTACTCTCCAAAATATTCCACGTAAATGCGTGGGGTTTCATAAAGTTTAATACAATGTAACTGAACTTCCCGGGGGATATGAGGTTCCAGTTGTTTCCATATTTCTATTGCCAGATTCTCGGTGCTGCACATTTTACCCATTAAAAAGTCCACATCTTCATTAAGATTTTTATGATCGAGCTTTTCGGTAATACGTTCGCGAATAATAGTACTTAATTTTTTTACATCAAACACAAAGCCGGTATCGTAATTGGGTTTTGCTTTTACGGTAACTAACAGGTCGTAATTATGGCCATGATAATTAGGATTGGCGCATTTGCCAAATACGGCTTCATTTTTAGCTTCGTCCCAGTTGGGGTTGTAAAGCCGGTGGGCCGCATTAAAATGTTCCTGTCTTGTGAGATATACCATCACACAAAAATAACGACATTTGCGGCAATATTATTTTATGGGTATCCTTATTGTTGCAGCAACATCGTTCGAGATCAAGCCGTCGCTTCGTGTTCTTAAAAAGTTAAACGCTGATGTGGCCATTACCGGTGTTGGCTGCCCGGTATCGGTGTACAGCATTACTAAAGCCATTGAGCGGTACAGGCCTTCCGTTATTATACAGGCAGGAATTGCCGGTGGTTTTGACAGGGCGATGCCTTTAGGGACGGTTCTGTCGGTATTGCAGGATGAGTTTAGTGATATAGGTGTTACAGAAAACGGACAGTGGCGATCTGTTTTTGATATGGGATTCATGAAAGCTGGTACACAGCCTTTTAAAGAGGGTGTTTTAAAAAATCCCAATAAAATATTGCTTAAGCATTGCAGCCTTGAAAGAGTAAAAGCTGTTACTGTAAATGAAATCACAACGAACAAAGCAAGAATAAATTTGTTAAAGGCACGGGGCATAGTTCTGGAATCAATGGAGGGGGCAGCATTACATTATGTAGCATTAATGGAAAAGATACCGTTCCTGCAAATCCGTTCTGTATCCAATTATGCAGGAGAAAGGGATAAAGCTAAATGGAATTTTAAAGATGCCATTAATAATTTAAATGAGAAGCTGGTGAGGGTGGTAGAAGAGGTGAATAGTGAGTAGTGAATGATGAATAGGAGGTAGGTGATTATTTTAAATTTTACATTCAGTATTTAATATTTTTATTCCAACATGGTTATTACAATAGGTTTTTCTCCCTGTCCTAACGATACTTTTATTTTTGATGCGCTGGTAAATGGCAAAATAAATACCGGTGAGTTTAGGTTTAAGTCTGTACTGGAAGACGTGGAAACACTGAATCGCTGGGCATTGGAAGGGAAGCTGGATATTACCAAACTCAGCTTTCCTGCTTATTTTAAAACTGATGATACTTACAGCTTATTAAATGCCGGCAGCGCATTGGGCAAGGGAGTAGGCCCCTTACTGATCTCCCATTCAGTTAAAAGGTTCTCCGAGGCAAATATAAACAGTGCGTCTATTGTTTTGCCCGGTATTCATACTACTGCTAACCTGCTTTTCAGCTTTGCTTACCCCGATGCAAAAAACAAAGTGTTTAAAGTGTTTCACGAGATTGAAGATACTGTGGCTAATGGCGAGGCGGAACTGGGAGTAATTATTCATGAGAACCGGTTTACTTACGAGCAGAAAGGTTTGCACAAAGTGCTGGATCTGGGCGAATACTGGGAAGCTAAAATGAATGTTCCCATACCTCTAGGCGGTATTGTTATTAAAAAAGAGCTGGGAGAGGAAGTGTATCTGAAAGTAAATGATCTCATCCGTGAAAGCCTGCAATATTCATTTGACCATTACCCTGCTGTATCGGGCTATGTAAAAGAACATGCCCAAACTATGAGCGAGGCCGTAATGCGCCGGCATATTGAGCTGTATGTAAATGATTATAGCCTGGATCTGGGGAATGAGGGTAGAAAAGCCGTTGAGGTATTGAGAACTGTTTTTGAAAAGGAGGTGGGGAGTAGTGAATAGTCAATAGTCAATAGTGAGTGATGCTGGATACTGGATTCCTGTTAACTTTTCAACCTTCCTCCTGTCAACTGTCCTCCGTCCTCTGTCCCCTACTATGAACCATGAACTAATATAGCGGTTGAATGTATTCTTTGAACAGCTGTGCTATAATCGTATTGGAGTAGCTTGTATTACCAAAAGTTTTAACCGGGCTGATGCCCCGGATGGCATTGGTAAGAAAAATCTCATCTGCTTCCAGCAGGTCCTTTTGCAGACAGGGCATTTCCGTAACTATTCCGATAGTATCTATAAGATAAGCGCGCATTACGCCATCCACACAACCTTCTGTCAATGGAAGCGTAAAAATCCTGTTTTCTTTTATCCAGAAAATATTAGCAATACTGCTTTCGCAAACATGATCCTTCTGGTTCAGCAGGATGCAGTCATCCCAATTATTTTGAATACAATAACGTGCAGCTACACTGTAAATCAATGCTGATGCAGATTTGATGGTGGCAAATTCATCACAGCTTTTTTTAATGGCAGTAAACAGGCCTGTGGTGAGCCCGTTCTCATTGAGCCTGTTTATACGCTCATCAAGCGGCCAGGCTTCAATAAGGTAATGCAGCTGGTTATTGTTGTCAAACAGACTGCCTTCACCGTTTGAAAAAGATAAGCGTACCCTCGCCGTTTCCAGGCAATTGTTTTGGGCGCAAAGCACTGTTATTTGTGTAAAAAGGATATCGGTATCAACCCCGGCAGGAAACAGGAATTTTAACCGGGCCATACTTTTTGCTATCCTTTTTTTGTGATAAGAAGCCAGGAGGATTTTGCCTTTCCATATTTTCATGGTTTCAAAAAAGCCATCTCCATAACGATAGCTTTTATTGTCTGCCTTCAATACAGGCTCCTGCTCGTTGTAATAGATTCCATTGTAGCAAATTTTACGCATAGTAAGAGCCGTTTATTGCGGCAGTGTAACAGGATGAGAAAGGGAATCTGCACTTCCCGGCGCTGCGGAAGACAGCGTATCACTCTCTATCAAGCGCTTTTGTTTGCTGATGATAGAATCTACCACTACTTTAAATTCATCCGGCCTTTTTTTGTAATGCTCCAGTGTGTTGAGGAACTGTTGTTTGGTTACTTTATGTATTTTCAGGGTCCGCTCTAATAGGGCATCGTTCAGGGCGGCCCTGTTTTGTTCGGGATGCTTAAAGTAAACATAACCGTTTAAGAACTCACTGCTCCGGGCCACATCCCACAGCACTTTTTCCATTTTTTGTTTAGGTAATACATCGTTGCTGCTCTTACAGGATAAGATAAGCGCTGAAAGAAGTACTATAAGAATGGTGTGCCTGTTCATTTTTATTCCCTGCATCAGTTGTGGTGCAAATATATCTGATATAGTTGTTTTTAATAGTGAAAGGGTTCATAACTTTTTTATTATAAAAGCAATCAGATGTAAATTTTTTGGAACTGTATCCTGCTATAACTACCTTTAGGATAATTATATTAACCTTATGAGTAATCTTTGCTCCCAATAGCTGCTGCAGAACTAAGATGCACTGGTACCGGTTAACCAAAATTTAAATAATAGTTATCATGAGAAAATTGAAAGTACTTCTATGTATGCTAACGGTATTGAGCGGGTTATTGTTTATCATAAGCTGCTCTAAAAAGGACAGATCAGCTCCCAACACTGCTAATGACGCAATGACTATGGCGCGGAGCGTGCTGCCAAAAGTTTCTTTTACCGATAGTAATTTGCCATACCCATTGAGGTAGTATCGGTAATGGCTGCGAACCTTAACAAAATAGTGCTGGCTGAAAAATTATTTAAAAGAGATGTTGCACTACAAGGAATTTTATATGGTCTATTTATATTCACACAAATAGACATGCATGGGTTTGTGACGGTTATAGGAGCATTTCTAATAATGGTTATAGTTCCCTGTATTTTCACATGAACTGGGGATGGGAGGGCCTTGATGACGGCTGGTTTGGCTACGATAATTGGGCGCCGTCCTCTGCGGGAAATTACCAATATAAAAAGGACATAATATACGATATATATCCTTAATTATCTAAAAACAGTAAATTATGAAGTATATTATTTTTCCCGGAGTATCACTTTTTCTTTTAAGCCTGTTTGGGTGCAAGAAGCAGGGAATGGGAGAAGTTGTTGACATTGCAGTTACCATTAGAGTTGAAAACGCGTTGGGGCAAAGCCTGTTGGATCCTGAAACCCCCGGTCATTTTATATTGGAAAATATAAGAAAATATGACCTGGTGAACGGGAAAGCAAAATTGTATTATAAGTCTAACCTCGACTGGGCTTATGGCTATAGTATTAAGAATAGCAAGGAGTATAACTATAGCTTTATTACTATTGTCCCCAATATAGAAAGCAAAGAAAGCCCTACTACAACTTATATTGACTGGGGTAATGGTGACCGGGATACCCTCTTATGTACAATGACAAGAAATGACGGTGGATACCGGCTTACAACGGATGTGTGGTATAACGGCGCTAAAGTGTTTAGCCAGAGTACAGGGTCTTATCCAATTACAATTGTTAAGTAGGTATTGCTGTTTAGGGGATATCCTCTACAGCAGCGTGCCATGAAAGGGTGTTATTACCCGCCACAAAATACCGTATGTTATGTTAAAGAACTTTCTTGCATTATTTTTAATACTTTTTTCGGCCGGTGTATTTGGCCAGAATACCGAGTTCAGGCTCGCTCTTAATTCAGGATTATTTTCATTTTCCGGAGCATCTGCCCAGAAATATTCCCGGATAATTGTTTCGGGCCAGGCAAATTCCGGATATACAAGTAGTCCTTATGGTTCTGCAGGCGCACTTTCTTATGGCTTATCGGGCAATTTAAAAAGAGTAACAAAAAACAACCTAATGCTGGGAGTTGATGCAGGCTTTGAAACTTTAAGAAGTAAAGTGAAAATTGATGGAATTCACGACGGGGCAGGAGATTATGAATCTGCAAAAGGAAAAACATTTCTTAGCAGTAATTTTATAAATCTGTTTCCCTTCATCGGCCGCAGGTTTTACAGGGAAGCCGTATCGTTTGATATTGTTGGTGGATTTGATATTGCTTATTGTTTGAAAGCTACAGAGAAGGGAAGCGCATCTGCAGCAGATGGAACAAAATATACTACTTCAAGAGACAGAAAAACAATCAGTACAGATTTCAGACCGCGCATTCAGTTTTCTGCGGACTATAAGAATACGGGTGTTTACCTGGGCTATTCCCAGGGATTAATAAATTATAGATCAGGAGCTGTTGGTGGAACAAATATATGTTTAGCATCGTTCCTCAGGTTTGGTCTAACGTATTGTATTAAATAGGGCCTGCTGCTTAACCTGGATATCTTTTGTAAAATAGTAAATTATTGCCATTCCGAGTTATCAATTTGCGATGCAAACTCAATGATGCGATGACATATAATAATGATCGGCTCATCGACCAGCGGGAGATATCTTAACGAAAAGCCTGTTACCATCGCAATTCAACTGCGCGTTGAGATTTCTTCGCTGCGCTACGAAACGACGATTGCCCATCAGCATATTACAAATACGTCATTGGCACATCGGAACACAGCTATTTTATAAAAATGAATGAAAAAGCCTGGCATAAAAGGCTTTTGTGCATTGACTGTGGGAGGACAATGTTTTTTTGATGCAAGGAGGTTTGCTCTTCCTTGTTGAAAATACCTGCAGACAAATAATAATACTTATATAATGCCTCTTGAAAAACTCTTGCTGAACTACATCTGTGCATCTGTGGCTGTTAAACAGCAAGCCCTATATAGCTCAGTATTTCCGGCGGGTAATTACCCGTTACCGGCTTGTGCGTTAAGAATGGTATCTACTATATCCGTCGCCACTTCTGCTTTGCTTTTGGCGTTAAATTTTATCTCCTGCCCGCTTTTGGTATAGATGGTGATTTTATTGGTGTCGCTCCCAAATACATTGCCATCGTTTAAAGAGTTCAGTACAATAAAATCAGCGTTTTTGGTATGCAGCTTTTCAAGGGCATGGGCTTTTTCATTATTTGTTTCTAATGCAAAGCCCAATAAAACCTGGTTATCTTCTTTTATAGCTCCCAGGCTTTTCAGTATGTCTTTGGTTTTTATAAGTTTGAGTTCCGGCGCTTCACTGCCTGCTTTTTTTATTTTCTGATCACTTGCTTTTTCAGGCTTATAATCTGCCACGGCAGCCGCCATCAGCGCTATATCTGTGTTCTTAAAATGATCATGGCACACATTATACATTTCATCTGAAGAGGTTACTTTTACTATAGTAATGCCTTCATACTCCTGCGGAAGGGGCACAGGACCCAACACCAGCGTTACATCGGCACCGCGGTCCCTGCATTCCTTAGCCAGGGCAATGCCCATCTTTCCTGAAGAATGGTTGCCTATAAACCTTACAGGATCAATGGCTTCATGCGTAGGCCCGGCTGTCACCAGCACTTTTTTATGTAAAAGGGAACCTTTGTTTTTCCCGAAGTAGCCATCCAGGAAGGAAACTATATTTTCGGGTTCTTCCATTCTGCCATCGCCAAAAAGGCCGCTGGCCAGCTCTCCGTTTCCCGGTTGAATAATGGAAACGCCATCCTTTTTTAGTAATTCAATGTTGCGCTGGGTGGAGGCATGGTGCCACATATCCTCATCCATAGCAGGCGCAGCTATTACAGGGCAGGTGGCAGACAAATAAACGGACAATAATAAATTATCACAGTGGCCATGAGCCATTTTTGCCAGTGTGTTGCAGCTTAACGGGGCTATCAGCATTACATCCGCCCACCGGCCTAACTGAACATGGTTAGCCCAGGTGTTTTCTGCAAACAGATCAGCCAGTACTTCGTTTTTGGAAAGAGTAGACAACACTAACGGTGACACAAAGTCTTTTGCAGCGGGCGTCATTACTATTTTTACTTCAGCGCCCTTTTTTACAAGCAGGCGCACCAACTGAATGATTTTATAAGCCGCAATACTGCCCGATATGCCGATTAATATTTTTTTGTTCTGTATTGAGTTCATAATTCATAATTCATAGTTCATGGTTCTATGAACGATAAGCTATGAACCATCAACTCATTTTCACAAAAATACTTAAAACACAAAAACCACAGCTGCTTTACAGGAGCTGTGGTTCGGGATTATTTTAGAGAAATATATTAGCTGAAAAGCTCGTCTTCGGCCTTTCTGAAATAAATTTTATCTTCTAAAAATTCATAAGTAGCCAGCAAGGCAGGGTTAGGCATCCTTTCGTAAGCCCTCGAAATTTCGATCTGCTCTTTGTTCTCATGGATCTCTTCCAGGGAATCGGTATGGCTGGCAAATTCATCCAACTTGTTATGCAGCTCCTCTTTGATGGAGATGTTCACCTGGTTCGCTCTTTTAGCGATGATGGCGATGGATTCATAAAGATTACCGGTTTTGCTTTTAATAGCTCCCAGGTCTTTAGTTTCTACGTTGTTGGGAATACCAGCGCTAAGTTGTCGTCTTAACTTGCTCATTATTGCTAAATTTTTGTATTTCTGTATTTGATGTACTGATGTAGTTTTCTACATCTTTACGGTATTTGCTTTCGGGAAAACGTTCAATAAACTCGTTGGCCTGCTCAATAACCTCTCTGTATCGCTCTACTCTTTTAGTAACAATAGTTAATTCAGCCGCTTTAAAGTAAGATTTGACAGCCATGAATTTATATTCATCGGATACCAGGGACTCCGGGTAATTATCAAACAGCGTGTTGAAGGTAACACCCGCCGCCCTGAATTCGCCAATATTATAATACAGCATGGCGGATTTATAATCTTTTGTCTCAAGCTTTTTCCTCAGCTCATCAATAAGCCGGTTGGCTTCTGTAACCCTTACTGATTGTGGACGCGTATTTACAAAAGTCTGAAGATTACTGATCGCTTTATAAGTATTTGTCTGGTCCAGGTCTGCTTTAGGAGACTGGAGATAAAAAGTATAAGCCCGCATGTACTCTATTTCCTCTGCCCGCGGACTGTTGGGAAAGTTTTCTATAAACTGTTTAAAAAGATTTTCTGCGTTGGTATAGTCTTTCTGATTGAAAGCAGTATAAGCGTATTTGTAGTAAATATCCTGAAATTGCGGGGTGGTTTTGTAATACGGCATTACATCTTCGTAAATAGTATAAGCCTTCATCCACTTCTTTTTAGCATAAAACTGCTCTGCCATCTTAAGCTTGTAAGCAGCATCCTTGCTCTTTAATATCTTGTTCATGCCGGGGCCGCAGGATATCAAAGAAACTACTAAAAAAACAGCGATTACAAATCTCATAAAGTTTGCAAAGTTAACCATAATGCGGCAAATGTTGCTAAAAATTATGACCTGCCTAACTAAGTGATAGTTAAGGTTTTGGTAAAGAATAGCTGCCCGGTGGCCCTATGGCTGCACCCTTTAAAAAGTGCTTTGATAATCAATTACTTTTCAGGTTGCCCGCTAAAAACTGGTCCAGCGCCGTGATCATACTTGGCGTTTTGGGCCTGGGTGCAATAATTTCAGGGTTCAGTCCTGCTTTAACGGCTTCGGTCTTTGTATTGTCGCCAAAAGTGCCTACCAAAACGCCGTTTTGTTTAAAATCAGGAAAATTGTCAAACCAGCTTTTCACCCCGGAAGGAGTAAAAAAGCATACAATATCAAAATGTTTACCACCTACCAGCTTTTTTACGTCCGTACTTTCAGAGCGGTACATAAAGGCCAGCTCAAAGTCGCAGTGATTGTTTTTCAGCCAGTTTACGATGTCGCTGTCCTGCTGGTTTTCGGAACAAACGTACAGAAAGCTGAGGTTTTCCTTATGTTTGTTCATCACATCAAACAGGCTTTTATTGGTACCATCTGCCCCAAAAAAAACTTTGCGTTTCCTGTAGAGGATGAATTTTTGCAGGTAAAGCGCCACCGCCTCAGTAATGCAGAAATACTTTGTATCCTGCGAAACGGTGATCTTGTTTTCTTCGCAGGTGCGAAAAAAATGATCAATAGCGTTACGGCTGTTAAAAATAACACCCGTAAAACGTGCAATGTTAATCTTCTGTTTTCTGAAATCTTTACCCGAGATGGGAACAATGCTTATCAGCGGTTGAAAATCGAGCTTCACGCCATATTTCCTTTCAAGATCAAAAAAAGGTGACTTTTCGCTTAATGGCCTCGGTTGAGTAATAAGTATGCTTTCAATCTTGCCGTTAGACGACATCGTGCCAGATTTTTTCAATTCATTTAACATTAGCAATTCCTAAAATAAAATAGGATGCAAAAGTACACTATTATTTTAAAAGCGATAATATTCCTTTATACAGAATGATGACAGGCAGTATTTCAAAAGCGCTCACATATAGTATGAAATGAAAGAAACTGATGCTTTTATCTTTTCTTACCAGTTGTATGGCAGCAATATAACGATAAAGGAAAAGCCCTGAAATAAGCAGCAGGCTCAGCGTCCAGGCAATGGCGTTTATCTCTTTTTCGGTTAAGGCAATAATAATAATCAATGGTAAAAGCAATAGGGCGATGATCTTGTTTACCAGGAAAATAAGGAAGATATAATTATCTGTCAGCCTGGTTATTTTAAATACCCATCCAATAAATTTCAGGATGAGAAATTTACCTGAATAGATGAGGCCCGCTCCAGCAGTGGCATAAAGGAATAACTGCCAGAACGGTAATGCCAGGTGAGCTAGGGTTCTTTCTATGCCAAGTGCAGCATAAAGGCCGCATGTTATCACAAAAAATATATTAAACAATAGCGATGGCAAAGAGTTTTGAACTACTTGCTGCCTGAGCTGCCTTTGCTTTAAGCTGCGACGGAAAAACAGGTTGATAAGATCTGAAAAATACTTGTCAAAACTTGCTTTAAGTATGGCAAACAATAAAAACAGTGCTGCCACTATATAAAAATAAACTTCTTTGCCTGGCGGGTTTATCTTTTTATTATAGGGCGGCTCAATTGCTTTTTCATGAAAATTGAAATAAGGATGCCTGCTCAAAAGTTCCCGGGATAATTTAAAATGCTCCCGGATGGCCGCTTCTTCAGCAATTTTTATACTGTCAGTACGGGCCCTGGCAAGGCTGTCCGTATGGGAGTCCTGCGCCAAACCCGGAAATATCGAACAACAGAAAATGATTAATAAAAGGATCCTTGCCAAAAGAGAATTTTGCTGCAAAAATAGCCTGATGGGTTTAAAAGTAGTTAACGAACCCGAAATGTATTTTAGATTGCCGCAGGTTGAAGTGGGTATCGTTTCTTTTTCCTATGGCCCATGCCAGGTTAAACAGTCCTGCTTTGGTTTCAAAGGCAATCCCAAGTCCTGCCGAGAAGTAAGTATAGTTGATATTGGCGCTCCTGCCGGCGTTTTTACCCCAGCCACCATCTGTAAATACATTGAAATAAGAATTTTCGCCTGCCAGGTAGCGGTACTCAAGAGTGCCAATGCCATATTGAGAAAGGAACTGGCTTTGCTCATCAAAGCCTCTCAGGAGCCGGTATCCACCTACCTGGAAAAGTTCATTCCTGAAAATATTGCTACCTGAAATATATCCGCCATTAACAGCCGTTTTAATGGTGCTCCGTTGTGCTTTTCCTACCGGGAAATATTTGGCTACGGACAGTACTGAGCGAAACTGGTACGATTTTACCTTTACGGTATCGTACAGACTGGCAAAATCGAAGGCCGGGTCGCCGGGATCTTTAAGGTCAAGGATCTGGTTATTGCGTTTGATATTTTTATTTCCAGCCGAGCTGTTAATAAGCAGCTCCAACCCGCTCACAGGGTTAAAAATGTAGTTAGTGGTGTTAAGGCTGTATTCAATCCCGATATTCGTGATCTTTACATCCGCATCTGCCGGAAGCTGCCTGGTTGCAATGATTGATGCTTCATTGATATAGTTTAAAATACTGCTGAATCTTTGTACATAGAACGTAGCATTTTGCCTGCGGCTTAGCGCTAACTGGGCCCCCAGCTTTATATCGAAGTTTAAAAAAGCAGAATCTCTTTTAAGCATATTGAAGCCAAAATCTATCCCGAAAGGGGATTTGAATAAGTAAGGTTGCGTATAGCTGAGGTTGAGCCTTTGAGAGGCTGCCTGCAATCGCTGCCATACCAGGCCGATGGTTTCCCCTGCGCCAAAAGCATTTTTAAGGTTCAATAGCCCTTCGCCTGTGATAAGCATTTTTTGATTGGCAACGGCATCGCTGTTGGGTAAAAAACCGATGATGATATTCACCTGGCTGCTCTTTTTTTGCCGGAGAAACAGCTCTACTGTTCCGCCGGTGCTTCGCCATATAAATTGCGGGGGAAATTGTTCTTCCACATAATTCAGCTTTTTTAATTCGGCACTTATTTGTTGCAGCTTTTCTTTATTGTAGATCGAACCGTTTTTTAAACCCAGAAACTGCTGTAGGTATTCGTTGCTAATCTTTGCATTGCCGGTTATTATAATGCTGTCTATATGGTAAAGCGGGCCCGGTTTTACGTTCATCCGGCCCGAAACCTCGTTGCCATTGATTTGCAGGCTGTCGAGGTAGATTTTAGCAAAGGGATACCCGTTATTTTCCATATAATTCAGCATCTGCTGCTGAAGAGCCTCCACTTTACCGGGATCATACTGTTTTTCTGAAAAGGAGTGCTCTGTCCAGCCAATCCTGTTCAGCCAACTGCGCGATGCTTCGTCTGCATATACCGAAGCCCACCTGTAAACCTCGCCTGTAAAAAGATGGACGGTAGCCGATATGGTATCTATTTTTACAGTGTCAACAGAGGCCGTAATATAACCTTTTGCGTGCAACAGATCAGGGAGCTGTTCTATATAAACAGCACATTCATCCCTGTTGGTAAAGCTGGTTTTAGGCCGGATGGTATGGGTAATAAAAGCGCTGTCCTTATCAACGGGTATAATGTGCAGGGTAAAGCTGTTTTGCGCCTTTACAGGCAATAAATTCAAAAGCAAAATTGCTGTGAGCAGGTATCGTATCTTTGCCGGTTTCAATGGGGGGTAAAATTAGATTATTAATGTTAAATGCTAAAAGCTGGAGGCAGAAAGCAGAAGGCTAATTGGCCTTTAGCTTTTGGCATTAAGCACCTAAGCACAAATGAGCGGCATCTATATTCATATACCATTTTGTAAACAGGCATGTAACTATTGCAATTTCCATTTTGCAACATCCCTGCTGAAGAAAGAAGCGCTGCTTGCTGCTATCCGTAAAGAAATAGCTTTAACTGCAGAAGATCAGTACGCACCGGTACATACTATTTATTTGGGGGGTGGTACGCCCAGTTTACTGAATATAGATGAGATTACTTCTCTGTTACGGGCTATCCGGTCTTTTTATAAGGTAGATGCCCTTGCTGAAATAACACTTGAAGCCAATCCTGATGATATTACGGAAGAAAAGCTGCAGGGGTGGAAAGGTATGGGGATTAACAGGCTAAGTATAGGTATTCAATCCTTTTTTGAAGAAGACCTGAAATGGATGAATCGTGCGCATAATGCCGGACAGGCCGAAAGAGCGCTGCAACTTGCCTTAGAGTATTTTGAAAATATTACTATTGACCTGATTTACGGAACGCCGGGCCTGACACATGAAAAATGGCAGCAAAATGTAGCCACTGCTATTGCTTTAAAGGTACCGCATTTGTCCTGTTATGCATTAACGGTAGAGCCTAAAACACCGCTGGATAAACTGATCCGGCTGCAAAAAAAGGAAGATGTTGATCCTGGTGTTCAGTCAGAGCAGTTTTTGCTATTGATGGATTGGGCCAGGCAGGCTGGTTATGAACATTATGAAATATCCAACTTTGCAAAACCAGGATTCAGGAGCAGGCATAACGCCTCTTACTGGCAGGGTAAGCCTTATGTGGGCATAGGTCCTTCTGCCCATTCTTTTAATGGCAGGGAAAGAAGATGGAATATTGCCAATAACCAGAAATATATGGATGCTCTTGAAAAAGGAGAGCTGCCTTTTGAAAAAGAAGTGCTCACGCCGGTTCAAAAGCTGAACGAGTATATTATGATCTCACTGCGAACGATGGAAGGGATTGACCTGGAAAAGATGTTGGAGGAAGAAAGAAACGCTGTTCTTAAAGCGGCTCAGAAATATATAAGACAACAATTGTTGCTGTATGAAAATGATATGCTCCGGTTAACCAATGAAGGTAAGCTGTACGCGGATGGTATTGCTGCGGATCTGTTTTTTTGATCCAGCCCATGAATTTTTAATCGTTCAGTCTTTCATGTATATCCATTTGTTGATGCAAGATTCTTATTATCTCAATTAAGTTTTCTTTTTGTTTTTTTTTACAATATAAAATGCGACTTTATTTGGGTGCGGAAGTAGCCTTCTCTGGTATGGCTGTAATCTTTTCCTGATTGCGGACTTTCTGAAACATATTCAATTTCATCCATTAACAGGTTGTAGTATCTGTCTGTCCAACAGACCAATTTTTGAGAGTATAAATCCAGATGTTTTCGAGGGTCTTTATCAGCCTCTTTACTGATTTTATACTTCATTGGTTGTTTGTATGTTTTTGATGTAAATCGCTTAAGAAATTTTGCCTGTTAAAATCTTTTACAAACCCGGATTTTTCTCCTTTTTTAAACTTTTTTATAAGTTCAGCTTTTTTTGCTTCGTATGCTCAAACATTCTTAAAGCAGCCCTCATTGCCTCGCTTGCAGATGAAAATGTTCCGGTTTGAATTTGCTGATTTATGAAACGATCAAAATAATCGCCCAGTAATATTGATGTATTTTTTGCTATAAGATTTTACCCTCTATCAAAGGTGCCAAAAGTTGGTATTTTCTGAAATCTTTTTTAATCGAGCTCTTTTAGCCGTTCTTCTGATTGTATGGCAGTACTAACGGTCGTTATATTTGTTTAGTTCCTTTGTCAGTATATTAAAGCTTTCCTCGTCAAAACTTACAAGAATGACTTCTTCTATTTGCTGGTCATTTTGCAAAAACTCCCGGATTGTAGCAAGAGTAATATGAGCTGCCCGGTCTTTTGGGAACCGGTACACCCCGGTGCTTATTCCAGGAAAGGCGATTGTTTTACAGTGGTGCTCAACTGCAAGTTGCAAAGCGTTTAAATAGCAGTTTCTGAGTTTTTCCTTTTCGTTGCTGCTCCCTTCATTCCAAACAGGTCCAACGGTATGAATAACATATTTTGCTGGCAGATTTCCTGCAGTAGTAATCACGGCCTCTCCAACTTTGCAACTTCCCTGCCGTGCAACGATCTTTCTGCATGCTTCCAGAATCTTGCTTCCGCCTGCCCTGTGAATGGCCCCGTCAACACCTCCGCCGCCAAGTAATGATGTGTTGGCAGCATTTACAATGGCGTCTGCCTCAATTTTTGTAATGTCTCCTTTTATGATTTTTATCCTTGCCATTTATACAGCTATTCTATGTTTATTTATTTTTTATCCCAGCAAGTGTGCAGGACTTCATTTGTGGCTTTTAAAGTGGTGGAAAATTGATACAGAAAATTTCGATTTCAACAATCAATCTTATATCAAAATTTTTTCAATCTCTTCAAAGCCGGCTGCCGGGGGCAGTTTCTCCCATAGTATTTTATAGATATTTTCTGCTATGGGCATTTCGGCTTTTACTTTTTTATTGATATCGTAAATGCATTTTGCAGCGTTATAACCTTCTGCTACCATATTTAATTCCAGTTTTGCGGCCTGTACAGAATAGCCTTTGCCAATCATATTCCCAAAAGTGCGGTTACGGCTGTAAAGAGAATAGCAGGTTACCAACAGATCTCCGAGGTAAACTGAAGCCGCGTAATTGGCTGATTTATTTCCTGTAATGGTATCGGGTTCATGCTCTCCAACAACAATATGAGAGGCGCCAAATTTTCTTAAAAAACCGGCCATTTCATCGGCGCTGTTAGCAATGTAAACACTTAAAAAATTATCGCCGTAATCCAGTCCATGGGCAATGCCAGCGCCCAGCGCATAAATATTTTTAAGCACAGCAGCGTATTGTACGCCAAGTATATCATCGTTCACCACGGTATTAATGGCAGGTGAGGTAAAGTAGGAGGCAATCTTCCTTGTAAACTCAATATCCACCCCTGAAAAAGTGAGGTAAGAAAGTTTTTCGGCAGCCACTTCCTCCGCATGGCAGGGTCCCAGCACTGCAAAGTAATGGGTAAGCGGTACTTTAAAATATTTAGCGAGGTAATCGTTTAATAAAACATTTTCTTTTGGAAGAATGCCTTTAACGGCAGAAAGTATTTTCTTGTTTTTAAGGTCATCAGGAGATAGTACAGAGAATGCTCCTGTTGCAAATGCAGAAGGAACCGCTATTATAAGTACGTCTGCAGCAGCCACCACATTTCTCAGATCTGTATCTGTTTTCAGTAACCTGGTTTTTAAAATGGCTGATGTAAGATAATGCGGGTTGTGTCCTCTTTTCTTAATATAGTTGATGCTTTCCTCATTTCTTACCCACCAGGCTACTTTATTGCCGTTGTCTGTAAGTATTTTTACTAAGGCAGTACCCCAACTGCCACTGCCAATTACACCAAATTTTATTGCCATTGTATAAATTTAGTCCGGAGTCGGAAGTCTGAGGTCAGATGCGCTTCCGACCTCTGTCTTCCGACCTTTAACTTCTGAAAGAATAAAAACTATTTGCCTGTTGTGTGCAGGTTACTACGAGGTCGTTAATGCAAACATGGGCTGGTAATGATGCACAGTAGTAAATAATGTCTGCAACATCTGCAGCTGCCAGTGGTTGGATGCCCTCATATATTTTTGCCGCTTTATCAATATCTCCTTTAAACCGCACCTTAGAAAATTCCGTTTCTGCTGCACCGGGATGAATAGCTGTAACTTTTATACCATATTTTAACAGGTCAATACGCATGGCCTCACTCAAAGCGCCCACTGCGTGCTTGGTGGCACAATACATATTGCCCTGGGCATATACTTCCTTGCCTGCTATTGATCCCAGGTTAAAAATATGCCCTTTGCCTGCTTCAATCATAAAGAGTACAACTGCTTTGCTGATATAAGCAAGACCTTTCAGGTTAGTATCAATCATGGTATCCCAGTCATCAACATCCGCTTCATCAAAAGGATCGCGCCCTGCAGCAAGCCCTGCATTGTTGATCAGTACATCAATGGTTTTCCATGCCGCAGGTAATGATTGAATTTGCGCAAACACCTGTTCCCGGCTGCGCACATCAAAATTCAGCGGCAGTACCTGTATGCCGTGCGCCGCCCGGATATTTTCAGAGAGCTTATCCAGCCTGTCTTTGCGGCGGCCGGTAATGATGATATTATAATTGTTTTGGGCAAACTTCCAGGCACAGGCTTCGCCAAAGCCGGATGTTGCTCCTGTAATTAAAGCAATTTTATTCATGAGACATTGTATCTGGCGTTAAAGATCGGACAAAAAATCTTCAATTATTTTATTTGCTTCTGCTGGTTCTTCTATCATACCCAGGTGCCCCGACTTTTTTAAAATATTTACAGATGAGACGGAGGGCAGGGAGGCCTGCTCTATTGTTTTGTCAAGGTCAATAATTTCATCTTCCCGGCCATAAATAAACAATACCGGCACTTTAGCATTTCTTAAAACGCTTGTTCTGTCGGGCCTTTGCATCATTGCCTCATAGTAATCAATCACCGCTTCATTGCTCATTTCGGGCAGTTGCTTCATAAATCTTTCATATATACCGGTATTTTCATTTTTGGTAGTTGCTCCAAACATTTTAGGCGCCGTTGTTTCAAGAAAAGATGCTGCACCGTGCTTGCGTACAAACTCAATACCTTTTTGCCTGTTAGCTTTTTTCTCATCGTTATCCGCGCCCGCGCCGGAGTGAAATAATCCAAAGCCTTTCAGCAATTCGGGATGTTTCTCAGCAAACGCAAGTGTAGCATAGCCTCCCATGCTATGGCCGATTAATATGATATTGTCCAGCTCTTCTGCTTCGGCAATTTGCTTTACAACATCAGCCAGGCCTTCCATACTAACATCGCTTATAAGTTCAGAAGTGCTGATGCCCGGCAGGTCAGGCGCAATTGCCAAATAGTTCCTGCTTAAAAAATCTACCTGGTCATTCCACACACTGTTGTCAGCGCCAAATCCATGCAGTAGCATAACGGCGTTGCCTTCTCCTGCCATGTTGTAACTGATTATTTTTCCTTCAATGGTTATAGATTTTCTTTCCATATAATATTTTTTATTGAGTTATCTTTTGTGCTACATAGCATCGGTCTTGCTCCGATAGCTATCGGAGTACAGTTCATTAGTTGTGCCTATCTCGATAGCCTTACTATGCGGCAATCGCTTTTCTTCTTCTTAATTTCATAGTAATAGCAAACAACAATAATGCCGCAGCTACAAAGCAAAATATTTTAGAAATAACATCGCCGTACTTTGTGTAAAAAGTTTCGGTGGTATAGGCCGCTACGGTTTGTTTTATAGCGCCATCCACATCCCAGGGTAATTGCTGTACAATATTCCCATAGGGGTCTATAAAACAGCTGATGCCGGTGTTAGCGCTGCGCGCCACCCATTTACGGCTTTCAATAGCCCGCAGCCTTGCATAATTCATGTGCTGCTTATATCCCTGTGTATTGCCCCACCAGCCATCGTTAGTAATAATACAAATGAGGTTGGAGCCTTTCCGGTTAAAATCTGCGAGGTAATCACTATAGATGCTTTCGTAACAAATAGCCGGTGTTATATTAAATGAGCTATTATGTGTTTGTAAGTTTTTTGCCGATGTGTCGCGTGCATAACCCCCGCCGGTTCCGCCAAATTTTTCAAATAAGGGTGCCATGAAGCTAAGGAAACCGGGCAGTACTTCCACACCCGGCACCAGTTTGGATTTGTGATAGATTTGAACATTTACGCTATCCAATAAAACAGCGCTGTTGTACATTTCATAATAGGCACCGCCATCACGAAATGGTTTCGCATATCGGCTTATTTTATTATCAAATTGCCTGTATCCTTCAAGCCCGGTCAGTAAGTTGACCTGCGGATGATCTTTTAAGAATTGCCACAGGGGAAGCAGGAAAAAGTTTTCTTTTATATGATCTTCGTCGGTTTGAGATGGTATAGCTGTTTCGGGCCAGACCACCAGCGCGGTATTGGCGTCAATCTCCTTTTGTGATAAGGAGATCAGCTTTTGAAGCTGCGCCTGCGCCATGCCTGCATCAAATTTTTGATAAGGATCTATATTAGGCTGCACTACCACTACATTGTATTTATTATGCAGCAGTGTGAGATTGTTCTTTATAAAAAATGAAAAAAGTATCGGAATTAAAAGTAATGCTACCCATGCCGCAGCGTTCTTAAAGTAACGCATGCTCCTTCCTTCAAGCCGGTACAGCTGTAGTATATGAAATACAAAAACATTGCTCAGGAGGATCCATAAGCTGCCGCCCGATGTGCCGGTATATTCATACCACTGCACCCAATTGGGATGGGTGGCAAAAGCATTTCCCAAGGTAAGCCAGGGCCAGCTCAAATCCCAGTTATGATGGATGTACTCGAAGACAAGCCAGTACGCAATGATGGAGAGGTTGCCAATAAACCCTTTGACATATTTTTTAGTAAAATAATAGAGCAGCCAGGGAAGGCACATTATAAGGCTGTTGGCAAAAAAAGCGCTCAGGCCTCCCTCTACACTTGCTTTGGCTACCCACCAGGTGGTAAGTATATTCCAGATCACCATGTGTATATAGGTGTAGCCTAACAGCTTCTTCCAGTTATTGCTGTTTTCTACAATTCTTAATAAAGGAATCCACCCCACAAACAGGAGCAGGGTAAGGGGGGAAGTAGGCCAGGAGACCCATAGCAGGGCGCCTCCCAATACAGAAAGCAATAAATTTCTTTGCGATAATTGCATGGCGTAAAGCTAAGGCAAAATGTCTGAACCTTAATTTACAGAACTAATATGATTTATTTAAAACTGACCGAAAAGCTGCACTACGATGTTTTAACTAAAAAACAGGGATTGAAATTCTAAACAGCACTTATTTCCGCTTTCCTTCTTTCGCCTATTTGCTGCCGCCACATGGCATAATATAAACCCTTTTTTTCAATGAGCGCTTCATGGCTACCGGTTTCAGCTACCTCACCACGTTCCAGCACATAAATTCTATCTGCATGCATAATAGTGCTTAACCGGTGCGCAATCAATACGGTTATCTGGCTTCTTTTGGACGATACTTCTCGTATGGTTGCAGTGATCTGCTCTTCGGTAATTGAATCCAACGCAGAAGTGGCTTCATCAAAAATAAGTAAATGAGGGTCTCTTAAAAGTGCGCGTGCAATGGCAATACGTTGCCGTTCGCCACCGCTTAATTTTAGGCCGCCTTCTCCAATAACGGTATCCAGTCCGTTTTCAGCTCTTTGTAACAAGGTCAGGCAGCTTGCTTTTTTTAAAGCCTCCTGCAATTCATCTTCTGTAGCTGCAGGATTAACAAATAGTAAATTTTCTTTAATAGTACCTGCAAACAGTTGCGTGTCCTGCGTTACAAAACCTATCTGCCTCCGCAATTCATCAAAGTCAACATGGCTGCCTTCAATGCCATCATAATAGATATTACCCTCCCCCGGCCGGTACAGTCCTACTAATAATTTTACGAGGGTGCTTTTGCCTGATCCGCTGGGCCCTACAAAAGCAATGGTCTCTCCTTTTTTAACATCGAAGGAAATATCATCCAGCGCTTTAAATTGTGCGGTCTGATGCCTGAAGGAAACATTGCGGAACTCCAGTTCTTCCAGTATCCCGATTTGTTTCGGTTGCAAGGGTTTGAGCTCACTTTTTTTCAGCATCAGGTTATGAAAGTTCTGCAAAGAAGCTTCGGCTTCTCGGTAAGAAAGTATGATATTACCTATTTCCTGCATGGGACCAAATAAAAAGAACCCGTAAAACATCAGCGACAGGTATTCTCCCGGCGAGATAGAGCCCCTGTAGATGAGCCATAATAATGTGAAGGCTATTACCTGCTGTAAAAAGTTGACCAGCGTGCCCTGTATGAAGCTCAGGGAACGAATGTTTTTTACTTTTCTC
Source organism: Niabella sp. (assembly GCA_049841335.1). Taxonomy (GTDB): domain Bacteria; phylum Bacteroidota; class Bacteroidia; order Chitinophagales; family Chitinophagaceae; genus Niabella. Next base: position 2,659 of record JASGDI010000054.1, on the reverse strand, counting down.
AGTTCCAGCTTCAGGATTTTAAAAGTATTGTTATTGAGGCGTGTTACTTCCTGTCCTGTAAGACCCAGGCTTTTTACGATCTCTATGTTGCGCAGGCTTTCGGTGGTAGCACCGGCCAGAGCAGTTGTTTCTTTTACAATATTCTTCTGAATGAGCTTTATCTTTTTACTGAGCAGGCTGGTCACCAGTGCTATAAAAAGTATACCGAGCGCATACACCGGCATAATGCTCCAGTGCAGCCTGAACGCATAAACAGAAACGAAAACAATGCTTACGATAATTACAAAAAAGACATTTACAAAACTGCTGATAAATTTTTCCGTATCTGTGCGCACTTTGGTAAGTATGGAAAGTGTTTCGCCGCTGCGCTGATCTTCAAATTCCTGGAAGGGCAGGCTCATAGAGTGTTTAAGGCCATCTGTAAAAATAGTAGCCCCGAATTTTTGAATGATGACATTTACAAAATAGTCCTGGAATGCTTTGGCAATACGGCTAACCATAGCGGTACCGATCAGCAGCAGCAGGTAAAAGAACAAGCCATGATATCCTTCCCCGCCAAAAAGATATTGATTTTCTGAACGGGGCAGGGTTTGTGCCGTATCAAAATGGCGCGGATGGTTTGCAAATAAATCGAGCAGCTTACCACTGATCATGGGTGCAAACAGGGAAAATACCTGGTTCACTGCTGTAAGGAACAGGGCAAACAGTACCAGCCATTTGTAGGGTTTGAGATAATGTAAGAGAATGCGCATGTATAAAAAAATAGTATAAAGCTAAAGAGAAATGATTTGACAATAACAAAATACTCCTGTGAATGTTTGGAGTGTTTTTTTCACTTACAGGAAGACTGGGGTAACAAAGTATTGCTTTGGTTGATATATTGATGAAACAGTTATTTATTGCAATCGCAAAAACAAAATGTCATGAAAAGTATTTTATTCTTCCTTCTTCTGTCAGTAAGTTCAGTAGTGGTATTTGCACAAAAGCAGGTCATAGATTTTGCAAGCCCTGGCGCCCGGGCACAGGGAAACAGTATGCCGTCAAGATTATCTATGACACCCACTACCACCAGGCAAACACAGGTCGAAAAGGGAATCAATGAAGCTGGAGTAAAAAGAACAGAACCCCAACCTAAGCAAACACAGGGCAGTACCTTTGGTGAGTCTATGACCAATGGCACAAAAGCAGCAAACAATAACCCGCTTTTTAACGGTAGCGGCTCAAAAGGTGATAACCCGATGTTTGAGCCATCAGGTCAGGCAAGACCCGGACAGCCAATAGGAGGTATTATCGTAAAAGGAGGTAAAAATCCAGCCGGAAAAGGAATACAGGAAAATGGGATAAAGAGAACGGAATCCGCTGGCGGGGAAGAAAAAAGAACCTATACCGCCGGGCGATAGGGTTATGTTCTTCCTGGCTGAGTCCCCCGCAAGGGATTCAACGTTTCTTCAATCATTGCCCCAGTTCCCTTCCAGGCGACCTGGGCTGGGAAAAGAATCTTATTTTAGCTATTTTTGAGGTAATCCGCTTTAATGGAACAGGTTTTACTGGAATATATTTCAAATAATTTGGATCTTTCTGACGAAGAGATACAGTTCATTATAGATCTTGATATTGTCAAAACTTATGAAAAAGGTGCAGTACTGCTTAAAGAAGGGCAGTTTTCGGGCAATGAATACTTTGTTTTCCGGGGGTGTTTAAGAAGTTATTATATGATAGACGGCGTGGAGCGAACTACGGAGTTTTATACCGAGCTGGAATCTGTATCGCCGGTTTGTGTGGCAACCGGTGAACCTTCTGAATATTATCTGTCCTGCATAGAGGAATCTGTGATTTTGGTTGTAAATCCCGAAATACTTCAATCATCGTTTGAAAAATTTCCCAGGTTTGAGAGGCTTTGCCGTACCAGCACCGAACAGCTGCTGGCGCAAAAGCAGGCCGCATTGAATAACTTCAGAATATTGAGTCCTGAGCAGCGTTACCTGGATTTACTGAACACCCGGCCTGATCTCATGCAGAGAGTACCTCAATACTACCTTGCCAGCTATCTGGGCATAACACCACAGTCTTTAAGCCGTATGAGAGCCAGGCTGGTAAAAAAATGATCAATTCCTGTTTTCGTATTTATTAACTTAAGTGAACCGGCCACAGCTTTTTGCTTTTTACTATTGCATTTTGTTTACAGTCAAAAGCACCAGATAATGAAGCAATTAATGAAGGCGGTTATTTGTACCCGTTACGGTGCACCGGATGTTTTACAGATCAGGGAAGTCCCGAAACCTGTTTGCGGTGATCAGCAAATTGTTGTAAAGATTGTGGCTACTGCGGTCAACTCCGGCGATGTAAGGGTAAGAGCACTGAAAACTACCGGCTTTTTAAAGCTGGTAATGCGGTTTGTTTTAGGTTTTTCCAAGCCCCGGAAAGCGATATTGGGCACCGTGTTTGCGGGTGTTGTAAGTGAAGTTGGTAAAGATGCAAAACAGTATAAAGTTGGAGAAAAAGTATTCGGTGTGACAGGATTTGGTTTTGGAACATACACAGAATACATTGCGCTTTCTGAAAATGCCATCATGACGCTTATGCCTGCTAATGCCAGCTTTGAAGAGGCTGCGGCCTTGCCTTTTGGATGGCATACAGCCATTTACTTTTTGAAGAAGGG
>JASGDI010000053.1:0-8335 GCA_049841335.1 Niabella sp. | reverse complement strand
GAGCCGGGTATGGATCAGGCCGTTTCCCGAAGGAACAAGGTATTATTTTCTTTCTACAATGAAGCGTTTCGAAATATGGGGATCGGCCAACCCAAGCCTTACCGGCGCATTTGATGATACCTGGACACTGCTGGGCTCCTATGAAGTAGTAAAGCCTTCGGGTCTGCCGTATGGTACCGATAACTCTTTGGATCAAACCACTGCCGCGGCCGGGTTCAACTGGGATATTGATCTGAATGCCCCTAAAGTACGCTATTTAAGGATCAGGTGCCTTGAAAATTTTGCAGGTGGCACTGCCCAAAGCATTAATGAGTTAAGTGTATTTGGTGATAATAGATAATTAATCTGAAAAAATATTGAAAATGAAAAATATTCAGTCACTCATCCTTCTGCTACTTACAACAGCAATACTTTTCTCCTGTTCTAAGTGGGACGATTTTAAAAAATATATCGCTTCCGGCGAGATCATTTATACCGGGAAAATGGATTCAGTAAAAGTATATTCCGGGAAAGAAAGAGTAATGCTGTACGGGTTGTTAAAAGCCGATCCCAAGATTGACAAAGTAGTGATATCGTGGGACAATGGCGCTGACTCTGTAGTGTACAATTATACAAAACAGTATGCCGCAGTAGATACATTTATACGCACATTTCCCGTGAGTGAAGGAGTGAAGAGCTTTAAGGTGGTAACCTCCGATGCTGAGGGCAATAAGTCGGTAGACGTATATGCTGTAGGCACTTCTTACGGCGAAAATTTCAGGCGTAGACTGGCCAACAGGAATATCTTATCCCTCGATTTTAATGATGCCGGCACTACCGTTAATTGGGATGTGATGGATGCTGCAACCGGACCGGAATACACAGAACTACTATATACAGATGGTTCGGGAACTGAAAAACGTGTGACGGCTCCTGTTTCGGAGGCAAGCACTTTTCTCGAAGGGCTTACGGTTTCCACAATCATCAGGTACAGAACCGTTTTTAAGCCTGATGCTACTGCTATAGATACTTTTATGACTGCTTATAACGAACGGGCAGTAAAAGTAGTGCCGCCGCTTAAAAACCGACAGGTACCATTTATTGCTTCAGCAAAGAATGGTCGTTGGGGTAATCTGGCAGATTGGAATGCCAACGATGCTATCCGGAACCACGGTGGCTATGGAGGCTGGGATGAATGGAATAATAACATCTTCAACGTAGAATCTGGCTGGGGAGAGCCTGCCATTACAAACGGGAAGCTCTGGCAAACATTTATCCTGGGTGCTGGTACCTACACATTTGAGATATCGGATTTACGGGATACGAATCTTGAGGAAACAGATAATACCTATCTTGTGGTTGCACCGGGTGCCGGGCTTCCTGATGTGGAAAATATAAATACTGCCATTGGATATGCAAAGATTGTAAATGGAAAGCCATTAAGCGCGCTTCGTGTTATTTTTACAGTAGATGAGCCAGCTCAGGTAAGCCTTGGGTATCTTACTACACAGAGAGATGGTACACCTGGCAAATATTGCAATATCCGGGCATTTAATTTTTATGCCAATTAGTAACAGGATAGCAGCCCTTATAGGTTTCAAAATCTATAAGGGCTTTCTTTTAGCAGTATTCTTTGTGTGACCCCCTTACTGTGGATTGCATTGTGGGTTATCCTGTTGTAACAACTTTTTACAATTATAAATATCACCACGGGAATTTCATTTCATCTAATGATAAAGGAAGGCTTGTTTAACTTAAAATAAATGTATTAATGACAAATATTTTTCTTATCTTAGTTTTCTGTCGGTAAGGGATGTTTAAGATTTTTTAGTAAAACGATTGTAGGAGTGATTGCGCTAACGGTATTTTATAATGCAATATCATAGAGAAAATAAATTGTAAAGTATGACAAGATTCTTACTATGCCTGCTGGGTGTAAGTATAGCCTGTATTTCTATGGCACAGGAAGTAAAAGTAACCGGTCCGGACGGACGTTTGGAAGTAACCATATCCACCACCAGCGGCAGCTCCGCTTACAGGGTTGTATATAATGGAAAGGTTTTCCTGGAAAACTCTCCGCTGGGACTAAAAACCAATATGGGGGATTTTACGCACGACCTGGTGCTGGCCAATCATAAAACAGTGAAGCTGTCAGAAGATTATACGCTGAACCGGTCCAAACGGTCGCAGGTGCATTATGAAGCTAATGAGCTGACAGCTACTTTTACCAACGCAAAAAAGCAGTCTGTTGATGTGATATTTCGCGTAAGCAACCATGATGTGGCGTTTTGTTATGCGTTGCCAAAACAAAGCGGCCGCACCAGCGTGGCCGTTTTGCAGGAAGCCACAGGCTTCAGATTCCCCTTACAGACCACTACATTTTTAACGCCTCAGAGCGATGCCATGATCGGCTGGAAGCGCACCAAGCCCAGCTATGAAGAGCCTTATAAGGCAGACGTGCCTATGGACACGCCCTCTCAATATGGCAAAGGTTATACATTTCCCGGTCTGTTCAGGGTAGGAAAAGAGGGTTGGATTTTGGTGAGTGAAACAGGTGTGGACAGTCGTTATTGCGGCTCGCGCTTAAGCGAATACCAGTCAGATGGCTTGTACAATATTGCTTTTCCCATGGCTGAGGAAAATGATGGACATGGTACAGTTTCTCCTGCATTTGCATTGCCTGGCCGTACGCCGTGGCGTACGTTAACTATTGGCGAAACATTAAAGCCTATTGTGGAAACTACTGTTGCGTGGGATGTGGTAAAGCCGCTGTACGAAACCAGTCATACCTACAAGCTGGGGCGCGGTACCTGGAGCTGGATCCTTTGGCAGGACAATAGCATCAATTACGATGACCAGGTAAAGTATATAGACCTTGCCGCTGCTATGGGTTATGAATATGTACTGATTGATAACTGGTGGGATAAAAATATTGGCCACAAGCGAATGGAGTCTTTGATAAAATATGCCCAAAGCAAAAAAGTGGATGTTTTTCTATGGTACAGCTCCAGCGGGTATTGGAACGATATAGAGCAGGGCCCGATCAACCACATGGACAATCCTATTATACGCAAGCGCGAAATGAAATGGCTGCAAAGCCAGGGTGTAAAAGGCATCAAAGTAGATTTTTTTGGAGGCGACAAGCAGGAGACCATGCGGTTGTATGAATCTATCCTAAGCGATGCAGATGATCACGGACTGATGGTGATCTTTCATGGTGCTACTTTACCGCGTGGCTGGGAACGTATGTATCCCAATTTTGTAGGCAGCGAAGCAGTGCTGGCCTCGGAGAATATGGTATTTACACAGGCTGCCTGCGACCAGGAAGCCTTCAACGCCACTTTGCATCCTTTTATCCGTAACGCCGTTGCTACTATGGAATTTGGCGGGACCTTCCTCAACAAACGGCTCAATAAAAACAACAATGGAGGTTCTGTAAGGCGAACCACGGATGCCTTTCAGCTGGCGGTTGCCGTGCTCTTTCAAAACCCGCTCCAGTTCTTTGCGTTAGCGCCCAATAACCTTACTGATGCAGCGCCGGTGAGCCTCAGTTTTATGAAGCAGGTGCCCACAACCTGGGATGAAACGCGCTATATAGACGGTTATCCCGGAAAATACGCAGTGCTGGCCCGTCGGCATGGCAATACCTGGTATGTAGCGGGCATCAATGCGCAGCAGCAGGCGCAAAAACTCAGGCTGGATCTTTCTGCATTAGGAGGGAAAACCGTTGAGTTGATTGCAGATGATAAGGAGAAAGCTCCGGTTATGAAGCAGGTCAATATTAGTAAAAAAGGTATAGTTGAGCTTGTACTGCAACCGGATGGCGGTTTTGTAATAAAGCAGACTTTATAGGTTTTAAGCGGAGTCCCATTAAGTATTTTCTTATAATAATCCTGAAATATGATAAAAGCAGCAATAAACAGAAGCTTTATATTGATAGCATGGATAGCGATATGTTCGGTTTTGACAGCTGATGTGCAGGCACAGCATACCAAAAAAACTGCAGAAAAAAATATGGCGGCTTACCTGCTGGTTTATTTTAAAGACGATACTCATAGCCTGTATTTTGCGTTGAGCAAAGACGGTTATTCTTTTACAGATGTAAATAATGGTCTGCCTATCATTGCAGGCGATACTATTGCAGAGCAAAAGGGGATTCGGGATCCCTATATTATGCGTGGTAATGACGGCTATTTTTATATGGCGATGACCGACCTGCATATTTTCGGAAGGCAGAAAGGTTACAGGCAAACTGATTGGGAGCGTCCGCAGGAACTGTATGACTGGGGCAATAACCGGGGCTTTGTGCTGATGAAATCGAAAGACCTGGTTAACTGGTCGCATACGGTGCTGGACATCCATAAAACATTCCCGGAGTTGAATGTGGGTTGTGCATGGGCACCTGAGCTGATCTGGGATCATAAGGCAAAAAAGATCATGATCTATTTTACCATGCGCTTGGGTCATGGAAAAACAAAGCTTTATTATGCTTATACTAATAAAGATTTTACAAAACTAAGTTCCCAACCAAAGATCTTGTTTGAGTATCCCGATACTACCAAACAGATCCTGGATGCCGATATTACACGCCTGCCTGATGGGCGCTACTGCATGATGTATGTAGCCCAGGAAAATCCCGGTGGCATCAAAATGGCGTTTTCCGATAAGATCAATAGCGGGTACCAGTACCTGCCCAACCAGGTGGATTTTGAAAAAGGCTCCTGTGAAGCACCCAATGTTTTTAAGCGCATTGGCGAGAATAAATGGGTATTAATGTATGATATTTTTAGTGTGAGGCCGCACAATTTCGGATTTGCAGAAACCAGCGATTTTAAAACGTTCACCAACCTGGGACATTTTGACGAAGGGGTGATGCGCCGGACTAATTTTTCTGTTCAAAAGCATGGAGCTGTGATCCATTTAACCAAAAAGGAAGCTCAGCGTTTGGCAGATCACTGGAAGCTGGATATGAAGTTTTAAATTCAAATATCGTTATGGAATCCGTAGGATTCTCATGTTTATAGACTCCGATAGATAATGATGAAATATTGTGTATTCTTATTGATTGTACTAAGTCCGCTCCTGGCTTTTTCACAAAACAGGGCGCAGCGGTTCAGGGAAAATATTCCTTTAGATTCCATACGCCTCAGCGATCCCTGCATACTGGCAGATAAAAAAACTGCCACTTATTACATGACAGGTACCGGTGGCCAGCTTTGGAAAAGCAGCGACCTGAAAAAATGGACTGGCCCTTATAATGTGGTAAGAACAGATCCCAATTCCTGGATGGGTAAAAACCCCATGATCTGGGCTGCGGAATTACATGAATATAAAGGCCGCTATTATTACTTCGCCACTTTCACTAATCGCGATGTAAAAATTGATACGGTGAAAGGTAACGTCATTGAGCGCCGTGCCTGTCATGTGTTGGTAAGCGAACATCCCGAAGGGCCTTATGTTCCAATGAAAGACCCCACTTACCTGCCTGCAGATATGCCAACGCTTGACGGAACGCTTTGGGTAGATAAAGACCAGCAGCCTTACTTAGTGTATTGTTACGAATGGCTGCAAAACTGGAATGGCACGATTGAAAAGATCAGGCTAAAGCCTGACCTCAGCGGTACTCTGGGCAACAGCAAACTACTTTTCAAAGCCAGCGAATCGCCCTGGAGCAGGGAACGCAATGAAAAAGGCGATACTGTTTTCAATAAAGTAACGGATGGGCCCTGGCTGTTTCGTACGCAAACCGGCCGGCTGGGCATGTTATGGACAAGCTGGATTTTCAATGTGTACACGCAGGGTGTGGCGTATTCTCAAAGCGGAACGCTGGACGGTCCGTGGATTCATGAGAAAGAACCGGTAACGCCTCCTGATTTCGGTCACGGTATGTTGTTCAGAACTTTTGAGGGGAAGTTGCTGATGTCTGTTCATAGCCATAAGGATGAAAAAGGCCGTTACATACGTATCCCTCATCTGTTTGAAGTAGATGATTCCGGTGACCGGATTATTGTAGGGAAAGAATATAAAAGATAACCGGACGTCACACTGAACGAAGGCACGACAACTATACGGTACGGAGTGGAAGTGTCTCCTCAGATATCTTACGACAAATTTTTATTCACATAACACTAAATAAATCATGAGAAGTGTAAAATTATTCAGTTCGTTACTGATCCTTTTTCTTTCGGCGAACGGTTTTTCACTGCCAAAGCTATCAGGGCAAAACCTTGCCGGGTATCTCTTCGCCTATTTTGAAGGAAGCGGCGATAAGAACAAGCAGGAACAACTGCGGTTTGCTGTAAGTGAAAATGGCATCAACTGGTATGCATTGAACAATAACCGGCCGGTTATCCCTTCTGACAAAATATCCCAAACGGGTGGTATCCGTGATCCGCATATACTGCGAGGTGCCGATAACAAAAGCTTTTATATGGTAGCAACAGATATGTTCACCATAAAAAATGGGTGGGGTAATAACCCTGGCATCATCCTGATGCGATCGGATAATTTACTGGATTGGAAGCATAGCGTTATTGACCTGGCTAAACTGTATCCCAAAAAATTCGGGAATGTAAAATGGGTATGGGCGCCGCAAACCTTTTATGATGCCAAAGCAAAAAAGTACTTAGTGTACTTTACCGTTCGTTTTCATGGCAACGATAAGCTTGATTTTTACTGTGCCTATGCCAACAAAGATTTCACAGGTTTTGAAAAAGAGCCTGCTTTAATGTTCAGTCCCAAATACGGCGGTATAGACGGGGATATTATTTATAAAGACGGGCTATATCATTTCTTTTATAAGGGCAATACCAAGGATGAGGCAGGGAAAGAATTTAAGAATGGCATTCAGCAGGCTGTAAGCAAGTCCCTGCGCGGTCCCTGGAAAGAAGATTTTAAATACTTAGATGTTTATGCAGATACTAAAACCAGTGTAGAAGGGTCGAGTGTGTTTAAACTGAATCATTCGGACGAATATGTATTAATGTATGACCTGTATTCCAGCGGGCGTTACGAATTCCAGAGAAGTACTGACCTGTTCAATTTTACTGATAAGCCTGAGTCATTCACTAAAAATTTTAACCCGCGTCATGGTAGTGTTATCAGCATTACAAAAGAAGAAGCCCGCCGGTTAAATGAAAAATGGGGCGGTGTTCCCGTAACGCTTTTACAACCACAGGCAGCGGATGATCGCTACCATTTCATTTCAAAAGGCAATCCCATTATTACCCATCATTATACGGCAGATCCTGCCGTTATAGTAGAGAAGGACACGCTATGGCTTTTTGCCGGGCATGATTCTACAGGCGGGCAAAGAGGATATAAAATGAAGGACTGGCTGGTCTATTCCACTACCGACCTGCATCACTGGACAGAGTATCCGGTATCCATGAAAATTATTGATTTTGCCTGGGCGAAAAGCGGCGATGCTTTTGCAGGCCATGTAACAAAGCGTAACGGAAAGTATTACTGGTACATCAGCACTAACTGGAGCGGTATTGGCGTAGGTGTTGCCGACAGGCCGGAGGGGCCTTATAAAGACGCTTTAGGAAAGCCTTTGCTTACCAATAAAGATTGTTTTGCCTCTTCCCATTCCTGGGCCTGCATTGACCCCGCGGTGTTCATAGATGATGACGGGCAGGCATGGATATTCTGGGGCAACAGGGAATGCTATTATGCAAAGCTCAAAGAAAATATGATAGAGATTGATGGGGAAATCAAACGTATTCAATTCGATGGGTTTGATTTTACCGAGGCGCCCTGGATCAACAAACGCAATGGCTGGTACTATTTAACCTATGCCACCGGCTTTCCTGAAAAAATAGCTTATGCCATGAGTCGCAGTATTAACGGTCCCTGGGAGTATAAAGGCATTTTAAATGAAATTGCTGGTAACAGTAATACCAACCACCAGGCGATTGTTGATTTTAAAGGCAGCTCTTATTTTATTTATCACAATGGCGCCATACAAACGGATGGTGGCAGTTATAGCCGCTCTATTTGTATAGATAATCTATATTATAATGCTGATGGTACCATGAAGCGCATACAGATGACAACAGAAGGTGTTAAACCAATAAAGTAAAAGTATAGAAAAAGTACAATCTAGAGGAGGAAGTAATGAGGTCGCGTCAAAAGTCGGTTTGGTTGTCATATTGAGGCCCAAATAACAGGAAAATTAAGTTCATTGAAATGACAAGAAGCGTTGTCAGGCAGTCCCGATAGATTCTGTGTTAAAGGTCAAATAAATTTGATTTATTTTTGTTTTTTAGGCGGCTAAAGCAAGCCTGCGTAGGGGATAATTCTTTAAATGTTTATCCCCTAATTTTTTATAATCCAGGCGCCACTCTGTTTTCTT
>JASGDI010000052.1:0-29375 GCA_049841335.1 Niabella sp. | reverse complement strand
TACAAACAAAGCCGTAACCTCCCTGAAGATCACTAAAATGGGCGTGTTCTTCTGCCCTGAAAATAAGATTATTTTAGACCTGGCTTACCAGGGTGCCGGCGTATGGTCCGGAACCGGCGTCATCAATTTCAGGCAGGAAAGCTGGGGAAGAGATGAACGCTATAAATTCCAGCTCGAAACTTCTGCCGGAACAAAGCAGTTAGGCACGTTGAACGGAACGGATAGCCGTCCTACGGCCAGCAGCCCGGCCTCTTACTATTATGTAAAGCTGCTCGACCAAAATTCACAATGGGATGACAAATGGAAATTTGCTACCGAAGTGGATGGCGCAAATACTACAGTAACGCTTAGCATGAAAGCCGATGCAGCTTACACACATACCGTAAAAGTTAATTAAACTTTAGCTGATATAGAGAGCAGCATGAGTTGCTCTCTATATTAAGACAAACAAAAGGTGAAATACGCTTATGGTGAACCGGGATAAAGAGGTTAAACGTTTCGGCCGACTATTATCTATTAACAAAAAAATATACACATGAAATTACATGTGGCAAATAAAATCATAAAAATATACACATGAAAAAGATTGCTATAATTTATAGCCTTACTCTTCTTGCATTATCTTCCTGTGTAAAGTATGATGATGCTTATACGGCGGAAAACAATGCAAGAGATGACTTTTATGCTGTAAACTGGGCAGCCGCAGTGGACAGCAGCACTAATTCGTTTTTTAACAGGTACTGGAATACTACCTCGCATGTTTTCAATAATACTTATGAAGGTGAGATACAAGGGAACGATTACTGGCCCGAAGCTCATGGCCTGGATGTACTGGTAGATGCTTACCTGAGAACAAACGATAACAGGTTTAAGCAGGCTATATATGATTTTTACGAAGGGGTAAGGAAGAAGAACTGGTACAGTAATAACTGGGAGAACGAATACTATGATGATATGGGCTGGCATGGCCTGGCGCATATGAGGGCGCTGGAAGCTACGGGTGATCAACGCTATGCACAATCCTCCAAAGACCTGTGGCAGTGGATCACCGCGGGCTGGACAGATTATGATGGCGGAGGCATTAAATGGCGCAAATCTTCAGACGACCTGGGAGAAGCAAAAGGTATCCCAGCAAACGGACCCGCTGCTATTATCGCTGCAAGAAGATACAGGAAATACCCTGATGAAGTAAATGGCGGACTCAACAACCTGGAATGGGCTAAAAGGATCTATAACTGGATGAAATATTACCGTACCATTTTATCGTCCGGCAGGATATTTGAAAATATTGATAACACAAATAACGATTACTCATACGATGTGGGCACCTATTTAGGCGCTGCCTTGGAATTATATGATATTACAAAAGATAAAGTCTATTTTGATGATGCCGTAAGAATCACCAACTATCACATTACGCATAATATAGATAAAACATATGGCGTAATGAAGGATTTTGGTGAGCAGGCCGGAGGTGGTAAAGGCCATGATGTAAATCTGTTCAAAGGCATATTTGTACGCTATTTTGCTATACTAATACAGCAACCTGATCTGACCGCCGCCGACAGGGAGCGTTACATTGCCTTTCTGAAAAATAATGCTGAATATTTATGGATCAAAGGGACGCAGAAAACACCTGATATTAAATTCAGCTATACCTGGTGGAAGAACCCCGGAGATACCGAGATATGGGGCGATCTGCGCGCTGCTATAAGCGGAGCAACAACCATGGAAGCAATGGCATTATTGAAAAAAAACGGATATCTGGATTAATAGCTGCGCTGAGCAGAAAGCATATATACACCCAAAATTCACATAATTAATGTGGTTTTGGGTGTTTTAATTGTGTATCAAAAAACTCAGGCGGCGGCCCAAGCACAGTGAAACAAAGCCGGGGATCTCCGTAATATTCCGGGAGATTTCTCTGCTCACTCCACTACGTTTCGTTCGGTTGAAACAACGGGCTCTATTAGATTTGGAAAACCTTTGCCCAAAACTCCCGTTATTAAAAAAGTTCTTATAAAGACTCCCGGTTGATAAGTTCTGCATCTAATAGCAATGCTTCGTCTTTTTTCCCGTTTACCTGCTCATCCATATATTGGGTAAGTATTTCAATACCCTGGCGGGCAATTTCGGCAATAGGCTGGTTGATGGCAGTGATAGCAGGGCTGTATAATTTAAAAATATCATGATCGTCAAAGGAAAGCACCGCCACACGATCGGGAATTTTCCATTTTAATTGCCGCAGCACTTTTAATCCATCAATACTCAGGTAGTTTGTGGCAAAAAACAAAGCATCCACGTCTTCGTTCTTTTCTAAAAAACTCCTGATTCCTGTCTCGTATGCACTACTCTCTGTGGAGAAGGGGAGCTTTAAAATAAAGCTCGGTTCATACAGGCCACTTTTCTTAATACTATGCTGAAAGGCGCTCAGCCGCTCTTTCATCTGCATCTGGTCAAGCGCCGTCACAATGAACGCTATTTTTTTGTAGCCTTTCTGAATCAGCAACTCTACCCCTTTCGAAATACTGCTTTTATTATTCACCAATACGCAAGGGAGGTCTACATCAGCGAAATACCGGTCCAGCAGCACTACCGGCTTTTTGCTCTTCTTCAGCTTTATCACTTCTTCTTTCATACCACTGGACGGCGTAATAATAAATCCATCCACCTGCTTATACAGCATTTTAATCAGCTCCGTTCCTTTCTTATCATCATTCTCTGTACTGCAATAAACCACCCGGTACCCTGCTTTATAAGCTACATCTTCTATAGCTTTGGCAAGCATAGAAAAAAAAGTGTTGGATATATCTTCAACAATTAACCCAATTACATGCGTTTTACCTGTACGCAGGCTTGCAGCAGACTTATTAGGGGTATACCCTGTTTCTTTAATGGTCTTGCGGATCTTATCAGCCATTTCCTGGCTAATGCGCATTTCCTTTTCCTTACCATTTATTACAAAGGAAACGGTTGAAGGCACAACGCCCACCATGCGTGCTATGTCTTTAATGGACAATTGTTTCATCCGTATATATTTTTGTTTGCCACTTCACTGAGCATTTTTTGACAGATGGAATACCTCCTATATATGCTCCTGTTTATTAAAACTTTATATGAGCATTCCCTACATCATTCCTAAATTGAATCATTATTAAAAAATTTACCTGCCGGGTCCGCACCTCATGAAAACAGGCAGACAAAAGAAATAAAATCCAACATTTAGCAAAATCGTTTTTTTTCACTTATATGAAAATAAGATTTTTTTTCATTCTACATAAAAAAAGAAATAATCAGTCCAGGGCAAACGCATCTAATTTTACAGGTTTCTATACGTTTAGGTCACTTCTTCGGCGTTTTTTTAACATGGTTACCCTTATTTTCAGGATTAATTATCCGGTTGTTTGTAAACTCCGAAAGGAGTGTGAAATGATTATAAAAAAATAGAGCACTTCAGTTAGAATCCGCCGTCGCGGATGGTATTATTGACTTTGGACTTGAATTTGAGATGTGTTTGTCCTGATAATCAGTCCATCTTTTACAAAAAAGAAGTCCTAATCGGCAGGGTAACTGCATGTGGAATCGGGGAAAACTGCAATATTCAGCGCCGAAACAGTATGCGCACTAAAATATCCCAATGCCCCGCCCTTAATATTGGAAGCCGGGTTTCCGGGTGATGCCGATTGTGATGATCCCAGTGAGCCCTGGTTCAGGCTATACCAGAATAAATAGTTAGGCTGATCTATACATTGCATTTCCACCCGCACCTGGTCGCATTTTTTTAAGGTGTATTCATCATTAAATATCAGGAGCTCATCCATGACTGTACGTCCGTTAATCAGATCATCTTTGGCAATAAAAATGGTTGTTTCGGCTTTGCCATCTACATACTGAATAAACCTGTACGCATTGCCCGGCTCCGGAGGATCTTTAAAACGGATGGTAGCAATATTACGGGTTCGCCCCAGGAATACCCTTTGTGTAATGTACAGGCTGTCCAGCCATACTTTCTGAGGCATGGTGGACGTTGCGGTGAAAATCCCGGCATTGGCTGCACCCGGAACTTCTACGCGTAAATGATAGGTGCGGCCCGGGCGACCCGTAAACCGGGCCCGGTAAATACCACGTTCTGAAGCAGACATCAAAACAACAGGGCTCCTTCCTTCTTCAGTAATAGTGACATGGGCATTGTTTATGCCCGCCAGGTTAATACTGTCATGAAAATTGCTGGTCTGCGACACGCGCACACGGCAAACGCTATCGTCTGTAATAACGCCTTCCACCACATATTGTGAAGGCGCGTCCTTTATATCCACAGCAATCACTCTTTCGCAGCTTACGGCAACTACCGAAGCACTAATTACTATGCATATGAGTTTGAGTATGGGTGACACTTATTTAAACTTAAAATTATAAGAAATGGATGGCACAAATCTAAACAGAGAAGTCTTTACCGCTTCCGTTCGCGTAGGCTCATCCTTGTTTTGCCTGAAAGTAATAATATACGGGTTTTCTCTTCCGTAGGCGTTAAAAAGGCTGAACGCCAGCTCTGAGGTAAAATTCTTTTTGTCTTTCAACAACCAGGTAGCGCCCAAATCAAGACGGTGATACGCAGGCATCCTGTCTGCATTTCTTTTGGTATAATAAAACACGATCTGGTTATCTACAATGTATTTTCCGCTAGGATAGGTAACCGCATCCCCAGTATAATAGATCCAGTTGGCCGCAAGGTTCCATTTCCTGTTAAGCTGGTAGTTAAACACTATGGCCACATCATGGGTACGGTCCTGCCTTGCATTATACCACTCTCCGTCGTTGATACCATTGATCTTCCTTTCTGTTTTAGACAGGGTATAACTGATCCACCCGGTAGCTTTACCTGTTTTCTTTTTCAGGAAAAGCTCCCAGCCATAAGCGCGGCCAATACCAAACAGAATTTGCGATTCAATAGCATCATTGGTAAATACATCGGCCCCCGTTCTGTAATCTATCTGGTTATACATCTTTTTGTAATAAGTTTCTGTTGAAAACTCATACCGGTTTTCTGCAAAGTTCTTATACCATCCTACCGAAAACAGATCAGCAATTTCAGGTTTTATAATATTAGTGCTGGCCAGCCATTTATCGGTTGGTGCGCCGGTGGTTGAATTGGACATCAGGTGCAGGTTTTGCACATTTCTCACATAAGATGCTTTGAAGGATGATGTTTGATTGATGATAAAACTGGCTGCGAGGCGCGGTTCCAGGTTCAGGTAATTTTTTACTATTTTCCCTTTTGCATAGGTTAGGGTATCAGTTACATTTCCATCGGCATCTACTTCATAAAAATCGCCTGCACCTAAGATAGCAAATGATGTTAAACGTGCTCCATAAGTAACATTCAGCCAGGGAGCCGCTTTCCAGGTATCGGTTACAAACAATGCATTTTCCCAGGAGTACCGGTCCTGCAAATAAAAATTATTAAAGCTGGCACTGCCGGAAGAAGTAACATCACCGGGACGTATTTTATGGTAGATAGAATTAAGCCCGAAGCGAAGCGAATGCCTGCTTCCCGCATACCATTGAAACTCCTGCTTAAGGTTTAAATCGCGGATCTTTGAATAAATATTCAGATCATTATTAGGATTATTGATATTAATGTTATAATCAAAATCGCTGTAAATGAAAGAAGTGTTGGAGAACAGGCGGCTGTTAAAAATATGATTCCAGCGCAGGGTACCGGTAATATTACCCCAGTTAATGCCAAATTGCTGATCCAGTTTTAAATAGTCCCTTCCAAAGTACCCTGATACATAAATATTATCCTTCTCGCCCATTTTATAATTGAGCTTGGCATTGTAGTCATAGAAATAAAGCTTATTGTTACGGATAGCCGTATCTTTTGCCAGGGGAACAAAAACATCTGCATAAGTTCTCCTGCCTGAGAGTAAAAAAGAGGACCTGTTTTTTTGAATAGGGCCTTCCAGGTTGAGCTTAGCTGATATGAGGCCGATACCGCCACTTAGTTCATAGTCCTGGTTATTGCCTTCGTTCATCTTCACATCGAGCACAGACGATAGCCTGCCTCCATATTGCGCCGGCATACCCCCTTTATAAACCGTAATATCTTTAATGGCATCAGAATTAAAGGTGGAAAAGAAACCCAGGAGGTGCGATGCGTTGTACACCTGTGCTTCGTCAAGCAAAATAAGGTTCTGATCGGCGCTGCCGCCACGCACGTAAAATCCGCTGTTGCCATCTCCTGCCGGCTTTATACCGGGTAACAACTGGATGGCTTTTAAAATATCCCGTTCTCCCAGCAGCATGGGAATGGTCTTTACTTCTGTTATGCTGAGCCTTTCCACCCCCATCTGTGTGCCTGTTATGGTGCGGCCTTTACCAGAGGCAGATACGGTTACGTTTTCCAGGTTTTTAATTTCATCCGGTAAAGCAATATTTTTTGATACATGCTGATCTAGCCTGACGCTTTCTACTATTGTTTCAAATCCAACAGCCGAATACTCTATTATATATTCCCCTGCAGGTAAGGTGATAGAATAAAAACCATATTCATTGCTGCTGATCCCTTCCGTATTATTAACAGGTTTGATACTGGCATTGATGACGGTTTCACCGGTACGCTGCGAGCGCACTGTTCCGCTAAGGGTAAATTTCTGTTGTGCATAACCAACAGAAAACAACAGGATCAGTAAAAATGAAAAAATTAACCGCCTCATTACTTAAACAAGGCGAAAGATAAACGATAAAAGCGAGAAGCGTAAAAGTTTAATATTTTTTTAAGCAACAGGCTATATTACTCTATAATAGTAAAGCTCCAGGTTCTTTCAAACTCACACTGAGGTGTAATCCTGTTGATACCTTCCTTATCAGTGAATTGCTGATCAGCAGTTACACTATCTGCAATACCGCACCAGGGCTCAATACAAACAAAATCTGCATTTTTTGCCGCCCATATACCCAGGTAAGGAAAGCCGGTAAAGTCAAACTCAAATCCTTTTCCTGATCTTCCGGATAGCAATTTTACACTATTACTATTGAGGTGCTTCAGCACTATAGCATCTTTATAAAAAAGCGCTTTAGTCAACGGGATACGGTCTGTGTTCTCTAAAAAAGGAACCGGTTCTGCTTCTAATAAGCCATCAGCCATAACAGGCCATTTTCCTGCATTCTCATCTTGATGGAACTGCAGATAATAATCCTCATAACGCTCCCCTTCAAATAACGGTACCCGAAATGCCGGGTGCCCTCCTACTGAGAAATACATATCCTCTTCCCCGGTATTTAAAACGCGATAGCTGACTGATAATGTATTCCTCTCAATGGCATAATCAATGTAAAACTGAAAACTGAAAGGGTATTTTGCTAAAGTATCATTATTGCTTTCAAGCAAAAAGCCAAGCCGGTCTGCTGTTTGCTCATACAGCCGGAACTCCATGTCCCTGGCAAACCCATGCCGTGGCAATTGATAGGATTTACTATGAACATAATACGTATTTTCTTTCAATGCCCCCACAATGGGGAAAAGCACAGGGGAATATTTACCCCAAAATGCTGTATCCCCACTCCACATATACTCCTGGCCGGTAACAATATTGCTGATGCTTTGTAGCTCGGCCCCTTTTGGCACCACTCCTATCTTTATAAACCCGTTTTGTATTGAATACATGGTGATAAAAAATCCTATTAACTATTTACTATTAACTATTAACCACTCACTATTCACTCCTCACAGCTACACTCCGCTAAAAATAGTAAAGCCGCCATCTACCGCAATATATGTACCATTAACAAAAGTAGACTCATCGCTTAGCAGCCAGATCAATGCACCTGTTAATTCATCAGGGTTACCAAATCTTTTATAAGGGGTGCTACGTATGACTTTCTCTCCCCTGTCAGTATAGCTTCCGTCTTCGTTGGTCAGTAACCTCCTGTTCTGTTCTGCAAGGAAGAACCCCGGCACCAAAGCGTTCATTCTTAATTTATCGCCATACCTGTTGGCCATTTCTACCGCAAACCATTTAGTGTAGGCTTCAATGGCTGTTTTGGCAAGACTGTAGCCCAAAACCCTTGTTACTGCGGCATGGGCAGCTACAGATGATATATTTACAATGCTCCCGGTCTTTGCAGTTTCGGCAATAGCTTTTCCAAAGATCTGGGTAGGCAGTAAAGTACCAAACAGGTTCAGGTCCATCACCTGTTTTAATGCATCCATGTTCAGATCAAAAACATCTTGCTCCGGCTGTACAACAGCGCCCGGCTGATTGCCACCGGCTGCGTTTATCAGGCCATCTACCTTACCGTATTTCTCTATTACCGTTTTGCAGGCATCTTCAAGCTGCTCTTTATTCAATACATCTGCCACCAAAGCAATAGCCTTGCCACCTGAGTTTTCAATTTCAGCGACACGCTCTTTTGCAACAGCCTCATTACGGCCTAAAATGCCCACTACAGCACCCTGGACTGCTAAAGCATTCACAAAAGAATGACCCAGTACGCCTGTAGCGCCCGTAACTATAATCACTTTACCTTCCAGGGAAAATTTGTTGCTACTCATAATTTTTTATATCCGGTTTACAATTGAACTTACCAGCGATAAAGGTAAGGAATACTTTTCTCTATAAACATGACGCCGCTACGCGGTTATTAACATATCGCTGCTACGCAGCTATTAATATGATGCCACTACATGGCTATTGACATGACGCCGCTACGCGGCTTATTCTAACGTAATGCTGACAACACTCAGCCTGGGCAATTTTACTACCAAACCCTCTTTTTCAATTTTCGCTCCTTTGAAAGCAGCGGGAACCACTTTTGTTTTATTTTCAAAAGTGTTGATGTCTGTAAAGCTTTTGGAGGTAAGTATGCGCCCGTTAACCGTTTTATATTTTTTCCCGTTTACCGAAGCCTTTACTGTAATGTCTTTGCCTGCATCAACATTTACGAAAGTGATATGTAGTTTTCCGTTAGAATCCAGCGAAGCAGAAGCATTAACTGCGGGTATTTTACGGTCTCCGTTTACGTAATCAGGAGTAGTAAATGTAAAAGGGATCAGCCTGGCATCCATGTGGTTCATATACAGTTCAAATACATAATAAGTAGGTGTAAGCAGCATCTCTTTACCCTTTGTTAAAACAATAGACTGAAGCACATTTACGGTTTGTGCCAGGTTGGCCATTCTCACACGGTCAGCATGATTATTAAAAATATTCAATGTGGTACCCGCTATCAAAGCATCTCTCATGCTATTCTGCTGATACAAAAAACCCGGATTAGTGCCTGGCTCTACATCCGTCCAGATACCCCATTCATCCACCACCAAAGCCACACGCTTTTCCTTGTCGTATTTATCCATAATGGCCGAATGTTTTTGCACCAGCTCTTCCATGTGCAGGCAATTCTTCATGGTATTAAAATATTCTTTTTCATCAAACTGTGTAGCAGAGCCTTTGCTGCCACTCCAGTTACCTGTAGGTAAGGTATAGTAGTGCAGCGTAACACCCCACATCTGGTTACGCGGAATATTTTTCATTAATGTTTCTGTCCAGTTATAATCACCGGCATTGGCCCCGCTGGCAATTTTTTTCAACGGCGCTCCCGGATAATTTCTCGCATAGGTTGCATATCGTTTATACAGATCAGCATAATAAGCAGGCGTCATATTTCCCCCGCATCCCCAGCTTTCATTGCCTACACCCCAATAGGTCACTTTCCATGGCTTTTCACGTCCGTTCTCTTTTCTCAGTTCGGTCATAGTGCTTTGTGCCGGGGAATTTAAGTACTCTACCCACTTGGCCATTTCTTCCACCGTACCGCTTCCCACATTACCCGCAACATAAGGTTCTGTATTTAAAAGTTCGCAAAGCTCCAGGAATTCGTGCGTTCCAAAACTGTTATCTTCCGAAACACCGCCCCAGTTGGTATTCACCATTCTGGGCCTTTCTGAGGGCTTCCCGATCCCATCCCGCCAGTGGTATTCATCAGCAAAACAACCGCCCGGCCAGCGCAGGTTAGGCACCCTGATCCTTTTTAGAGCTTCTACTACATCCAGCCTGATGCGCCCCTGCTTTTTTACATCGAGATTTTCATCTACCCAAAACCCATCATAAATACAACGGCCTAAATGCTCGGCAAAATGCCCATAAATATGCTTACTGATCACAGTTTTAGCTTCATCAGTGTTAAGCGCAGCCGTAATTTCCTGGGCATTTACCTGGAAAGAAAAAGCAGCAGCAAACAATGGCAAAAAAAATTTTTTCATGGCAATAATATTTTTAATTGTTTTTTCGACAATTAAAAATAGAGAATAAATTTTAACTGGCAAAAAAGTACTCTTTTTTTGTGTCCTTATCCATCGCGTGGATGGTGATAATATACAAAGTGCGAGGCGAACCTGGCTGATAAAGAAGGCATCAAAAAAATCTTCTTATCAACCAGATGATGCCATTCACAATAAGGCTGATAAGAATAAGCGTTGTGACGGGGAAATAAAATTTAAAGTTTTCTTTTTCGATGCGGATATCGCCCGGCAGGCGCCCTAAAAAATTCAGGCGGTTACCTGAAAGCCATAATACAACCCCCACTATTATTAACAGCACACCTGCCACTACCATATATTTTCCTGCCTGATGCATTGGTTTTCCACTTATACGATGCTTCCGGTTTACAAATGTTTAAAATACAAAATTATAGCATAATGGTACTTTTTAAAATACAGGTGCAGGACAAATCTCCATTTTTGTGCGTTTATCTATTGCCTGGAGGCGATAACATACAAAGTGCGAGGCGAGAACACCTCGCACAGCTAAGAAATATCTGACCTTTTCAGAGTATTAATCCCTTCAACAATTCAGGCTTTATATTTGTAGAACCCCTGGTACATCAAATTGTACACCATTCCTGAGAGGGTGATATTATTTGCTTGAATGAAGATTTAAGATGCGTTTGCCCTGTCATTATACTACTTTGTCCCTTTAAAAATCTCATATAGTTCATGCAGCTATATGACCAGGATCATTTTTAAAAAATCCAGTTCCCGGTAGTTTTGTGCCCAACAGACAGGTTTATTATATTCACCTCAGGCAGGATGTTACACAGAAAAACAGAACTTTTATCACCGGCAGGATCTTTTGATGCGCTGCAGGCCGGCATAGACGCCGGTACAGATGCTATATATTTTGGCGTGGAGCAGCTGAATATGCGAACCTGCTCTACCCCGCCTTTTACTATTGAAGATATTGGCGAAGTAGCGGAACGGTGCAAAAAACAGGGTGTCAAAAGTTGCATCACTCTGAATACCGTAGTGTATGAACATGATCTCAGGCTACTGGATCACATACTGAAAGAAGTACAACAGCAGGGTATTGATGCGGTGATCGCTTCAGACTTTGCAGTGATTGAGCAATGTAACCGTATGGGCATTCCGCTGCATATTTCCACCCAGGCTAATATCAGCAATGTGGAGGCAGTAAAGTTTTTTGCCCGGTTTTCTGATGTTGTGGTGCTGGCCCGGGAGCTTACGCTGAAACAGGTAGAAAATATTTGTAAAGAAATTGTACGTAAAGACATCCGCGGCATATCGGGCGAATTACTGAAAGTAGAAATTTTCGGGCACGGAGCACTCTGTATGGCGGTTTCGGGTAAATGCTACCTGAGCCTGCATACCCAAAATGCATCGGCCAACCGCGGGGCCTGCGTACAAAACTGCCGCCGTGCTTATGAAGTAACTGATCTTGAAACCGGGCAGCAGCTTGTGGTGGATAATGAATACATCATGTCTCCCAAAGACCTGTGCACCATACCTTTCTTAGACGAGGTAGTAAACAGCGGTATCCATATTTTAAAAATAGAAGGCCGGAGCAAGGGAGCAGATTATGTATATACTGTTACAAAATGTTACCGCGAAGCCCTGGACGATATTGCAAACGGCCGTTATACCACAAAGAAAGTAGCCGGTTACATGAAAAGGCTTTCTACCGTATATAACCGCGGTTTCTGGGACGGTTATTATCTTGGTAGGAAACTGGGCGAATGGACCAAAAGCCCAGGCTCGGCAGCAACAGAGAGAAAAATATATATAGGCAAGGGAACAAAATATTATCCTAAGATCGGCATCGGGGAATTTATAGTAGAGACAGGCAGTATCAAAAACGGGGATACCATAATGGTAAGCGGATCTAATATCGGCTTTATGAAAGAAACCATGCAAACCCTTACTGTGAACGGAGCGCAAGCCGGTATAGCCGGTAAAGGAGATAAGATCACCTTCCCGGTAACGGCAAAAGTTACTCCCCGTGATAAACTGTATAAAATTGTGAGCGCCACCAATGAGTAAACTGATCCATTACCGGGATAAATGTATAGGGTGCGGTATTTGTTATGAAATGCAGCAGCACCTCTGGCGCATGTCGAAGCGCGACGGTAAAGCCACGCTTATTAAAGCTGAAAAGAAGAACAAAACTTTTGTTTTAGAAATTAAAGAATGGGACAAGGCATTGGCAGCTGAAGTAGCCGTAGCCTGCCCGGTAAAAATCATAAAATTATCATGAGCCCTATACCTTCAGAGATTGTAACGTTTTTAGAAAAACAGACCTGCTCAAGCATCTGCTGCGTGGATGAACAGGGAAATCCCTATTCATTCAGCTGCTTTTATGCCTTTAACAGTGGAGAAGGATTATTGTATTATAAATCCTCTGCCACAACCCGTCATTCAGTACTCCTTCAGCAAAACGCTAAAGTATCAGGAACCATATTACCGGACAAGCTAAAGAAAATGCTGGTACAGGGCATACAGTTTACAGGTAAGATAGTTACCGCGGAAGATCCTTTAGCGAAAAACGCAGGCACCAGGTACCACCTCCGTTTTCCTTTTGCACTTGCCATGCAGGGCGAAGTATGGACGATACAGTTGGAAACGATAAAAATGACGGACAGCGGAAAAGCGTTCGGAAAGAAAACAACCTGGAAAAGAACAGCAGCTGCGGAAACTGTGTAGTTTCTGGCAGAGCAGGGAATTATTCAGCTATAATTTTATAACCATTTTTTTTCCTTTATACTTAACAGGAACTCCCGTTCTTTCATCAAAATCAAAAGCTGCAGGCTTTGACTGATCTATCAACCTGATATAAAAAGTTCGTTGTTTCAGTATACCGGGAAAGCTTCCCTTCCTGTTTTCTATGGTAAGGGTTTTATCCGCTTGGTCATACCTGAAAGTAATATGGGCACAATTCCCTTTTTCATAGTTATAATTCAGCCCCTCATCTTCATATAAAGTAAAGACTGCATCTTTACCACCATACACAAACAGCGTAACTGGGTCGGCCGGTTTTTCACCCGTGTACTGTAATGCAGGACTGGCAGGTATCACAGCGCCTTCTTTAACAAATACGGGCATCTGCTCATAAGGCGCATCAACTGTTATATACTGTCCGCCGGTATAGTATTTTCCTGTATGCAAATGGTACCACCCCTGTCCCGCAGGCAGGTACAATTTTCTTTGCACTGCTTTATAAGCGTACACCGGGTTGATGAGCAAAGAAGGTCCAAACATATACTGATCTCCTATATTAGTCACTTCAGCATCATATGTAAAATCAAACACCAAACCTCTCATGATAGTGCCATCTTTATGATAAGCATCACCAGCCAGCGAATAGATATAAGGCATCAGGCGATAGCGTAGCCGGTTATAATACAACATACTATTATAAGCAGGATGACCTTCAGGTGCTATATTATAAATCTCCCTGAAAGGGAACTGCCCGTGTACCCTGAACAAAGGCGTAAAAGCGCCGAACTGGTACCAGCGCGTATTTAATTCCCGCCATTCGTCCAGGTCTTTTTCCGAAGGCTTTTCATACCGCCTCTCAACAGAAAAGCCTCCTATATCCATTGCCCAGTAAGGCAGCCCTGATAAAGAAAAATTAATACCTGCACTCACCTGGGCTTTCATATCTTCCCAGCGTGTAGCAATATCGCCGCTCCATATAGCAGCGGCATAACGTTGCGAACCGGCAAAACCCGAACGTGTTAAAAGGAAAACCCTTTTACCAGGATCTGATCCACGCTGCCCTTCATAAATACCTTTAGCATTTTGTAACGGGTAGGCGTTCAGGAATTCGGCCGCTGTACCCAAAGCCGTAGGAGACATTTGCTGCTTACGCCTTTCGGGAGAAACGTTAGAAAGAATATCCGGTTCGCTGGCATCCATCCACCAGGCGTCTATGCCTCGCTTGTACAGCTTCTTGTTGATCAGATCCCAAAAACCTTTACGGGCATTCTCATTAAAAGCATCATAAAAAGTAGAAGTGTACCCCTGCGCGATCCAGTCTTTCTGCCTGTCTGCGATATTCCGTTTATACAGCCATCCCTTCGCATTAAAGCTGTCGTACACTGGTATCCCTTCATAAAATTTGGGCCATACAGAGATCATGATACGCGCCTGTTTATCATGCACCTGTTTTATCATTCCATCAGGATCGGGGAAACGTTTCTCATCAAAATCCTGGCTGCCCCATTCTGCCTCACGCCAGTAGCTCCAGTCCAGCACTATATTATCTAACGGAATTTTTCTTTTTCTGAATTCGTTTACCACACCAATCAACTCCTCCTGGGTCTTATACCTTTCGCGGCTCTGCCAGAAACCCATAGCCCATTTGGGCATCAATACAGCCTTGCCTGTCAATTGCCGGTAGCCACTTATTACACCGTCTATATTATCACCATACACAAAATAATAATCCAGTTGCTTTCCCGCTTCACTATCAAAGGTGCAGCTGTTTTCATTATCCCTGTCAACAGGAGGCAGCCATTTTACGGTAAGGTAGGACTCTCCTCCATCCGGTATCCATTCTATACGTACGGGATATTTTTTATTTTTTTCAAAATTGAAATTAATGACACCAGAACCAGGGTTCCATGCCTGCCGCCATTTATCAAACAACAGTTTTCCATCAATCCAGACTTTTGTGTAGCCGGCGTAGGTAAGTCGTATTTTATGTAACCCCTCCATGCCACTGGCTATGCTTCCCTCCCAGCTCACCATGCCTTTGTTTACCTTAAAATCAGCAGGCAGATACAGTTTGCTGTCATTTACGTAAGCATAATTAATCTCGGACTCTGCCTTAACGATATCTTTTGCCGGATTATTTTTATCATTACTATAAGTAGCTGTGAGCCAACCCTGGTTATTTTCTTTATCAAACAACATTAACGAGGACAAAGGCTGATAGCTCCTGGTATCTCCTACTTTGGTCAGCGAATAGTTATCCCAAAGCAGCCCGTAGCTCTTTTTCGATACTAAAAAAGGAACGGCCACTTCGGTATTATTCTGGAACAGCGTTACCTGCTGGCCTTTATAATTATACATATCTTCCTGGTGCTGGCCAAGCCCGTACCAGGCATCATCGGCAGACATATCAAAGGTTTGCCGGATACTATATAAGGGCTGTCCTTCCCATACCACAGGACTTAACTGCCTGCCTGTTACAGCCCGCTCGCTCAGTAAAATATCCCCGTTTTTATCAGCATAACTCACGGCCCCGGTTCTTTTATCAACAGTTACTTTAAGCGCGGTAGTGGTAAGCAGCAATTTACCATCATCAACTTCGGAAAGGGCCCATTCTGTTTTTTGGTACACCGGCAATACTACCAGGCTTTGGTCTCTAACCGGCTCATGATCCGGTATTGCTGTTACCCTTATTATTTTATCTGTAACTACCTGAACGTTTAATACAGTGGCATTGCCCGACAACGATTTTTCGGGGTACACTATTATGCCCGTTCCGGTTTTTTTGTACGGCTCCTGGGCATGGCTAAGTAAACCGGCTATCATTAAAATGGGCAAGAACCCCAAACGCATCTGAAACAAAATTTTATTTTTAATAGTTCATACTGACCAGACCGGCATAACTTCTGCAAACCAAAAACAGATCTCATTTTAAAGGGATCAGCTTTATATCTCCATCCAGCCCGGAAGGCTGCACTTTCCATTTACCGGCATCAAAATCTTTATAGTTAATATTCACGAAATTGATCTCATGGTAATTTCGCCATACTTCTCCTTTCAGATCCATGTAGCGGATACGGTTGGCCATCAGGTTACATACTTCTATGCGGATGGTATTGGCCCCTTCTTTCAGATATTGCCCTACCTTCATTTCAAAAGGCAGACTCCATATCAGCCCCGCATCTTTACCATTAATGATAATACGTGCAGATTCATATAGCTTATCCAGTTGTAACAAATAATCCGCCGCTTTATTTTTTATGTTGAAGGAAGTAGCGTATATGCCGGTCCCCGAAAAATTTTGCGTAGCAACATCACCGGTAAAACTGGTCCAGGGCCTGATACCTGTAGTTTGTTTTGCCGTGGGTAAAACCGGGCCGCCTTCCTTAAAGCTGATCGTCCATTTATTTTTTGTTAAACTGACCGGGGTGCCGGTTGGCACCCGGTACTTGTGTGCAGGTGTCACTGCTGTTTTTGCTGAGACTTTTATGATCACTGACTGACCCGATTTTAACTGCAATCTGATACCTGTTTTGCCACCCTCTTTCGTAAAGGCTAACTGACTGATAGCACCGTTCAGCGGATCCATCAATAAAACACTGTTCCCGGATGCCTGCAGGCTGATGGCTTCGTCAACATCATTGGCCGTATTATTTACTATAAAGTAATAAACAGCATCCGCTAATTTCCGGCGAATAAACTTCAGGCCGTTCAATACCATGCTTTCGGGCAACACATTTAACCGGCTTAGCGCTTCATTCATATTTCCCACCACTATTTTCCCGCTGCCTACCTGCGCTATCTGCAGTCCGTTAACTTCCGAGAGCTTTATTCCATTAATCAATTCCTTTAGTGCAGCTCTTTGCTTTTCCACATCATTGAAACCCGGTACATCTCCGGGGAATTGTTCAATTACCACTGTCCCTCCTTCTGACGCAATGCGCAACAAATTTTCAAACGTACTTACCGGCATTTTTTCGCAGGCAGGCACTAACAGCACTTTATGCCTGGCGCCACCAGGCATTACGCTCATCAGTCCTTCGTTTGCTTTTGCCCGATCCAGCATCCTGTCAGAAACAAAATCCAGCGAATACCCGTTACGCTGTAACCCTACCACATTTTTATAGAACGGTGTGGGGTGCAGCCACTCATCTACATGATGCACTGAAAGGGGCTTATCCATGCCTTTGGCATTATGCCATACATCGTACACCGGCCAATAAATGGCCAGCTCATTATCAGGCGACCCGGCCTGTAACACAGACTGGCAGCGGGCGATATAATTGTTCAACCCGCTTAAGTGAGGCCATAGGCTATTATTGGGAACAAAATTAACTGATGCATAAAACAACCAGCCCGGCCATTGAGCATCCTGCGGGCTGTAGGTGGTACCATGATAAAAAACATGGTTAATGCCTGAAAGAAACACCTGGTCCACCTCCGGCTTGCACTGGCTCCAGGCCGTTTTAAAGTGCTCACCCAGCCAGGTAAAGGTTTCGCAGCTTATTAAAGGCTTTCCATAAACATGTGCAGCCGATGAAGCAAATTTCAGCATATTCGGATCTGGATCAACATTGCGTATATCAGCGCTGTCTCTTTTCAATCCCCTGATAGCAAAATAACTGCTACCAAAGGTTTCTGTTTCGGGAATATCAAAGGCGCCGTAAAGGTCTAACAGGTTGCCCGGGGAACCATGCGCCTGGTTAATAGAGCTCGCTTGCCTTTTATGCGTCCAATCAGTGAACACGGTAGAAAAATTTTCCAGCATCAGGTCGGCCATCGTTTCCCGGTAATCTGATTTTAACCGGGCTACGGCATCACTGCCGGCGTCGGAAAAAAACAGGTTGAGATATCTTTTCAGGTCATATCCCCGCCGTTTTTGAAATTCCTCAAAGAAAGCAGGTGTCCAGTTGGCCCCGTAAACTTCATAACTGTCATTAAAAAAGCCTTTTACACCGTGTGATGCGTTACCAAAAGCTGTATCAAAAATTTTAAAATAACTGGCTGTTGCACCTTTAGAAAAATGGTCAATGGTAAAGCCCTCACCACCCGGTGCAGCACGTTTTACCGCCTGCCTGGTTTTACCGTTGAAGATAGCGTACAGCTTTAAACCCTGCCCGGATGTATATTTTAAATAGCCTGCCTCATCTACTTTACCGGTAAGATCAATAGCATTGCCGCTTTTATCAAATCCTATTACAGCGCTCAATACAGCAAAGTCTTTTTGCTTAGGATCGCTCACCACTATCTTTTCATCAAGCGCAGCATTTGCAGTAAGATCATACTGCTGAACAATAACTTTAGATGCAGCATCTTCTTTGGTAACATGTGTACCGCCAATAGGCCAACCCGTACCTACAGAAATATAAACGCCCATATCCAGTGCATTGGATCTTTGTACGGTATAGTCCAGCATTTTCATCCATTCCGGCGAAAGGTACCTGATATAGCGGCTTTCAAATCCTTTGGCTCCATAAATAGGAACAACCTCTGTTCCTCCAAAACCAGCTTCAGCGTATTGCTGTAACGATGCGCTGATATTCTTTTCATCTACCGCACTGCCCATCCACCACCAGCGGGTCCAGGGTTTAGCCTGCTGCGTAATAGCAGGCCATTGTGTTTGTGCTATAAGCTGAGCTGATACAAAAACAGCCAGACAAGCGATCCCTATTTTTTTCATGCAAACTATTTTTAAGTTACCCTAATATACTTTCAATACTACAATACCATGCCCAGGTATGGTTATACTTTTTTCTGTTCCGGTTTTCCCCAATTCTTTATGCAGCCAAAGATCCCTCAGCTTATTATTTTTCTTTATACCAGCCTTTCCCGGTGTTAAGTTGAATACCATATCCTTACTCCCCCGGTTCATTATGGCTATAGCTTTTTGCCCTTTTTTCTTGAGCTGTTTGAACCATATCTCTACATTATCCTCTTTCCAGATTTTCCGGACCTGTACATGCGCTATATCCTGGTTAATAGCAATCAACTCCTTATTGGTAAGAATTTCCAGGGTTTCTTTACTCATACTGCGAAGATCATTACCGGCAAGTAAAGGCGAATTCATCATACACCACATGGAGAAGTGGGTTTTATCTTCTTCATAACTCATTCCACGTCCAACCTGCAGCATATCCATATCGTTGTAATGACCTGGCGATGCGTATTTATACAGATCGGCATTCAAATCAATAATCTTTAATATGGAAGAAAAGTGCTCCCTTATATCTCCCGAAATCCGCCAGGAATCTGCTTTTTTGATAGCCCACTCCCCGGGAAACTGCCAGCGGCAGATATTAAATACGATATTCTTATCTATAGCTTTTACCGCATCTATAATTTTAGTATATTCCGTTTGTTCATCCAGCTTCATTCTTTCACCTCCGCACCAGTCCACCTTTAAAAAATCATATTTCCATTCTTTAAAAAACCTGTGAACATCCTGCTCAATATGACCATAGATCCCTACCCCAACTCCATTTGAATCTTTATCATAAATAGAACCACAGGTATTTTTACCGGCATCGGTATATATTCCTGCTTTAAGGCCCTTGCTATGAATATAAGCTGCCAAAGCCCCCATACCGGAAGGGAATTTTTTATCATCCGTTAATAAATTCCCGTTACCATCTCTTCCTTTAAAATAGCCATCGTCTATGTTTACAAACCGATAGCCCGCATTGTATAACCCTGACGAAATCATAGCATCTGCCTGCTCCCGGATCATTTTCTCATCAATGTGGATACGGAAATGGTTCCAACTGCTCCATCCCATAATAGGTGGCTTAGGTTGCGCCGAAACAAGCGGCAGCACATATCCCATAAGAAAAACAATAACCAAAAATCTTTTCATATAACTGTCCATTTAAAATTAAATGATCAAACCCTGTCCTGGCTGCTGACAATATACTCTTTATTGTATGAATTTCATTTCCTTCAGCCACTCTATTGCAATCCCAGGCCACAGGGATGCAGCGCCCGACTTCATATTTACGGTATAGCCATGCCCTCCCGAAGGAAAGATATGTAAAGAAGCAGAGACACCGGCACTCCTCAATGCCTGGTAAAATACCACACTGTTTAAGGACGGCACCGTTCTATCATCATTACCATGTATCAATAATGCAGGTGGCGTTTCTTTGGTAACCCTGTTTTCGTTGGAATAGTATTGTATCATCTCATCAGCAGGATCATTGCCTATCAGGCTGGTCCTGCTGCCTTTATGCGCTATCTCATTTTTAAAAGAGATCACTGCCGATACTAGCATCATGAAAGCCGGCTTAAATGAATATTGATCAAGACTATCGCCAATGGCACTTAGGTCTTCGGTGTGTGTGCCTAATGTTGATGCTACGTGCCCTCCTGCCGAGGTACCGCCCACGCCTATGCGGTCAGGATCTATACCCCAGCTGTTTGCATTGGCACGGATGATCCGCATGGCCCTTTGCGCATCCTGTAACGGCGCTTTTTCAGGGTTTACCAGGTCACGGGAGCCTGGCAGGCGATGGCAAAGCACAAATACATTAATGCCTTTTGATTGATAATACAGCGCTGTTGCATTTTTGGAATAATCAGCAGGCAGGCGTAAATAACCACCGCCAGGCACTATCAGAACAGCAGCGCCTGTGTTCTTTTCCTCCAATGCCGGGTAAAAGTACATTTTAGGATCAGTGGTGGTAAACAGGTAGCCTTTGTCAATGCTGTCGGGCAAATGCAGGCCTTTACTATTGGGCATTTTTCCTTGGGGCCATATGGATATAACCTGTTGTGCTGAGAGGTTGTTTGCTGCAACAAGCAGCGAAAAGATGTATAATAGTTTTTTCATTTTTTTTGCTTTTCCCTTTTTTTATTAAAGTCTTTTCGATCCCGCTTCAGCGAGAGAAATCTCACCGTAAGGCTACTCGTTGAGACATCTCCCTGCCAGTCGATGTGACGACACTTATATACGTCATCACTTCATTGATTTTGCACCAAATGCCTTTAACCCCGAAGAACAACATTATAACATCATCACTGCTGCCAAACCTTCACCTGGTCTATAATTACCCCTTCATCTAACGCCTTAACAATTATGGTATGCATACCCTTTTTTGCCAGATCATGACGAGTAGTGCGCCGGGCCTGGTTGCTCAATACATTTTCTTTCCACTCCTCGCTTCTGCCATGGGTAGTATAATCTACTACCTGCTCCGGGTCTCCATCTACCTGGATGGAATAGCGGATGGCTTTACCTTGTACCGGGTGATTAGGCGCTAATGACAGTTCAATATTAAAGGCGCCTGCTTTTTTTGTTTTAAAACGATAAACAACCGCTGATCCTTTTGCTACACTTGCAGCACTGCGCCGGTATCCCAAACCATGCACGACAGGCTGGCTGCCTGCAAACCTCTTGTATTCACTTCCATTAAATAAATACAAAGGAGGTACATTTTCCGGCATTGCATTTCCTGCTACTGTTCGTGGCAGTTTTTCAAAAACAGCCAGATCACGTGGCTGATGGTCCATAATACCCTTCCATTTACCATTGCCGAGGGAATTATATTTTTGGGTGAGGGATACTATTGTTTCATAGGCTTCATCACTTAAATTCCAGCTGGCTTTGCCATGGCGTGCCAATTGGCCGTATAAATGTTTTTTATTCATTTCAGCCGCTCCACGTACCGGGTATTCAACTAACTGAAACCATGTATCCTGGTTATCTGCCGGTATTCTTTTTGAGATCTGAATTACCTTATCCGCTATGCGGTCATAATCTTTGATACGCTGATGAATTTCAGCTTCACTCCAGGGGAGGTCAGTAACGATTTTATACTTAGGGTCTTTTTCTTCCGTCCTGGTGCCTCCCATAAATTCCGGTTTGCGGATATACGCCAGGCGGTAATATTCATTCATTACCGGGAGCAGCGCTTTCGCATTTGCAGTACCCAATTCGCGGCCCAGCCAGGATTGTAAATGCTGATCCAAACCATGGATATTATTTTCAATTGACCCGATATTCCAGGCCATATCCAGAAACAATTCGGTTAAATATTCTGCGGGCTTTATATCACCCACATTCAGTATCCAGAGGTCCCTGGCGCCTTTATCATAAGCCTGCTTCATTTGTGTATAAAGCTGCGCAGGATGATTCGTGGCTAACCAGAGATAGTCGTGCGGCCTGCCCCAATAAGATACATGATAATACACACCATTACCACCTTTCCTGGCACGCTCCTTTTGATCAGGAAAATGTTTGATATAACCATAATTATCATCGCACCAGATCAGGGTGACATCCTCCGGAACTTCTAACCCATCGTTATAAACATCCAGCACTTCTTTGTAAGGAATAAATACCTGCGGTACTTTGGTTACATCAGGATTTGTGTATGTTCTTAGCAGTTCCCGTTCATCTTTTATCACCTGCGACAATACGCTTTTATGCTCCTGCAAGGTTTTTACTCCCTGCATCATGCCATCATGCTTACCCCGGAGGCCAATAGTATAAATATTATCGGACCCATTTAGTTCTTTTAATCTTTCTGTCCAGTAATCAAGAATACCTTTCCTGTTGGTAACATAGTTATAATCACCTTTCCCCGCAATATCCCATTCGGTAGCGCTGTTGCGCATTAAAGGCTCACAGTGCGAAGTGCCTATTATAATACCATATTTATCTGCGGCTTCCTTATTGCCTTTGGTAAAATAAAAGGGAACGCTCACTTCGTGCATGGCCGGCCAAAGAGTGTTGGCACGCAGGCGAAGCAAGAGCTCAAAAACTTTTGAATAAGTTCCAGGGCCGATAGCCCCTTTTGTTTTCCCGACAGTTGGCAAACCCGGCTCAAAAGTTTTACTGCTCCAGGGCATCAATCCCCAGTCTTCGTCATTAATAAAAATACCCCGGTGCTTTACTGACGGGTATTCCAGCCTGCTATATCCATCTCTTAAACTAAAAGTAGTTTTCTTTTCAATGGGTGCATCGGCCCACCATTCCCAGGGAGAAACGCCGATCAATCTTGATAGTTCGAGAATACCATAAGCGGTTCCTCTTTTATCACTGCCCAGGATATACAATTTATCACTATGCACTTCCATTACATATCCTTCCCGGTGCGTACGCAAATCTTCCAGGAGTTTCTTACTGATATTTTTTTCTGCTTCACTGCTGTTTCCCAATGTTCCGATAAATACATGCGCACCAGCATCTTTCACCACATCGGCATCAAACACTTTTTTATAATCTCTTACAAAGATCTCAAATGCGGTATGCACTACTTCGGCCTCATGGGAACTGACAGACACGTGCAGGTTAGTATTGCTGCGAAAAACAATATTGGCGTATGTGCAAAACGGAAAAGCCCAGCCCAATAAAATACCTGCTATTATTCTTTTCATATTAACTTAAATGATTACCTGATTTTTTGCTTTAAATTGAACGTGGAGTGCAGCTTTTTACCCTCATAAATACTCAATATAAATTCATACTCTTTATCGCTTTCCAGGTTCATTTTTCCTGAAAACGGCACAACTGTTTTCTCATAGGCATTTAACGATGGAATAGGAGAATATGCCAGCTGATACCATTTATCACCTGCTTTATATTCAATTTTTATAGCAGCTTTTTGAGAAGCCACCTGTCCAAAGTTTTCAACTTCTACCGTACCCCTTATATCTTTTGCAGCGCTTGTAAAAACCGGGGCGCGTGCTGATAAAACAGGTTCAATATAAGTAAGGTATGGCAAACGTGCGTAGCCATAAAGCATTTTCTCATTCTTATACCTTCCGATTAATTTGGGCGCAAACTCTTTTGGGCCGATACCATTTCCTTCCCCGTTAAAAATTACGATAAGATCATTCCCTGAATTTTCAGTGCTCAAAACCTTAGCACCTCTTCCATAGTTCACTTCTTCAGAAGCGCCAAAGCGGAGTGAGCTGATGTCAATATCTGTTTGAGGATTAAATCCTGGTTCCGCCTGAATTTTAAGGCGAATGGTGCTGGTTTTAGAAGTTATAGGCTTTTCATCTAAAATGGTGAGTAATACGCCCGGATTCAATGGTATAGCAATACTTTTAGAGCTATGAATATCATTGGCTTTATCCAGTTTTTTCTCTACATCAATCACTGCAAAGTTGGCCTGAACAGCACGTCCATACTGATCCTGGTACATTTTAATGCGCTCAAATTTAAACCAGTCTTCAACTTTGCCATCTTCGTGAACAGCTATCCCAGGCATATAGGCCTCTCCCGGATCAGTAACCCAATCTATTCCATTAGGAGAGCGAAGATAAAAAGCGATCCGGCCCAGCCAGTCATTAACAATCATGTGGTACTGAATATGATCTTTCCATATAACAGGATCTTCAAACCGTCCTTTAACGGCCGGATAAACCCGTTTATCTGTTAACTGGTTATATTGGCTAAGCCCGTCTTTACTGATCCAGATACCACCACCCCTGCACACCATAACAAAAGACCCATCCTCACGTTCTGCAAATGAAAGATTCGATAGCCCTTCAATTATCTTACGATCTCTCGGTTCAAACTGAAACTTTCCGTACTCCCACGGTCCATCAATATTATCAGAAACATAACGGCCATCAATAACATATAATACATAACGGCCATCTTTAACACGGAACGCTTCAACATTATGCCCCTTTCCTATCATTTTCTTCAAAGTAAAAGGCCCTTCCGGTTTATCACCCACTGCGTCAAACAGCAAAGAGTTAGGCCATTCTCCATGACCTTTTGGAGATGATTCCAGCCAGCCACACACAAACATGTGGTATTTGCCATCATCAGATTTTTTTACACTGCTGCACCAGTATGACCATATCCCATCCTCTATTCCGTTATCAATAAACCGGGGCTTTACATTATCTGCGCCCCAGGTATCCGAAGAAAGTACCTTTCCTATCATTGGGAGAAAACGATCCATGAAACGTCCGCCTTTTACTAACTGGCTCCACTCTTTCGGACGTTCCCGTTCTGTTGTCTGTGAAAAAGAAAGAAGGTTTAGAAAAAGTACGGTAAGTAATAATACAATTTTTAAGTTCTTTTTATCCATGCTCTTTTATTAAAATTGTTATTTTGTTGTCAGCCTGCTTTCTGCGGTTTTTAATCCTTTTGCCGATGCTTTAACCACAACCAGCCCTGCTTTTTGACCGGAACGCAGTATAGCCATGGCAAAACCATTATGCAGTTTTCTCCTGTTGCCATCAAACAGCTCATCACTGTAATGATCGCCGTTATCCACTGCAATTAATTGAGCAGCGCCGCTTACCTCAAAACTCACTTCGGCAGGGTCAGCGGTGTACACGCGCCTGCCACGGCTATCTACCGCATATACCTTTACGTACTGCAGGTTGATACCATCCGCTTTCCAGTTCATATTTTCTGTTTCTATTTTTAAAGCTACGGCCCTACCGGTTGTTTCCAATTGATGGCGGGCTACTTCTTTCCCGTTAGTACGCGCTATTGCTACCACTTTCCCGGCTGCATAAGGCACCCCTGGCCAATAGATCATATTACGTTTTGCAGGATCGGTTGTATTGTTTTTCTGAATACCTACCAACTTCCCATTTACCAGCAGCTCTACTTCCTCAGCATTGGTAAAAGTGAACAGGTTTTGTTTACTCCCAGCCTTCCTGTTCCAATGAGCAGACAGCGGCAAATGACCTACAGTAATATCATTCCACTCCAGGTTTTCTTTTTCACTGTCCATTACGCCTATGTACACCAGGGGATCGGGTTGAAAAGCGCTTTTGATCAAATAGGCTTGTGGCAAGGGTTCCAGCGAATGATTGAAGAAAGAATAGGCCCAGCCTTTCTTCGGCCATTGGTTCGATTCACCCCAATACTCAATGGCGCCCCAATAGGCCAGCCCCACCATTTTGTCCAGGTCCATTCCATAAAACGGCGCCAGCAGCTCGTTTGTGGTGGCTTCGCTCTGGTACATGATCATATCCGGGGCATGTTTGAGGTAATCGGCATAATTGTACCAGCGGTAATTAAAGCTGGCCACATCGGTAACGGTAGCCAGCTCGGGCGGAACAATATTCGTATTGAAGCCCTCATCGTTTTTACCCACGCCACCGGCACGGGCCGGGAACATAGCCACTGTTGTTTTACGGGTGGAATCATAACGCCTGGTCAGCACATTCATCAAATGGTAAGTGGTTACACCCCAATCTCCTGTTGGATAACCGGCCAGGTCTTCCCGCATCTGCAACTCATTACCAAAGGACCAAAGGATCACCGAGGGATGGTTCCTGTCGCGCTTGATCCATTCGGTTAAATTTTCCGGCCAGATCTCTGTCCAGGGTTTGCGGCCCACCCAGTAATCCTTATTACTCCATTTATCGTACAACTCATCCACAATTAAAATACCTTTTTCATCAGCAAGACGTAAAAATGCTTTGGAATATGGATTGTGTGAAGTGCGGATATGATTATATCCAAAAGCCTTCAGCAGATCCATTTGCCTGGCAATAGCAGTTTCATGAGCCGCAGCACCCACGGCGCCCAGATCGTGGTGGTTGGCTATTCCTTTCAGAAAAACTTTTTGACCATTGAGTTTAAAGCCAAACTCTTTGGAAAACTCAATGGTACGGATGCCAAATTTTTCGGTAACCCTGTCAACCGGGTTTCCATCCATACTTAATGTAACCACGGCTGTGTAAAGATCAGGCGCATCGCAGGACCACAAGCGGGGAGCCGTAATATTGATAGCCGGCAACAGCACTTCCACTGTTTTAAGCTTATTTCTTTGAGGCGCCGCCACTTTCGAAGCAGCGACATGGCTTCCATCAGGAGCAAAAATTTCCGCATTGATCTCCAGGTTATAGGTTTTATTCCTGATCCCTTCCAGCTCCACCTGTACCTTTACCTCTGCGTTTTGCTTAGTGATTTTGGGCGTGGTGATAAACACACCATGCCGGGCAACGGAAGCTTCATTCTTAACCACCAGGTGCACATCACGGAAAAGCCCGCCACCGGTGTACCACCGCGAATTACCTTTTGTGGAAGCACGAACAGCCAATATATTGTCCGTATCATATTTGATGAGCTTTGAAATATCTGCGTCAAAACCCAGGTAACCATAATCGGTACCGCCTATTTTTACCCCATTCAGCCATGCATCACCACTCAACATGATACCTTCAAAATCAAGTAATATTTTTTTGCCTCTCCATGAAGGATCCGCTTTAAAAATTTTACGGTACCAACCTGTTCCATCTTCTTTAAACCCTCTTGCACCACCGGCAGCTTTTACCCATGGCTGATTGATCTGGAAATCATGTGGCAGGTCCAGGGCCTTCCAGTCCGAATCATTAAAACCGGGCTTTTCAGCATCGGTTACATTGCCTTGATGAAACTTCCAGCCAAAATTAAACAACTGGCTGATCCGGATACTTTCCTGGTTTTCCTGTGCATAAAGGGCGCCTGTTAACAGCAAACAGGTAATAACAAGCGCTATGGATTTTCTTAACATGATACTTATTTTAAAGGTAGACCTAGTGTCATATCAATTAAATAATGTCTGTCGCCCTGAGCTTGTCGAAGGGTGGTTCGTCAAGCTCACCACGACAAAATTTATTTAACTAAACAATATGAGGTTTTAAAAACCTTATAGTAAGTCTACAGTTTCTTATTATTTACAGTAATATTTTTTAGTTGCAGATTTTTAATAAAATCTAATTTAACATGTGGCTCGCCCGGAACTGTAATATCCAGGTTTTCCAATGTGAAATCCGAAAGCGCATACTGCTTCGAGGATCTGATATGAAGAAAATCATTGCATTTTACGTTACTGTTGCGCACAGTAATATAGCTTGCTGAAGATTTGGGTTCTGGCTGTCCTTTCAGATCAAAAAACTGCGTCCACGGACCTATTGAGAAAAAGCTGCGCGCTGTTCCCTTAATATCCTCTACCAGTACATACTGATGGTTTTGCGGCGTATCGGGCCTCATTTTCAGCAGCAGCACATGCGAGGTATTTTTTACAGTGCAACGCCGCATTATCACATTGTAAGTGAAAACCGATTCGCTGCCCAGCGTCAGGGACGGACAATTGACGAAGGTATTGTCTTCAACAATGATATTGCGATTGGCCCCGTTATTAGGATCTTTATCCGCTGTTGGCCCCTTGCCCCCTTTCAGGCAAACACCATCATCGTTTACAGAGATATAGCAGTTCTTTATTAAAACATTCTCGCACACATCCAAATCAATACCATCGGAGCTTGGCGCACGCACTTCGCTACCGTTATTGGTACCCGCAAGGATGCGCACACCGAGAATTTTCAGGTTTTCACATTTATAATAATGCGAACTCCAAAACGGCGAGTTAAGCAATTGTACGCCCGATACCTGAACATTTTTACTGTTCGATACAAACAAAAGCCGCGGACGTTGCTCATCCATATTGGTGCATTTAGGATTCCATTGGCGACGCAGCCAGAAAGCCTTCCAGTAGCGCAGTCCGTTACCATTGATTATTCCCCTGCCCGAAATAGTAAAACCATCCAGGCCATCGGCATTGACAAGCGCGGCAAAATATTTCAGCGACTGCCCCTCTATGCGGGTGGTAATAACTTTAAAATCGGAAATATCATCGCTGCCTTTCAGGGTTGCTCCTTCTTCCAGGTATAAATGCGTTTGAGGTTTAAAAAACAGCGAGCCGCTGAGGAAAACACCCTTCGGGATAATCACCACACCACCCCCATTTCCGGCTGCTTTATCAATGACCGCCTGTATGCTTTCGGTTTGCACCACCGTGCTGTCGGCTTTTACACCGTAATCAGTAAGAATATATTTTTTACCCAATGAATGGAGGGCAACTACATCCGTATCTGAGAACCAGGCCGGGATAGGCGTTCCGTCGGGAAAAGCCTGAGCATACAAGCTCCCTGTATTTCTGAACACCGGAAAACTGAAAAATACTACTAAAGCAAAAATGATTGCATTCCTGTATTGCATGTTTTTTATTTTATTGTTATATCTATTTCCTTTCCATACGGATCAAAATCAAACAGGACTTTACCTGTTACAATACGGGGTTTTAATTTCTTTTCCCCTTGAGTGATCTTTATACTTTTTATATTCTTTTGATCAATAACCCCTGTAAGCGGCTCTGTAAAAAGCACTTTATCCAACAGTAATTGAGTTCTGACAATAAATCCATTTTTTTTCTTTACTACTTCATACCGGAGGGCCTCTCTCTCTTTTTCATAAGCCGCTACCTCACGAAAAGTACCTACCCATACCTGGTCTTCCAGCGCTTTTACTTTATTAAGATGCTCCCAAAGAATATCAGCCGACTTAAAATGATCGTATCCATAGGTGATCCCATGCGTCATGGTTACGCCCCACCCCCGCTTTTTCAAC